>NZ_JBPJZI010000001.1:335536-969763 GCF_051216395.1 Variovorax cryoconiti | reverse complement strand
GAGATGTTCTACAACCCAAAGCGGCGCCACGGCACTGCCGGAGATACTTCGCCGGTAGAGTTCGAACGACGCCATTCCCAACGGCTCAACAGTGTCTAGGGAATCCGGGGCGATTCAACACTCCTTCTGCTCATGCAGTTTTTAGTGTGTTGCATCGACCGGTTGAATCCGCTGCCCTGAGCGGCTATTCGTCCTTTTTGAAAGCAGCCGTTCACGCGCTAAGACGGAAGAGGAGAAACAGGCTCCGGCCTCAGCCTCAGCCCCGTCGGCAAGAACTGCATCAACAGTCCGTCTGTCGCCAACCAGAGTCGCCGCTGCGTAAGTGTTAGACGGCGACGCCGGACGTTTCCTGAAGCGGGCTGACATTCCGACTGCGCCTTGGGCTCATCGCGCGACGAATGACCGGCGGCTGTTCGCTAAAGGGAACGCTTGAAGAAGCCGATCCAGTGGTCCACCGCCACGAAGCGGTCTCGCCAGTAGCCCGTGTGGAAGATTTTGCTGACGCACTTTGCCATCAGTGGATTGATGCTCTGGCCGGCGATCTTCTCGCCGCTGTTCAGCTCGGTCACACCAGTCTCGTCGACGTACATGTCGCACTTGGCGTAATGCGGGCCGAACAAGTTTCGATTTCGCTTGTACGGGGCATCGAAGCTGTGGCCCTCGCCAGGCAGGATGATGATCTGTGCATTGCCACCTCGTTCGTTCATCCAGGGCACCAGCTGCTCGCAGTACCTACTGGGCGTCTCATCGTCGACCTCGCCAGTGATGAAGAGGAAAGGCGTGCTGGCAAACGCATCCCTCACCGCGTTGCGATAGCCGCAGTAGCCGTAGAGGCTCACCAGCGCGTCGAGCGGCCGGACCTGGAAACCCTTCTGGTAAAGCCGGCGCACATTCCGCTGCACCATCTCATGCATCCACTTCTGCTGGTACATGATTTCCGCGGCGCCGCCCTGGGACTCTCCCATGCTACCGACCTTCTCGAAGCCTCGCTGGCTGCGCAGCCAGTCGGATGCCGTGAGAACGTCAAAGGTCATGTTGAACTCGTTGGCGCCCTTGAGCCCCGCCGCCTGATAGTCGTTGTATGAGACGTCGACGCCACGCGGCCGCCAGTGGTCGATCACAAGGGCCGCGAAGCCATTTTTCTGGAGGCTGTCGACGTAGTCGAAGAGCCGGCTGTCGAGGCCCTGGCTGCCATGCGAAATCAGGACAATCGTCTTCTGATCCGGCTTGGCGAATAGGTAGCCTTGGCCATCCATCCGTGTGCATACCGCCGGTGAACCGACGCAAACGACGCTCGGCCAAGACACCTTTTCTGCCAACTCCGGCTTCGCCGTCTGTGCAGCGGCGCCATTTGCAATCACGCTTCCGACCAGGAAGGTCGCAGTGGAGATGAGGCCGAGTATTCTTGTTTTCATTGTGGTGTTGTAGGCCGGAGGGGTTGCAAGCGGCCCTGCGATGCTAGCCGGAATACCGTTGCTACCCTCTCATTCGTGCGCACTCCCCATCCCCGAAGCGCGCCTGATTCGGTGACGCGTCGGGTGGCGCCTCCATGGCATTGAAGTCGGCTGGTACCACTGGAACGATGTCGAAGCTGAGCGCCAGCGGCGTGACGACCCATCCGGCGTAAAGACCCTCAGCGCCGCGGCCATCGCCGCGAGCGCTCCATGGCAGTCGACGAGGCGCTGAAGCCCAGCTTTGCGAAGAATTCTGCAGCCCCCGTTCTGCCGGCCCGGAGCACCCAAGTGATTTCCGGTTCAGACCCAATAAGTCCCTCGACAAGTGCCTGTCCGATGCCCTGTCGCCGATGCTGCTGGGCGACGATGACCATCGACACGTACCCGTTGAAATTCCGTCGGTTATCGCCCGCGCGAAGCCAACGATTTCGTAGTCTTCCAACGCAACCACCGCACGCCGCGACGCCGAAATCAGTCGGCTGAGGTCATCTATATCACCGACCCGATGGGCCCACCCGCTCGTCGCTAGCAGGTGATGGACAGCATCGAAATCGTTAGTGGAAATGCTGCGAACCTGCATGCCCGCTCCTCCCGAAATTTATGCGTTTGCGCCGGTGATGGGAAGGTCGGTTCTGGCCGGATGCAGAAGTCTACGGTGGGAGCTTCAGTGTCTGCTACCGCTGCATACCGGACACGAGCCACAAAAATTAGAGTGATCTCAATAGCACGAGTGAGGAAGCATTTGACCTCACGGTACGCCCTGGTCGATTGCTCGGCGGCGCGCGTGCAAGAAGAGCGACAGGGCTGCCTGGCCAGCCAGTTCAGCAAAATCGCGTCTGCGTCATCTGCGGGTCGTAGCGAGAGGCACAGTGCAAAGAACAGTTGCGTTCGCTCGGCAACAAGGTGCTGTGGGGCGCACAGGGCATCGCGCTCGAATTGCTCTGAGCTTCTCCTAGTCCTCTTCGCGCACCCGATACTCTCCCATCAGCGTCTGCTGGACGGCCGGTGGCACGGCTTCGTAGTGTGACAACGCGATGGTGTAGCGGCCCTGGCCGCTGGTCATCGCGTTGAGCCGCGACTGGTAGTTGGCCAGCTCGGCCATGGGCACCTGCCCGCCGACGGTCACGGTGCCGCCCCCGAGGGCCGACGTGCCGGTGACCAGGCCGCGCCGCGACGACAGGTCGCTCGTGACATCGCCGACGGAATACTCCGGCACGTCCATCTCAATCTGGACGATCGGCTCGAGCACGACCGGCCGGGCCTCGCGGATCGCGGCCATGAAGGCCTTGCGGCCGGCGGTCGCGAAGGCGATGTCCTTGCTGTCGACGCTGTGGTGCTTGCCGTCGTGCACCACGACGCGCACGTCGACCACGGGGTAGCCGGCGATTGCGCCGCACATCAGCACCTCGCGCACGCCCTTCTCGACCGCGGGGATGAACTGGCCCGGGATCGCGCCGCCTCTGACCTCGTCGGCAAACTCGAAGCCCGCGCCGCGCGCCAGCGGCTCGATGCGCAGGAAGACCTCGCCGAACTGGCCGGCGCCGCCGGTCTGTTTCTTGTGCCGGTGGTGGCCTTCGGCCGGCACGGTCACGCTCTCGCGGTAGGCAATGCGCGGCGGCCGCGTCTGGACCTCGAAGCGGTACACCTCGCGCAGGCGGTCGAGCACGATGCGCAGGTGAAGCTCGCCCAGCCCGTAGAGGACCGTTTCGTTGGTCGCGGCCACGTGCTCGATGCGCAGGCACGGATCCTCGGCGGTGAGCTTGCCGAGGATCTCCCAGGCGCGCTGCTCGTCGCCATGGCGCTTGGGCTCCACGGCCAGGCCATACACCGGCACCGGGAACGCCAGCGGCGCTAGATGGACATGGCTGTCTTCCGCCGCGTCGTGCAGCACGGCGTCGAAATGGATCTCCTCCACCTTGGCCACCGCCACGATGTCGCCGGGTACCGCGTGCGACACCTCCACATGGTCCTTGCCCTGGAGCATGAACAGGTGCCCCACCTTGAAGGGCTTGCGGCCGTCGCCGATGTAGAGCTGGCTGTCGCGCGTGAGCGTGCCCTGGTGCACGCGGAAGATGCCCATCTTGCCGACATAGGGGTCGATCGTGACCTTGAACACGTGCGCCAGCACGTGCAGCGCCGGGTCGGGCGAGGCCTGCATGGGCTTGGCCTCCGCGCCCTCGCCGACGATGAAGTCCGGCGGGTTGGCCTCGGTCGGGTCGGGCAGGAGCTTGACGATCACGTCCAGCAACTCGGCCACGCCGGCACCGCTGCGCGACGAGACGAAGCACACGGGGATCAGGTGGCCTTCGCGCAGCACCTGCTCGAGCGGCGCGTGCAGCTCGGCCGGATCCACGTCGCCCTCCTCGAGGTAACGGTCGACGAAGGCCGCGTCGACCTCCACCACCTGCTCCACCAGCGCGCGGTGCGCCGCTTCGACGGGGCCGAAGTCGGACTGCCCGAAGCGGTTGAAGAAGCAGTCCACCACCTGCCTGCCGACCCCGTCGGGCAGGTTCAGCGGCAGGCATTCGCGGCCGAAGGTGGCCTGGATGTCGGCCAGCAGACCGGGCAGCGAGACGCCTTGCGAGTCGATCTTGTTGACGATGATCATGCGGACAAGGCGGCGCGAGGCCGCGTACGCCATCATGCGCACCGTCATCGGCTCGATGCCGGTGGCGGCATTGATGACCACCGCCGCCGTCTCGACTGCCTCCAGCGCCGGCAGGCTCTGGCCGAGGAAGTCGGCGCCGCCGGGCGTGTCGATGAAGTGGATGCGCGTGCCGGCATGCGTGAGGTGCATCACCGATGCGTTGAGCGAGTGCTGCATGCGGCGCTCGAGCGGGTCGTGGTCGCTGACGGTGCTGCCGCGCTCGATGCTGCCGCAGGCCCCGATGGCGCCCGCCTTGTACAGCAAGGCCTCGGCGAGGGAGCTCTTGCCGGCCGCCGCGGCGCCGACGAGCGCCAGCGTTCGCACTGCTTCCATTTCGGCCGTGAGGCCGTTCGATCGGCTTGGCATGGCGGGGCTCCTTGGCGTCCGCAAGTCCGGCCCGGCGGCCCGCAAGGGCTCGGGTGCTGCGCGTGGACGTCGGGCCAGCGTACGGGATTGACCTCGCCGATGCAAGTCATCGCAGTGACCGCGCAAGCTTTCGACAGCCCTCACAAAGGTCGCGCGCCGCAGTGGCGCCCTCGCAAACCGCCCCGCGCTCAACGCGCCTTGCGAAAGCCCTTGCCGGGCACGCCGGCCGGACCACGGGCGGTGCCGTTGTCGCGCGGCGGCAGGCCGGTGTGCTGCGTGAGGATGCGCCCCTTCGACGGCTTCACCGGCGTGAGCTTGACGGGCGCAGCCTGGGCCGCAGGCGGCACCGCGGTCGAGTTCTTGCGGCGCGCGCTGGTGTAGCCGCCGTCGGTGAGCGGCTGCCAGGTCGGGATGAGGTGGTGCTTGCCGTTGCCGATCAGGTCGGCACGGCCCATGCTCTTCAAGGCCTCGCGCAGCAGCGGCCAATTGTTGGCGTCGTGGTAGCGCAGGAAGGCCTTGTGCAGGCGGCGGCGCTTGTCGCCGCGCACGATGTCCACCGTTTCGCTCTCGCGCGTGATCTTGCGCAGCGGGTTCTTGTTGGTGTGGTACATCGTCGTCGCCGTGGCCATGGGCGACGGGTAGAAGGTCTGCACCTGGTCGGCGCGGAAGCCGTTCTTCTTCAGCCAGATGGCGAGGTTCATCATGTCCTCGTCGCTGGTGCCCGGGTGCGCCGCGATGAAGTACGGGATGAGGTACTGCTTCTTGCCCGCCTCGGCCGAGAACTTCTCGAACATCTGCTTGAACTTGTCGTAGCTGCCGATGCCGGGCTTCATCATCTTCGTGAGCGGGCCCTGCTCGGTGTGCTCGGGCGCGATCTTGAGGTAGCCGCCGACGTGGTGCTGCACCAGTTCCTTGACGTACTCGGGGCTCTGCACGGCCAGGTCGTAGCGCAGGCCGGAGCCGATCAGGATCTTCTTGATGCCGCGCAGCGCACGCGCGCGGCGGTAGATCTTGATGAGCGGATCGTGGTTGGTGCCCAGGTTCGAGCAGATGCCCGGGTACACGCAACTGGGCTTGCGGCAGGCAGCCTCGATCTCGGGGCTCTTGCAGCCGAGCCGGTACATGTTGGCCGTCGGGCCGCCCAGGTCGGAGATGGTGCCGGTGAAGCCGCTCACGCTGTCGCGGATGGCCTCGACCTCCTTGATGATCGACTCTTCGGAGCGGCTCTGGATGATGCGGCCCTCGTGCTCGGTGATCGAGCAGAAGGTGCAGCCGCCGAAGCAGCCGCGCATGATGTTCACGGAAAAGCGGATCATCTCCCAGGCCGGGATCTTGGTGGCGCCGTCGTGGCTGCCGTTCTCGTCCGCATAGCGCGGATGCGGGCTGCGCGCGTACGGCAGGTCGAACACGTGGTCCATCTCGGCCGTGGTCAGCGGGATGGGCGGCGGGTTGATCCACACGTCGCGTGCGGTGTGGCCTTCGCCATGCGCCTGCACGAGCGCGCGGGCGTTGCCGGGGTTGGTCTCGAGGTGCAGCACGCGGTTGGCATGCGCGTAGAGCACCGGGTCGGCGCGCACCTGCTCGTACGAGGGCAGGCGGATCACCGAGCGGTCGCGCGGCGGGACCTTCAGCTTGACCGACGGGTTGGCGACGAAAGTGATGGGCTTGATCGCCGGGTTCACGTCGGCCGAGCGCGCACGCACCGCGGCCAGGGCCTGAGCGCCGGCCGCTTCGGCGGTGGCGGCCACGACCTGGGCCTCGTCTTCCTTGGCGCAGGTGGCGCCGTTGGCCTTGGCCTGGTCCGACACCATGAGGTAGGGGTTCACGTGCGCCTCGACGCGGCCGGGCTCGTCGACGCTGGTCGAGTTGATCTCGAACCAGGCTTCTGGCGTCTCGCGCCGCACGAAGGCGGTGCCGCGCACATCGGTGATCTGCTGCACCGGCTCCTTGGCGGCCAGGCGGTGCGCGATCTCGACGATGGCGCGTTCGGCGTTGCCGTAGAGCAGCAGGTCGCACTTGGCGTCGACCACGATCGAGCGGCGCACCTTGTCCGACCAGTAGTCGTAGTGGGCAATGCGGCGCAGGCTGCCTTCGATGCCACCCAGGATGATCGGCACGTCGCTCCAGGCTTCCTTGCAGCGCTGCGAGTAGACGATGGCCGCGCGGTCGGGCCGCGCGCCGCCGACGTCGCCGGGCGTGTAGGCGTCGTCGCTGCGGATCTTGCGGTCCGCCGTGTAGCGGTTGATCATCGAATCCATGTTGCCGGCGGTCACGCCGAAGAACAGGTTCGGCTTGCCCAGCACCTTGAAGGGATCGGCGCTCTGCCAGTCGGGCTGCGCGATGATGCCCACACGGAAGCCCTGCCCTTCGAGCATGCGTCCGATGACCGACATGCCGAAACTGGGGTGGTCGACGTAGGCGTCGCCGGTGACCACGATCACGTCGCAGCTGTCCCAGCCGAGGGCGTCCATTTCCTGGCGCGAGGTCGGCAGGAATTTCGCCGTGCCGAACCGCGCCGCCCAGTACTTGCGGTAGCTGGTCAGCGGCTTGGCGGCGCGCGCGAAAAAGGAGACGTCGACGGGGGCGTTCATCGGGGGACTATCGGGGGTCAGTGTGTCAGGCCTGGAAGGCGGCCTGGGCCTTCGGGCCTGCGGAGGGCAACCCGCGATTGTAGGCGGACGGGTCGTTTTTGTCGCCTCTGCCGAGAGTGCCCTGCCCCCCAACAGGTCTTGTTTTGATTGACCAAGTCAACTTGTTGACGCCAAAATCCGCCGATGCCCGCCACAGCCCACCCCGAGCCCGTTGCATCCGAAGCCGTCAAGGCGGTGCGCCGCTTCAACCGCTTCTTCACCCGCCGCATCGGCGTGCTCGAGCCGTACCTGGGCAGCGCGCTGTCGCTGACCGATGTCCGCGTGTTGTACGAACTGGCCCATCGGCCGGGCGTCGTGGCGCGCGACCTGATGCACGACCTGGGGCTCGACGCCGGTTACCTCAGCCGCATCCTCAAGCGCTTCGAGGCCGCGGCCTGGCTGACGCGCAACCCCAGCCCCGAGGATGGGCGACAAAGCCTGCTGACGCTGACCGAGGCCGGTCACGCCGCCTTCGCCCCGCTGCAGCAGCGGTCCCGCGACGATGCGGCCGCCCTGCTCCGGCCCCTGCCGCCCGGCCCACGGCAGCAACTGGTCGACGCCATGGCGCGGGTCGAAGCGTTGCTCGCCGACGCGCCGACGGCTTCGCGCCAGGTCGTGTTGCGCGATCCCCGGCCGGGCGACATCGGCTGGGTCGTGCAGCAGCACGGCGCGCTCTACGCCCGCGACTACGGATGGGACATGCGCTTCGAGGCACTGGTCGCCGGCATCGCGGCCGACTTCGTGCGCAGGTTCCAGCCCGACTGGGAGAAGTGCTGGATCGCCGAGCTCGACGGCGAGCGGGTCGGCGCGATCTTTGTGGTGCGCAAGTCGGCCACCACGGCGCAGCTGCGGATGCTCATCCTCACGCCCCAGGCGCGCGGCCTGGGCCTGGGGGCGCGGCTCACCGACGAATGCATCGCCTTCGCGCGCGCCAAGGGCTACCGGAAGATGGTGCTGTGGACCAACAGCTGCCTCACGGCGGCGCGTGGCATTTATGCCAAGCGCGGCTTCCGGCTCGTCAAGTCCGAGCCCTACGAGGGCTTCGGCCAGCAGCTCGTCGGCGAGACCTGGGAACTGAGGCTGTAGCGCGACCTTATTCCATGCTCCAGCCGTGGCTGACGATGAGCGACTGGCCGGTCAGCGCATTGGTCGGGAAAGCGGCAAACAGCAGGGCCACGCGCGCCACGTCGTCGGTCGTGGTGAATTCGCCATCGACCGTGTCCTTGAGCATCACGTTCTTGACGACCTGTTCCTCGGTGATGCCGAGCGTCTTGGCCTGCTCGGGGATCTGCTTCTCGACCAGCGGCGTGCGCACGAAACCCGGGCAGATGACGTTGGAGCGAACGCCGTACTTGGCGCCTTCCTTGGCCACGGTCTTGGACAGGCCGATGAGGCCGTGCTTGGCCGTCACGTAAGGCGCCTTCAGCACCGAGGCTTCCTTGGAATGCACCGAGCCCATGTAGATCACGCTGCCGCCGCGGCCCTGTGCGTACATGTGCTTGAGGCAGGCCTTGGTCGTGAGGAAGGCGCCGTCGAGGTGGATGGCCAGCATCTTCTTCCAGTCGGCGAAAGTGAATTCCTCCACCGGGTGCACGATCTGGATGCCGGCGTTGCTGACCAGAATATCGATGCCGCCGAAGGCCTTGGCCGCCTCTTCGACGGCCGCGTCGACCTGCTCTTCGCTGGTCACGTCGACCGCCACGCCGATGGCCTGCGCGCCCTTGGCCTGAAGCTCGGCGGCTGTGGCATCCGCCGCGGCCTTGTTGAGGTCGGCGATGACGATCTTCGCGCCTTCCTGCGCGAACAGGAGCGCGATTTCCTTGCCGATGCCGCTGGCCGAGCCGGTGATGAAGGCGACCTTGTCCTTGAGTTGCATGGGATGTCCTTGTGGAGGTGAAAAGATAGACACAGACTACGTTGAAAGCCTTTGACGAAGCTGACCGGCTCAGCGCCCCTGGCGCACGGCCGGCAATTGCAAGGGGCGGCGAACGCGGTGCGCGTTCGGTTCGGTCAGGTCGAAGGTGGTGACGCCGTTGACCTGCGAGGCCTCCTGCAGCAACTCCGGATGGTCCAGCGTGTTGCGGATGTCGCGCAGGCCGGCCTCCCAATGGTCTTCGACCGACGCGCGCGAGAACTCGTAGTCCTTCGATTCCAGCTCGTGGTGCTTGTCGCGGTAGATCAGGTGGACGATCTCGATCGGCTGGTGCGTCAGCTCGGCGCAGATGGCGGCCACCGCCGGGTCCTTGCGCAGGCGCTCCGGCATCTTGGCCATCAGGTCGGCGATGGCCTGCTGCAGGTTCATGTTGGCGGCCATCGCATCGGTGTTCATGCGGGTGCGGCTCGAATAGGTGATGTCCTTCTGCCGCTCCATCGCCTCGGCCAGCGTGCGCGGCATGTCGCCGTGCGCACTGAACAGGTCGACCTGCAGCACCATCAGCGGCTCGGTGCGCGGATGGGTGTCGAGCACGTACTGCAACGGCGTGTTCGACACGATGCCCCCGTCCCAGTAGTCCTCGCCGTCGATGTGCACCGGCGCGAAGCCTGGCGGCAGCGCACCGCTGGCCAGGATGTGCTCGGGCCCGATGCGCTGCACGGTGTTGTCGAAGTACACCGAGTTGCCGCTGCGCACGTTGACCGCGCCCACGCTGAAGCGGATGCCGCCGTCGTTGATGCGGTCGAAGTCGACCAGCCGCTCGAGCGTCGCCTGCAGCGGCGCCGTGTCGTAGTAGCTGAGCACCGGCGCTGCGCCGCCCAGCAGCAGCGCGGGGTTGCGTCGCGGCTCGAAGAAGCCGGGAATGCCGAACAGCGTGGCCGCACTGGCACTCCACTGGTTGCGCCAGACGCGCTGGCCGGCCCAGCTCGGCAGGCGCTGCGCCGGGCCGGAAGACACCAGGTGCCAGAACTCCTTCAGGCGCTCGACGCGCTTCTCCGGCGGGTTGCCGGCGATGAGCGCGGCATTGACCGCGCCGATCGACACGCCGGCCACCCAATCGAGCTGCTTGTGCTTCTCGGTGACGCCGGCATAGACGCCGGCCTGGTAGGCACCGAGTGCGCCGCCACCTTGCAGCACCAGGGCGCGGCGCGCCTTCGTGATGTCCAGGCGCGAGGCCGATCGGCGGGTCTTGGGGCGGGGGGTGGAGGTCATGCCTGACATTGGACACCAAGCCCGCCTGCCGATGGCATCATCCCGCGCATGAACCCACAGCCTTCTCCTGACGATGTCACGCGCTTCTGGAGCGACGCCGGTCCCCAGCGGTGGTTCAAGAAAGACGCCGCCTTCGACGCGGATTTCAAGGCGCGTTTCGAGTTGGCGCACCACGCGGCCGCGACCGGTGCGCTCGACGGCTGGGCGTCGGCGCCCGACGGGGCTCTCGCGCTTCTGATCCTGCTCGACCAGTTGCCGCGCAACGCCTGGCGCAACAGCGGCCACATGTTCGCGACCGACGGCAAGGCGCTGGCCCTGGCCCGTGCCGCCATCGACGCCGGCTTCGACCGCCAGGTCGACGATGCGCTGCGGGCCTTCTTCTACATGCCCTTCATGCATGCCGAGTCGCTCGCCGACCAGGAACGCTGCGTCGAGCTCTGCGCCGACCTGGCCGACAACCTGCGCTTCGCGATCCTGCACCGCGACATCATCCAGCGCTTCGGCCGCTTTCCGCACCGCAACGCCGCGCTCGGACGCACCACGACCCCAGAGGAACAGCGCTTTCTCGACGAGGGCGGCTTTGCCGGCTGACGGCCTTCAACCGTTCATCGCAACGGCGCGGGCTGCTGCGGCACGTGCTCCTGAGGCTGCGGCTTGCCGCGCAGCGAGCCGTATTGGTGGGCGTAGACCCAGGTGAACTCGGCCCCCAGCAGGAAGATCTGCGCCGAGTAATAGACCCACACCAGCACCACGACCAGCGAGCCCGCCGCGCCATAGCCCGAGGCCACGCTGCTCTTGCCGATGTACAGGCCGATCAGGTGCTTGCCGACGGTGAAGAGCAGCGCCGTGACGCCCGCCCCCACCCACACGTCGCGCCATTCCACCCGCACCCGCGGCATGAGCTTGTAGATCATCGCGAAGATGACGGTGACCATGCCGAAGCTGACGACGAAGTTGACGCCCTGTGCCAGCACCTCCCAGCCGCCGAAGACCGGCGCCCACCACTTGCCCAGCGCCGCGATGGCCGCGCTCGCGACCAGCGACACGATCAACAGAAAGCCGATGCCCATGATCATGCTGAAGGACAGCAGGCGCACGCGCAGCAGGCCGAAGACGCCGCCGCCGGTATTGCGCGCCGGTGCCCGCCAGATGCGGTCCATCGCGTCCTGCAGTTCGCCGAAGACGGTGGTGGCGCCGACCACCAGCAGCGCCAGGCCGATCACGGTGGCGATGATGCCCTCGCGTGGCTTGTTGACGGCCTCGAGCATGCCCTGCACCGCCAGCGCGCCCTGGGCGCCCATCAGGCCCGAGAGCTGCGCGAAGATCTCGCCGCGCGCTGCTTCCTGGCCGAACACCAGGCCGGCTACCGAGATCACGATCAGCAGCAGCGGGGCCACCGAGAAGACCGTGTAGTAGGCCAGCGCGGCCCCCATGCTGGGCGCGTAGTCGTTCTTCCAGGAGAGGAAGGCCTGCCGGGAGAGATCGACGAGTGCACGCAATTGCATGGTCGGCAGTGTGGCAGCAAGCCAGGCGTGGGCCTGTCGGCGCAGCGCCCGTGCCGCCGACGGCAGCACGACCACCCCGGCCCGCCCATAATCGATCGCTTATGCAGCCGATCGCCCCGGACGCCGCCGCCCCCACGGCCACCGACCGCCCCCGCCCCCAGTCGCCACGCGATCTCTTCGTCTCCTTCACCTGGCTGGCCCTGCAGGGCTTCGGCGGCGTGCTGGCCATCGTGCAGCGCGAGGTCGTCGAGAAGAAGAAGTGGCTCACGCCCGAGGAATTCCTGGAGGACTGGGCCGTCGCCCAGGTGCTGCCGGGGCCCAACGTGATCAACCTGTCGGTGATGATCGGCGACCGCTATTTCGGCCTGCGCGGCGCCGCGGCGGCGCTGGCCGGCATGCTCACGGTGCCGCTGGTCGTGATCCTCGCGCTGGCGGTGCTGTACGCGCACTACGCCGGCAATCCGCAGGTGGCGGGCGCGCTGCGCGGCATGGGCGCCGTGGCCGCGGGGCTGATCGCCGCCACCGGCATCAAGCTGCTCCCGGCGCTGCGCCGGCTGCCGCTCGGCTTCGGGCTGTCGCTGGCGATTGTCGCGGTCGTCCTCGCCGCCATCGCCTGGCTGCGCATTCCGCTGGGCTGGGTGCTGATCGTGGTGGGTGGCGCGGCCTGCGGCGAAACCTGGCGGCGCCTGCGTCCGGTGGAAGGGCCCGCGCCATGACCATCACGATGCACTGGCACGACTGGCTGGCGCTGCTCGCGCAGTACCTGATGCTGTCGCTGCTCTCGGTCAGCGGCGCGATCACCACCGTGCCCGACATGCACCGCTACCTGGTCGACCAGCACGGCTGGCTGACCGAGGCGCAGTTCACCTCGTCGGTCGCCATCGCGCAGGCGGCGCCCGGCCCCAACGTGCTGTTCGTCGGCCTGATGGGCTGGAACGTCGGGCTGAACGCGGGCGGCGGCATCGGCGCCGGCCCGCGCGCCTGGCTGCTGGGCCTGTTCGGCCTGGCCGTGACCATGGTCGGCATCATGGTGCCGAGCACCACCCTCACCTACTTCGCCACCCGCTGGGGCCACCGCAACCGCGAGCGGCGCGAGGTGCGCGCCTTCAAGCAGGGCATGGCGCCGGTGGTGGTCGGCCTCTTGATCGCCACCGGCTGGGTGCTGGCGGCCGGCAACGTCGCCGCCGACGTGCCGGCCTGGCGCCTGTGGCTGCTGACGGCCATCACCGCCCTCATCGTCTGGCGCACCCGCGTGCACCTGCTCTGGCTGCTCGGCGCCGGGGCACTGCTCGGCGCCTTCGGACTTGTCTGACCTTTTCCAGGAGAAACCCATGCAACTTCGCGAACTCGGCCGCTCCGGCCTCCAGGTGTCCCCGCTGGCTTTCGGTGGCAACGTCTTCGGGTGGACCGTCGACGAGGCCCAGTCCTTCCGCCTGCTCGACGCCTGGCTCGATGCGGGCTTCAACTTCGTCGACACGGCCGACGTCTATTCCAGCTGGGTGCCGGGCCACGTGGGGGGCGAGTCGGAAACGATCATCGGCAAGTGGCTGCGCCAGAGCGGCAAGCGCAACCGCATCGTGCTCGCGACCAAGGTCGGCAAGCCGATGGGCGAGGGCAAGGTGGGCCTGTCGGCGGCGTACGTCCGCGAGGCGGTCGATGCGTCGTTGATGCGGCTCAAGACCGACCACATCGACCTCTACCAGTCGCACGACGACGATGCGGGCACGCCGCTCGAAGAGACGATGGAAGCCTTCGCCGGCCTCATCAAGGCGGGCAAGGTGCGCGCGATCGGCGCGTCGAACTACAGCGCGCCGCGCCTGGCCGAAGCGCTGGACGTGTCCGAACGCCTCGGCTTGCCGCGCTACGAAAGCCTGCAGCCGCTCTACAACCTGTACGACCGCGCGGTGTTCGAAGACGCCTTGGCGCCGCTGTGCCGGGAGCGCGGCGTGGGCGTGATCAATTTCTATGCGCTGGCGGCGGGCTTCCTGACAGGCAAGTACCGCAGCGAGGCCGACGCGGGCAAGAGCGCACGCGGCGCCAACACCACCAAGAAATACCTGAACGCGCGAGGCCTCCGCATCCTCTCCGCACTCGATGCAGTGGCGGCCGCGCACGGCGCGACACCCGCGCAAGTGGCCATCGCCTGGCAGATCGCGCAGCCGGCGGTGACGGCACCGATCGCCAGTGCCACCTCGACCGCGCAGCTGGACGAGTTGACGAAAGCCGCTACGCTGAAACTCGACGATGCATCCATCGCGGCCCTGGACGCCGCCAGTCGCGAAGGCTGATCAGTAGGCTCGCTCCGACACGGTTTGGCGCTTCCGGCGCCTGCCGGAATCAGGTGCGAAGGCCCAGAGTCCGTTCATCCAAAAAATCGGAGAGAGAACCATGTCCTTCGCGCTTTACATGATCGGTTTCGTGATCTTCCTGGGCGGCCTCGCCTGGGGCGCCTCGGTCGCCGGGGTGCCGACCCTGTACATCGGCATCGGCGCCCTCGTCCTGTTGGGCATCGGCATCTTCAGCGGTGTGGGGCGTACGCGCGGCAAGGATCCGTCTTGATCCTCTGCGTGCAACCCTGACGTCCCAAGAAAAAGCCCGCCCGGGTCGACCCGGGCGGGCTTTTTCTTGGGCGCCGGAACGTCGACTTACTTGGGTGCGGAGGCGGCGTTGCGGGCAGCCTCGGTGGCGGCATTGGCCGCGTCGAGGGCCGACGAGGCCGACGACGACGGCGCAGTCGCCGGCTCGGACGACGCCGGTGCTGCGGGTGCCGGCGAAACCGAGGCCGGCGGGGGCGTCACCACCGCGGGGGCCGACTCCTCCTTCTTGCCGCAGGCGGCCAGGGCGGCCGCGGCGATGACGGCGGCGATCAGCACGGATTTGTTCATGGCGTCTCCTTGAATGAATGCATGAACAAAAATTCTAGGACCGCATTCCTGCATCAAAACGTGAGCGCGGCCTCGGCTTACAGGCCCAGCGTCGTGGCCGCAAAGGCAGGCCGCGCATGGCGCAGGCATTCATCGATCCGCTCGCGCAAGGCGCGTCGGTTGTCGGCCTGATGGCTGCACACGCCACGGCTGCGCTCGGCGTCGATGCGGTGCAACGACCAGGTCGACGTGAGGATCAGGCTCGGCACCGACGGCGCGCCCGTGCCGCTGCAGGCGCGTGCATCGACCACGTGGCTCCACAGCCGGCGCCACTCGACGAAGCGCGCGTGCGAGCGATCAAAGACCTTGAAGTCCTCGGCCAGCAGCAGGAGGCTGCGGCCGCTCGCCGCCCAGGCCTGCAGAGCGGCAATGCTGCGGCGCTCGCCCAGCGGCCAGTCGGCGAAGCCGGGGTCGCTGAAGATGATTTCGCGCCAGCCCTGCTGCGCCGCCGCGTCGAAGGCGCTGCGCAGAAGCGCATCGAAGGCCACGCGGCCATCGAACGGACCGTCGGGCAATGCGGGCCCATCGACGGGCGGCGTGTCAGTCGGCATGGGCCCACCCGGCCTCGCACCAGTCGCTCAGGAGGGCTCGCGCGTCGTCGCTGGCACGCGCCAGGTCTCGCGTATCGAGGGCGCGCTGGTCGGCCAGGCGGCGCATCAGGGTCGCGTCGCGGCCGCCGGCACGGAAGCTCTCGCCGTTGATGTAGAGGTGGCGCGCGTCGTAGAGCATGCGGGTGCGGCGGTCGAGCCGCACGCCCTGCAGCGTGTCGGGCGCCTCGCGCGCATCGAACCACACGTTGGACTTGGGCTCGGTCATCGATTCGCCCAGCGCGCGGTCGATCGCGTCGGGGTCGCGCAGCGCCGCCTCCACGGCCTGCCGCGCGAAGGCCTGCAAGGCGCCCGGCATGGCGGCGGGGTGCTCGACCGCCACCTGACCGGGGTCGCGGTAGTACACCGACGGACGATCCGGAGCGTCCTGCAGCCCATCGGCCTGCGCCTCGGCCATGCGCGACAGCAGGTCGGCGCCCAGCGGCGCAGCGGCCGGGGTGCGCAGGCCAATGGAATAGGTCATGCAGTCGCCTCCGACCGCCACGCCGTCGTGCGCATAGCGCGGCGGCAGGTACAGCATGTCGCCGGCCTCGAGCACGAAGCTCTCTTCCGGCTCGAAATGTTCGAGGATCTTGAGCGGCACGTCGGGCTGCAGCCGCAGGTCGCGCTGCCGGCCGATCGACCAGCGCCGGCGCCCGCTCGCCTGTAGCAGGAACACGTCGTAGCTGTCAAAGTGCGGGCCGACGCCGCCGGTGTCGCTGGCGTAGCTGATCATCAGGTCGTCCAGCCGTGCATCGGGCAGGAAGCGGAACTCGCGCATCAGCGCATGGGCGCCCGCGTGGTGCAGGTCGACACCCTGCACCAGCAGCGTCCAGCCCGGCTGCTGCAACGACGGCACGGCGCGCCGCGCGAAAGGGCCGTGCTTGAGCGACCAGCCCTTCGGGCCCTGCCGGATCAGGCGCGACTCGACGTCTTCCTGCGCCGCGAGGTCGAACAGCGCGCTGCGCGGCACCGGCGGCACCATCTGGGGCACGGCCTGGCGCACCAGCAGCGGCTTCTTCTGCCAATGGCGGCGCATGAACTGCGCCGCCGTGAGTCCGCCCAGGAGCGTGAGAGGGGAATGAATGTCCATGGGAGAATTCTGCAATGGAAATTTCTGAACAATGCGTGGTCGGCCTGACCTGGACGCTCAAAGACACCCTCGGCGACGTGCTCGACGTGCTGGATGAACCGGTCGAGTTTCTCGTCGGCGGCGACGATCTTTTCGATGCGATCGAAGCCGTGCTGCAGGGCCACGAACCGGGCGCGCGGGTGCAGGTGCAACTCGAGCCCGAGCAGGCCTTCGGCGACTTCAACGACCAGTTGCTCTTTCTCGAGCCGCGCACGCTCTTCCCCGAAGGCACCGAGGAAGGCATGACCTTCGACGGCGCCGCCCTGCCCGACGGCGTGAACCCCGACATGCCCAAGGACGTGATCTACACCGTCGCCGAAATCTACCCCGACCATCTCGTGCTCGACGGCAACCACCCGCTCGCCGGCATCGCGCTGCGCCTGGACATGACCGTGCGTTCCGTGCGCGAAGCGACCGAGGAAGAAATCGGCCGCGGCTCCGCGGGGACCGGCTTCTTCAAGCTGGCCTCGGCCACGCCCGGCAGCGACACCCTGCACTGAACCGACAAGAAACGCCCCAATAGAAAGCCCCGCGATGCGGGGCTTTCTTGTTCCAGGGATACCGCGGATCTGGCTCCGCCAGTCCGCCGGTATCGCCCCCTTGAGGGGGAGGCGGCGACACGCAGTGCGCCGCTTCGGGGGTGGGTTAATACCTCGAAATCTGCCCGCCGTTGATCACCACCCGATCGCCGATCCGCAGATCGCCCGGCGTCGGCACGTCGAAGGCCCGGTAGCCGCCGCGATCGATCTGCACGGAGATGCGATAGCTCTCATAGGCACGCGGCGCATTGTTGTTGGCCTCGATGTTGTTGCCCAGCAGCGCGCCGCCGACGATGCCCAGGGCCGTGGCCGCCGCCCGACCGCCGCCGTGGCCGATCTGGTTGCCGAGCACACCGCCAATCACGCCGCCCGCGACCGCACCGCCGCCGCCGGGCGCCGCGCCGCGTGTTTCGCTGCGAACCACCTCGATGTTGGCGATCTGGCCGTACTCCGCATAAGGGCCCTGCGGCGCCGCGTACGCCGGCTGGGCATGCGGATGGTAGGGATAGCGGGCGGTCTCGTAGACCGGTTGCGGTGCCACACAGGCGGTCAGCGTGGCGAGTGCCACCACGGCTGCTGTGAGCGAAAGGATGCGAAGTTGTTTCTTCATGTGTGTTACTCCACGAAACCTGTTGAATGGGAAGCGCTGGCCTCTCTTAACGCGCCGACCTGCGGTCCGATGACCGCTCATTCTGCTGGCGGATCATGGAGAGTTCGAGGAGACCGCCTTGTAGGGAGTTCCCGACTTTGCACCAGGGACACATTCGCAGAGTGCGGTGCGAATCAGCTTCGCCCGGTGGAGCCGTAGCCGCCCTCGCCGCGCTCGCTCGGCGGGAATTCGGCCACCACGTTGAACCGCGCCTGCACCACCGGAACGATCACCAACTGGGCCAGCCGCTCCATGGGCTGCAACACGAAGGCGGTGTCGCTGCGGTTCCAGGCGCTGACCTTCAATTCGCCCTGGTAATCGCTGTCGATCAGCCCGACCAGGTTGCCCAGCACGATGCCGTGCTTGTGGCCCAGGCCCGAGCGCGGAAGGATCAAGGCCGCGTAGCCGGGGTCGGCCAAATGGATGGCGATGCCGGTGCCGACCAGTTGCCACGCATTGGGCTCGAGGGTGATCGGCGCGTCGAGGCAGGCGCGCAGGTCGAGGCCGGCGCTGCCGGGCGTGGCATAGGCGGGGAGTTGGTCCGCCATGCGCGGATCGAGGATGCGGACGTCGACGTTCACGGGTTCACTTGCCTTTTTGTCGTTGCTGTTGCTGTTTCTCGGCGGCCTGGCGCGCCATGTCTTCCAGCCAGGTACGCCATGTGGTGATGCCGGGCGGCAGGAGGCGCCGGCGGAACCGGTGGGCCAGCCAGAGGCCGCTACCGAGGACGAGCACCACCAGGCCAAGGGGCAGGTCGGCCACGATCATCGCGACCAGCAGGCCGACCCACACCAGGACCGCACCGCGGATCAGGTCCACCGACGCCGGGCGAGCGACACCGGGCGTCGCATCAGCTGCCGTCTGGGTCACGACCGGTCGCGCTCGTGCCACGCCCCGCTGCGGCGACATGCCATCGGAAGGCTGGTCCGTCGGCGCCATGCCGACGTCGAGCGCATGGTCACCATCGGCCTCGGAGGCACGACGGGCGATGGCTGAACGGGCGGAGAGTTGCTCCACGAGACGCGCGAAATCGCCGTCGGGCGGGGTGTTCCACTGCGCGTTGTGCTGGTTCATGTCGGTCTCCTGGTCATGGCTGGCGCACGGCCGACAGTCGCGCGGCGATTTCTGCGACCAGCTCCCGTGCGAGCTGCAGCTTGGGCGCGCGCGGAAGTTCTCGCACGCCGTCGGCGTCGACCAGCAGCAGGCTGTTGTCGTCCTGCCCGAAGGTCAGCGGACCGATGTTCCCCACCAGCAGCGGGATGCCCTTGCGCGCGCGCTTGGCCTTGGCGTGTTCGGCGAGGTTCTCGCTCTCGGCCGCGAAGCCGACGCAGAAGAGTTCGCCGCTGCGCCCGCGCGCGCTCTGCGCGAGCGTCGCCAGGATGTCCGGGTTCTCGACGAAATGCAGCACTGGCGGCTGGCCGCTGCCGTCCTTCTTGATCTTCTGCTCGCTGTGCGAGGCCGGTCGCCAGTCGGCCACCGCCGCCGTGGCGACGAAGATCGAGGCGCTGCGGGCCTCGCGCTCGGCCGCGTCGCGCATCTCCAGCGCGGACATCACGTCGATGCGCCGCACGCCGCGCGGGGTGGCCTGGTGCACCGGGCCGGCGATCAGCGTGACTTCGGCGCCGGCTTCGCGCGCGGCGCGGGCGATGGAGAAACCCATCTTCCCGGACGAATGGTTGGTGATGCCGCGGATCGGGTCCAAGGCCTCGAAGGTCGGGCCAGCCGTGACCAGCACCCGCTGGCCCACCAGCAGCTTGGGCTGGAAGAAGGCCGTGATGTCCTCGAGCAATTGGGCTGGCTCGAGCATGCGACCGTCGCCGGTCTCGCCGCAGGCCTGCCAGCCACTGCCCACGCCCAGCATCGTGGCGCCGTCGGCGGCCACCTGCTGCAGGTTGCGCTGGGTCGCGGGGTGGGCCCACATCTCGCGGTTCATGGCGGGGGCGATCAGCAGCGGCACGCGGTCCATCGGCCGGGCCAGGCATAGCAGGCTCAGCAGCTCGTCGCTGCGCCCCTCGGCCAGCCGCGCAACGAAGTCGGCGCTGCACGGCGCCAGCACGATCGCATCGGCCTCGCGGCTCAGGTTGATGTGCGGCATGTTGTTGTCCTCGCGCGGATCCCACTGCGAGCTGTAGACGCGGCGGCCGGACAGCGCCTGCATGGTGACCGGCGTCATGAACTGCGTCGCCGCCTCGGTCATCACCACCTGCACCGTCGCGCCGGCCTTGACGAAGAGCCGGCAGAGCTCGGCCGACTTGTAGCAGGCGACGCCGCCCGTGAGTCCGAGAACGATGTGTTTGCCGGAGAGGTCTTGCATGGGGCAAGTTTAAGTGGGCCGCCTATAATCCTCATTTCCCACTGACCGGACTTCAAAGTCTGGAAATGGCATGACCAAATTCGTCTTCGTCACCGGCGGTGTGGTGTCTTCCCTGGGCAAGGGAATCGCCTCCGCCTCGCTCGCCGCCATCCTCGAATCGCGCGGCCTCAAAGTCACCCTCATCAAGCTGGATCCGTACATCAACGTCGATCCCGGCACGATGTCACCGTTCCAGCACGGTGAGGTGTTCGTCACCGACGACGGCGCCGAGACCGACCTCGACCTCGGCCATTACGAGCGCTTCATCAACACGCGGATGCGCAAGGCCAACAACTTCACGACCGGCCAGATCTACAAGTCGGTCCTCGAGAAGGAACGCCGCGGCGACTACCTCGGCAAGACGGTGCAGGTGATCCCGCACATCACCAACGAGATCCAGGAATACATCAAGCGCGGCGCCGGCATCGGCACGGCGCACGAGGTCGACGTGGCCATCGTCGAAATCGGCGGCACGGTCGGTGACATCGAGTCGCTGCCCTTCCTCGAAGCGGTGCGCCAGATGAGCCTGCGCAACGGCCCCAACAACTCGGCCTTCGTGCACCTGTCGTACGTGCCGTGGATCGCCGCGGCCGGCGAACTCAAGACCAAGCCGACCCAGCACACCGCCAAGGAACTGCGCGCCATCGGCATCCAGGCCGACGTGCTGCTCTGCCGCGCCGACCGGCCGATCCCGGACGACGAACGCGCCAAGATCTCGCTGTTCTCGAACGTGCCCGAATGGGGCGTGATCTCGATGTGGGACGTGGACACCATCTACAAGGTGCCGCGCATGCTGCACGAGCAGGGCCTGGACGGCCTGATCTGCGACAAGCTGCGCATCAACACGCCGCCGGCCAAGCTGCAACGCTGGGACGATCTGGTGTACGAGGTCGAGCACCCGCAGCGCGAAGTGAGCATCGCCATGGTCGGCAAGTACGTCGACCTGTCGGACAGCTACAAGTCGCTCAACGAGGCGCTGCGCCATGCCGGCATGAAGAACCATGCCCGTGTGAAGATCGACTACATCGACTCGGAAACCATCACGCCGCAGGACGTGTCGCGCCTGTCGAAGTACGACGGCGTGCTGGTGCCCGGCGGCTTCGGCCAGCGCGGTGTCGAAGGCAAGATCTCCGCCGCCAAGTTCGCCCGCGAAACGCTGGTGCCCTACCTGGGCATCTGCCTGGGCATGCAGGTCGCGACCATCGAGTACGCCCGCAACGTGGCGGGCCTGAAGAACGCCAACAGCACCGAGTTCGACCCGGCGACGCCGACCCCCGTGATCGCCTTGATCACCGAGTGGAAGGACGCCGACGGCAGCATCAAGACGCGCGACGAGAAGTCCGACCTGGGCGGCACCATGCGCCTGGGCGCGCAAAGCTCCGACGTGACACCCGGCACGCTGGCGCACAGCATCTACGGCGACGTGGTGACCGAGCGCCACCGCCACCGCTACGAAGCCAACGTCAACTACCTCGACGAGCTGCGCCGCGCCGGCCTGGTGATCTCGGCGCTGACGCAGCGCGAGCACCTCACGGAGATCGTGGAGCTGCCGCACGACGTGCACCCGTGGTTCATGGGCGTGCAGTTCCACCCCGAGTTCAAGTCCACGCCCTGGAGCGGTCATCCGTTGTTCAACGCATTCATCAAGGCGGCACTGGACCACCAGGGCGCCGACAAGAAAGCACTGAAGGTCGTTGCATGAAACTCTGCGGATTCGACATCGGCCTCGACCAGCCCTTCTTTTTGATCGCCGGCCCCTGCGTGATCGAGTCGGAGCAGCTGCAGATGGACACGGCTGGCACGCTCAAGGACATCACCTCGGCGCTGGGCATCCCGTTCATCTTCAAGAGCAGCTTCGACAAGGCCAACCGCTCGTCGGGTACCACCTTCCGCGGCCCCGGCCGTGAGAAGGGCCTGGAGATCCTGGCGAAGGTCCGGCGCGAACTGGGCGTGCCGGTGCTGACCGACGTCCACACGAACGAGGACATCACCGAGGCCGCCAAGGTGGTCGACGTGCTGCAGACGCCCGCCTTCCTGTGCCGCCAGACCGACTTCATCCGCGCCGTGGCGCAGTCGGGCAAGCCGGTGAACATCAAGAAGGGCCAGTTCCTCGCGCCGCACGACATGAAGAACGTGATCGACAAGGCGCGCGCGGCGGCCAAGGAAGTCGGCCTCGACGAAGACAGCTTCATGGCCTGCGAGCGCGGTGCGAGCTTCGGCTACAACAACCTCGTCTCCGACATGCGCTCACTGGCGATCATGCGCGAGACGAAAGCGCCGGTGGTGTTCGACGCCACGCACTCGGTGCAGCTCCCGGGCGGCCAGGGCACGACGTCCGGCGGCCAGCGCGAGATGGTGCCGGTGCTGTCGCGTGCGGCGGTGGCGGTCGGCGTGGCGGGGCTCTTCATGGAGACCCACCCCGATCCGTCGAAGGCGATGAGCGACGGCCCCAACGCCGTGCCGCTCAAGCACATGAAGGCGCTGCTCGAGACGCTCGTCGCGCTCGACCGCGTCACCAAGAAGAACGCTTTCCTCGAGGACATCTTCCAGTCATGACCAGTGCCTACATCATCGCCAACGTCGAAGTCACGAACCCGACGCAGTACGAGGAATACAAGAAGTGGTCGACCGCGGCCATGCAGGCGCATGGCGCCGAAGTTTGCGTGCGCGGCGGCAAGGTCGAGGTGCTGGAAGGCGACTGGGCGCCGCAGCGCCTGGTGATCCTCAAGTTCCCCTCCGTCGACGCCGCCAAGGCCTTCGACAGCTCCCCCGAATACGGCAAGGCCCGCGCAGCGCGCCAGGGCGCCGCGATCATGCGCATGATCGTGGTCGAAGGCGTTTAAGTTTTTTTGTTTTAAGAAAGAGACGCAATGAGTGCAATCGTTGACATCGTCGGGCGCGAAATCCTCGACAGCCGCGGCAACCCCACCGTCGAATGCGACGTGCTGCTGGAGAGCGGCACCATGGGCCGTGCCGCCGTGCCCTCGGGCGCGTCGACCGGCTCGCGCGAAGCCATCGAGCTGCGCGACGGCGACAAGGGCCGCTACCTCGGCAAGGGCGTGCTGAAGGCCGTCGAGAACATCAACACCGAGATCTCCGAATCGGTGCTGGGCCTCGACGCCAGCGAACAGGCCTTCCTGGACCGCACGCTGAACGACCTGGACGGCACCGACAACAAGGCGCGCCTGGGCGCCAACGCCACGCTGGCCGTGTCGATGGCCGTGGCGCGTGCGGCGGCCGAAGAATCGGGCCTGCCGCTGTACCGCTACTTCGGTGGCATGGGCGGCATGCAGTTGCCGGTGCCGATGATGAACGTCATCAACGGCGGCGCGCACGCCAACAACAGCCTGGACCTGCAGGAATTCATGATCATCCCCGTGGGCGCCAAGAGCTTCCGCGAGTCGGTGCGTTACGGCGCCGAGGTGTTCCATGCGCTCAAGAAGATCCTGAGCGACCGCGGCATCAGCACGGCGGTCGGCGACGAAGGCGGCTTCGCCCCCAGCGTCGAGAGCCATGAAGCGGCCATCCAGCTGATCCTCGAAGCGATCGACAAGGCCGGCTATGTGGCGGGCGAACAGATCGCCCTGGGCCTGGACTGCGCGGCCAGCGAGTTCTACAAGGACGGCAAGTACGTGCTGGCCGGCGAAAACCTGTCGCTGTCGGCCGAGAGCTGGACCGACATGCTGGCGACCTGGGTCGACAAGTACCCGATCATCAGCATCGAAGACGGCATGCACGAAGGCGACTGGGACGGCTGGAAGCACCTGACCGAGCGCCTGGGCAAGCGGGTGCAGCTGGTGGGCGACGACCTGTTCGTCACCAACACCAAGATCCTGCAAGAGGGCATCGACAAGGGCATCGCCAACTCGATCCTGATCAAGATCAACCAGATCGGCACGTTGACCGAAACCTTCGCTGCCATCGAGATGGCCAAGCGCGCCGGCTACACGGCCGTGATCTCGCACCGCTCGGGCGAGACCGAAGACTCGACCATCGCCGACATCGCCGTGGGCACCAACGCCGGCCAGATCAAGACCGGCTCGCTGTCGCGCTCGGACCGCATCGCCAAGTACAACCAGCTGCTGCGCATCGAGGAAGACCTCGGCGACATCGCCAGCTACCCCGGTCGCGGCGCGTTCTACAACCTGCGCTGATCCCTTCGCTGACCCCACGTCCTTCGAGACATGCGCTCGCGCGTCGTCCCCATCGTCCTGGCCCTGCTGCTGCTGATCCTTCAGTGGCAGCTGTGGACGGGGCGCGGGAGCGTGCCCGAGGTGTCCAGCCTCGAAGACAAGCTGAGCGCGCAGAAGGAATCGAACGCGCGCGCGGCTGTCGCCAACGACCGGCTGGCCTCCGAGGTCAACGACCTCAAGGAAGGCCTGGAGATGGTCGAAGAACGTGCCCGACAGGAACTGGGCATGGTCAAGCCGGACGAGGTCTTCGTCCAGATCACCCGCTGACCGGGCCGTCATGCCCGAATTCTTCTCGGCGCCGGCCTTCGTGCTGTGGGGCGCCCCGACCAGCTGGTCTGAAGTGATCGCCGCGTTGCTGGCCCTGGCCATGGTCGGCTGCAACATGCGCGAGATTCACTGGGGCTGGCCGCTGGCCATCGTCAGCTCGCTGCTCTACTGCTTCGTGTTCTTCGAGGCGCGCATCTATGGCGACGCCTCGCTGCAGATCTTCTTCGCCATCGTCGCCTTGTGGGGCTGGTTCCAATGGCTGCGCGGGCACCGCGGTGACGGCGGCCCCTTGCGCGTCGCACGGCTTTCCCCGCGCGGCCTCGCCCTGACGCTGCTGGCCTGCGCCATCGCCTGGCCGGCGGTCGCCCTCTTCCTTCGCCGCTTCACCGACACCGATGTGCCGTGGTGGGACGGTTTCGCCACCGGCCTCAGCCTCGTCGGCCAATTCCTCCTGGGACGCAAGTTCATCGAGAACTGGGGGGTGTGGCTCGCCGTGAACGGGGTGAGCATCGGCCTCTTCATCCACAAGGGCCTGTGGCTCACGGTCGGGCTCTACGCGGTGTTCGCCGTGTTGAGCGTGGCCGGCTACCTCGCCTGGCGCCACCGGCTGGCGCCTTCGGCATGACGCCGTTGCTTACCCGCGCAAGCGTGATCGCCGTGGTCGGTGCCGAAAGCACCGGCAAGACGGAGCTGGCGCGCGTGCTGGCCGAGCGGCTGACGCAGCGCGGTATCGCGACCACGCTGGTGCCCGAGGTGCTGCGCGACTGGTGCGTGCGCGAGGGCCGCACGCCACGCCCCGACGAACAGGCGGCCATCGCCGACGAGCAGACCCGCCGCATCGCCGAGGCCGCGCGCCATGGCGTGGTGGTGGCCGACACAACGGCGCTGATGACCGCCGTCTACAGCGACCTGCTGTTCGATGATCCGGCCCTCTACCCCGACGCGCTCGCCGCGCAGGCCCGCTACACGATGACGCTGCTGACCGCGCTCGACCTGCCCTGGGTGGCAGACGGCCTGCAGCGCGACGGGCCGCATGTGCGCGAGCCGGTCGACGCGCTGGTGCGTGCCGCACTGGCGCGAGCAGGCATCTCGTATGCCGTGGTGCATGGCCGCGGCCCCGAGCGCCTCGCCAGCGCCTGGACCGCGCTGAACCTGGCCAGCGATGCCGAGCCGGCGGTGTCGACCGGAACGGCCGGCGAGGCCTGGCGTTGGTCCTGCGAGAAATGCTCCGACCCGGTGTGCGAGCACCGGCTGTTCACCGATCTCTTGTCGCGGCGCCCCTGAGGCGGCCACCGCCATGGTCTGCGGTCACGCCCTCTTCCTGCTGACCCTGGCCGTCGCCCTGTCCGATGGCATCGCAGCGCCGGCATCGGTCACCGTCAGCAACCACAGCCGCCCCACCGCCTGCGCCGAGGAAGACAACGTCTCGCTCCACCTGCAGGCGCCGGGCATCACACGCTTGCGCGTCGAAGCGCTGCCGCCGCCCTACCTCGACCGGGTCGAACGCGACGCCACCGCGCCCGACTTCTCGGGTTGCCGTTTCAACGGCGGCGCGCATCCGACCGACCCGGCCTACCGCTTTCGCGAGCGCCGGGTCGTTCTGCACGACGGCCCGCAATGGCGCATCGTCGGGCTCACGCTGCCGTCGTTTTGGCGACCGCAGCGGGTGCCGCTGCGCATCGGCCAGCGCACGGTGCGCGGCATCCATCTGCTGCAGGTGTTCGCGAAGACCGGCGACGCATCGCAGCCGCGCGAGGTGCTGGTGCTCTACCCGGCCGATGGCTACTGGCGCATCAAGCCGGTGCCCGCGCCGCGCTTCGGCGACGGGGTCTACGGCTCGTCGTTCCTGCTCGGGCCGGTGGTGGACGACGGCCGGCCGGTGGTGAACATCGCGTCGATCCGCATCGAGACGCGGCCGCTGGTTCTGCATCTGCGCTTCGCCGATGGCGGACAGGCGCGCGTCGCGGTGGCGGAAGCCAGCCAGGCACGCACCGCGCTGGATGTGTCGTTCTCGCCCGCCACGAATGACGCTGTGCCCTTCGCAACCTTGCGTTCGATGCACGTCACCCCCGACAACGCCGACGTGAGCGAGATCACCTGGCGGCAGGAGTCGGACGCAGCGCTGCACACGCAGCCGCTCGACGCGGTGCGCCGCATCGACGCGACCGACGTCCGCTTCGGCCGCAGCATCCCGTCGCGCCACAACACCAGCGCACCCGACATTCGCTTTCACGACTTCGAAGCGCCCGGACGCTGAGCGCCAAAAGCTATTGGACGGTCGGCGTCCCTGGCAGCTGGTCGCCCGGCGGACGGAAGATCTGCGCCGCATCGACCGCATCGAAGCGGTACTGCTTGCCGCAGAAGTCGCAGCCGACTTCGATGTCGCCGCGCTCCGCGAGGATGCTCTCGGCCTCGTCCACGCCCAGGCCGCGGATCATCTGCGCCACGCGCTCGCGCCCGCAGGTGCAGGCGAAATGCGGGCCCAGCATGCCCTTCTGCGGCTCGAAGCGCAGCAGCTTCTCTTCCCAGAACAGGCGGCGCAGGATGGTCTCGACGTCGAGCGTCAGCAGCTCGTCGCGCGTGAGCGTCGAGGCCAGGATCGAGATGCGGTTGTAGTCCTCGTTGAGGCCGATCTCGTCTTCGTTGGCCGGGTTGCGGTCGCCATCCGCCGTGCCTTCGAGGTTGCCTTCGCCCTTGACCGGCAGCCGCTGGATCAGGAGGCCCGCCGCGACCTTGTCGTCGGCCGCCAGCACCAGCGTGGTGTCGAGCTGTTCGCTCTGCAGCATGTAGTGCTGCAACACGTCGCTGAGCTTGCCGAGCTTCTCGCCCTCGTCGCCGAACAGCGGCACCACGCCCTGGTACGGCTGCTGGCCGGGCACGCGGCCCTTGGGCTCGAGCGTGATCGCGCAGCGGCCCTTGTTGTTGACGTTGACCATGTCGGGCAGGCGTGCATCGGCGGGCAGGTCGCCCACCACGGTGGCCGTGGCGCGCAGGCTCAGGTCGGGCTTGACCTCGGCCACCACCACCTTGACCGGGCCGTCGCCGAAAATCTGCAGGATGAGCGAGCCGTTGAACTTGATGTTCGACTGCATCAGCGCGGCAGCAGCCGTCATCTCGCCCAGCAGCTCGGCCACCGGCGGCGGGTAGGCGCCGGTCGTGGTATTCGCCGCACGCCGCGCCAGGATTTCCTGCCAGGCATCGGTCAGGCGCACGAGCATGCCGCGCACCGGCATGCCGTCGAACAGGAATTTGTGCAGCTCGCTCAAAACAGTCCTTCGCTCCCTCAGGAGATTTTCTTCAGGCCCTTCGCGAAGCGACGGCCGTTGTCCACATAGTGTTCTGCGCTGGCGCGCAGCTTGGCGGCGGCGGCATCGTCCAGCGTGCGCACCACCTTGGCCGGCGCACCGATGATGAGGGAATTGTCCGGAAACTCCTTGCCCTCGGTCACCACGCTGCCGGCGCCAACGATCGAGTTGCGGCCGATCTTCGCGTTATTCAAGACCACCGCCTGGATGCCGATCAGCGAGTTATCGCCGATGGTGCAGCCGTGCAGCATGACCTGGTGGCCGATCGTCACGTTCTCGCCGATGGTGAGCGGGCAGCCCACGTCGGCATGCAGCACCGACAGGTCCTGCACATTGCTGTTGCGGCCGATGGTGAGCGGCTCGGTGTCGCCGCGCAGCACGGCGCCGAACCAGATGCTGACGTTCTCGCCGAGCACGACCGAGCCCATCACCTGCGCGCTGTCGGCCACCCAGGTGCCGTCTGCCAGTTGCGGCGCCACGCCGTCGAGTTCGTACAAGGCCATCGTGTGTCTCCGTGGGTCGAAAACTAGAATTGTAGGGATGCACCCCCGCCTCGGCGCCCTTGCTGCGCTTCGCCTCACCGACCCCGATGCCAAGGTGGCCGCGACGCGCGCGCTCGCCGCGGCCAGCCTCGCCGCGCCGATGCCTGAAATTGCGGTGCGACAACCCGGCGACGACGATGGCGTGCCGGGCCGGCCCGAACGGCCGCTGACGGTGTCGGCCATGGCTGTCGGCAAGCGCTCGCCCTTCACGCCCGACGGGCGGGCGGCGCTGGTCCATTCCATCTGCCACATCGAGTTCAACGCCATCAACCTGGCGCTCGACGCGATGTGGCGCTTCGACGGCATGCCCGAGGCTTACTACCGCGACTGGCTGCAGGTGGCCGACGAGGAGGCGCAGCACTTCACGCTGCTGCATGCGCACCTGCAGACGATGGGCTTTCGCTACGGCGACTTCACCGGCCATGATGGCCTGTGGTCGATGTGCGAGAAGACACAGCACGACGTGCTGGCCCGCATGGCGCTGGTGCCGCGCACGCTGGAAGCACGCGGGCTCGACGCCACGCCGCTGATCCAGGCCAAGCTGCGGCGCGTGAACACG
Organism: Variovorax cryoconiti; assembly: GCF_051216395.1. Taxonomy (NCBI): domain Bacteria; kingdom Pseudomonadati; phylum Pseudomonadota; class Betaproteobacteria; order Burkholderiales; family Comamonadaceae; genus Variovorax; species Variovorax cryoconiti. The sequence goes on along the minus strand of NZ_JBPJZI010000001.1, from coordinate 940,966 downwards.
CCGGACGCCCATGCGGCCATCGCCATCCTCGACATCATCCTGCGCGACGAAGTCGGCCACGTGGCCATCGGCAACCGCTGGTACCGCTGGCTGTGCGCGCGCGACGGCGTCGACCCGATCACGCACTACCGCGTGCTGTACCGCCGGCACGAGGCGCCACGGCTGAAGGCGCCCTTCAACCTCGAGGCGCGCGCCCGCGCCGGATTCACCGAACAAGAACTGGCCGACCTCGCCGCCGGCTGACGCGCAGCGACGACACGGTCCACGGTCAGCGGCGCCTTGGCCCGCCCCCCGGGGCCGTCGTCTCTCAGAAGCTTTCCCAGTCGTCGCTGCCCGCCGTCGCCAACGCGCGTCCAGGAGCGGCCTTGGCTTTGACGGGCGTGCGCACCACACCCGAGGCCGGGCGCGCGGTGCGTGGCGCCGCCGCGACGGCCCGCGCGCGAACCGGGATGGCCGGGACGGCCGCGATGGCTGGAACGTCGAGGCGGTCCTGCTGGCCGACGCCCTTGAAGATGCTGACAACCTCGACCAGCGTGGCCGCCTGCCGCTTGAGGCTTTCGGCGGCAGCGGCACTCTCCTCGACCAGCGCCGCGTTCTGCTGCGTGACCTGGTCCAGTTGGTTCACCGCGTCGCCGATCTGGCTGATGCCGGTGGACTGCTCGGCGCTGGCGGTGGAGATGTCGCCGATGAGGTCGCTCACGCGTTGAACCTGCGAGACGATCTCACTCATCGACATGCCGGCCGCATCGACCTGTCGCGAGCCGGTCTCGACCTTCTCGACACTGGCACCGATCAGTTGCTTGATTTCCTTGGCCGCATCGGCCGAGCGGCTGGCCAGACTGCGCACCTCGCTGGCTACCACCGCGAAACCGCGACCCTGCTCGCCCGCACGCGCGGCCTCCACCGCTGCGTTCAAGGCCAGGATGTTGGTCTGAAACGCGATGCTGTCGATCACACCGATGATGTCGGCGATCTTTTTCGACGAGGCCGCGATCTCCTGCATCGTGCTCACCACCGATCCCACGACCTCGCCGCCGCTCACCGCCGCTGCCGATGCATGGGCGGCCAGTTGCTTGGCTTGTGCTGCGGTTTCCGTGCTGTTCTTGACGGTGCTGGCCAGCTCTTCCATCGAGGCGGCTGTCTGCTCGAGGTTGCTGGCCTGCTCTTCCGTGCGCTGGCTCAGGTCCTGGTTGCCGCTGGCGATCTGCGCTGAGCCGGTGGCGATGTTGTCGCTGCTGGCGCGAACCTGCCCGACGATGCGGGCCAGGCTGGTTTGCATCTCGCCCAGGGACAGCAGGACACTGCCCTCACGTGCACGGTCGGCCCCCAGGACCGGGCTCAGGTCACCGCTCGCCACGCGCTGTGCCGCCGTGCCCAGTTCTCCAGGTTCTGCGCCGAGCGCGCGCGACAGGCTGCGCACCAGCAGCCAGGTGACGACAAGGCCGACGCCAGCCAGGGCCACCGCCAAGGCGATCATCATCAGCATGGCTCGCTTTGCGTCGCTCCTGGCGTCCGCAGCCCCCGCGCTCGCGATCTGCTGCTGAATTTCGGTCGAATCGTCGACGGCTTGGAAGATCGTGTCCTGCAGCGCGCGCGTCTCGTTGAGCAGTTTCGCGGCGCCCTCGCGATCCCCCTTGGCGTCAAGCGCCGCAATCTCGCTCATCTGCGCGTTGTAGCGGGGACGGTTGTCCTGGATGATCTTGAGAAGCTCGCGCGGTTTCGGCGCGGCCATCGTCTTGTCGAGAGACACCAGCATCTCGGTGGTCTGGGCCGCGAGCGCATCGATCTTCTTTTTCTCCGCCGCTTCGAAGACCGGGTCGTCCGACAGGAGCATGTTTCGAATAGCGAGCGCGATGCCATTGAGGTTGTCCCTGACCGCGGTGAACTTCTGGACCTTGACCATCCGGTCGTTGGCGATCTTCTCGATTTGGCTGTTCAGACTGCTCATCTGGACGGCTGCGATGACCGCGATGCAGACCCCCAGTGCCACTGCCGCACCAAATCCCAGCGTGAGCCGGGTCGCCACTTTCAGATTCTTGAAAATTCGTTTCCTTTGAGGGTTTGCGCGCTGCCGTGACGGCGATGGGCCCGGCATGCACGCAGATCCACTGCGCCCGGGGCCCATATGGCTATCGGCACCGCCTCAAGGAAACTGAAGGCACGTGGCGCTTCTGCGCTCACGCACCGTGCGAAATTCTCGTTCCAGGAAACCGCTAGACGGACTGCCCGACCACCACCAGCTTGGGCGTGAAGCGCTGCAGCACCTCACCGCGCTGGTTCTTCGTCTCGCAGCGCGCCTGCACCATGGCGCGCCCCGGCTTGGAACGCGACGGCACGATCTCCAGGATCTCGGCTTCGACGTGCAGCACGTCGTCCGGTCGCGTCGGCTGCGGCCATTGCAACTCGCCGCCAGAACCGATCACACCGTCGGCCAGCGGCAGGCCGCTCTCGACCAGCAGCTTCATCGTGAGCGCCGCCGTGTGCCAGCCGCTCGCGGCCAGGCCGCGGAAGAAGGTGGCTTCGGCGGCATCCGGGTCGGTGTGGAAGGGCTGCGGATCGAACTGCGCCGCGAAGGCGACGATCTGCGCCGCATCGAGCGGGTGCTCGCCACTGATGAAGCGGTCGCCGACCGACAGGTCGTCGAGGTAGAGGCTGCGGCGGGGCGCTGCGGGCGAATGCGTCTCGGCCATGGAGGTCTCCTTTTCGTTTGGAAGTTGCGCCTATCTTGGCATCAGACGCGCTCGAGCACCGTCGCAATGCCCTGCCCGCCGCCGATGCACTGGGTCGACAGGGCATAGCGCCCGTTCTCGCGCACCAGCAGCGACGCCGCCTTGCCCGTGATGCGCGCGCCGGTCGCGCCCAGCGGGTGGCCGATGGCGAGGCCGCCGCCGTCGAGGTTGACGGTGGCCGGGTCCAGCCCGAGGTCACGGATGCAGGCGAGCGCCTGCGACGAGAAGGCCTCGTTGATCTCCACGACGTCGAGGTCGGCGACCGTGAGCCCGGCACGCGCCAGCGCTTTGCGCGTCGCCGGAATCGGGCCGATGCCCATGATGGCGGGGTCGACGCCGACCGACGCGAAGGACCGGACGCGCGCCATCGGCGCGAGCCCATGCTTCTCGGCGAAGGCGTCGCTGGTGACCAGCACCACGGCCGCGCCGTCGGTCAGCGGCGACGACGTGCCGGCCGTCACCGAGCCGTCGGGCCGGAAGGCCGGCTTCAGGCCCGCCAGCGCTTCCAGCGAGGTCGCCGGCCGGATGCAGCCGTCGGCATCGATCATGTCGCCGTTGGCCAGCCGCACCGGAATGATCTCGTCGGCCAGCCGGCCTTCGGTGCGCGCCGCGGTCGCCTTGCGGTGCGACTCGACGGCCAGCGCCTCCTGGTCGGCACGGCTCACGTGCCAGCGCGCGGCCACGTTCTCAGCGGTCTCGCCCATCGACAGGTAGGCCTGCGTGTTCGCCAGCAACTCGGGGTTGGGCGAGAAGTTGAAACCGCCCTGCGGCACCATCGTCATGGACTCCACGCCCACGCACAAGAAGGCCTCGCCCATGCCCGCCTCGATCTGCGCGGCGGCGATGTGCACCGCCTGCATCGACGAGCCGCAGAAGCGGTTGACCGTCATGCCGCCGACCTCCTGCGGCAGGCCGGCGAGCAGCCCGACGATGCGCGCCAGGTTGTTGCCCTGCGAGGCTTCGGGGTAGGCGCAGCCGAGGATCACGTCCTCGATCAGCGCCGGGTCGAGGTCGGTGCGCTTGAGCAGGCCACTCACCGCCTGCGCGGCGAGCGTGTCGGGCCGCACCTCGGCGAGCGCGCCCTTGCGGGCAAAGTGAAAGGGCGTGCGCGCGTAGGCGGCGATGACGGCTTTCATGAAGGATCTCCTCGGATGAAACTACCGACTCATCGGTAGGTTGAGTGGAAAAAGAAAAGCACGCCGAAGCGTGCAGGGGATGACGAGATCACCGTGGGATCGATTGCTTGAGTTGCGCGATGGCCTCGTCGAAATCCTCGACGCGCCCGGTCATCCGCGCCGACAACAGCGCGCCCTGGCAGGCCGCGAACACATACGCGGCCAGCGCACCGGCCGACACCGGCGGCTTCGCGCCGTGCACCAGCGCACCGAGCACGCCGGTGAGCCACATCACCTGCGTGCTGCGCAGTTCGCGCACGGTCTGGCGCAGCTCTTCGTTGATGCAGTCCCATCCCGGCGCCAAGGCGCCCGCGGGGCAGACGGCCGCACCGGCGTTCATCGCCTGGCGATACATGCGGAAGTAGGCCTCGAGCGCGGCATCGGCGGCACGCGGTTTGGCGGCCCAGTCGCGAAAGCCCTGGCCCGCCTCGCGCAGCACCTCGACGCCGAGCGCTTCCTTGGTCGGAAAGTGGTGGTACAGGCTCGCCTTGCGGATGCCGACCTGGTCGGCCAGGTCCTGAAAGCTGAAGCCCAGGTACGAGCGCGTCTGGATCAGCTGACGCGCGACGCGCAGGATCTGCGCGCGGGTGGATTCGGCCGGAACGGTCAGGGAAGCGCTGGACATCAGCCTACTATAAGGTAGGCTGAAGGCGTTTGCCACTGGTCGCCGGCCGATGCCCCTGCGCCTCAGTCGGCCTTGATGCCCGCCGCCTTGATGACGCGGCCATCCGCCTCGTACTCGGCGGCGATCGCCTTGGCGAAATCCGCCGCGGCGCCGCCGGTCGGCACGTTGTCGGTGGCGGTCAGCTTGGCGCGCAGGTCGGGCGTGGTCAGCGCCTTGTTGATCTCGGCGTTGTAGCGCGCGGCCAGCGGCTGTGGCAGGCCGGCCGGCGCGAACACGCCGAACAGCGACGACAGGTTCGCGGCCGGGTAGCCCAGCTCGGCCAGCGTCGGCACGTTCGGCAGGCTCTCGAGCCGCGCGGGTGCACCGACGGCCAGCGGCCGCAGCTTGCCGGCCTGGATGTGCTGCGACAGCGTGGCGCCCGCATTGGTCGACAGCACCTCGAACTGCCCGCCCAGCGCGTCGTTCATCTGCTGGCCGCCGCCCTTGTACGGCACGTGCGTCACCTCGATGCGGGCAGCGGCATGCAGCTGCTCCAGCATGATGTGGCCGAGCGAGGCCTGCCCCGAGGTCGCCCAGCGGACCGCGCCGGGCTTGGCCTTGGCGTCGGCCAACAAGCCGGCGAAGTCCTTGCTCGTGCTGGCCGAGGTCGCCATCAGCAGCACCGGCGAATACATGACGCTGGCGATCGGCTGGATGTCCTTGAGCGGGTCGAAGGGCGAGCGCCCCAGGTGCGGGTTCAGCACCAGCGGGCTGATCGCCGAGAAGCCCAGCGTGGCGCCGTCGGGCGCGGCCTTGGCGACCGCGTCCATGCCGATGCTGCCGCTCGCACCGGCCTTGTTCTCGATCACGACCGCGATGTTCATCTGGGCCGCCAGCTTGTCGGCCAGGGCACGCGCCACCGCGTCGCTCACGCCGCCGGCGGGGTAGGCCACGATGATGCGCAGGGTCTTGGGCAGGGCCTGCGCCGATGCGGTGGCGCTGCACAGCGTGCCGGCGGCGAGCGCCAGGGCGGAAAAAGCCAGCGCGCCGCGCCGCGAAATTCGGGAGTCCATTCGATCTTTCTCAGTCAGGGTGGGGGGGTCGTGTGCGGTCAATCCAGCTGAAGCTTGCGTTCCCGGATCAGCTTCGCCCACTTCTCGTTGTCCGCCTTCACGAAAGCGGAGAAGGCCGTCGGCCCGAGCGAATGCACCTCGGCGCCGGCACCGGCGAACTTGGCCTGGATGTCGGGTTGTGCCAGCACCTTGGCCAGCTCTGCGGACAGCCGGTCGACCACGTCCTTCGGCATGCCGGCCGGGCCGACCAGGCCCTGGAAGCCGACCGATTCCATGCCGCCCAGGCCCAGTTCCTTCACGGTGGGCACGTCCGGCAGCTGCGGGTCGCGCTTCGGGCCGGTAACGGCCAGCGCCTTCAGCTTGCCACCCTTGACCTGCGGCAGCAGCACGCTGCCCGCGTCGATGAGGATCTGCGTCTGCCCGCCGATGAGGTCCTGCACCGCCGGCGCGCTGCCCTTGTAGGGCACATGCGTCATGTCGAGGCCCGTCACCTGGTTCATCAATTCGCCGTTGAGGTGGGTCGAGGTGCCCGCCCCGCCCGAGGCGAAATTCACCTGGCCCGGCTGGCCCTTGGCCCAGGCGACGAAGGCCTTCAGGTCCTTGGCCGGATGGTCGGGCCGCGTCACCGCGATGTAGCTGCCCTGGCTGATCTGCCCGATGTACGTGAACTGCTTGACCGGGTCGTAGGGCGGCTTCGACTGCAGGTACGGCGCGATGGCGAAGGGGCCGGTGTTGGCCAGCAGCAGCGTGTAGCCGTCGGGCGCCTGCCGGACGAGTTCGGTGGCGGCGATCATGCCGCTGGCCCCGGGCTTGTAGTCGACCACCATCTGCTGCTTGAGCGCCTCCTGCAGCGGTACCTGCACGGTGCGCGCCGCGAAGTCGATGCCGCCGCCGGGCGGGTAGCCGACGATCAGGCGGATGGGCTTGATCGAGGGGTAGCCCTGTGCCGAGACGAGGCCGGCGGCGGCCAGTCCGACGAGGGCCACGGCGGCCCCGATGTGCTTGAGGGTCATGGTGATTCGGTCTCCGATGTGTTCTTGTGTGGCGACGATTCTGCCGCCATCCGCCGCAGCGTGAGCGCGTTCCCCACCGCCGCGCCGCTTGCCGTGTTGTCGAGCACGCACCAGCATTCGGCGCCGTCAGCCCTCGCTTGCAACAAACGTTGCGCCACGCGTGCGAGCAAGGCGTCGTCGTAGGCCGACCAGTAGACGCGCGGCGTGCCGTGCATCCGCAGGTAGACGAGGCCAGGCCAGCCACCGGGCGCCGCGGCCTCTTCGTACAGCACGGGGTCGGCGAGCACGCGACCGACCTGGTACGCGGCCAGCAGCGCATCGGCTTCGGGCGTGAACCAGCTGGCATGGCGCGGCTCCAGCACCACGCGGCCGGCATGGCGCTGGCGCAAGCCCTCGAAAAAGCGCCGGGCGACGACCGCATCGAAGGCCAGGCGGGGCGCGAGCTGGACCAGCAGGCAGCCCAGCTTGTCGCCAAGCCCTGCGACCTGCGCGAGGAACTCGTCGAACGGCGGCATGGCGTCGACCAGCTGACGCTCGTGCGTGATGGTCTTGGGCAGCTTGAGCGCGAAGCGGAAATCCGCCGGCGTGCTGGCGGCCCAGCGTGCGTAGGTCTCGAGCCGGTGGGGCCGATAGAAGGACGTGTCGATCTCCACCGCATGGAAACGCGCCGCATAGCGCTCGAGGTGCGAGCCCTCGGCCGGGAAGTTCGGCCACTGGTCGCGCGGCAGGCTCCAGCCCGCGCAGCCGATGCGCAACGAGGGCGGGCTGTGGTGCGGCGTCATCCGCGCGGGTGGTGCTGCGCGTGCAGCTGCTTGAGCCGCTCGCGTGCCACGTGGGTGTAGATCGTCGTGGTCGAAATGTCGGCGTGGCCCAGCAGCAGCTGCACCGCGCGGAGGTCGGCACCGTGGTTGAGCAGATGGGTCGCGAAGGCATGGCGCAGCGTGTGCGGCGACAGCGGCACGCGGATGCCCGCAGCCTCGGCCTGCTTCTTCACGATGATCCAGAACATCACGCGCGTCATGCCCGCGCCGCGCGCGGTCACGAACAGGTCGGGCGTCTGCTGGCCGCCAAGGATCTCGGGGCGCGATTCGTCCATGTAGCGCTCGATCCAGCGGCGCGCCTCGCCACCGAAGGGCACCAGCCGCTCCTTGCTGCCCTTGCCCATCACGCGCAGCACGCCGTCGTTCAGGCTCAGCTCGAAGACCTTGAGCGTCACCAGCTCGCTCACGCGCAGGCCGCTCGCGTACATCAGCTCGAGCATGGCGCGGTCGCGCAGGCCGAGCGGCGTGTTGACGTCTGGCGCGTTCAGCAGGTCGTCGACCTGTTGTTCCGACAGCAGCTTGATGGCCCGCGGCGCCTGCCGCGCGGGGGCGAGTCGCAATGTCGGGTCGGCCGTGATGCGGTTCTCGCGCAGCGCCCAGCGGTAGTAGCGCTTGAAGACGGTGAGCCGCCGGTTGGCGGACGTGGCCTTGCCGGTCTTGCCTTCGCGCCCGCCTTTTTCGAGGCGGGTGGCCATGTAAGCCAGCATGTCGTGCTCGGCGGCGCGGTCGAGACCGGTATGGCGCTCTGCCTGCAGCCATTGCGCGAACAGCGCCAGGTCGCGTCGGTAGGCGGCCAGCGTGTTCTTCGAGAGTCCGTCCTCCAGCCACAGCGCGTCGACGAAATCGTCGATCTCGGGGGTGGCGGGCGCGGCGGTTGAAACAGGCTCGGACATCGTTCACAAGATAACAAAACGAGAAAGCCGCCCGAAGGCGGCTTCCTGCGCGATGCGGCAGCGCCGCTTATTCGAGCGTGAGCTTCTGCTTGGCCACGACCTGCTTGTAGATCTCGTACTCGGCCTTGATCTGCGCGGCGAACTGCTCGGGCGTGTTGGCCACGATGATCGAGTCCGTGTCCTCGATGCGCTTCTTCACGGCCGGGTCAGCCAGCGCCTTCTTCACACCTTCGTTGACCTTGTCGACGACGTCCTTGGGCAAGCCCTTGGGGCCCAGGATGCCGTAGTAGGCCATGCGGTTCACCGGCTCCAGGCCGACTTCCTTGAAGGTCGGCACGTTCGGCAACGCAGCCACGCGGTTGGGCGCGCTCACCACGATCGGGATCAGCTTGCCGGCCTTGATGAAGGGCAACGCCGACGGCAGGTTGTCGAAGATGATCGGCACCTGGCCGGCCACCGTGTCGTTGAGCGCCGGGCCGGCGCCGCGGTACGGGATGTGCGTGACGAAGGTATTCGTCAGGCTCTTGTACAGCTCCATCAGCAGGTGGCCGATGCCGCCGGTGCCCGACGACGAGTATGAGTACTTGCCGGGGTTCTTCTTGAGTTCGGCCACAAACTCGGCGTAGTTCTTGGCCGGGAAGCTCGGGTTGACCGCGATGATGTTCGGCGTCGCGGCGATGTTGATGATCGGCGTGAAGTCGTTGATCGGGTCGTACGGCGTCTTGGGGTTGATGGCCGGGTTGGCCGCCGTGCTCGACACGGTGGCAATGCCCAGCTTGTAGCCGTCGGCCGGCGCGCGCGCGGTTTCGGCCGCACCCACGATGCCGCCGCCACCGGCGCGGTTCACCACGACCACGGGCTGGCCCAGCACCTTGCCCAGCGGGTCGGCCACGACGCGCGCCACGATGTCGGTGGTGCCGCCGGGTGCGAAAGGCACGCTCAGCTCGATCGGCTTGTTCGGATAGCCCTGGGCCAGCGCCGGGCCGGCGACCGCGACCAGCGCAGCGGCACCCGCGAGGGCATTCCATTGACGACGTTGCATCTGCAAACTCCTGGTAAGTCGAAAAAGACGAAACCCTGATGCTAGCGGGTCCATCCCACCGGCCGTTCCCAGGATTACCCACGGAACGCCCGGTTTATCCTCGACGCGGTGAACTACGCGCAACTCCTCTTCCCCGACTTTTCCCTCATCGCCTGCGGCTGGCTGCTCTGCCGTTACACCGCCCTGGACCGCCGCGTGTGGGATCAGGTCGAGTCGCTGGTCTACTACTTTCTCTTTCCGGTGCTGCTCTTCCATTCGATCGTGCGCAGCCCGATCGACTTCGGCGCCACGTCGAACCTGCTGGCGGCGGGCCTGGGCGTGAGCGTGATCGGCGTCGTGCTGTCGTACGCCCTGCCCCACCTGCCGTGGCTCGGCCGGCACATCGACCGGCGCGAGCACGCGGGCGGCGCGCAGATCGCCTTCCGCTTCAACTCCTTCATCTGCCTGGCCATGGCCGACCGGCTGGCCGGGGTGCAGGGCTTGCTGCTGATCGCGGTGCTCATCGGGGTCTGCGTGCCGCTGATGAACGTCGCCGCCGTGTGGCCCATGGCGCGGCATGCGCAGACCGGCTTCGTGCGGCAGCTGCTGCGTAACCCGCTGATCATCGCCACCGGCTCGGGCCTGGTGGTCAACCTGCTCGGCATCACGGTGCCGGGCTGGATGGAGCCCTCCCTCACCCGCATCGGCGCCGCGTCGCTGGCACTGGGCCTGATGGCCGCAGGCGCGGGCATGCAGTTTGCGACCCTGGCGCAGAGCAAGGTGCTGGCGGTGTCGCTGCTGTCCATCCGACACCTGATCCTGCCGCTGGTCGGCTGGGGCCTGGCGCGCGCGCTGCGCCTCGACCCGGCGCAGTCGGCCGTGCTGATGGCCTTCGCGGCGGTGCCCACCGCGTCGAGCGCCTACGTGCTGGCGGCACGCATGGGCTACAACGGCCCGTACGTGGCGGGGCTGGTCACGCTCTCGACCATCCTGGGCGTGCTCAGCCTGCCGTTCGCGCTGTCGCTGCCGCGCTGAGCCGGCGCGCCCTCGACGTCATGGCATACGCCGTTCTGGTAATGGCTCGCCGAGTACCAAAGGCCTAGCATCGACGGGCGGCATCGAGCGGCGCCGGTCGGCGTCCATGCGCACCAGGAGATGGCATGGGTTTCAGTCTCGACGAATTCCAGGGGATGGCGGCGGCGTGGACCGTGGGTCTGCTGCTGCTGATCGCCGTCTGCTGGATGGCATGGCACCGCATTGCGGCCTGGCGCGAAGCCCGTCGGCGCATCGAAGCCGCGCGCGTGCGCTCCGGCCATGTCCCGCTCGAGATTCCAACCGTGCGCGGCGGCCTGGGAACGATCGGCGACGACGGCGAGCCCGACACGCTGCCCGGGTGGTTCATTCAGGGCAAAGGCGAGCACGCGGTGGTCGACGAGCACCCGCGCATCCACCTGCGCTACCGCGACCCGAAAGGCCGCAAGGCCGAATGCACGATGAAGGTCGAGAAAATCGACTTGCGCAAGCGTTACGTCGCCGGCTACGGCGACCTGCCCGGCGAGCAGCACGTCGTGCCGTTCCATGCCATCAAGGCCGCGCGCATCGCCGACACCGGCCAGCGCTTCAACATCGACTTCTGGGTCGACGCGGTGAAGGTGGCGCGCCGGCGGCGCGGCGAAATCTAGCCAGCGCCCCCACGCTCTCCCTCTCGGTTGCAGCCCGGATAATCGCTCCGGATGCCGGCCTGCGACGCAGCCCGTCCACAGCGCCGCGGACCGATGGAGAAACGAGAAAAGATGTTGACCGACAAGGGAAAGCCCGAAATCCCCGAGAAGAGTGCCGAGGACTTCGCGGGCCACACGCCCATGATGGCGCAGTATTTCCGCCTCAAGGCGGACCACCCGGACACGCTGCTGTTCTACCGGATGGGCGACTTCTACGAGCTGTTCTACGGCGACGCCGAAAAGGCCGCGCGGCTGCTCGACATCACCCTGACGCAACGCGGCCAGTCGGGCGGGCAGCCGGTGGTGATGGCGGGCGTGCCCTTTCATGCGGTCGATGCCTACCTGGGCCGGCTCATCAAGCTGGGCGAATCGGTGGCGATCTGCGAACAGGTCGGCGAGGTCGGCGCCGGCAAGGGGCCGGTCGAGCGCAAGGTGATGCGGGTGGTCACGCCCGGCACGCTGACCGACGCGGAACTGCTCAACGACAAGAGCGAATCGCTGCTGCTCGCGGTGCAGGCCAGCGGCCGCAACGCGATCGGCCTGGCCTGGCTGAGCGTGACCGGCGCCGAGTTGCGGCTGGCCGAATGCCCGGGCGACACGCTGGAAGCCTGGATCGCCCGCATCGCGCCGAGCGAACTGCTCTACAGCGCCGAGGTGACGCCGGCCTTCGAGAACCGGCTGAAGGCGGCGCGCGCGGCGCAGCCCTTCACGCTGTCGGTGCGGCCGGCCTGGCAGTTCGACGGCGCGCTGGGCGAGCGCAAGCTGTGCGAGCAGCTGGGCAGCGCCAGCCTCGCCGCCTGGAATGCCGAAGGCCTGCCCAACGCGCACGCCGCCGCCTCGGCCCTGCTGGGCTACGCCGAGCACACGCAAGGGCGCGCGCTGTCGCACGTGCAGCGGCTCACGGTCGAGCGCGACGGCGACCTGATCGAACTGCCGCCCGCCACGCGGCGCAACCTGGAACTGGTGCAGACGCTGCGCGGCGAGGATTCGCCCACCCTCTTCTCGCTGCTCGACACCTGCATGACCGGCATGGGCAGCCGCCTGCTCAAGCGCTGGCTGCTGTCGCCCCGGCGTGAGCGCAGCGAGGCGCAGGCCCGGCTCGACGCCATCGGCACGTTGCAGTCGCACGCGGCCGGCGCGGCGGTGGCGCCGTGGCGCGCCCTGCGCGACGCATTGAAGAACACCAGTGACGTCGAGCGCATCGCTGCGCGCATCGCGTTGCGCCAGGTGCGCCCGCGCGAACTGGTCGCGCTGCGCCTGGCACTGGCCAAGGCGGAGCAACTCGCCCCCCTGCTGCCCGGCGGCGCCTCGCTGCTCCAGCAGATTTCGCAGACGCTCGCACCACCGGCCGGCTGCGTCGAGCTGCTGGTGAGCGCGATGAAGCCGGACCCGGCCGCGCTGGTGCGCGACGGCGGCGTGATCGCCACCGGGCACGACGCCGAGCTCGACGAGCTGCGGGCCATCAGCGACAACTGCGACGATTTCCTGCTCCAGCTCGAGGTGCAGGAACGCGAGCGCACCGGCATCAGCAACCTGCGCGTGCAGTTCAACCGCGTGCACGGCTTCTACATCGAGGTGACGCAGAGCGCGCTCGCCAAGGTGCCCGACAACTACCGCCGCCGCCAGACGCTGAAGAACGCCGAGCGCTTCGTCACGCCCGAGCTCAAGGCCTTCGAGGACAAGGCGCTGAGCGCGCAGGACCGCGCATTGGCGCGCGAGAAGTGGCTGTACGAACAGCTGCTCGATGCGCTGCAGCCGCATGTCAACGCGCTCACGCGCCTGGCCGCAGGCATCGCGACGCTCGACGCGCTGTGCGCACTGGCCGAGCGCTCGCACACGCTGCACTGGAAGGCGGCCGCCTTCGTGGCGCACCCCTGCATCGAGATCGTGCAGGGCCGCCATCCGGTGGTGGAGGCGCGGCTGGCCGAGAAGTCGTCGGGCGGCTTCATCGCCAACGACACGCAGCTCGGGCCGCAGCAACGCATGCAGGTCATCACCGGGCCGAACATGGGCGGCAAGTCGACCTACATGCGGCAGATCGCGATCATCGTGCTGCTGGCCTCCATCGGCTCGCACGTGCCGGCCACGGCCTGCCGGCTCGGGCCGATCGACGCGATCCACACGCGCATCGGCGCCGCCGACGACCTGGCCAATGCGCAGTCGACCTTCATGCTGGAGATGACCGAGGCCGCGCAGATCCTGCACAGCGCCTCGGCGCAGTCGCTGGTGCTGATGGACGAGATCGGCCGCGGCACCAGCACCTTCGACGGGCTGGCGCTGGCCGCCGGCATCGCGGCGCAGCTGCACGACCGCACCAAGGCCTTCACGCTGTTCGCGACGCACTACTTCGAGCTGACCGAGTTCCCCGCCACGCACCATGGCGCGGTGAACATGCACGTGAGCGCGACGGAGTCAGGTCGCGACATCGTCTTCCTGCACGAGATGCAGCCCGGCCCCGCCAGCAAGAGCTACGGCATCCAGGTGGCGCGGCTGGCCGGCATGCCGGCGGCGGTGGTCAACCACGCACGCCAGGCGCTCGACGCGCTGGAAGCGCAGCAGACCCAGACGCGTGCGCAGGTCGACCTGTTCGCACCGCCGCCCGCCGCACAGGCCCCGACAGTGAGCGCCGTAGAATCCGCCCTGGCCACGCTGGACCTCGACGCGATGAGCCCCCGGGAGGCGCTGGAAGCGCTGTACACACTTCAAAAACTCAACCAGCGCGAAGGCGGTCGAGGCTGAACCGGCCCGATTCGTGCGAGACCACCCCATGACTTACTGCGTAGGCATCAAACTCAACGCTGGCCTGGTGTTCCTGTCGGACTCGCGCACGAACGCGGGCGTCGACCACATCAGCACCTTCCGCAAGATGATCGTCTATGAGCAGCCGGGCGATCGCGTCATGGTGCTGCTGTCGGCCGGCAACCTGAGCATCTCGCAGTCGGTGCGCGAGATCCTCCAGATCGAGGAGCTGCGCGAGACGCTGGAAAACGGCGAGCCCGGGCCGCCCATCACCATCTGGAACGCCAAGAGCATGTTCGACGCAGCCCGCGTGCTCGGCGCGGCCGTGCGGCATGTGTACGACCGCGACGCCGAAGCGCTCAAGCACGCCGGCCTGGATTTCAACGTGTCCTTCGTCTTCGGCGGCCAGGTCAAGGGCGAGGGCATGCGGCTGTTCCTGGTCTACTCGGCGGGCAACTTCATCGAGGCCACCAACGAGACGCCCTACTTCCAGATCGGCGAATCGAAGTACGGCAAGCCGGTGCTCGACCGCGTGCTCACGCCCGACACGCCGCTCGACGAGGCCGCCAAATGTGCGCTGGTGTCGATGGATTCCACGATGAAGTCGAACCTCTCTGTGGGCCTGCCGCTCGACCTGGTGGTGTACGAGGCGAACCGTCTGGAGACCGACAAGATCGTCTGCCTGGACGCCAACAACCCCTACTACCAGATGATGCACAACAGCTGGGGTCAGAAGCTGCGCGAGGTGTTCGACAGCATCGAGGACCCGGTCTGGGACGGCAGCGAAAGCGCCCACCCGCTCATGATGCCGGCCGCGCGGCACAGCCCGCTGCGCAAGATCTCGACGCCGGACGAGAAGCTGATCTAGGGCCTGTGACCGGGGTGACGCTGCCGCCTGTCGTCTTCTCGCACGGAAACAGCTTTCCGGCGAGCACCTACCGCGTCATGCTCGACAGCCTGCGCAACCGCGGGCTCGACGTGCATGCCATCGAGAAGTTCGGGCACGACCCGAAGTACCCCGTCACCAACAACTGGCCGCACCTGGTCGAGCAACTCGCCGATTTCACGCGCGGCCTGGTGAAACAGGCCGGTCAGCCGGCCTTCCTGGTGGGCCATTCGCTCGGCGGCTTTCTCAGCCTGATGTGCGCCGCACGCCATCCGATGCTCGCGCGCGGCGTCGTGATGATCGACTCGCCGCTGGTCGGCGGCTGGCGCGCCAACACACTGGGCCTGGTCAAGCGCACGCCGCTCCTGAAGTCCGTGTCGCCCGGCGCCGTGAGCCGCAAGCGGCGCACCGTCTGGGACGACCGCGAGGCGGCCTTCGAGCATTTCCGCGCCAAGCGCGCCTTCGCGCGCTGGGACGAGCGGGTGCTGCGCGACTACGTGGACCACGGCATGCGCGCATCGCCGGGCGCCCTGACGCTCAGCTTCGACCGCGACGTGGAGACCGCCATCTACGACACGCTGCCGCACAATCTCGCTCCGCTGCTGCGCGCCAACCCCCTGCACTGCCGCGTCGCCTTCATCGGCGGCCGTCAGTCCGTCGAGATGCGCCGCGTCGGCCTTGCGATGACCGAGCGCGTCACGCGCGGGCGCATGTCGATGCTCGACGGGACGCACCTGTTCCCGATGGAGAAGCCGATCGCGACGGCGGCGGCGGTGGAGGCGGCGCTGCGGAATCTGCTGTGATGCAACGGGCCGACGCAATGCCGTCACTCCGCCCAGACCACCATCCCGGTCCACGCCGTCGCCAGCACCACGATGCCGAACACGATGCGGTAGTAGGCGAAGGGCACGAAGGTGTGCGTGCTGATGTATTTCAGCAGCCAGCGCACGCAGAGCCAGGCGCTCAGGAACGAGAACAGCAGGCCGACCGCGAAGAGCGGGATGTCGGCCACCGACAGCAGCGCACGCTCCTTGTAGAGGCTGTACGCGCCCGCGCCGATCAGCGTCGGGATGGCGAGGAAGAAGGAAAAATCCGTGGCCGCCTGGCGGCTCAGGCCCAGGAGCATGCCGCCGATGATGGTCGATCCGCTGCGGCTGGTGCCGGGGATCATCGCGAAGCACTGCACCAGGCCAACCTTGAGCGCGTCCCATGGCGTCATGTCGTCGACGTTCTCGATGCGCACCGAACCCGGCGGCCGCTTTTCGGCCCACAGGATGATGAAGCCGCCGATGATGAAGGTGGTGGCGACCACGACCGGCGTGAACAGGTGTTCCTTGATCACCTTGCCGAACAACAGCCCCAGCACCACGGCGGGCAGGAAGCCGATCAGCACGTTGAGCGCCAACCGGCGGGCCTTGGGCTGGCGCGGCAGCGCGACCACGGTCGACTGGATCTTCTGCCAATACACGAGGATGACCGCGAAGATCGCGCCGGTCTGGATCGCGATGTCGAACACCTTGGCCTTCGCGTCGTCGAAGCCCAGCAGCGATCCGGCGAGGATGAGGTGGCCCGTCGACGAGATCGGCAGGAACTCGGTCAGTCCCTCGACGATGCCCATGACCGCGGCCTTGGCCAGCAAAACGATATCCACGCGTGCTCCTTTGAAAGAGCCTGGATTATCGCGAGGGCACGAGTCAGGTGACGATCAGGCGGCGTTCAGCCTGTGCGCTGCGTCCGGTCTAGGCCAGCCGCAGGCGCAATGCGCGCACGGCGCTGTCGACCGTGGTGAGCACCGGCAGGCCGGTCGCTGCTTCGCAGGCCGCCCGTGCGCGCGCCATGCTGAACTGGGCCAGCGCGATGCGCTGGCAGCCGCGCGCCTTCAAGGCCACGGCCTGCGCGGCGATCAGCGCATCGTGCGTCGCGCCATCGCCGCGGTTGAGCGCGTCGAGTGCGCCTTCGGCCAGCGCGGTCTCGAGCACGATGCCCGCCGGGAATTCGGGCGGCATCGACGCCAGCGTCGGCGCGAAGGTGGAGATCAGCCCCAGCGTGCCAAAGCCCGTGGCGGCCTCGGCGATCATGGCCTCGTTGGGCTTGAGCACCGGCATCGCCGCATGGCGCCGCGCCACCGCCTCGATGCACGGCCCGAAGGCCGAGCAGGTGAAGAGGATGCCTTGCGCGCCGGTGTCGACCGCGTACTGCGCCAGCCGCTGGAAGCGCTCGTGCATCGCCGCATCCAGCCCCTGCCCGCTGCGGGCCAGGTCGACCGACAGGCTGTCGTCCAGCAAATTCATGCGCACGGCTTCGGGCCAGTCGCGCGCGAAGGCGGTGTTGATCGGTTCGACGGAATGCGCGAGGGCGTGGATCAGGGCGATGCGGGTCATGCGGCGTTCACGGAAGCGGCGGGGGAAACGAATGATCGTCTGCGTGCATCTTCAACCCGGCACCTGCCAGCCGCCACCCAGGCCCTGGATCAACCCCACCGCCGCGATCTGCCGGTTGACCTGCAGCTGCAGCACCGTGCGCCGGGCGCTGAGCGCCGAGGCCTGCGCGGTGACCACCTCGGTGTAGCTCACCTGGCCCGCGCGGTAGCGGTTGAGGATCTGCTGCTCGGTGCGGTCCGCGGCGGCCGAGGCCTCGCGGCGCAGCGCCTCCTGCGCGGCCAGGCTGGCGGTGGCGGTGAGCTGGTCTTCGACGCCCTGGAAGGCGGTCAGCACGGTCTGCCGGTAGCTGGCCACCCGGGCGTCGTACGAGGCCTTGGCCGCATCGACCTGCGCGCCGATGGCGCCCGCGTCGAACAGAACCTGCGCCGCCGAGAGGCCGATCGACCACAGCGTGTTCGAGGCGCTGAACAGGTCGGACACGCGGCTGGACGATCGCCCGAGCGAGGCACTCAGGCTGAAGCTGGGGTAGTAGGCCGAGCGCGCGATGCCGATCTGCGCATTGGCCACGGCCACCGCGCGCTCGGCCGATGCGATGTCGGGCCGGCGCTGCAGCAGCGTCGACGGCACGCCCAGCGGCACCGCGGGCACCACGGGCGTCCAGGCCGCCTCGGCCGGCAGCTGGAAGTCAGCCGGTGCGGTGCCGACCAGCACCGCGATGGCGTGCTCGTAGGTGTCCCGCGTGCGTTGCAGCGCGACGCGGTCGGCGCGCGTGTTGACCAGCTGCGTCTGCGCCTGCAGCACATCGCTCTGGGCGGCGATGCCGGCTTCGTAGCGATTGCGCGTGATGGCGTAGGCGCGCTCGTAGCCTTCGAGCGTCTCGGCCAGCAGCGCGAGTTCGGCATCGGCCTCGCGCAGCGAGAAGTAGTTGGACGCGAGCTCGCCCTGCGCCGACAGGCGCGCCGCGGCCAGGTCGGCCTCGCTCGCCTGCGCCTGCGCCTGCGCGCTGCCGACGTTCTCGCGCAGCTTTCCCCACAGGTCGGGCGCCCAGTCGGCACCCAGCGTCGCGCTGGCACTGCCGCGCGCATCGCCGGCACCCCGCGTGCCGCTGCGCCCGGCGCTGCCAGACAGCGACACCGTGGGAAACAGCGACGCACGCGCCTCACGCACCAGCGCCTGGGCCTGGGCGTAGTTCGCGACGGCGATCGCGATGTTCTGGTTGGACACCTGCACGCGCTCGGCCAGCCCATTCAGGCCTGCATCGCCGAACAGCTGCCACCACGGACCGCGCTCGAACGCATCCGCCGGCGCGGCCGGAAGCCAGCCCTCGGCGGCGGGCGCCTCCTTCCAGGCGCCGGGCGACACCATCGCCGGGCGCTCGTACGCCGGCCCGACTGCGCAGGCGGTGAGCGAGGCGGCGGCCGCCAGCGCCATCAAGGTGGGCAGGAAGGACGATCGGGAACGCATGGCTTGTCTTCTTCTCGTGGGGTTCAGGCCGCCGTGGCGCCGCCTTCGGCGTCGCCACGGGCCAGGTGTTGTTCGTTCGGCGCGCGGCGGCGCAGCTTGTCCATCAGCACGTAGACCACCGGCGTCGTCAGCAGGGTGAGCAGCTGGCTCGCGATCAGCCCGCCGACGATGGCCACGCCCAGCGGCTGGCGCAACTCGGCGCCTTGCCCGAAGCCGATGGCCAGCGGCAACGCGCCGAGGATCGCGGCCAGCGTGGTCATCAAAATCGGGCGGAAGCGCAGCATGCAGGCTTCGCGCACCGCCTCGGTGGCCGAGAGCCCGCGCGAGCGCTCGGCCTCCAGCGCGAAGTCGATGATCATGATGGCGTTCTTCTTCACGATGCCGATCAGGAGGAAGAGCCCGATCAACGCGATGATCGACAGCTCCATGCGGAACAGCAGCAGCGCCAGCACCGCGCCCACGCCGGCCGAAGGCAGCGTGGTCAGCACCGTGATCGGGTGGATCAGGCTTTCGTACAGGATGCCCAGCACGATGTAGATCACGACGATGGCCGCGATGATCAGCAGCATCTGCTGCGCGTTGGACTGCTCCGCCGCACGCGCCGTGCCCGAGAAGCTGCCGCGCACGTTGACCGGCATGGCGATGTCGTTCTCGGCCTGCTTCACCAGCCGCTGGCCTTCGGCCAGGGTCACGCCGTCGGCCAGGCTGAACGACACCGTGCTCGCGAGCTCGGTGTCTTCGTGGCTGATGGAGCTGGGCACCGCGCGTTCGCTCAGCTTGGCGAAGGCCGCGAGCGGCACCATGTTGGTGGTGGTCGACGCCAGGGCCTGGCCGGCCGACGAATTGCGCGCACCTGGGTTGGCCGAGGTGGTGGTCGAGGTGCCGGTGGCCGCGTCGGTGGTGTTCTGCACCGAGCTCACCGTGGTGGCGCCGCTCGCGGTCGTCGCGGTGTTGAGCGTCGAGGGCACGTACAGGTCCTTCAGCACGATCGGCGCGGGCTGGAAGCGCGGCGCCCATTCCATGATCACCGAGTACTGGTTCAGGTCGTTGTAGATGGTCGCCACCGAGCGCTGGCCGTAGGCGTTGTAGAGCGCGTTGTCGACCGCGCTCGAGGTCACGCCCAGCCGCGTCGCCGCGTCGCGGTCGACCTCGACGAAGGTCTCGACGCCGTTGTCCGACGATTCGCCGTCGACGTCGGTGAGCTGCGGCAGCTCCTTGAGCCGCTCGGCCAGCTTGTTCGACCAGCTGCGCAGGTCGGAAAGGCTGTCGCTCTTGAGCGTGTACTGGTAGGTCGAGTTGCTCTGCCGACCGCCCATGCGCAGGTCCTGCACCGGGCCGAGGAACACGCGCAGGCCGGTCAGCTGGTTGAGCTTGGGGCGCAGGCGATCGATCACCACCTGGGTCTTGACCTTGCGCTCGGCCAACGGCTTGAGGTTGACGAACATGAAACCGCCACCCGCGCGCGAGCCGCCCGCGAAGCCCACCACCGTGTCGACCGCCGGGTCGGCATGGATGATGTCGACTGCCTCCTTCAGCTTGGCGGTGAGCGCGACCGACGAGATGCTCTGGTCGGCGCGCAGGCCGGCGTTGAGCTGCCCGTTGTCCTGCTGTGGAAAGTAGCCCTTGGGCACCGCGATGAAGAGGTACACGTTGAGCGCGATCACGGCCAGCAGCACCGCCATCACCACGAGCTTGGCCGACAGCGCCCAGTCGAGGCTGTGGCCGTATACGCGCAGGCTCCACTGCCACAGCCGTTCGGTCCAGCGCATGAAGGGCCCGCTGATGCGGCCCGGCCGCTTGCCGTCGTAGTAACTCTCGGCGCGCAGCAGCATGGCGCACATCATCGGCGTGGTGGTGAGCGAGATCACCAGCGAGATCAGGACCGATGCCGACAGCGTAACCGCGAACTCGCGGAACAGCCGCCCCACCTGCCCGCCCATGAACAGCAGCGGAATGAACACCGCCACCAGCGACAGGCTGATCGACAGCACGGTGAAGCCCACCTCGCGCGCACCGCGCAGCGCGGCCGACACACGGTCCATGCCGTTCTCGATGTGGCGCTGCGTGTTCTCGAGCACCACGATCGCATCGTCGACCACGAAGCCGGTGGCGACGGTCAGCGCCATCAGGCTCAGGTTGTTGAGCGAGAAGCCCAGCAGATGCATCACGCCGAAGGTGCCGAGCAGCGACACCACGGTCGCCACCGCCGGAATGATGGTGGCGCGCGCGCGGCGCAGGAAGACGCCGACCACCAGCACCACCAGCACCACCGAGATCACCAGCGTCAGCTCGACCTCGTGCAGCGACGAGCGGATGGAGTTGGTGCGGTCCGAGGCAACCTGCACCTCGATGTCGGCCGGCAGCTGCGCGCGCAGTTCGGGAATGAGCTTGCGCACCCCGTCGACCGTCTCGATGATGTTCGCGCCGGGCTGCTGCGTGACCAGCACGATCACCGCCGGCTGGCCGTTGAACAGGCCCACCGTGCGCGTGTTCTCCACGCTGTCGATCACCTCGGCCACGTCGCGCAGGCGCACCGCGGCGTTGTTGCGCCACGCGATCACCAGGTCGCGGTAGTCGGCCGCGCGCAGGCCCGGCGCCGGCGTGTAGACCTGCAATCGACGGTCGCCGCTTTCGACCGCGCCTTTCGGACGGTTGGCGTTGTTGGCCTGGATCGCAGCGCGCACGTCTTCCGTGCTGATGCCCAGGCGGTTGAGCGAGTACGGCTCCAGCTCGATGCGCACCGCCGGCAGCGAGCCGCCGCCGATCTCCACGTCGCCCACGCCCTCGACCTGCGACAGGCGCTGGCTCACGATGTTCGACACCGCGTCGTAGATCTGCCCCGGTGTGCGCGTCTTCGAGGTGAGCGTCAGGATGATGATCGGCGCGGCCGTCGGGTTGGCCTTGCGGTAGGTCGGGTTGCTGCGCAGCGTCGATGGCAGGTCGGCACGTGCCGCGTTGATGGCGGCCTGCACCTCGCGGGCGGCCGAGTCGATGTTGCGGCTCAGGTCGAACTGGAGCGTGACCCGGGCCGAGCCGTTGGAGCTGCTGGACGTGAGTTCGTTGACACCCGGTATCACGCCCAGCCGCCGCTCCAGCGGCGTCGCCACGCTCGACGCCATCGTGCTCGGGCTGGCGCCCGGCAGGCTGGCCGACACCGAGATGGTGGGGAAGTCGACCTGCGGCAGCGGTGACACCGGCAGCACGAAGAAGGCCATGATGCCGGCCAGCGCGATGCCGATCGTCAACAACACGGTCGCGATCGGACGCTCGACGAAAACCTTCGACAGGTTCATGGCACGGAGGTCGCGGCTTCGGGGTCATCCCCTTCGCGACGGCGCGAGAAGCGGCGCCCCACACGGTCGAAGGCCAGGTAGATCACCGGCGTGGTGAAGAGCGTGAGCATCTGGCTCAACACCAGCCCGCCGAAGATCGCCAGGCCCAGCGGCCGCCGCAGCTCGGCGCCCTCGCCCCAGCCCAGCATCAGCGGCACGGCGGCGAAGAGCGCGGCCAGCGTGGTCATCAGGATCGGGCGGAAGCGCAGCAGCGCGGCTTGGTGGATCGCCTCCTGCGGCGACTTGCCCTGGCGCCGCTCGGCATCGATCGCGAAGTCGATCATCATGATCGCGTTCTTCTTGACGATGCCGATCAGCAGAATGATGCCGATGATGCCGATCACGCCCAGGTCGTTGCCGGTCACCATCAGCGCCAGCAGCGCGCCGACACCGGCGGAGGGCAGCGTCGACAGGATCGTGAGCGGGTGCACATAGCTTTCGTACAGCACGCCGAGCACGATGTACACGCAGATCACCGCCGCCAGGATGAGCCAGAGCTGGTTGGACAGCGATTTCTCATAGGCGCCCGCGGCGCCGAGGAAGTTCATCGTGATGCTCGACGGCAGGCCGATGTCCAGCGCCGCCGCGCGGATGGCCGACACCGATTTGCCGAGCGCCACGCCGGGCGCGGTGTCGAAGCCGACGGTGGCGGCCGGGTACTGCGCCACGCGCGTGACCTGCAGCGGCGCGAGCTGCTCGCGCACCGTCGCAAAGGACGACAGCGGCGTGGCCGTGCCGGCACCCGTGCGCATCTGCAGCGTGCCCAGGCCCTGGATCGACGAGAGCCCTTCGCGCTGCGCTTCGAGGATCACGCGGTACTGGTTCGTCTCGGTGAAGATGGTCGAGACGATGCGCTGGCCGAAGGCGCTGTAGAGCGCATCGTCGACCGAGCTGGCCGTGACCGACAGGCGCGAGGCCGTGTTGCGGTCGATGTCGACATACGCCGCCAGCCCCTGCGCGCCGGCATCGGTGGTCGCGTTGCGCACCAGCGGCTCCTTCGCGAGGCGATCGACCAGCTTCTTCGCCCAGCCGTTGACCGCCGCGGTGTCGACGCCTTCGAGCGACACGCGGAACTCGGTGGGGCCGGTCTCGGCGTCGATGGTCAGGTCCTGCGTGGGCTGCAGGTAGAGCTGGGCACCGGCCACGTCGTGGCGAACGCGGTCGCGCAGTCGCGTCATGATGGTCTGCTGGTCGCCGCGGCCTTCGCGCAGGTTGACCAGCACGCTGCCGGTGTTGAGCGTGGTGTTGTTCGCCGCATCGACGCCCACCACCGAACTCACGCTGCGCACGTCGGGGTCGCGCAGGATGGCGTTGGCCGCCGCCTGCTGGATCTCGGCCATGCGCAGGTACGATACGTCCTGCGACGCCTCGATGCGGCCCTTGAGCTGGCCGGTGTCCTGCGTCGGAAACAGGCCCTTGGGGATGGCGACGTAGAGGAGCACCGTGAGCGCCATCGTGGCCACGGCGACGATCAGCGTGAGCGGCTGGTGGCGCAGCACCCATTGCAGCCAGATGTCGTAGCGCGCGATGACGCGGTCGAAGAAGCGCTGCACGGCGTGGCCGAAGCGACCGCCCTGCTCCGCCTCGGGCTTGAGCCAGCGCGCCGACATCATCGGCACCAGCGTGAGCGAAACCACCGCCGAGATCAGGATGGTGATCGCCAGCGTGACCGCGAACTCGCGGAACAGCCGGCCCACCACGTCGCTCATGAAGAGCAGCGGGATCAGCACCGCGATGAGCGAGACGGTCAGCGAGATGATGGTGAAGCCGATCTGCGTCGCACCCTTGACTGCGGCGGCGAACGGCTTCTCGCCCTCTTCCAGGTAGCGGGCGATGTTCTCGATCATCACGATCGCGTCGTCGACCACGAAGCCGGTCGCGATGGTCAGCGCCATCAGGCTCAGGTTGTTGAGCGAATAGCCCAGCAGGTACATCAGCCCGCAGCTGCCGATGAGCGAGATCGGCACGGCGATGCTGGCGATGATGGTGGCGCGGACGTTGTGCAGGAAGAAGAAGATCACCAGCACGACCAGCACCACGGCCAGGATGAGTTCGAGCTGCACGTGGTGCACCGACGCACGGATGCCGGTGGTGCGGTCCGACAGGATCTCCACCCGCACGGCGCCGGGCAGCGAGGCCTGCAGGTCGGGCAGTTGTTTGCGGATGGCGTCGACCGTGGCGATCACGTTGGCGCCGGGCTGGCGCTGCACGTTGAGGATGACCGCCGGGCGCAGGGTTCCCTCCGCATTCGCCTCGTCGCCCTTCAACGCCGCCCACGCGCCGAGCTGCGTGTTCTCGGCGCCGTCGACCACGCGCGCCACGTCGGTCATGCGCACCGGCGCGCCGTTCTTCCACGCGACGATCAGGTTCTTGTAGTCGGCCGCGGTGACCAGCTGGTCGTTCGCGTTGATGGTGTAGGAGCGCTTCGGACCGTCGAAGCTGCCTTTGGCGCTGTTGGCGTTGGCCGCGGTGATCGCGCTGCGCAGCGTGTCCAGACCGATGCCGACGGCGGCGAGCGCATTGGTGTCGGCCTGGATGCGCACCGCCGGCCGCTGCCCGCCCGAGAGCGTGACCAGGCCGACGCCGGTGACCTGGCTCATCTTCTGGGCGATGCGCGTGTTCACCAGGTTCTGCACCTCGGTGAGCGGCATCGTCTCGGAACTGATCGCCAGCGTGAGGATGGGCGAATCGGCCGGGTTGACCTTGGCGTACACCGGCGGCGCCGGCAGGTCGGCCGGCAGGAAGGAGCCGCCCGCGTTGATGGCGGCCTGCACCTGCTGCTCGGCCACGTCGAGCGTCTCGGTCAGGTCGAACTGCAGCGTGACGATCGACACGCCGGACGCACTGGTCGAGCTCATGCGGTTGAGCCCGGCCATCTGGCCGAACTGGCGCTCCAGCGGCGCAGTGACGGTGCGGCTCATCACCTCTGGGCTGCCGCCCGGATAGAGCGTCTGCACCTGGATGGTCGGGTAGTCGACCTGCGGCAGCGCGGCCAGCGGAAGGAAGCGCAGGCCGACCAGGCCGGCCAACACGATGGCGAGCATCAGCAGCCCGGTGGCGACCGGGCGCTCGATGAAGGGACGGGAGGGGCTCACGCGTCGCGCCTCCGGTCAGGGGGGCGGCCCGCCGCCTTCGCGGCGGCGGCGCTCCCCGCGCGGGCCCGACGCGCCGGCCCGCGGCCCCGAGGCGCCCTGCCGCGGACCGGCCGCCGGACGCTCGCCCTGCAACTGCACGCGCGAGCCCTCGCTCAGGCGATCGCCGCCCTCGGTCACGACCAGTTCGCCGGCCTTCAGCCCGTCGGTGATGGCGATGACGTCGACCGTCGACTCGCCGCGCTTCACGGTGCGCATCTGCACCGTGCGGTCCTCACCGATCACGTAGACATACGGCCCCTTCGGACCAGTGCGCACCGCCGTCACCGGCACCACGATCGAATTGAGGGTGCGCAGCGTGAGGCGCACATTGACGAACTGGTTGGGGAAGAGCGTTGCAGCGACGTTCTCGAAGCGCGCCTTGGCCTTGACCGTGCCTGTCGTCGTGTCGACCACGTTGTCCAGTGTGGAGAAGGTGCCCAGGTCGAGCGTGGTGCTGCGCGTGCGGTCGAAGGCCGCGACCGCCAACGGCTTGCCCTGGGCGAGCTGCTGCTGGATCTCCGGCACGCGGTCCTGCGGCACCGAGAACTGCACGTCGATGGGGTTCATCTGCGTGATGACGGCGATGCCGGTCGTCGAATTGGCCGTCACCGTGTTGCCCTGGTCGACCGCCCGCAGGCCGATGCGGCCGGTGATGGGCGCCGTGATGCGGGTGAACTCGACGTTCACGCGCGCGGCGGCTTCCGACGCCTTGTCGGTGATGACGGTGCCCTCGAGCTGCTTGACGAGTGCGGCCTGCGTGTCGACGTCCTGGCGGGCGATCGAATCCTGACCGAGCAGCGTGCGGTAGCGCGACAGCGTGACGCGCGCTGCCTCGAGCTGCGCCTCGTCGCGAACCCGCGTGCCTTGCGCCTGCATCAACGCCTGTTCATACGGGCGCGCATCGATGCGTGCGAGCAGTTGCCCCTTCTTCACCGTCTGTCCTTCGGTGAAGAGCACGTCGGTCAGCACACCGCCGACCTGCGCCTTGAGCGTGATGGTCGCCAGCGGCGTCACGGTGCCCAGTGCATCGAGGGTGATCGGCAGATCGGCCTGGCGTGCGGCCGCGTGGCCCACCGTGACCATGCCGGCACCGAAGGCACCGGGACCGCCCGGGCCGCCGAAGCCACCGGCGCCTTCGGCCGGTGGACGCTTGATCAGGTACCAACTGCCTCCCGCCAGGCCAGCGACAACGAGCAGTGCAATCAGGATGCCGATCCAGCGACGCCGACGCGCGGGCGGCGGCTCTGGTGGGGGGAAGGATTCGGCGGGCGTCGTGGCGGGAGTCGTGGGGTGGTCCATGGGATCGTGGGGCGGCACAGGTCTGGTGCGAGTAGAGCCCGGCATCGTAGCTGGCAACCCTCTCGCACCGTAAACGCGGCGTAAAGGCAGCGCCGGCCCACAAAACGAAAAGCCCCTGTCGCAGAAACTGCGACAGGGGCTTGCCTATCTCTCAACAAAACTGGCGGAGCGGACGGGACTCGAACCCGCGACCCCCGGCGTGACAGGTGAGTAATTGCGGATTTTCCCGGACGTCCACGGATTGAAAATACCCATACAAAACAATATCTTATCTCGTTTTCTTGTCCGCGATCGTTCGGCTGGATACACTGAAATCCACCGATTTTTAGGACACGGCTAGGACACGGAAATGGCGAAGCTGACTGTACGCGGCATTGAAGCGCTCAAGCCCAAGGACGCCGGCTACAAGGTCACGGCCGACCGCGGCCTCTACCTGCGCGTGGCGCCGGACGGCACCAAGACATGGCTCGTGCGCTATGTCGTGGCTGGCAAGCAGATCCAAGCGCGCTTGCCGCGCCCGTACGGCAGCAGCGGCACCGACGGCCACATGTCCCTCGCCCAGGCGGTGACTGAGAACGCCCGCATTCAGTCGCTCGCACGAGACGGCATCGACTTTCAGGTGCAGCGCGCCGAAGCCGATCGTGCGGCCGCAGAAGCAAAGGCTGCAGCGTTGGCTGCCAATGCTCCTTTCCGCACGTTGTTCGAGACCTGGCTGGCCGACGGCGTGAGCCGCAAGGACGCCAACGCCGAACTTCGCCGGACTTTCGAGAAGGACGTGCTGCCCAGCATCGGAGGCACGCCGGTGCGCGAACTCGGCGACGCGCAACTACTCAACCTCCTTCGTAACGTCGGGCGCAAACGCGGACGAGCCCGAACTGCGGAGCGCATGCTGACCGAGATGCGCCAGATGTTCCGCTGGGCCATCAAGCGCCAGCCCTGGCGCTCGCTGCTGGTCCATGGCAACCCGGCCGAGTTGGTCGAACTGAAGCAAGTCGTACCGCAAGGCTACGAGCCGGGCATCCGTGAACGCACCCTTTCTGCCAATGAGATCAGGGAGCTTCGCGACATCTTCGCCAGCATGGCGGCCACATACGAGGCTGCGAAGGACAAGCGGGTCGCAAACAGGCCGGTACAGCGGGAAACGCAGCTCGCTTTGTGGGTCTGCCTCGGGACCGGATGCCGCATTGGCGAGCTGCTTCAGGCCCGGTGGGAGCACATCGACCTAGAGAAGGCGACTTGGTTCGTTCCTCGCGAGAACACCAAGACGCACGTTGACTGGCAGGTCTATCTCTCCGAGTTCGCACTGCGGCAGTTCAAGGCGCTGCATGAACTGACCGGCAAAACCGATTGGTGCTTTCCTGCCAGCCAGCAGGAAGGTCACGTCTTCGTCAAGAGCGTCAGCAAGCAGGTTGGCGATCGCCAGGCGCAGTTCAAGAACCGCAAACCACTCGCGCATCGGAGGAACGACGACTCGCTGGTGCTGGCTGATGGCAAGAACGGCGAATGGACGCCGCATGATCTGCGCCGAACCGCCTCCACCATGATGCAGGCGCTGCGCGTCAGCCCAGACGTGATTGATCGATGCCAGAACCACGTGTTGCCAGGCAGCAAAGTGCGCAGGCACTATTTGCACCATGACTACGCCGAAGAAAAGCATGAGGCATGGCGGCTACTCGGTCAGCGCATTGACGCGATCTTGACGGCCAACAACGTATTGCCGCTGCAGCGGGCGGCTTAGCCGCGAGCTGCGGCAATCGAGCCGCGGCGACGCCCCCGGCCCGTGCTTACAACGCAACCACACAATGGTTTCCGAGGGCTGGAAACCTGCATGAATGCTCGCTGGCCGTTCGCCATCAGTTCGCGGTGTCGGATCAGGCCGTAGCATGCGACACCATGGATCCGCACGATCTAGAGCTGCAGCTCTCCTCGGAGAATCTGACCTCCGCTGAAAGAGACTTCCTCGAGTACGTGCGCGCCCACACCAGCGAGCTTGATGCGTCCTTCCGAAAGATCGAACGCGGAGACGTCCCCGTCGAAGCCACTCTGCGACCGTTGCTGGATCGCCTTGCCGTCGAATCGGACCAAGCCAACGCCTTGATCTCGGGCTACTCGTCCGGCTTTGTGAACTACCTACGCAGCCAAAACGGTCACCTACACGACAGGCTGGCGGGGCTTGCCCAAGCAGCGACGCGCGCTGGTCATGTGCTTCCCGGCCCCCTGTATGCCGGCGAACTACCGACGCACTCGTTCAACGCGCAAGCCGCTTCGCACGGCGCCACGACCCTGCTGCTGATCCACAGCGGCCTGGAAAATATGCTCGTGGCCGCCTCTCGGCTGCTGTTCGCGCTGCGGGGAAAGCTGGTGCACAAGGACATCCAGTGGCCCGGTCCGGCCTGGCATGCATCGACCAGTGTCGACGACCTCGTCCGAGCACTGGGAAACCTGCTTGCGGCATTCGTCCGCGGCGACGAGGAGGCCGCGGTCTACCTGAACGAAGAAGCGTTCCCCTTCGAGCCCGAGCGCGAACTGCCTGCGTTCGCAGCAGCCATGGCAGCGCAGGACTTTGCGCTGGCGCATGAACTCGGCCATTTCGTCCTCCTGCACCTCCGAGGCCGCCAGGCGTTGGCTCGGATCAGACGCTCTGTGCTGCCCGTCATCTCGAAGGAATGGCGGCAGGAGCACGAGGCAGATCTGTTCGCAGCGCAACTCCTCCTTTGCGACATCGGGCAGACTGCTGAGCAGTCGGTGCTCGATCTCATCTACGGCAAGTATGTTGGCATCGGTCTCTTCTTCGAACTCGATGATCTCGTCGTGGAGATCGAGCGACTTGAGCTTGGCCTTCCGCACATCGAGACGGAGCACGAGACCCATCCTCCCGCCCGCATCCGCGAGGCGACCCTGCTGCAGCAGATTCGCCGCACCAATACCAATCGCTATCTGTTTGCGGACCGTAGAGCGTTCGGACGGCTGCTGCGGGACCTGCGACCGGAACTTATCGCTTCGGCCCTGCGCGCCCTCCGAAACTAGCATCCCTCGGGTGTCTCAGGTGACGGCGCGTGGCTGCGCGGCATACCGGTACGGCGCAAGGTCCGGCTCGATCGCTCTGTATGAATCGGCCAGCATGGTCTTGAGGTCTCTCGCAAAGCCCAAGGCGCTTTCTGAGAAGGCGTTCGCGGGCGCCAGGATCGAGAACCAATCCTTCGCGTGTGCCAGGTTCTCCAGTTGCGACATGGCCTCAAACACCGTCGCGCTGATCATCGGCGCGGGCCACCCCAGCTTCGCGAGCATCTCGCGTCCGGCGTCGAACGCCAGATGCAAGCGTGCCAACGGTGGCGGGTGCGAGCCGCCGTCGTATGGGTCGATGCCGTCGAAGGTCCGGTCGATCCGCTGCTGGAATGCCCAAAACCAGGTCAAGACGGCGGCAACGACCAGGGCCGCCTGAACGCGCAGCGTCGCAGGCAGATTACGCAGCGCGGCCGGCACGTAAGGCGTGGAAATCATTCCGGCGTGAACGATGGTGATCGTTCCGAAGCGATCGGCTTCGGTTTCGAGCGGCATCGTTCGCAAGTCCGACGCCTCGGCCGGGACCTCATGAAGCGTGCGAATGCCCAAATGCCGATCCGCAAAGTCCACGTGCCCTAGGAACACGTGGGCCAACTCGTGCGACCAGATGGCATCGAGGGCCAGCCCAGTGAAGTACAAAGCGCCCTGTCTGCGAATGGGACACCGGGGGTAGGACAGTTCGCCTTCGACGTCGAGCGACTCCGACGCATCCCTCTTGAACAAGCCGTAGCCTGCAGGCTTGGTTCGAGCCTTGGCGCGCGAAGCGTCCTCCAGCGATACATTGCCCACGCCTTCGAAGAACGATGGCACGGAGAAAGTCAGCGAGAAGATGTCCAGCAACTGATGCGGCAGCGCGTCGTTGACGGCCAGGCAGAACGTGTCCGCTTCCCTCGCGGCGTGGGCATCGGCCGATGCACTATCCAGGTAGTGGCACTCGCAATGGCGGAGTTCCTCGCCGCGCGAGCTGCGCCATCCAACGAAGCTTGCAGCTCGACCGCGTGCCGTGACCAGGTTCGGCTGCATCAGCAGCCCCGAAAACGAATCGAAGTCCGTGAAGACACCGCCCCGCGACCTCGCGAAAGCCTGGAAGTCGGCCGACGCGGTACGGGCCACCGGATCTAGGCTCCGCTCGACCAAGCCACCGTGCAGAAGTCCTTGATACCGTCACGCACCAGAATCTCTGCGATCGTGACGCAAGGAAATCCAACGTAGGCCGCGGCGATCGTGTCGACCACGACCAGCACGATCTTGCCTTTCGCATTCGGCTCAGCCTGGACGACCTGCCGCACCTTGTCGCTTCCGCACACCAGGGCCTGCAAGCTCTTGTGTTCCGCCTTGAGCCACTCCCGTGCTAGCTTGATCAGTTGCTTCAACCCGGGGGGACGAGCCTGCAGCCCTCCCCGTTGTTTGAGCACTGCACGCCCAAACTCGCCCAGCAACAAGTCGTCGGAGAGCCCGTCCAAGCGAGCAATTTCGGTATCCGTGGTCATAGCCTCTTTCTCGTCCTGAAGGTCTTCGGGAACCGGTGCCGGGCTGGCAGCTCGGACACGGCCCCTCTCGGGCGCGCGCGAGGGTCACCGCCATCTCCCTGTTTTTCCGCGTGGCATTCATCATAGGGGCCACGAGCCTCTGCGAATGCAGGGGCGCAAAAGGCACGCCGGGTTGCGGCAAGGCTACGCGCCCTCAAGCCATGCCTTCCACTCGAAGGGCCTGAACCCTTCGTCAGGCGTCACGTCCTCTGCGACCCGCAGCTCGGCGTTGCGCCAGTGGCGACTGGTAAGCGGCCCGGCGATGTTCTGCCAGTCATGCTCGAACAGCGTGGTGAAGTACGCGGCGAGCGGCTCGTCGTCGAACAGCAGACTGGCGTCGCGATTGGTGGTTGCGCCCATGTTAGTCAGGTTGTGGCTGCCGAGCATGACGCGTTCCCCATCAATGATCATGCCCTTCGTGTGGCAGCCCTTCTGGACCTTTATCCGCTTCGGATCGAAACCGTAGTCCTTGAGCGCCTCGAACATTTCGCGTCCACCAGAGGGATCTCGGTCCTGAACACGGAAGATCAGTCGCACATCTAAACCACGTCTCTGCTTGCTCAGAAGCGTCTTCCAGAACTCCAGATAGCGTGCGTCCGCCCGCTGGGGTGGAACGGAGAGGCTTTGGTTCTGGACCCACACCGACCGGCGCGCCTTCTTGATCGCCGGGATCACGATGTCGAGGTAGTTGTCCGGCGTCAGGATGGGCTGGACGGTGAATTTCCGGGTCTCGTCAAATGGCGCGAAGTACGTCACCGCTCCCAGCACCTCCTCGACGAGCGGCGTCGTGCCGCCGACGAACCACAGCTCCGGCAGCCCTGCCAACTCTTCCGGTCGCGTGTCCAGGTTCGCATCGAAGTCCCCGAGCACGGCCGTTTGATAGGTCTGAGCCAGACCTCGGTGCTCAATGACGGCATGCCACTCGCGGTTGCCCTCGTCGATGAGACTGCGCAGCGCTGCATCATCGCCACTGGGATCCGCGTCGGGCTGGCTGGAGCCCTTCCAGTTGCCGCTCGAAAGCCACAGGGCCTCGTCGTCGCGGATCAGTACCTTGATGTGGTAATCGTGGTTGACCCAGCCCCGGACCGATCCCAGCTTGACCCAAGCCACACGAAGCTTGTCGCCGAGGGTCTCTCGCATATCGCGAACCATCGCATCGGAATCGCGGACGGTTGGTGCATTCTTGATGCTTCCACGCGTCGAATCGAGCACCAAGGTCAGTTCCTTGAAGCGCGGGGCCTGAGCCGTCTCGGTCAGCGCGGTGCGGATGTGTTCTGCAGTGAACTCGTACATCGCCCCCACAAGCCGCTTCTTGGCGGAGCGGATGAACGCCTGCAGAACCGGCCAGCCGGCGTCGGGGCTCACGTGGGCGACAACGCGCATATTGTCGGTCACCGGCTGCAGGTCGAGGTCTGCGGGCGGGACGTAGGTGATCTCTTCGGGCGTGATGCGCGTCGCGAGCAGCGCTTCGGTGCGGGCCGGCCCGACGCTCATGCGCAGGAAATCCTCGACGCTCGGTCCCATGACTTCGACCGGGTAGCCCTCGAATGATCTGGGCAGTTCCGTGACACCGGCAGCCGCCAACTCTGCCGTGGTGCGCTTGCGGCGCACGGTCACCACCAGGGCACGTTGATCGGTGATGCCGTTATCGTCGAACACCCAGCCAGCGCGCACCCCGATCACATCGGTGCGACCAAGCATGACGGCTTCCTTGGCACGAGCCAGAACCGATGCCAGGTCGGTCACGGGAGCGGCGGCAACCGGCGCAGGGTTCGGGTTCGGTGTCACTGGCAGCGGGACCGGAGCGCCTCCGACCGGTTGAACACCCACGAGCCCGCCAAGCGCGACGGAGACGCGCAGCGGAATGGTCCACGTCGCCGTCCCGTCCGGCGAGACGTCGATAGCGTTGCTCGATTGATTGACGTCCCGAACGTTCGCGGCGGCCGGGGCGGTAGCCGAGGCCGCTGGCAAAGACACCGCGCTGGACGGCACAGTCAGAGCCTCCCGCCCATCCAGCACCGATGGGGCGCTTGGTGCCATCAGTTCATCGAGGTAGTCACCTCGGCCCAAGCCAGGCCCCGGGTTGCGCCAGCGTGCGAGCAGCCTCGGAACCCGCGCGCCCTCGTTCGCCAGCCACCGGATGCGATCCTCGGGCATGCCGTTCTGCCAGACCGAACCGTCCACGGCGAGGATTTGGCCTGCGTCATTGGTCGCCCATACGCCCGCGCGATGTAGTGCCACGACCTGCCACTGGTCATTGAAGACCGGTGCGCCCGATGAGCCCGGCGCCGTGTCCGTGCGGTAGTGCAGAAAATCGCCGGGCTTTTCGATCACTTCGTTCTGCCGGAAGGCGATCTGTTTGGGCTGGCCGGACGGGTGCTGGATGATGTTGGAAAACTGTCCCTTAGCAATCAACGTCTCGTCGTCATCGACCAATCGGTTGAATTCGATCGATGCCAGCGAATAGCCGTCCTGGGCCGCCGATGACACGCCTACCAGCGCGAAGTCCAGCGTGGGATCCGAGAGGTAAAAGCGCTCCGGCTCCAATCGAAAAACGTGGCCGGCGCGGGGCGCGCCATCGCCGAGATGCGTTTCGTAGCCGAACTCCGCAATCGAGACACGAGCGACCTCGCTCGTCTTGAGCACATGCCAGTTCGTCAGCAGCAAGCGCGGGGAGACCAGAAAGCCAGTCCCATAGCCGACCAGCATTCCACCGGGGCCATTGACTCGCACCCGCGCGACAGTCCCGGCCACGCGCAGCGCGGCCTCGAGAAACACAATCTCCATCAGGTCGCTCGACCCGAGGATGCGCTCGGCCCGCGTCTCGGGCGGCAACGACAGGCCGTCTCCGACGGGCGCCGCCGCGGCAGTCGTTGCCCGGAAGGCTTTGCCGTCTGCGCTGGGCTGCAGTCCGCGGGAGGCCCAGAACGGCGCTGACCCTTCGGCACCGGCGGGTGCGCGAGCAGCGTCCGCCTTTGCGCTGTAGTCGCGCGCAGGAATCTTGTCGCCGCCGTAAGCTTTCCAACGCCGCTCGATGTCGGCAACGATGTCGCGATTGATGAGCATGCGCCCTCCTGTCCTTCGTTCCTTCCGGGTCACGCCGACCCGATGGCAGCATGCCCACCGGTGCGTGACAAGGTCATGACGTGAATCGCCCCTGCGCCTGCGGCAGAACAAATCGACAAGGCCGGGACGCCCTCCTTGAACCGTGACGTTCCGCAGCCGCGCCGGCATCCTCAATGTTGGGGATGTTCCGCGATCGGCCGGGCTCCGAGCATGCGCGTCTAGCGTTGGACGTATTGACCCTCGCAAGAGTTCGTGGCACCTTATCCGCAGCGCGGCAATTCGCCGCCGCACACGAGGAGGATCGCGATGGCAACCAAAAGATCGCAGGCTGCTGGGGCGATGCGGCTCATCGTCAGCGACGAGAAAAAGCCCGCCGTTCAGTTGAAGAGCGGCATGCGGCTCGAGGTCCGCGAGGTCGTCTTCAACACGCCCGAGCTGAAAAAGATTGCGCAAGCTGCGCGGCTATGCGGCATGGGTGGCGCATGCCTCGCCGTCATCGACATCGGCTCGGACGCCGTCAATCCGGCGGCCAAGTCCAAGTAGGCGCGACGTGGGCGTGCCGCTGCCGGCGCCAGCCCTGCTGGCATCGCGCTACAACTTTTCGTTCGCTCACGGGGAGCGCGTCGTCCTGTTCAACGGACGTACAGGCGCGTCGTGGGTGTTGGAAGGCGAAGCCGCAGCAACGCTGGGCGCAGAGTTGAGCTCGGCGGTGCAGGCGTGGTCGAGCGAGGGCTGGCAAACGGACGTGCTCAATCGCCTGATCGAAGGCGGCTTTCTCATCGATCCGAACTTCGATGAAGTCGCCGAGGTGCGCCGCCGATTCTGGGATGCCCGGCGAGAAGCCCCGATGGTGGTGACGATCACCACTACGCTGGATTGCAACCTCGCGTGCTACTACTGCTACGAGGAACGCAGCGAACAGCGGCTCGAGGCCATGGATGCTGCCACCATCACGCGATGGGTGACCGACCGCCTCGACGCGTCGGGCAAGCGCTCGCTGCATGTCGATTGGTACGGGGGCGAACCACTGCTCAACCCCGACCTGATCGAAGTCCTGTCGCGGTCGCTGCAAGCCCTGTGTCGCGAACGCGGTGTCGCCTATGCAGCCTCCATCGTCTCGAACGGCACGCTGTGGCCGGACGATGTGGCTGCCTTCGTGTCGCGCCACGCGATTCGTGAAGCCCAGATTTCCCTCGACGGTCTGGAGTCCGAGCACAACCGGCGCCGCCGCTACCGCCGCCAGTACCGTCCCGACGACGGCACCTCGTCCTTCGCGAAAGCGGTCGCACTGATCGACGCGCTGCTGGATCACGTCCGGGTCGATCTGCGCGTCAACATCGACCCCGGCAACGTCGGCGATGCCATCCCGCTCATGAAGATGGCGCGGCAGCGCGGGTGGTTCGGGCGGCGATTTCCGCTCGTTGTCGCCCCCGCCCGCCTGGCGCAGTATTCTGAGCGCTCGAAGTTCATGCTGGATCATGGCCTGGACTCGCGGTCATTCGATGCCCTGTCGTCGCAGATGCGCAGCGAGGGCGGGGACTCGGTTCGGTTCGAGGACCCCTATGTCTCCAACGGGCAGCTCCAGCCGAGGATGAGTGTGTGCGCCGCATTGGCCGAGGACTCGGTCGTATTCGGCGCGGACAAGGCACTCTATCGATGTGGGCTTCAGGTTTCGGAGCCCGCTCGCGCCGTCGGCAGGTTGCATTCCACGAGAGGGCGCGTCATTCCCATACGCCCGCTAGGCGCAACGGCCGCGGCCACGGATACCGGGTGGTGGACGGCCTACGATCCTACTGAGGAGTCGCGCTGCGGCAGCTGCTCGTTCCTGCCGCTGTGCTGGGGCGGATGTCCCAAGCACCATCTCGAGCGCGACGCCCAGGCGCTGCAGGAGCAATGCGGATATTGGCGCCGCAACCTGGCGCGGTACGTTCTGTCGCCATGGGTCGATATTGGCACGCTGACAGATGAGACTCTGGTCGAGCTTGACGACGTCGCCCAGTTTCGCCATGGCACGTCGGCCACGCACGAGACATGCACCGGAGGTTGAACATGCCCAGCGAACAAGAATCGTTGAAGAGGCTCTCCACCGACATCGTCACGCTCGTTGAGCCCGACGACGTT
Source organism: Variovorax cryoconiti (assembly GCF_051216395.1). NCBI lineage: Bacteria > Pseudomonadati > Pseudomonadota > Betaproteobacteria > Burkholderiales > Comamonadaceae > Variovorax > Variovorax cryoconiti. Next base: position 904,902 of record NZ_JBPJZI010000001.1, on the reverse strand, counting down.
TTCGTGGTCGAGGACAACTTCGACGCCATGATCACCGATTGGCACCGCGCCGTTTCTCAGGACGAGGGACGGTTCATCGGTGGCGCCGAGATCGCCACCTTCGCCGCAGCCGTCGTGCCGTTTCTTCTCACCTTTCTCGGCGATGTCGCGAAGGACGTTATCAAGGACCAGGCGAAAAAGGCGGCCGGCACGCTCCTGGACAAGCTGCTTAAGCGACAGGCCAGTGCCGACGAGGCGACCCACCTTAGGACGGAGATCGAGGTCGCGATCGCCAAGAGCAAGGTCGCGCGCGAGCAGAAGGACGTACTGAACGCCGGGTTCGATGTCTTGTTCAGCAAGCTGAAACCCACCGAGTGATCACCTGGCCCGCGAACACCCACCCTGGTCGATTGACTACGCGCCTGGGTGTCTCCGATATCCCGGCGGCCATCGCAGTAACGATTCTCGCGACGCTGCAGTACGTCTTTCTCGCCCAGCTGTGGCGAGGCTTCCCTTTGAAGGCGGTCGGCGACGTCATCCACATCAATGTGGTTGTGGCCGGCGTCGTGCTCTCGTTGGTCGGTGCGGCAGCAATCGCCACCGTATCGGTCCTGCGCTGGCGCCGCGGTACAGCAGCGGCCCGGCGCCTGGAAGTCGCAGCGTCATCGCCGACGTTCGAGGGCATCCGCAGCGCACTGGCAAAGGTGTCGAGTCGGTCGACAATGGGTGAATCACCGCATCTCCGCTACACGCCCAAGAACGCCTCCGCCCTCGAAGTCCGAGAAGGCGACGTCGACGGCACGTCAGCCGTGGTCGTCGGGCTGGGCCAGCGCAAGCGCCAGTCGGAGGACCCCGAGTCATTCGCAGCACAACTGGGGCACGAGGTGTCCCATCTTGAACTGCGAGGGACGGCGATGGAGATCGGCGCGCGGCGCGCCGTCATCGTCCATTTTCGGGTGCTCGGTTGGCTACTGGTGGTCTTCCTGCTTGTGCTTGGGTTCATTGATCGGCGCGGTCTTGACAGCACACCCCGGGCTTGGGGCTTCGAGCCGGTTTGGGATGCCTCCCTGTACCGCAGCATGTCCTACCACCTCGTGCTCCTCGCACTGTCTTCGCTCGTCGTGCTGGTGTACTCGTACTACTTCGCCGTACGCCGCGAGCACCTCCACGACCTCCGTGGATCGCAGCTGTGCGGCAGCGGCGTCCTAGCCGATCGGGTCTTCTCGAAAGCCGCGTCGCCGCCTATGCGCTTTAAAGCGCTGCTGGATTTCGTTCAACTGCACCCCACGGCTTCGGCTCGCCGCCGCGTCCTTCAACAGCACGACTTCGTGCTGCTTTCCGTCGTGCTGTACCCGTTCATCGTCGCTGGAGCACAACCACTTTCGCTGCTATTGATGACAGGCTGGCAGGAAGTGTTTGGCATGGAACGCCACTGGTGGAACCTGACCATTACGGTGGCGACCGGCATCATTCTTTACTTGGTCCTGTGTGCCGACATCGTGCGCCTCGGCGTGGACACATTGCTGCACAGAACCTTCCTGCTGAAGATCGTGATCTATGCGGCACTGGCGGGCGCCGCCACGCAGGTTCCTCGGTTCGTTCTCGAGCTCGTGTTCGGGCTGCGCAAGGGCTTTCCGCTCGACGTCATTGCCGATCGCATTTGGCACGGATTTACGGGCGGCGGAGGCAAGATCGGTGCGATGGTGGCGCTCATCTTGCTGGCCCTCTCCTACCTCGCCGCGATTCGCGTTGCGGCAACCGGGGAGGCGCGTGCCGGTCGACACGTCGCCCTGTTCCACGCGGTGGGCATCGTTGCAACGGTCGGCGCTTTCAGCGCAGCCAGCTTGACATCCGGCGGTTTCATCGTCGACGTGATCGTCCTGGCTGCTCTCGTTGTCATGCTTGGCATGGTGTTCCTGACGGTTCGGAACCGCTGTGCCGCGTGCGGACGGCGGCGCACAGGCGCACTGCTGCTGAGAACCGCCTGCCCCTGCGGTTATGAGCATCTTCCAATGCTGCGAAGGTGGTCCTCCAGTCCATACGCTGAGCACTTTTCGACCGCGTGCTAGGCCAGCCCGGACTGCCTCTCCCGGCGCCCGCTGGGTCAAAAGTCGGACCGTACATGGACCGTCTGCATCACCCCGTACCATCGGCGCATGAGCAAGGGATCACAATTCGAAAGAGCGCAACTGGTCGACATCGGCGTCAATTTCCACTCGGCGCAGTTGACGTCGCTGACTGCGCAATTGTTGGTACGTGCACGGGCGGCAAACGTGACCCAGATACTCGCCACAGGCACATCAACGGCATCCAGTCGTCTGGCCCTTGAGCTTGCAAGAGCCAATCCGGGCACCGTCTTCGCGACCGCGGGGGTACACCCCCATGACGCAAAGTCGTACGACCGAAGCACCTTCCGCGAGCTGACCGAACTCTGGAAATGCCCGGAAGTCGTGGCTGTCGGAGAGTGCGGCCTTGACTACAATCGCAACTTTTCGCCTCCCCAGGCACAGCGCATAGCCTTCGAGCAGCAGCTGTCAATGGCTGTAGAGACGCGCAAGCCGCTTTTCCTTCACTGCCGCGACGCCTTCATCGACTTCCACGACATGCTGACCCCTGTGGTGGCTGACGGGGCGCGCGGCGTCGTGCACTGTTTCACAGGCAACCGCACGGAAGCGGAGGCCTTTCTCGCGATGGGGCTCGACATTGGCATCACGGGCTGGGTCACAGACCTCCAACGCGGCCAAGCACTTCGCGAAGCCTTGCCAGTCATTCCGATGGATCGACTGCACCTTGAAACGGATGCTCCCTATCTGTTCCCCAAGAACGCCGCAATGCGCCGTGGGCACAACGAGCCGGCGAATCTTCCCTGGGTCGCGGCAAGCGTGGCAGAGCTCTTGGGCCGCGACATCGACGAGATCATTCAAGCCTGCAGTTCCAATAGCCGACGGATGTTCGGCCTTCCAGGCAATTGACGGGGCTTCGGCCCCTCTGGTCGGTGCGCATTACATGCTCGGCGCGTCGCCGTCAGGAACATGATCAGCTCGCTCGCTATCAGATGTGTTCGATAGCCTGATTCAGGCGAACGTACATCGGCCTGCGCTCAAGGCTTGCACCACTCGATCAGCCCTTTTCGAATCCAAAAATGACATCTGCACATCTTTTGCTGATGGATCGAAGGTGCAACCGTTGGACGCCTCCAGAAATCATGCTCGACCTCCCAACGTGGACGACGCTCAGGATTCAGCGACAGCGATATCTGCACACCGCACCCGCCTGGGCAACTCAAGCATGCCCATTTCTTGACGCCACCATCCACCACTAACCACAGTTCACCCACCGGAATCTCGGTCTTGCCCGGATGTTGATCAACTCGTTTCACGAGGAAGTTGAAATCCAGAAACCCTAGGCGGCGCAGCATGAATGCAAATATGCGTTTCATGCCGTCACCCGATCACGCCAAGAAAGGGGTCCACGTCGCCACGGCCCCAGATGGCCTGAGTTCCACAAACAGGGCATGTCGGAACCGGTCGACACGTCATCGAGCGATCCTCAACACGGTCGAATCGGCGAATGCGGTTATGCACCATGCCGCCTTGGCCGCGAAACCCTGTCAAACCCTGGATCAGTTCATCCACTGCAGCGCAAGCAATGCTGGTGGTGAACGTGACCACTGCGGGGGCTGGGTCGCCGCCGCCCTCCACATACGCCTCAGCCTTGCGGCGTTCAAACTCCGCGGGATCATTGCGCTGCAGACCTTCGGCTGCAGCACGCTGGGCGTTGACGACGCCAAGACACATCAGGCAAGGGTTGCCTGGTCTGATCGTCGTGACGCGGCCCGTCATGTCGTAGTCCACCCCGCTTTTGGCCGATCGCATGCGCAATCCCACGTCGATCACGGGAATTCCGTAGTAGTGGGCAAGCCGGTTCAAGGTCAGACGGCCCTGGTTGTCATCGGTACAGCCGAAAATCACGTCGCAAGACCGTAGAACGTCACGCAGCGATGGATCGCCCACCCACGCCCGCCGAGTGACGACGTGGTTGCCCAAGCCGCACGCCTCGACTTCGCGTGCGAGGATGTCCACTTTGGCCAGCTTGGCAGGCACGTCCGTGGCGCGTGAACCGTGGACACGATTGAGGTTGGTCGTGTCGATCGTGTCGTTGTCCATCAACGCCAGGTGGCCGACACCCAGCCGGGTCAGCAGGGAAACCACTGCACTGCCCGTACCACCGCAACCGATCACTCCGACGCGCAGTGCCCTCACGATGGGGTTGAATCCTTTGCCGAACAGCGCTGCCTGCCGGGCCAGAAACTCTGTGTCTTCGCGCTCAGCATCCGCGCGCCAGATCTTGATCTGGCTTCCGACAATGGAGATAGACGACGCTTGCGTGGATGCCTTGGCCGATGTCCACAGGCGCCCCGCGATGGCATCGTGCTGACCGAAGACCATGCTGGCGAGTCCAAGTGCGCCCTTGTTGAAGGTGGTACGCGCCAGCTCAGCTTCGTTGCGATCGTCCTGGTCGGAGAAGAACGCGTTCGCGCCAGGATGTGTGTGAACCAACCCAGGAACGAGGTTGCGGTGCTGGGCCAGGCCCAGCAGCCGCATGAATCCCTGCGTCGACCACGTCACATGCGTCGACGAGGACGAAACCATTTCGTCTGACGTGATTGGCACCACCTCGTGCGAGATCAGGCGGATGCGTGGCTGGTTGGACCACGGGTCCGCCGCGATCTCGGCCTTGCCGAACAGCACATAGGCGGCTGCCTCCGAGCCGTTTTCCCGGTGAAGCAGCGCGCGCAGCGCCGCTTCATGGGATTCCAGCAAGATGATGTCCATCGCTGCGGCCGACATCACTTGGCCTCCGCTAGTGCGTGCTCGATGCGCTTGATCATCGTGTGCAAGCCATCAACACCCGGCCGCCAGTTGGTGTTGTGGCGAGACCAGCGTTGCCAGTTGCGGCCCATGAAGGCGTGCGGCTGATCCGCACATGTCGGGTAGCGACCGGCGGACGCCAGCGTCAACCAGGGGTCGCAGAAGAACATGTCCGGCGCCACGTCGGGATAGCCGGGCGGCAGGATCACCAACACGTCGGCAGCCGGGTGGTTGAATTTGCCTTGCGGCAGTTGCATCTGCTTCAGCACAACGCCCGTGTGCGTGCCGTCACCGACCACTTCCACAGCGAAGCCGTGGCTGTCCAGATAGCGCTGATCGGCCTCCGGCAGCGCCGCCAGTCCTTCCGTCGTGTCGCGGATCAGCGTGATGAAGCGCTCGATGCCCGGCTTGCTGAGGTCGATCAAGTCGGCGTCACGGATGAGAACGTCCTGGCCGCCACCACGCACTTCGAGGTAGACGTCATAGGTGTCAGTCGGAACGCCAGCCAACGCCTTCAAGATCTTGCCGCTGATCGAGGGCTTGCCCCATTCCATTTGGCGATCGTCGATCGTGAACTTGAATGCGCGGTCCGTCTGGAAGATGACGAAACGTTCTGCGCAGCGTTCACGCAGGTCGTACGTCTCGTCGAGACGCAGATCTTCGAAATCGCCCGATGGCAGGATCGCGTAGATGCTGTAGTCCGCCACCGGGCGAACTCCGGCAGCCTGCAGGATCTGGCGGCCGGTGGGGACCGGATCGCTCAGATCCAGGTTGCGCTCGTTGAGCTGTTCATCGGCCACCACGATGCGATAGAGGTGTGCCAGGCGAAGACCACGGCCTTCGCGGATGGCGGCGCCTACGTCTTCGAGCGGGATACGGCTGTCATCGCCAGGATTTTGCGTTTGCATTTGATTGACTTTCTGTCGGCCATCTGCAGGATTGCAGTTTTCTTGGCCTCCACTAAGTCAATCGCGGCCGATTTCCGGACCGGAAAGCTGGATCAAACTTTTTTTATAGTGATCGCGCCAACCGGGAGGTCGCCGCAGATGAAAAAGCTAGGGCACCTCGGGCAAGTGCGCGCTTCTTCCTTGACAGGGAAGTCGCCAGCGCGGACACGCCTGACGAAATCCTGAACCTTCTCGCTGCGCGTCTTGAGCTTCCGCGGTGTGATCTGCATCGGCTGCGTTGTCTCGCTGGTCAAGTAGGTCACCTCGACCTGGGCCGATCCACCGTAAGCCTGGGCGGTCGCGAGGTGGAGCAAGGTGTACTCGATGTCATCGAAGTCATTCGATCGCGGTTTCCCGGTCTTGACGCGCCGAACGACGATTTGCCCCTTGTCGCCCCGCGCGACGCTGTCCGGTTGGACAAGAATTTCGCCTTCCGCCCACCCGAGCGAGATTGGAGTCGCGGGAGCCGGTACGCCGCGGCTGCGGGTCTCGATGACAACGTCCACCAACCGCCGAGCGATGCGGCGGTAGTCTTCTGCATAGCCATGATCGACGGATCCCTTGGCTTGCCATGCTTCGTCAAAGCGCGCGCCGAGTTCGGTTTCGGTCGGCGCCGTCACTGCATGCTCGGTCTTGAGCCAATCGAATACGTCCCCGACCACGTTGTGCATCTTCATGAAGGCCGTCTCGGTGCGGCGGCCTCCAAGCTTCATGACATAGGTGTAGAGAAACCGGCGTGGGCATCGTTCGAAGAGGTTGACCTGACTGTCGGTCCAGACCGGTTTTTGCTCCCAAACAATCTGCAGGGCTGACGTTGTTCGCAATCCTGCAGGTCGCTGCGCCGGAGCCGGCGGTTGGACCAGGTGCTGCAGGATGGAAGGCATGAACTTGGAAGGATTGCGCGTTCTGCCATCCGACTGAACTGACGACGCGTAGAGAAACAAGCGATCGCGCGCGCGGGACAAGGCCACGAAGAACAGACATTCTTCTTCCTCGTCGTGCCCGGCCTTCACGGCTTCCAATCCGGTCATTCCATCGGAGCTGTGAATGAGCCCGTCGGGCGGCACGCAGCGCGGTGCCATGTTGTTTCTTGGTAAGCCCGAGGTCACCATGCCAGGAATATGCACGGTGTGGAACTCAAGCCCCTTGCTGGCATGGATCGTCATCAGGCGAACGGCATCAATGCCGTCGGCAACACCTGGCAAATGGCGCAGTCCGCGATCTTCCGAAAGCAGGACGAGTCGGCGAATACGATCAAGGAGTCGCACGCAAGGTGCACCGGCTCCGGTGGGTTGTTGGCGGCAGAAGTTGAGGAACTGCCACAGCGCCAAGCCTTTCATCCTGCTTCGCGCATCGCCTGCCAGATACAGCGACTTGGCGAGGCCGAGACGATCTATCACCCAAGTAGACAAGATGCTCCAAGGATTGCCCGCCGGGCTCACCCCGTCGAAAAGCATGGCCGCACGGGTCAGTGCCGTTTTGCTCGCTTCCGCGAGTTCCGGCGGCCAGTTTTTAACAAGGCGCCACTCGAGAGCGGCAACTTTGCTTTCGCGCAGCCCTTCGATGATCTGCACTACATCTTGTAGCGGTAGTTCGTACGTCGATATCGTGGACACGCGCACAAGTCCAACGGCATAGGGGTCGCTCAACATCGAGAGCATGGCGAGGAGATCCTTGATCTCCGGTCGCTCGAACAGGCTCCCAAGGTGAAGCACCGGAATACCTCTGGCTTCGAGGCCCTCGGCAATTTCGCTCAGGCGGGCGTTGGATGCGCAGAGAAGCGCCTGTTGACGGAATTCAGTGCCGGCTTCCTGCAGATGCTTGATCGTGGCAGCCACCGCCGAAATCTCGTCATCTGTTGACCGCACAACTTTGAACTCCGGCTTGACACCCGAAGCTCCACGGCTTGCATTCAGGTGCAATGGCACGGAGCCGGTCGATGCCTTCATCGTGCCGGAGAAGGCCGTGAAAACATCGACGACCTCTTGTCGCGAACGATAGTTGACGCCCAATTGGGCGATTCTGGCTCCGGGAAAATCCAAAGTGAACTGGGCCATGTTGGTGGCGGATGCGCCGCGAAAGCGGTAGATGGATTGCCGCGCATCGCCAACGACCCACAGGTCTCGCCCGTTACCCACAATGGCTTTGAGAAGGCGTACAGACGAGCGGTTGACGTCCTGATATTCGTCCACAAGTACATGTTGGTGCCGCACGCGCAACGCATCTCTCACTTCGGGATCGGCCTCGACCAAACGCACTGGTTTAGCCACCAGATCGCCGAAATCGATCAGTTGCCTCGCCGTCATCAGGCGTTCGTAAGTCTCGTAGACCAAGGCAACTTCCATGCACTTCTCGGCGCTCTTCATCGCCTCGGCATCAGTGCCGCCACGCTGTGTCATGGACTGTGCCAGCACCCGATAAGCGGCGGCATCGACCACTTCGTCCTTGGCGCGTGAAATCGCACTGAGCATGTCACTGAGATCGAGCGCCGGATCCCACAAGTTCCGGTAGTGGCGTAGCGATAGCCGGGGCAGCTCGTCTTCCAGCAGTTCGATGCCTTCGGATCGATCAATGAGACGCGGGTTGGCGGGAAGTCCGAGCTTGTCGTGAAAACGGCGCGCGATATCCAGGCCGAATGCGTGAAACGTACCGATCCACATCGCGGCGGCAGCTTGCGGATTCCGGGCGGCGAGCCGCTCGCACAACTCGTTCGCCGCCTTGTTGGAGAACGTGAGGACAAGAATGGACATTGGGTCCGTGCCCTCGGCCAGAAGACTCTCGATGCGCCGCACCAGCGTGCGGGTCTTACCAGTGCCGGGGCCTGCCTGCAACTGAAATGCCGTATTGCGATGGTTGGCTGCCGCAGTCTGGGTAGGGTCGGGGGTGGGTACTGGACCTGCTGCTGTAGGCTCCACGACGGCGGGTGGCTCGCTGGGCAAGAGCAGCGCATCCAGCAGTTGCTGCTGGACCACTTGCAAGGGTGCTCCAAGGCGTGTGGCGATGCCTGCGGAAGAGCAGCCGCCATCGATGTGGTGGTGCCGCACCACTGAACGCGGCAGCAGGAGTTCGCGTGCGAACAGATCCATCCGGACCTCTCGGCGTTCCCTGGCGCCGTAGTCGAGCACGCGTTCTACGCCGACCGGCGCATCTTCGGCCGAACGGTCGGGTTCGACCTCCTCCGTCACCACGTTCTGAGCATCCCCTTCCAACACGAAATGTCCAAGTTCGTGCGCTATCAAGAAGGCGCGGTCGAACGCCGAACCGATGTCTTCGTACAGGATGCACTCTGCTTGCCGGTCGAGCACTGCCCGCCCGCCTTTCAGTGCTGAGTCACCCTTTGACAACGCATACACATCGAGATCTCGCCGAGCCGCTTCGCGGCTGACGAACTCGAACAGATTCCATGGATCATCACCGTTCGCGACCGCCGCTTGGTGGATGCGTTCCGCCTCGCGCCGTGCAGCCTCGGTCGCATCCATGGTCAGTCTCGCAATGCCTGCAAAGCTTCCTTCTGGGCGGGTGTTAACTGGGACGTCTCGACCGCCTGTTGGAACGGTATCTGGGCGGCCACTTCGGGCTTCGCGTTTGATCGGAAACTCAGACTGGAAGCCATGGTGGGCGGACTACGCAGATAGGCTGAAACAGCATCAGCGGTCGCACCAAGTTCAGCAGCGAGTTGCTGAACGAAGCGTCGGGGAAAGGTGGCGGCATCGATCGCCCGTTCACGCACGCGAATCAAGAACAAATTGCTGACGTCCAACCTCTTGGCCATTGACTTGAACGCTGTGGGTTGCAACCGCGCAAAAGGGTTGGCGATAGCAGCAGTGCTCTGTGCCGACCCCATTGCTGCCTGAAACTGCCGCCAAGCCTGATCGACGACCTGATCAGACGAAACCTGCACATCCTCGCCGGAGTTGGAAGCATCCATCATCAGTTCAATCGAGCAGTCCACGAGGGCCAGCGCATGTTCCGGGTACCGGTCCAGGTAACGCTCCAACGTGACGTGGTCATGCTGGAGCTCAACGGAAAATGCAAGGAGAACCTCTTCTTCGTCGAGTCTGGAATTTTCGGTGTTCATAGTTCGGCTTCCTTTTCAAGGATGGCCTTGAGCGCTTTGCAGGCGCGAGTCTTCCTGTTGCGAACCGTCCGTTCGTCGCATTTCAGCATGCGTGCAATTGTCATGACATCTGGATCCTTGGCGTCGATTGGAATTCCCTGCAGATAGAGGCCGATGACCTGCTTCTGATCCTGGGGTAGATGGTCAATCGCAGCGAAAAGCACCAACCGGAAAGCAGGATCGTCAATTTTTTGCGGATCACCACTCAGAAACTCTTCCAGTGCCGCTTCGACTTCGGCGGAAATCTCGGGACCCTCACCATCTGGACTACCCAGCGGAATCGTCTTGATCTTGCGAGTAGCAGGCCCGATCCTGCGCAGTACAGAAGTTCGAAGTGCAACCATCGCCTTGTCAAAACGGATCTCGTAGAAGTCCAGCAGACCGGGGTGTGTGTTGCAGTCCCTGGTGAGCAGGACAACGAAACGGCTGCGGATCTCATCGCGAATTTCTGCTGCACCCTCCATGCGTGTGTCCGGAATCGCTGAGTGCAGGGATTGGTCAACCCGCTTCAAGAGGATGCGAAAGGTCTTCTCGAACTGGTGCTGATCGCCATCGACCCAGGCCCGCCGCAGAAAGTGAAGAACGGCCTCTGTCGGCACATACTGCGGATGCTTTCTTGACGCGCCGTCGAATCGCGCAAGCCGAGGCGCTGCGTCGAGCGCATCAAGCTTCTCGATGCAAGCCTCGATCTCAGGTGACCGCTCGTAGGGCTTGCCGTCCTTGTCCTTGCGTTTGAGTGCTGCCGGCATTCGTTGACTCCAGTATTCTTGTTTGATGGATCAGCGGTGACTTTGGTCGTTTCACCGAATGCGGATCGGCAGCGACACCTGCGGCTGGATCGGTACCAGCGTCTTTGCGTAGGCGCGTAGGATCTCGTTGTAGAGATCAGCATGCTTGGGGGCTTCGACGGTGATGATCAGCGCGTAGCGGATCTTCTCGGCGCCGTTCGCCTTATGGCCGGCTTCGCGGGCGTTGTAGTGGATGTCGAAGACCGGGTTCTTGAGGGTGCTTCCGCGCATGTTCTTCGCGCTGTGCAACACCGTTTCCCACTTACCCATGTCAGATCGCCGTTCTTCCTCGGTGGCGTATTTCTTCATGTCGAAGAAGCTCTTGGTGTCGGCGTTGGCCTTGCCGTCCTTGATTTTCTCGTCGCTGGGGCGGAAAACGACTTCCAGGCCGGCGCGGGTGTACGCGGCGGCGTCCTGCGGATCGGTCGGCGAGGCATAGCAGAAGGTCGCCTTGAGGCGGATGCTGCCCTTCAGGCCGCCGACGGGCAGTGGCAGCGAGGCGCGCAGGTATTTTCCCGGCTTCAGCTCGCCTTGATAGACAACACGCGCCACACCTTCGGGGCAGGTGATGATGCTCATCAGGTCTTCGGGCACCTTGCCCCAGCCAACCTCGAGCTTGTCGTGCGTCGCCGCGTCTGCGGCATGAACCAGCAGCGCCTTGATTGCCAGCGGCGACAACTCCGCTCCGAGGATGGCGCGAATGCCGACCGCGCTGCGCAACAGATATGGAGAAGCGAAGCTGGTGCCCAGCTGCGGCGAGAGCGCCACTTTCTTTCCGGGTGAAAGCACATGGAAATAGTTGCTGGCATCGCCGCCGAACGCCATCAGGTCCGGCTTGATGACGCCCGGGCTGCGGCCTGGGCCGACTGCGCTGTATGGCGCGCGTGCCCAATTCGCTTCGGTGTCGTTGGCGGCGCCGACGGCCAACGCATTGACGCAATCCGAAGGCACCTGCACGCGGGCGTTGCCGGAGGCGCGGTCCATCTGCCCGTTGTTACCGATGGCCACCGTCATCAAGGTGTCGCCGTCGCTCAGCAGGTCGTCGATGACCGACGTCCAGGCGTGTACGTCGGTGTCTTCGATTGGCAGGTCAGGACCGAGGCTGAGGTTGATGAACTGGTACTGCCGTGAGAGCAGGACCTGTTCGACGAAGCCCAAGGTCCGGTACAGCTCCAGCGGGTCTTCCGTATCGGCGTCCTTGTCGAGCACGCGCAGGTGATCGACATAGGCGAAAGGACGGGCGGCGGCGCCGTTCGGCTGGATGGGACCGAACAGGAAGGCGGAGCTGACGGCCAGGCCGTGCTCCAGACCCGCCGGATCGTCCTGGGCGTCTTCGTCAAGGACGCGGTAAGAGCGAAGCCACGGGCCGATGGCGTGTTGTTTGGGCAGGCCGCCGTCGAGGATGGCGACCTTCGGCTCTGAAGACAGCGGCTGCTCGGTCGGCAGGCTGCAGCCTACCGTTACCTCGCCCGTGCGGTGCACGGGCCGCATACCGCGCAGCTTGGGCACCGGACGGATGACGCGCACGAAGACGAATTCGGCAAGCCGTTCGATGTGGTCGTGCTTGCCTTCTACGGGTACGAACCACAGGTTGCCCGCCGTGAAGCCAAGGTCGCTGTGAACCTTGACGCTCACCTCCTTGGCGTACTTCACGAAGGCCTGCTGGACGAACAGACGGCTTTCATCGGGCAGCAGGTGAATGCCGACCTCAAAGAAGCGATCCTTGGCGCTGCCGTAGTCGGCGATGCGCTCGCGAGGCGTGAATGCAGAAAACTGCTCGATGTGTGCCAAGTCCAGCGCTTCATCGGACTCGAGTTCGATCTGCCGGGTCCATTCATTGAGATGGCGAAACGCCTGGCGCTTGCCCGCGACGAACAGTTCTGTCGTCGTGCATTCCTGGGGCTCGCCCTTCTTGGTCCAGCCGCCGGGTGTCACCTTCACGGTTCGGCTACCGACCGACTCCAGGCCGACGGTGCGAAGCATCGCCGTTGGGAAGAACGACCGGGCGATGTAGCTGGGGTTCATCGTCAGGCGGGCCACCCCGAAATCGCCAGGACAAGCGTGCGGAGGCAAGGCGTCGAGGGTCGTTGCGGTCGCTGAGAACTGTGGCGTCAGTCGCTGTGCGGCCTGCGCGAAAGAGTAAACCTCCGCTTTGCCCGGCATGCGCTTCGGCCCCTTGATGTCATGCGTCAACAGTTCGCCGCGCCCGATCAAAAAATTGGTTTGGCTCATGCGTCAGACTTTCCTTTTGAGGCTTTCTTGGCTGCGACCGGTTGCTCGCTGGTGTACTTGCGGATGGTGTCGCGGCTCACGCCCGTGATGTCGGAGATCGTGTGCTGCGACAGGCGGGTCTGCTTGGCCAGCAGGACTGCCAGGTCAATGCGGCCCTGGCGTTCCAGGACGAGTGCGCGCGATTTGACGAACTCCTCGATCAGGTCGGCGTCCGAGGCCGTGCCCAATGCAACGGCGCGCCGGAAACGCTGGAGATCCCGCTCGATGTCGCTGAACGACTCGCCATTGAAGGCGAACGTCAGGATGTCGATCCAGCGGCCGAACAGGGCGTAGTCCGGCCCGAGAAAACGCTTGATGGCCTGTTTGACGGCGGACATTTCCGGCGCCTTGAAGTTGATCACCAGGTCGAAGCGTCGCCACAGCGCCGGGTCGATCAGTTCCGCGTGATTGGTGGCCGCCAGCAACAAGCCAGTGGCAGGCCATTCATCGACCTCCTGGAGGATGACCGTGACCAGGCGCTTCAGTTCGCCAATGTCGGTATCGTCGCTGCGGCGTTTGGCGATGGCGTCGATCTCATCGAGCAGCAGCACACAGGGGCTGCGCTTGGCGAAATCCAGCGCGGCGCGGAGGTTACTGCCGCTGCGACCAAGCAGGCTGCTCATGACGGCGGTCAGGTCGAGCACGTACAGCGGCACACCCAGTTGAGACGCCAGCCAGCGCGCCGTCAGCGTCTTGCCGACGCCGGGAGGGCCAACAAAGATGGCCGAACGCGTGGGATTCAGACCCATCGATGCCAAGCGCTTGGTCTGGCGGCGTTCCTGGATCAACTGGCTCAAGGTTTCTTCGAGGTCGAGCGACAGCAGCGGTTGCTCCCGATCGGGATCGTCCTTGAAGACCTTCAGCAGCGACAACCTCGATTCGTCATCGACCGGCAGGGGTTGCACCGGGGAGACGGGCGGCGCGACCTTGCGCATAGGAGCGCTCGCGCGGGGTGCCTTCGCACGCAGGTACAAGTCCATCTGTTCGGCCAGCTCCGGATCGGTGTTGCGGTACTTGCGCACGAGCCTGGCCACGAACAGCCGCACGTCCTCCGTCTGCTCTGCGAGTGCGAGCCTGATCAACTGGGCTAAATCTGATTGAACTTCTTTCATCTCGTCCAACATTTGTGTAACTCATTGATATTAAAGATATTTTTTCTTTTCGTAAACGGAATAGGTATATTTTCTCACGTTTTCTTGGCAAGGAGAGAGCGACAGGCAGAAGGAGTGAAATCTGTTCGAATGTGGCTACTGAGGGCGCATAGACGAACGGGCGTCCCGGCGTGCCCCCGTCAGGCTCTGCGGGCTGCGCCCCGAGCCGGCATTCGCCGTCTCGGCCATGCGGCTTTGATCCTTCACGCCTCCGGCCGTCTCTGCGCTCCCGGCCTGCGCGCTGCGCTTGCGTTAGGGAAGTAGCGTGAGGCGGTGGGGTGGACTTGCTGTTCCCTTCAACGTACCACGCTGTTCTCGGAGTCAAGGTCTTCGCGCATTGCATGCGCTTGCGTCCTGGCGGCCGTCTGTCGAACCCTGACACCTGCGCTGCAGCGTGTTGGGGCCGGTCTCGGGCAATTCCGCCCGCTACAGACCGGAGCAGACCATGTCGCAGCCTTCTCTTTCCATCGAATCTTCACTTCTCGTTCGCGATGTCGCGGGTGAATACCGTCCGGCGAACGCCGACGAGGTGCTGCAGGCCGCGCAGCGGCTGCTGGGTGCACAGCTGCGCGGGCGTGAGGCGCTGACCTCGCCGCAGGTGGTGCGCGACTTCCTGCGGGTGAAGCTCGGATCGCTGGAGCACGAGGTGTTTGCGGTGCTGATGCTCGATGCACAACACCGGTTGATCGAGTACGTCGAGCTGTTCCGCGGCACGGTGAGCCAAACCTCGGTCTATCCGCGCGAGGTGGTCAAGGAGTCGCTGTCGCGGAATGCGGCGGCGCTGGTCCTGGTGCACAACCATCCGTCGGGCGTGGCGGAGCCGTCGCGGGCCGATGAGCATCTGACGCAGACGCTAAAGACGGCCCTGTCGCTGGTGGACGTGAGGGTGCTGGATCACCTGATCGTGGCGGGCAGTGACGTGTTGTCGTTCGCGGAGCGCGGTCTGCTGTGAACGAGGGGGCACAGCCCCCTTTTTGCTTCGCCGTTTGCTTGGCTGCGCGCTGCGCTTGCCTCCAGGGGTCGGCCTGCGGCCCACCCCGCCGCACAGGCTTGGCGCCCCGGGATACCGCCGAACAGCCTGCGCCTGATCGGCCTGGGTTCGGGGCCTGTTCGCGCTTCGCGCTTGTTCACCTCCAGCCAGGCTTGCCTGCGGCACGCAGGGGCGCTCGCCGCGCGGCAGTGGGTTCGTCGCTCCACTGGGCGCCGTGCCGGTGACATCGGCGTTCCGTATTCCCTTCCTTCATCGCTGATCCCGCGACCGTAGCCGGCGCTGCCGAGCCGTCAAGGCGCGCAGGGCCGTGTCCTCGCCTGCGGCTGCGGGCCGCACCCACCCTGCGCTTCTCTCCTTGACGGCCCGGCCCCGCCGTCCCGGTTCTTCGCGGGCGATGAACTCAGGAAAGACGGCGATTCACGGCAGCCACGGCGACCGGCCCAGGTCACCGCGCCGAACCCTCCGAAGCCAACACCGGGCTCCGAATCTTGGAATCCGGTCGGCCTTCAAACCCACAAGGAGCGTGCCTATGCAGACATCGAAGCCATGAATCGACGAAGAGTTTTTGTTTCCTCACCTTGTTCTCTGTTCAACGTCCCGATGGGACAGGAGTTTTCAACATGAACACCGCTACCCTTCAAGAAACCCAGGCCCTTCACGCTGTCGCTGCGGCGGCTGCGATCACCACCGCTGCCGGAGCCGAAGAAACAGGCACGATCGCCGCCGTTGTCGTGCCCTATGAACTGCTGCTGATCCCTCTGTCGAAGCTGCGGCCATCGAGCCGCAACGTGCGCAAGAGCGGCGACACGTCGATTCCCGAACTGGCGGCGAGCATCGCCCGCGTCGGGCTGCTGCAGAACCTCACCGTGATCGCATCCGCCGATGGTGAGCACTTCGAGGTGGTCGCCGGCAAGCGGCGGCTGGCGGCGTTGAAACTGCTGGCGAAGCGTCACAAGCTCGACAAGCACCATCCGGTTCCCTGCCTGCAGGTGCCGGATGCGTCGGCCCGCACGGTGAGCCTGACCGAAAACGTGCAGCGCGAGGCCATGCACCCGGCCGACCAGTTCGAAGCCTTCGCCTCGCTGGTGGCCGAGGGTCGGCCGGTCGAGGACATCGCGGCCGACTTCGGCGTCACGCCGCTGGTGGTGCAGCGCCGCTTGAAGCTCGCCAACGTTTCGCCGCGCCTGCTGGCGGACTACCGGGCCGATGGCGTGACGCTCGATCAGCTGATGGCGCTTGCCATCACCGATGACCACGCGGCGCAGGAGGCCGCGTTCTACGAATCTCCGCACTGGCAGCGCAGCCCGCAGGCGCTGCGCGATCACCTGACGCATGAAGAGATCGACGCGAGCCGGGATGCGCTGGCGCGGTTCGTCGGTGCAGAAGCGTATGCGTCGGCAGGCGGCGGCGTGCGGCGCGATCTTTTCTCGGATGAACAGCAAGGGGTCTATCTGACCGATGCGGGCTTGCTGGACATGCTGGCACGCGCCAAGCTGGCCGCTGTCGCTGACGCGGCGCAGGCCGAGGGCTGGGGCTGGGTGGAGGTGGTGCCGCGCGCCACGGCTTCGGAACTGCACGCCTTCCAGCGGGCACGTCGCACGCGGCGCGATCCAAACAAGGCCGAGGGCAAGCGCATCGCCAAGCTGGAAGCCCAACAGGCCGAACTGCAAGACCAGCTCGACGACGCGGACGCCGACCTGTCGGACGAGGAAGTGCAGGCACGCCATGAAGCACTCGACCGGCTGGGCAACGAGCTGGAAGCGATCGAGCAGACCCTGATGGTCTATGCGCCTGGCGTGGTGCCGGTCGCCGGTGCAGTGGTGTCGGTCAATCATTTGGGCGGTGTCGTAGTTCATCGCGGCTTGCTGCGCGAGGAACAGGCCAAGGCGCTGCGGGCGCAGGAACGGCAAGAGGCCGGCGCGGTGGTCGGTGGCTCGGGGTCGGCCGACGCCGCACCGGCCAAGGCCGGCATCTCGGAGAAGCTGGCGAAGCGGCTGAGCGCGCAACGCACCGCCGCGCTGCAAGCCGAGGTCGCGCGGCATCCGCAGGTGGCGCTGGTGGCGGTGGTCCACCGCCTGGCGCTTCGCGTCATCCTGGATGCCTACGGCTCGGCGGATTCATCGATCAACATCAGCGCTTCGCCGCAGGATGGGCTGGCGATGCACGCGCCGGACATCACGGAGGCGCCGGCAACGGTTGGCATGCGCGAGGTGCGGGAGGCATGGGCAGCACGTCTGCCGGGAGAGCCGGATGCGCTGTTCGCCGAGTTGCTGACCCTGCCACAGCAGGAACTACTGTCGCTGCTGGCCGTGTGCGTGGCTTCGACGGTCGATGCGGTGGTGTCCCGCGAGGATGAAGTGCCTGCCGCTGTGCTCGCACAAGCGGTCAGCCTGGACATGCATGACTGGTGGACGCCGACCGCTGCGAGCTACTTCGGGCATGTCTCAAAAGCGAAGACGCTGGAAGCGGTGCAGGTGTTCGCACCCGATCAGGTCGCGCGGTTGGCGAAGCTCAAGAAGGCAGAGATTGCCAGTGAGGCCGAGCGGCTGGCTGGGGGCTCGGGATGGTTGCCGCTGATGTTCTCCACGCCGGCAGATGCCGCGACCGAGGTGCAGGCCGTGCCGATGCCAGCGGCCAGCGGCAGTGCCGAAGTCGAAGAGGTCGAGGACGCACACGCCGAGGCGTGATGTGGAGCCCCGGCCTTCGGGTCGGGGCTTGGAGTTCTCGCGCAACGCGCGCGGCAAGTGTGCCGCGCGCGCTTTCAATCCAACGACCGAGTCAGCGCTCCGGCTTTGGGGCCGGAGCGGATCGTAGAGCCATTCTCCAGTGGTGCGGACGCGCTTCTACGCTGCGATTCGCCTGGCTGGGTTGGACGGGCGGGAGCATCGACCGAGCATCGAAATGGCTCCGGCGCTGCCGCCCTCATGGGCGGCGGTCGGACGTCAATGCGTCCGATCCACTCCGAACCTCGATGCCCATGAACCAGCAAGCCGTCAGCGAAATCTTCTTTGAAGAAGCCTACTGTGTCCCGGCTGAACAGACGGCGCGGTCGCTGTTCGCGCGGCTGCCACACGGCATCGCGTACGCGCAGACGCTCGTCGAGTGCCTGGCAACGGGCTACCTCATTGCGGTGGTCGA
Organism: Variovorax cryoconiti; assembly: GCF_051216395.1. NCBI lineage: Bacteria > Pseudomonadati > Pseudomonadota > Betaproteobacteria > Burkholderiales > Comamonadaceae > Variovorax > Variovorax cryoconiti. Next base: position 886,649 of record NZ_JBPJZI010000001.1, on the reverse strand, counting down.
GTCGATCTGCATCCGCGAGATGCAGCAGCACGTCGATCCGCTGACGGAGGTGGTGGTCGGCTGCAGCATGCGGATCGACCATCTCGCGCCGATCCCGCCGGCGACGTGCTTGCGCGTGCGTGGCTGGGTCGAGCGCCTCGGCGAACGCAGTGCGACTTTCTGCGTTCAAGCGCACGACGCCCACGAGGCGGTCTTCGACGGCACCATCACGCTGGTGGCGGCGCAACGCAAGGTCATCGAGCCACGCATTGCCGCCAAGGTTAGTGCGCTTCAAGCCGTTCGCTCGGTAGCTTGACGCGCCGCGCGGCGCCAATGCGGCGGGGCGTTATTCCTTGTCAAGCCGACATGGACCTGGGCCGCGTCCGGGTGCATGCCGGAACGCTTTCGCTGCGGTGAGAGTGCGCAGGCCATGCGTCCTCTCGGATCAGGATCACACCCACAGCGGCCTTGCATTGGTCGTGAATCCAGGCGCGGGCACGGCTTCGCTTTGCTGTGCCTCGGGCTTCTTCGCCGCAACCGTACAGCCCGACAAATTTCCCCGACCTGCGGTCTTCCTCGCGAAGCAAATTTCTCGGGCCTCCCGGTCCTCCGCTGCGCTGCGGCCCCTGCGGGATGCGGCGCGCCCGGTCCCTCACCCATCGGATCACGCCAAGGCCGCGATGGGCGCGACCTAGTCAACCTCGAGAGGACTCATATCATGGCCAACATCGGCACCTTCACCGCACAGAACGACAGCTACACCGGCACGGTTCGCACCCTGACGCTCAACGTCAAGGTCAAGATCGTGCCCAACAACAAGGAGAGCGAGAACGCCCCGGACTACCGCATCGTCGCCGGCAACTTCGAGATCGGCGCGGCGTGGAAGAAGCTCAGCCGGGCGGAGCGCCCCTATCTGTCGGTGACGCTCGACGACCCGTCGTTCCCGGCGACCATCTATGCCCGCCTGGTCGAAGGCGAGGACGGTGCGCACAACCTGATCTGGTCGCGCAGCAAGGGCGACTGAGCGTCGCCCTTGGCGCCCCGCTGCAGCGGGGCGCCATTCGTGGCTTCGACCTACTGCAGCAGCTCGGGCAGGCAGTCGGCGAACTCGGGCTGGATCTTGTTCATCGACTTGGCGATGGCGTCGTCGCCGGTCAGGATGGCCAAGGCCATGCCGGTCATCGTCGTCAGGCCGTTGGAGTTGCACAGGATTTGGAGTGCCAGGTGCATCGGGAAGCCCTCGGCCTGTCGGCGCAGCGGATGGATACCGCCGTGCACGAATGAGTTCATGGCGTGCCAGGACACGTCCTTGAATCTCACCAGCATCTGATGAGCGGCAGCGGGTACGTTCTGGCCAACGCGCTTTCCCATCTGCTCGATCATGTCGCTGGCCGAAGGCAGATTCTTCGCCGCCTGCTCACTCTCGGTGGTGAGGGGCGCCAACAGCTTGGCGATCGCGCCATCGTTGGCGGCGTAGATCAGCCACATGGACCGGGTCAGCGCCTCGAACTGAAGGCGCATCAGGCTGACGGCTGAGGTCGGCAGGCCCGGCGCCATCAAGGCGCGAAGACTGACGGCGTGCTCCAGTGCGACGGAGCACATGGCGAGGGACGCTTCGGACCGGGCCGAGAAGTCGAACTCGGCACCGTCCAGAAGGACTAGCAGACGTTCGTGAAGCTCGTCAGAACGACGAAGCATTGCCTCCAAGGTTTCTTCGTTCGTGTTCGCTTCGGGTACTGACATTTAAGGATCGTATCGGGTGACCATGCCCGCAGCAGGGTGGGCACGACGTGGTCGGGTACGGCCCTTCCCCGGCTCTGCGCCTTTTCGCTTCTGCAGCTTCACGGATTCACGTCCTTGCGTGAAGCCGGTTCCACGGATTTGTGCACATCCGCTTCTACATCTTGGCGGCTCTGTGCATCGGCGTGAATGCGTCGACCCGGTTCCGTGCTTCTCAGGCGTTGCAGTAAGCCGCATCGCAGGCTTCACGAATCTCAGTACAACCGGCGTCGAGCGCCAATGCGTTTGTGCGTCTCCGGCGTTGCCGGACCGCGCTGTCGTGCTGCGCATCGAGCCGCCCACCGCTTTGCGCTGAGCGTCTCGCCCCTGCGGGCTTCCATCGCTGACGCCTGCGCGCTTCGCTTGCCAAGTCAGGTATGGCGCGGGTGGGTGGGGCTGGCTTGCTGCTCCTTCACCGTATCACGGCGTTCCCGCCGTCAAGGTCTGCGCGTGCCTTGCACGCTGGCGTCCTGGCGGCCGTCTGTCGAACCCTGACGGCTGCGCTGCGCCGTGCTGCTTCCGGTCTCGGGCAATCCCGCCCTGATTCCTTCCAAGGAGAAGACCATGACGAAGCTCATCACTGACGAACAACGCACGCTGCTGCTGGCCAACAGCCGCCAGTCTCTCGAACATGAAGACTTCGATCCGGCCCCGGTGGTGAAGCTCTTCACGCCGGACGCCGGGGCGACTTGGTTGCTGACCGAGATCGACCCGGACGACCATGACCACGCATTCGGGCTGTGCGACCTGGGGTACCGTTTCCCGGAAATGGGCTGGGTGAGTCTGGCCGAGCTGGCATCGGTGCGAGGCCGGCTGGGCTTGCAGGTGGAACGCGAGCTGCACTTCAAGGCCGAGAAGCGCCTGAGCGGCTATGCGCGGGAGGCCCGACTTGCTGGCCGCATCGTGACGTAGCGCATCAGGCGACCAGCCGCCGGATCACCGCTCCGGCGGCTGGTGCCATTCGTTCGGGAGCCTGGCTTCTGTTTCCAGCAGCAACTCGCCCGCGCTGCGGTCCAGCGCGCGAGCGATCTTGAGGATCATCGCCAAGGTGGGCATGTGCTCGCCGCGCTCGATCTTGCCCATGTGCGAGCGTTCGACGCCGGCCAGGTGGGCCAGCGTTTCCTGGGCGATGCCGTCTTCCGTGCGCAAGGCGCGAACCACAGCGCCGAAGGCGAGCGCCGGCGCAACCTCGAAGGTTGTCGCGCCGGTGGGCCGTCCACGCTGAATTGCCCGCTTCTGCATGGACAGAAGCGTCGCGGACGATGGCAATTAAAACCACGTTAAACATAACTCATAAATGTTGCGCCGCTCCGGTGCGCTGCCTAGAATTCGCCTTCCGATGCGGCCGAGACAGTCTCCGCCGCCGGTGATTCAAAGGCAGCGTTGCGCGTTCGCGCGACCAATCCCATGCCTCATCAACCCGGCCCACCCCTCATCGTCACGCTGGCCTCGACCTCAGGAGCCGCCGCTGCCGCCTTCCTTACCGATCAGCAGCGCTGGGAAATGCTGGCCAACGGCACTGCACGCGCCCGCGGCGACGCCGCCGATCCGCTGCCCGTGGTGAAGCTGCACACTCTGGACGCGCACGCCACCTGGTTGCTGACCGAGCTTGCGGACGATGGCGACACGGCCTACGGCCTCATCGACATGGGCCTGGGCACGCCGGAGCTGGGTCACGTCCGGCTGTCCGTGCTGGCTTCCATCGTCGGGCCGAACCAGATCCCCGTGCGGGTCGATCTGCATTTCAAGCCGCAGCGCACGTTGTCGGCCTATGCGGCCGACGCGGTGCGCGACGGGTCGATCAACGACTGAAGTTCGGCGAGTGGCGGCGTAGCTGCCCGCGCGACGGCGCATCGCCGCAAAGGCGACCCAGCCGCATCGGTTTCATGGCAGCTTCCTGCGATCGGGAAGGAGTATCGCCATGTCCTTGCACGACATCGAAGACCAGCCGCGTGCGCCGTGGGCGGTGTCGGCCGCGTACTTATATACGCTGGACCTCGACGGTCCCGCGCTCGCGTGGGAGTACCTGCGTCGCAATCCGATGTACCGAGCCGAACATGCCGCGTGGGCGCGGCGACGATCCGCATGGTTCGAGCGATGGGGCTTGCGATGTTGCCGAGGACCCGCGCCTGGATGCGCGCGAGGCGCATCCGCACTGGCTCGCGTCCGCTGACGAGCTGCTGCAGGTACGCGCTTCGCGCTCGCACCGTGACGCCAGCCGCTTCGATCTCTGGCGCATCCCCGGCCGCAAGCGCCTGACGCTGGGCGATGCCGAACTGACGCTCACCGCAGCGCAGTCGGCGCTGAATCTGCGTGTCGCTCTGGCCGGTGATGTTGCTGACGGCGCAGGGTACACCTGCGCGGTACCGCTTACGCCGGCTCTGCGCGGCCAGCTCGACGTGTTCGGCTGCCAGGCGAAGGCACTGCAAGGCGAGACGCCGGCCGGCCATCCCGTACGACCCGTCACTCGGGCGGCCCTGCTACACCTGCGCGCCGTGCAGGCGCTCGATGCCGCGCAGGCCGGCGCGTCGCACCGCGACATCGCCCAGGCCTTGTTCGGCCTTGAAGCCGTGGTGCTGCGCTGGCACGAAGACGGCGAACTTCGAGCGCAAGTGCGCCATCTGCTGCGTCGCGCCGAGGGCTACATGACTGGCGACTATCGGGACCTGGCAGGCGTGTCGCCGGCCGCATCGAAGCACCCCGGAGACGAAGCGCTGCGCTGAATTTCTCCCTGCCTTGATCGGGCGTGGTTCCCGAGACTGCCTCCAACGGGCCGCGAATGGTTTGCGGCCCATCCACAGCGATGGAGGCCTTCATGGCAGTCGGCAGTTCCCCCCTTTCCCGCACGGCCGCAGTGACTGCGCCGCAGCCTTCCCCGGTTTCGGCAGCGCCGGCCAGTCCCGAATTCCTGACCACCGACGAAGCCGGCGCCTTCCTGCGGCTGTCGCCTCGCACGCTGGAGAAGCAGCGCGTGCTGGGCGGTGGTCCTCGCTTTCGCAAGTTCGGCGCGCGCGTGGTCTACGCGGCCGTCGACTTGCGCGCCTGGGCCGACAGCCACACCTACGGCATGACCTCGGACCCCGGCTACGTGCAGCGTGACTCTGTCCGCTGATCGCCCTGCACGATTCGGAGCAAACGCGATGTCCAAGCGCGCGAGCGAACGCGAACAGCTCTCGCTGTTCCGCGCGCTGCCGTCCGGGGACATGGCGCTGCGCGATGCACAGGACTTGATGGCTTACCCGTTCTTCAGCCTGGCCAAGTCGCCACGGATCGTGCCGATCCGCTTCGAGTCCGGTGGCATCTCGCTCACCGTCGAAGGCGTTCCCGAGCACGGCATCGCCACCATCTGGGATGCCGACGTGCTGATCTGGGCCGCGAGCCAGATCATCCAGGCGAAGAAGGAAGGCATCGCGCCCTCGCGCCTGATGGTGGCCACGCCCTACGAGATCCTGCGCTACGTGCAGCGCGGCATCGGGCGCAGCGACTACCTGGCGCTGCGCGCTGCGCTGGACCGGCTGCAGTCCACCACCGTCGCCACGACCTTGCGACAGCGCGACCGGCCGAACGGCGGCAAGCGCGTGCACCGCTTCTCATGGATCAACGAGTGGAAGGAGTACGTCCGGCCCGACGGGCGCTCCGACGGCATCGAGCTGATCCTGGCCGACTGGTTCTTCACCGGCGTGATGGACGACACCCTCGTGCTCACGCTCGACCCGACGTATTTCCGGCTTTCAGGCGGCATCGAACGCTGGTTGTACCGGCTGGTGCGCAAGCACGGTGGCCGGCAGCCCGCCGGCTGGCGCTTCGAGATGCGCCACCTGCACCTGAAGTCCGGGAGCCTGCAGCGCCCATCCGACTTCGCAATCCAGGTGCGCCAGCTTGCGCGGCGCCAGGCACTGCCGGGTTACCTGCTGGTCATCGAGCGCAGTGGTGGCACCGAATGGCTGGCCTTCCGACCCCGGCCAACGAGCGCGGGCCACGGCGACTTATCCACAGCTTCTGTTGAAGAACCTGTGGACGGCGTGTGGACTGGCTCGGTGGATCACCCGCACGACCCTCGGTTGATCGCCCGCAGAAACATCGGTGGATCACCCGCACCGATCGGCCGCAAAGCGGCGCCCAGCAACGGTTTCGGGCTTCCCTAAACATCTAAAGGGATACATAAATGGAATTCACGCGCGCGCGAGCCGAAGCTGCTCAAAAAACGGGCAGTGCCTTGCAGGAGGCAGTCCGAACAGCCCCAACAGCCGAAAACCGCTTGCCAGGAAAAGAGCACCGGCCCGGCAAGGTGATCGCGCTGCTCAACCAGAAAGGCGGCGCGGGCAAGACCACGCTCGCCACCCACCTGGCTGGCGAACTCGCGATGGCGGGATGCCGCGTGACGCTGCTCGATGCCGATCCGCAGGGCTCTGCTCTCGACTGGGCACAACGACGGCTTCAGAACGGCCAGGAGCGGCTCTACGGCGTGTTCGGGCTGGCCAGGGACTCGCTGCACCAGGAAGCGCCACAGATCGCCCTTGAAGCGGACTACGTCGTGATCGATGGCCCACCTCGCGTCGCCGCCCTCGCGCGCTCGGCGCTGCTCGCCGCCGACCTGGTGCTGATCCCCGTGCAACCGAGTGCCTACGACGTGTGGGCCAGCCATGAGATGGTGACGCTCATTGCCGAGGCCCGCGTCTTCAGGCCGCAGCTTCGCGCGGCCTTCGTGATCAACCGGCGTGTGGTCGGCACGGTGATCGGCCGCGAGGCACGCACGGCACTCGCCGATCAACCATTCGCGGCGCTGCACGCCGAAGTCTCGCAGCGCATCGTCTTCGCCGACAGCGTGGCCGCCGGCCGGCTTGCGTGCGAAGCGGCGCCGAAGTGCGCCGCCGCTCGGGAAATCGCAGCGCTGGCGCAGGCGGTGCGGGAGATGCTGCGATGACGGCGCCATCAACATCCGCAGCACTGAAACGCGCGCCCATCGGGCGCAGGCCCGCTGCCGATCCCGCATCGACCTGGGTGCGACAGGCCGACGCACCAGAGGCCGTCGCCAAAGCGTCGATCTACACGGCGCGCCTCACGATCGACGTGACGCCTGCGCTGCGCGGGCGCATCAAGGTCATCGCGTTCACACGTGGCATCACTGCCGCCGAGATGCTGCGGGAACTGCTGGAGCGAGAGTACGGCGGAGGTGAGGCATGACGCAGCCGCGGACACTTGTCGTGCAGTCGTGGCCGCAGGCCGCGCTGCCGCCACGACCGACGCATATGCGGGTGTCGCTCGCCTTCGTCGAGCACCGCGTGAACGTATGGCTTCGCTTTGGGAAGCCTGTGCGCGAGACGACGCTGGACCGTTGGCGGCGCGTGGCGACCTTCGAGCCCAACACCGGGTGCTGCCGCGTGAAGTGGATCGGCAACGACTACGGTACCGCGCTCTGGCAGCTCATGGTGCTGCAGGCGCCGATGCCGTTCGACTGTGCCCAACGCATCGCTGGCGTGCTGCCAGGCGCGCGCATCCTGCTGCGTGCCGATGGCGAGCAACAGGTGAAGGCAGTGCTCGAAGTGATCGACGCCATCGAAGCGTTGGGCCTCGACCCATGTGACGTTGCACTGACCTACTGGCGCACGGTCGGCAACCGGCTTGCCGCACGCCAGCCGCTGCCCGACTACACCGCCGAGCGGCATGCGGCGCATCTGGCTCGCGAAGTATTGAGATGACGCCCCGCATGCTCTTCGTCTGCATGAGCGTCGGCCTGGCTGCACTGTGCGCGCCAGCCGTCATGCCAATGTCGCCGCATGGCCGCGTGTGGGTGGTCTACAACCCGACGGACAGTGTGCCGCGCGGCTGGTACCGCGTCGGCCGCATCAATGACGCCACCTCGCTGCACGTCGGCAACATCGTTCTGGCACGGCTTCCTGCAGACGCAGCCGCGTTTGCTGCGCAGCGTGGCTACCTGCCGAGCGGTGTGCCGATCCTTAAGCGCATCGGTGCCACGGCACCGCAAGCGGTGTGTGTTCGCGAACAAGTCGTGGACGTCGATGGCGCAGCGGTGGCGACAGTGCGAACGCATGACGGGGCTCATCGACCGCTGCAAGCCTGGCCGCAATGTCGCCCTCTCGGCAATGGCGAACTGTTCCTGCTCAGCGACACGAACCCGGCGTCGTTCGACAGCCGTTACTTCGGCCCCATCGCGGCATCTGCCGTGCTCGGCATCGCGCGTCCCTTGTGGACATGGAGCACACCATGAGCATTGCTGCGTCATGCCGCCGGACTGCAGCTGGGCATGCGCCTGAGCTGCCTTCCTTCGTGCAGGGAGCCTGCCACCAGCGTGCAGCGCGAGCTGCACCGCCGCTGCCCTTCAGGCAGCGTTGCGCACCTCGTGCGTGGCTGGCGGCAGGTCGCAGCCGGGAGCGAATGCGAGGGGCGGAGACAGAGGGCCAGATAAAAGGGGTGGCACGTCGTGCCCCTCGAAGCCAGTCTGCACGTGGGTTTGCGGCGGCACCGCATGGGGTCTTGCGCGTGCCGCGGAGCGCTTGGAATCCGTATGCCTGTGGCGTTTGCAGCGTGCCGTTTGCCATGCGCTGCGCCGCAGCGCGCTGGGGTCTTCGCCATGACTCGTGCTGACGAGGACCGCTTCCGCGTCAAGCCCGCAGCGCCGAAGTCGCGTGGTGGGCCGCGTTCGCAGCGCTTCGTTTCAACGGTGCTCAAGCAGATGTCGAAGTCTGGCGTGAAGCCGTCGGGCAAGAGCTTGGGTAGGCCAGGCAACACCTTCGGCCGTGGCCGCGTGGCTGCCACCGTGGCCGGCCAGCGCATGAGACCGAACGCTCGTCGCGTGGTCATCAAGTCCCGCTTCGTGGTGCTCCGGCGCGCCAGTCCAAACTCGGTGGCCGTGCACCTGCGCTACGTCGAGCGCGATGGCGTCACCCGCGACGGGCAGAAGGGCCAGGCCTACGGCGCGGACACCGACACGGCCGACCTGAAGGCGTTTCAGGAGCGCGGCCAGAACGACCGCCATCAGTTCCGCTTCATCGTCTCGGCCGAAGATGGTCTGGAGCTGAAAGACTTGAAAGGCTTTACCCGCCAGCTCATGGGCCGCATGGAGACCGACCTGGAGACTCGGCTGGACTGGGTGGCCGTGGACCACTGGGACACGGACAACCCGCACACCCACATCGTGCTGAATGGTCACACCAGCGACAGAGGAGATCTGGTCATCTCCCCGGACTACATGGCCCATGGCATGCGCATGCGCGCCAGCGAGATCGCCACCGACTGGCTGGGGCCGCGCACAGAGCTGGAAATACGGCAAAGCCTGCTGCGCGAGGTGGACCAGCAGCGGTTGACCGGCTTGGATCGCGCGCTGATCCGGCAGGCTGTCTCAAACAGCATCGACCTGACCAGCAAACAGCAAGACCGGCAACACCAGAACGCGCTCCGTGCGCGATTACAGCGGCTCGAAGCCATGGGGCTGGCCGCGCGGATGGATGCGAACCGTTGGAAACTGCAGCCCGACATGGCGGCCACGCTCAACGCGATGGGCGAGCGCGAGGATGCGCAGGCTGCTGTGCGCCGGGCGCTCAAGGGTCAGCAACGCGAATGCGTGGTGCACGAACAGCCGGCCGCTCCCGTGATCGGCCGCATCGCGGGCAAAGGTCTGGCCGACGAGCTGCACGACCGCGGCTACCTCGTGGTCGATGGCATCGAAGGCCGCGCGCACTACCTGAAACTGCCGGCGGGCACCGATCTGGCCGAGCTCCCCCTGCATGGCATCGTAGAAGCGAAGCCGCCTGCGCAGGAGAAGCCGATGGACCGCAACATTGCGGCGGTGGCGAAGGACGGCATATACAAGACCGACGATCATCTGACCCAACTGAAGCTAAACAACGACCGCGACCCGCAGTCCACCGTCAATGCCCACGTGCGCCGGCTCGAAGCCCTGCGCCGGTCCGGCATCGTGGAGCGAGTTGCCGATGGCGTCTGGAAGGTGCCACCGAACTTGATGCAGAAAGCCCAGCAGCACGATGCGCAGAAGGCCACAGGCCTGGTGATCGAGCTGCGCTCGCACCTGTCCATCGACCAGCAAGTGCGCGCCATCGGCGCCACCTGGCTGGACAAGCAACTGGTCGGCGACAGTGCGGGGCTGGCAACCCAAGGCTTCGGCGCCCAGGTGCGCGATGCGATGCACAGCCGCGTGGACTTCCTCGCCGAGCAAGGTCTGGCCGAGCGGCGCGGCCAGCGCGTTGTGCCGTCGCGCAACCTGCTGGCCACCTTGCGTGACCGGGAACTGGCAACCGTGGGCAAGGCACTGCAAGAACAGACCGGCCAAACCTACCGGCCGGTGCCCGACGGCGGGCAGGCCAGCGGCGTCTACCGCCGCAGCCTGCAGCTCGCCAGCGGCCGTTTCGCGATGCTCGACGACGGCTTGGGTTTCAATCTCGTGCCGTGGCGGCCGGTGATCGAACAGCGGTTAGGCCAGCAGGTCTCGGCGGTCGTTCGCGGGCAGTCCGTCACTTGGCAATTCGGGCGCCGACGCGGTATCGGCATCTGAAGACGGCGCAGCGCCGGCAAGCTTTCCGGGCTTCACGCCGCGGGCATGCAAGGACTACCGCGCCGAGACGAAGTGAAAGACCGATCCGCCCTGCCGCTACGCGCGGGCGAACTTCTTCCTCACACGCAGTTTCATCGCAGCGCCTCGATTACCAGGGCCAGGGCAGGCGCGATTTGGCGTCGGTTCGCGTAGTACAGGTGGTAACCAGGAAAGCGCGGCCACCAGTCTTCCAGCACTGGAACGAGCCGGCCTTCTGTGATGTGCGGCTGCATGAGGTCCCAGGGCACGTAGGCGAAACCCAGCCCGTCCAGCGCGGCCTGCAGCATCAGGGTCGTGCTGTTGAACACCGTCTGGCCCTGCACCCGCACCTTGACCGACTTCTTGCCCTTCTCGAAGTCCCACGCATAGAGGTTGCCGTGGGTTGGAAGGCGCAGGTTCACGCAGCGGTGATCGGTCAGATCCTGCGGCTTCTTTGGCAGCGGCTTGTCCGCCAAGTACTTGGGCGATGCGGCAACTGCCATGCGCAGATCAGGTGAGATGCGCACGGCCACCATGTCCTTGTCCACGCGGTCGCCGACACGCACGCCCGCATCGAACCGGTGCGACGCGATGTCGGTGAATGCGTAATCGACGCTGAACTCGATCTGGATGTCGGGGTACTGCTTGAGCAACGGCATCAGTCGTGGCCACAGTGCGGTCGTGATGGCATGGTCATGCGCCGTGATGCGTACGGTCCCGGCGGGCTTGTCGCGCATCGCACTAAGCGAACCCAGTTCGGCCTCGATTTCCTGCAGACGTGGCGCGACTGTGTCGAGCAGTCGGGCGCCGGCTTCCGTGGTCGAAACGCTGCGCGTGGTGCGGGTGAGAAGGCGTACGCCCAGACGCGCCTCCAGCGCCAGCATCGCGTGGCTCAAAGCGGAACGCGACAGGCCCATCTGAGCTGCCGCTCGGGTGAAGCTCCGCTCCCGCGCCACCACGACGAAGGCCTGCAGGTCATTCAGATTCTCTTTAGCCATTGGTGAACGATTTGCACATGTGTATCCCGATCATCCCATCTTCTCTGCCAAAGGGTATGGAAATACAGTTCATTGAGCGACGCCACTCCTGTCCTTCGACAGCGCCACCCGAACACACCAGAGGCTCCTTCCAATGAAACTGATCCGCCCCGGCACGCAGCCGTCCGCCAAGGGACCTGCCGACTTCTTCACCGGCAGCGTTCGCATCGATATGCTGAACAGCCCGCCGGCACCGGCACGGACCTCGTGCGCCACCGTCACCTTCGAGCCAGGTGCGCGTTCGGCCTGGCATACCCATCCGCTGGGCCAGACCCTGATCGTCACGGCGGGGTGCGGCTGGACGCAGTGCGAAGGCGAGCCGGTCGTCGAGATCCGTGCTGGCGATGTTGTCTGGTGCCCGCCCGGCCACAAGCACTGGCACGGCGCGACCGACACGACGGCGATGACCCACATTGCCGTCACCGAAGCCCTCGACGGAAACGGCGTCGTATGGCTGGAGCACGTCACCGATGCGGAGTATTTCGCGGGACCGCCCGGCAATGCCACGAAGACCGGGAGGCCAGATTGAACAAGTTTGTCTACCCACTCGTCGCATGTCTCTTGGTCGTGCAAGCAGGCGCTGCGGGTGCCACAGAGCCATCCACCGTGGCTTCTATCGGGCAGCAGACGATCACGCGCGCTGGCTCCAAGGCGTCCGCAGCCGGTCCGGACACTTTTTTTACGGGACGCGTGCGAGTGGATCCTGTCTGGCCCGCCAGCAATGGCATCAACGCGACGGGTGCCTACGTGACTTTCGAACCCGGTGCCCGCTCGGCCTGGCATACCCATCCCAAGGGTCAGCAACTGGTCGTCGTTTCCGGCGTGGGCCGGACGCAGGAGTGGGGCAAGCCCGCGCAGGACCTGCGCCCCGGCGACGTGGTGTGGTGTCCGCCGGGGGTCAAGCACTGGCACGGCGCAGCGCCCACGACGGCCATGACGCACCTCGCGGTCACAGGCACGATTGACGGAAAGGGCGTGGAATGGATGGAAAAGGTCAACGATGAGCAGTACACCGCGCGCTAAGCGTTACGCCCAACTCGCAATGATGGGCTTGGCCCTGGGCGGCTCGGCAGCTTTCGCCAACGCGGCCTCAAACACAGAGGACCCGCAAACCATGACGCAGCCCCAGCCCCGCTCGCAAACGCTCTCCATTCGCCAACAGGCCATCATTCCGATCGCCGCGTTCGGCGCAGTCGGTGACATGTCACGTCTTCGTTCCGCGCTGAATCAGGGCCTCGACGCCGGATTGACCGTGAGCGATGCGAAGGAAGTGCTGATCCAACTGTATGCCTACGCCGGATTTCCGCGCAGCCTGAACGCCCTTGGCGAGTTGATGAAGGTGGTCGAGGCGCGCAAGCAGCGGGGCATACAAGACGCACCAGGGCAAGAACCAACCCGCGCGGTACCCAAAGGCGACGCGCTGCTGGCAGCAGGCACGGCCAATCAGACCAAACTCGTGGGTAGCCCCGTAAAAGGTCCATTGTTCGACTTCGCACCGGCCGCCGGGGAGTACCTCAAGACTCATCTCTTCGGCGACATCTTCGAGCGTGACAACCTTGACTGGCAAAGTCGGGAACTTGCGACCGTCGGGATGCTGTCTTCCCTGCAGGGCGCGGACTCTCAGCTGCAGTCGCACATGGGCATCAGCATGAATACGGGCATCACAGTCAGTCAGTTGAGCCAACTGGCGCAAGTATTGGCGGACCGGGTGGACGCCGAAACTGCGACAAGAGCGCGGGCGGCGCTCGCACGTCAGCTCACAACGAAATGAAGCCAATAGGCTTGTTCTTTCACTGAAGAACTTCAAGCCGGTCAGCTTGCTGGCGCAACGCAACGACATCCCGCTTGGGCGGTGCCCCAAACAGTCGGCCGTACTCGCGGCTGAACTGAGAGGTGCTTTCGTAGCCCACTTGAAACGCGGCCCCCGCGGCGTTCAGGCGTTCGTTCAACATCAAGTGCCTAGCCTCGTGCAGGCGCAACCATTTCAGATACTGCAGCGGGCTCATCGCGGTGAGCTGGCGAAAGTGGTGATGCAGGTTCGAAGGGCTCATTTGCACATGAGCCGCGAGTTCGTCGACGCGCAGGGGCTTGGCGTAATTCGACCTCAGCCATTCAATGGCTCTTGCGATCCGTTGGCTATGACTGCCCACCGATGCAATTTGCCAGAGGCGTGCCGCATCGTCGCTCGCGAGCAAACGGTATTGAATCTCTCGTTCGATGAGCGGCGCCAATACGGGAATGGCTTTGGGCTCATCAAGCAGCGCAATGAGACGAGAGAACGGCTCCAGTAAGGCCCAGGTCATGCGGCCAAGCGCCGAACTGCCATCCGAAGCTCGCTGACGGGGTGGCTGCAAGCCGCCTTGTGCGATCAGTTCTGCCATTACCCTGAGGTCGAGCTTGAGTCCAAGCCCGAGACAAGGTTTTTCCGAACTCGCTTCGAGCACCTGCGAGTTGGCAGGGATCTCGAGTGAGTTGATCAGGAAACGCTCAGGGTTGTACGCATAGGCATCGTCGCCGACCAGCAGTTGCTTGGCCCCCTGAACAACGAGTACGACGCTGGGCTCCACTTCGCAGGAGCAAGGCGGGCTGACTGTTTCGCGCCGGAACAGAAGGAGGTTCTCAATTGCTGTCGGGCAGTGTTCTTTGCCCACGGTCCATCTTCCAATGGCGTCGACCAAGCCCGCACGCAGCGCATGGAGCTGTCCAGCTGGCTGTTGTTCGCTAGCTTCCAGGGTAGGCATAGAGATGTCCTTGGGCTCAACCTCCACAGGATAGCTCTCTTGCCCAGCCGAATTGTTTTTCGGCCCGATGTTCTGGAGGATCAGGCAATGAATCAGTCGAATCGGTCTACCAGGAAGTGAGCCGAACGAAAAATAATATCCCTCACACGAACGGGTGGTGCAGGTGCTGCCATTCGTTGAGCTCAGCGGGGCATGCCCTGGGAGAAGTCTGTTGTTGTTTCGGCGCTTGACGACGTTGCCTGTCACTGCGGCGAGTGATGCATGCGGCTCGCTCAAACATACGGCGAGCCTCCAAATGACATCCGGTCGTACGGCTGCGCATCGAGCAAGAGATAAACGAAGACTCCATCGCCGCTGAGGGAACGCGGGAGCGGCGGACCTTAAGCCAAATCATCGAAATCTCACGAATGAAAGGAAAGCGCATGAGCCTATCGAACTCCCGTCGCCAAATGCTGCAAGGCGCAGTCGCCATTGGGGCAGTTGCCCTCACCGGCATGCATGCTGGCGCTGCCCGATCACAAACCCGTTCAAATGGAAACAAAAGCATGGTACTGACCCAACACTGGGACAAGGTTTTCCCGCAAAGCAATCGGGTCGCACACCAAAAGGTGACGTTCAAGAACCGCTTCGGCATCACGTTGGTTGGCGACTTGTATCGGCCGAAGGATCGGGCAAATAAAAAGCTGCCCGGGTTGGTGCTCAGCGGACCGTTCGGGGCGGTCAAGGAGCAATCGTCCGGTCTGTATGCCCAGCAATTGGCAGAGCGAGGGTTTGTCACCCTCGCATTCGACCCTTCTTTCACCGGTGAGAGTGGAGGCGAAGTGCGCAACGTCGCATCGCCTGACATCTACACCGAGGACTTCAGCGCCGCGATCGATCACATCGGCCTGCTGCCTTACGTAGATCGCAACCGCATTGGCATCATGGCGATCTGCGGTTTGAGCGGAATGGCGCTGACGGCCGCGACCAGCGACTCCCGCATCAAAGCCGTAGCGACGGCTTCGATGTACGACATGTCGCGCAGCATGAGCCGTAGCTACATGGACAGCTACACCCCCGAGCAGCGGCATAAGGTGATTGACTATCTGAGCCAACAACGCTGGGCCGACGCCGAGAAGGGCACCTATGCGCTCGGATACCACGAGGTGCCGTTTGACGGCACCGGCCAAATCGTCAAAGGTGAACGCGTACTGCCTGAAAAGCTGCCGCCGGATCCCCATCCCGTACTCGCCGTCTTCTACGACTACTACCGGACCCCGCGTGGATTCCATTCGAGATCGATCAACTCGACCACCGCATTTACGGCCACAACACCAATGTCGTTCTTCGGTTTTCCGTTGATGGCGAATATCGACATGATCGCGCCACGCCCGATCATGTTGGTAGCTGGGGCCAACGCACACTCGCGCTACTACTCGGAGGATGTGTACAAGGCCGCTTCTGGTCCGAAGGAACTGGTGATCGTGCCCGACGCCGACCACGTGGACTTGTATGACAACCTGAAGAAGATCCCATTCGACAAGTTGGAGGCATTCTTCAGGACAAACCTGAAATAGCACATCCCATCCTGCAGGAAGAAGTTCCCAATGAAGCTGAATCAAGCCTTTACTGGAAAGGTCGCGTTCGTGACCGGAGCGGGCGCTGGAATCGGGCGTGCGACGGCGCTGGCCTTTGCACGGGAAGGTGCCAGCGTCGTCGTGGCTGGCATCCCGGAAGCGAGCATCGACGAAACGACTCAACAGATCGAAACGTCGGGCGGCCGTGCGCTCGCGGTCCGGTGTGACGTGTCCCGGGAGGACGATGTTCAGGCGGCAATCGCCGAGACGATCCAGGCATTCGGCCGGCTGGACTTCGCATTCAACAACGCAGGTGTGGAACAACCCGTCATGCCCGCTGCCGACCTTTCGACCGAAGAGTTCGACCGCATGATCGCCGTCAACCTTCGAGGTGTATTCCTCTGCCTGAAGCACCAGATTCCCGAGATGCTCAAGCAAGGAGGTGGCTGCATCGTGAACACCTCGTCCGGCGCCGGCGTGAAGGGGTTCCGGGGGCAGGCCGCTTACGCCGCGGCCAAGCATGGCGTGATCGGCCTGACCAAGTCAGCGGCACTCGATTACGCGGGTGCGAACATCCGCGTGAACGCCGTGTGCCCCGGCATCATCGAAACGCCGATGATGAGCCGGTTCAGCGGCGGCACGTCCGAAGGGCGCCAGGCTGTCATCGCCCAGGAGCCTGTTGGCCGCATGGGGCGTCCGGATGAGATTGCCGCAACCGTGCTCTGGCTGTGCTCGGAAGGTGGCGCCTTCACGATTGGCGCGGCCATCGTCGTCGATGGTGGTCAGACCGCATGACCTGCAGCGCGAGAGATCGGCGCATGGCGATACCCGCTGATGGTGGCCTCAGCGAAAGGACCCCAGGAGACGGCTGCCGCAGCGCTTGTTAGCGCCGCGGGCTTGTTCGGGTGCTTCCTAGCGGCCTGCCATCCAGGCAGATTCACCACCTCCAATAGATTGCGCCTTGAAGCGAGATTCGGTCTGGTTCAAATTCGTCGTCCAAGCGCCCGTGCGCTTAGACGATGGCGAGCTTGTTATCGTCAGCCCAATTGACCAGCGCCGTTACCGGCTCCAGCTGCGTCTTTACCAATTCGGTGAGTTCGTAGTCAACGCGCGGCGGAATCGTCGGATGCATCGTTCGGGTGACCATCCCGTCGAGTTCGAGCCCCACAGCGTCAGTGTCAACATGCGCTGGAAAATGCGGCTGATCAGACGCCGTATGGCGTTGCAACGCATAGGTCCCCTCGAGAGCGCGGCGACAGCCATCACCCACCGTCCATTTTTCCCGCGCGCGCGTTAGCTCTCGCGCGGCAGTCGGTTGCGTAGGGCTTGTAGCGAACAGATCTGTGCGTCGCGGACAAATTTGTGCCTACTTGCGAGAAATGATGTGGACTGTAAATTGGCCCAACGAACACTATTCTGTTCGCAGAAAGTTCATCGCCATGCCGACCATCGATCTGTACACGGAACTGAGTTGCCGATGAAGATCGTTGTCGATCTGAACCGCTGCCAGGGATACGGCCAGTGCGTCTTCGCCGCTCCGGAAGTCTTCTGGATGGAAGGAGGCGAAGCGCTCTATTTCGACTATGCGCCGAACCCCGCGCTGGCGGACAAGGTGGTCAAGGCGGCCCAAGCCTGTCCGATGCACGCGATCACGGTGGATGGCGAAACGATTCGCGCGCGGGGTCTGGGCGAGGCACGCTTTGAACCGATCGGCGCCGTGCGATGACCGGGCGTTGTGTGATCGTCGGTGCCTCGCTCGCCGGTCTGCGCGCCGCCGAGGGGTTGCGTGATGCAGGCCATGATGGCGAGATCGTTCTCGTCGGCGCTGAGCGCTATCGCCCCTATGACCGGCCGCCCCTCTCCAAGGCGGTGCTCGCGGGAAAGATCAGCGCGGATCATATCGACCTGCCCGAACGGCGATCCATCGATGCGGAGTGGCGACTGGGTGTCGCGGCAACGAGGCTGGACCGAGCTGCCAGGTCGCTCCGACTCTCCGATGGCGCTGAACTGAACTACGATCGTCTGTTAATCGCCACCGGCACGAGGGCCAATCCTTGGCCGAACAAGGATGAAGCCAGACTAGCGGGCGTGTTCACCCTTCGCGACCGGGACGATGTGGCGTCGTTGAAGGGCCGGCTAGAGGCGACTGATGGCCGGATCGTCATCGTCGGCGGTGGTTTTATCGGCTGCGAGATCGCCACCATCTGCCGTCATTTGGGGCGTCCGGTCACGGTTGTGGAGATGGGCCCGGTGCCGATGCAGCGCGGTCTTGGCCGCACGATCGGCGACCTGATGGCGCGTCGGCACCAGGCGCAGGGTGTGGATTTGCGGACGAATGCCGGGGTGACAGCATTGCTGGACGATGGTCGACGCAACTTTACTGGCGTGCGCCTGACCGACGGCGGTCTCGTTGAAGGGGATCTTTGCATCCTGGCTCTTGGCGCGGCGCGCAACACCGAGTGGCTCTCCGGCAGCGGCCTCAGGATCGACCGGCTCGGACTGCATGCCGACGCCCAGTGTCGCGCACTGCGCGAGGACGGCTCGCCGGCGGAACGCGTCTTCGTCGCCGGCGACGTGGCCGTCTGGCCCTCGCGCCTGCTCGACAAGCAGATGGCGATCGAGCATTGGAGCAATGCCAACGAGCAGGCGCGCACCGCGGCGTTCAACATGGTCGCCCCGAACGGCGCGATGCAGGAGCACGATTATCTCCCCACCTTCTGGTCAAACCAAGCCGGCGTCACGATCAAAGCGGTCGGGATGCCGAGCATCGCCGACAGGGCTGCGGTCATGCAGGGGTCGCTGACCGGCGACGGCTTCGTTGCGCTGTTTGGACGCGAGGGCCGCACCGTGGGTGCGATCTCGATCGATCGCGGCCGCTTCCTCGATTTCTATGCCCGGCTGATCCGGGACCGCGCGCCGTTTCCCGAGTCGATCAGGACGGTCGACGGCGGACAAATCGCTTCGTTTGACCCCGGTTTCGCACAACCTGAAGACACCCCGAAACAGGAGGTGCGCTCATGATCGACGTCGCTCCCAATCAGATCTTTGCCGAACTCGTCAAACCCGCGACACGCCCCGATCCCTACCCGCTATGGCGCCAGCTGGCGGACCATGGCCCGGCCTTCCAGGACAATGGGGTGTGCCTGGTGCCAGGCTATGCCGATTGTGTCGCTCTGTTCCAGGATCCGCGCGTGAGTTCCGACGCGAGCAAGGTCACCGACGAGCCGCAGGCGCCGATCGCGGCGCCCTTCTTCCTGATGGACCCGCCCGACCATGGCCGATTGCGGCGGCTGACGATGAAGCATTTCGGGCCGCCCGATCGTGGCAATTATGTCGACAGCCTGACGGGTGATATCCGGGGTTTCGTCCAGCGCTTCATCGACGAATTGAAAGGCGAGACACGGTTCGATTTGATCCCCACCTTCGCCAATCGCCTGCCCGTCGAGGTGATCGCCAAGATCACGGGGATTTCGGTCGCGGAGCAGGATCCGATCGGCCGCTGGCTGGCATCGATCATCTTCGAGCCCGAGTCGCTGAAGCTGCTTGATACCGATGGCGCGATGCACCGCGAACAGGCCAAGAGCGCCGAGGCGCTTGGGGGCTTCCTGATGAAGACGCTCACCGACCGTAAGCAGAACCCCCGTGGCGACGATATTCTCAATCGGCTGCTGGCCGACGATGCGGCTGATGCCATGAGCGATGAGGAGGTTGTTTCGACGATGATGATCCTTCTCGCAGGCGGCCATGAAACGACGATCACGTTGATCGGCAATGCGATGGTGCAGCTGTTGCGTCATCCCGACACGATGACGAAGGTTCGCGCGGACTCGCGGCTGGTGGCGCCACTGGTCGAGGAAGTGCTGCGGTTCGAACCGCCGATTCAGTACCGCGTGCGCTACGCGCTGGACGAATTGGAGATTGCCGGTGTGAAAGTCCCGGCAGGCACCAAGCTGATGCCGGCGATCGCGGCCGCGAACCGTGACGCCGCAATGTTCGCGAATCCCGACCGGTTCGACATCCACCGCGCGCCGCATCCGCATCTGAGCTTCGCCAGCGGCAGCCATTTCTGCTTCGGTGCCCCGCTGGCGCGGCTCGAGGGCCAGATCGCGCTCGGCGAGTTGGTCCGCCGGTTGCGTAATCCGCGCCTGATCGAGGAGGAACTTGCTTACAAGCCCAGCCCCGAAACGCGCGGACCCAAGCGGCTGGTGATCGAGGTGGACGGCTTCGACGACTGATAATGATATAGGCGGGGATCTACCCGCCACTTAGCGAGGTTTGAGGTATATGCCGCACCCTCGGCGCTCTTCCTCAAGCTTATCGGGATGCTCTAGGTCGAGTCGTGAGGCTCAACTCCACCCACCCGTCCAACCGGGCGCACGACACTCCGGTTTGATCTGTCCCTCCTGAGCGATCTCTCAAGCCATTCCGAATTAGCTGCAAATGCGCGCCTCGAAGCGTTAGCGTCAGCATGCTCTGGGAAATGCCGCTGATCAGCTGATCAGACGCCAATGCACAGTCCCTTCGAGCGCTCGGCGACCGCCATCGCCGTCCATTTGTCCCGCGCACGCAAGTGTCGGCTCTCGCACTTCAGTCGGCCGCGTAGGGCTTGTAGCGAACAGATCTGTGCGTCGCGAACAAATTAGTGCCTCCTTGCGAGAAATCATTTGGGCCGTAAATTGGCCTAACGAACAATTGGTTCGCAGAAAGTTCATCCGAAGGAACCAACATGACGAACTCCGAAGTCGTTACCGAACTCATTCACCGCTTCACTCGGCAGGATGTGAGCGTTGCCGACCTGTACGCTGACGATGTTTCTGTACACGTCATGTTCGCGTTCCCCCACCCGCTAAAGATCTCCGGAAAGAAAGCCTTCATCGCCGCCTATGAAGCGAACCGTGCGAATAGTGGCGGGGAGACCCCTGAAATGTACAAGGGTATCGAGATCCGTGATCTGAAGGTGCATGAGACGACCGACCCGAACGTGGTCATCGCCCAATGGACGTACGTGTCCAACAACGCATTCGGAAGAATCACCAACTTTAATATCATCGTTGCAGAGCTCAGAGACGGCCTCATTACTCAATCCAGGGACTATCACAACGATATCACTCGAGCGCAGGCCAACGGCACCCTTCCTGAGCTTATCGGGATGCTCCAGACCGCGTCGTGAGGTTCATATCCATCCGCACGTCCAATCGGGCGCAGGACGCCAGCTTGATCTTCCATTTCTGAGTTCCCTCAAGCCATTCCTAATTAGCTGCACGTGCGGGCCGCGAAGCGTTGGCGTCAGCATGCGTTGGGAAATGCGCCTGATCAGACGCCGTAGGGCGTTGCAAAGCATCGGTCCCTTCGAGTGCTCGGCGACCGCCATCTCCGTACATTTTCCCCGCGCACACAAGTGTCAGCTCTCGCATAGAAGTCGGTCGCATAGGGCTTGTAGCAAACATATATGTGCGTCGCGGACAAATTTGTGCCTCCTTGCGATTAGTTATTTGGGCTGTAAATTGGGCATTGAACACTTTGTTCGCAGAAAGTTATCGCCATGCTGACCATCGACCTGTACACGGAACTGAGTTGCCCCTGGTGCATCATTGGAATGCATCGACTTGACAAGGTGTTGAGCCAAAGGTTCGCCGATGAGGCAGCTGTGATCCGTCACCATCCTGTTATCTTGATGCGCGATCTTCCGAAGGCGGGACGGCCGTTGGCCGACCTGCTTCTGGAACGCTACGGCATAACGGATCCGCACCAAGCGTTCGCGCGGCCAGAGGCCGAGGCGCGGGCCTCCGGCCTTGCTCTCGACCTCATGCGCCAACCCATGGCCTACCCCACCATCGCCGCCCATACGCTGGTGCGTATCGCGGAGGCCCGGGGCTCTCAGCACGCGCTTGCCGTGGCGATCACACACGCCTATTTCCTTGAGGGTCGCAACATCGCCGATCCTGTCTTGCTGGGGGAGATCGCCACAAGCTACGGCTTCACACATGACGAGGCTGCAAGGCTCGCCGCCGACCCGGCCGAGCAGGCGCTCACCGATCAGGCTGCGGCGCATGCCGCTGCGCAAGGCGTGCGCTCTGTGCCGCATTTCGTATTCAATGATTCAGTGGTTCTGAATGGCGGCCGCAGCGAAGATGAACTTGCAGCGGCAATCGATCAGGCGTTGAGCAGCGCGAGTGTCGGGGCATGAAGGTTCTGATCTTTGGCGCTACAGGCGCTTCCGGGCTGCTGACGGTCCGTTCCGCGCTCAAGCATGGGCATGACGTCACCGTCTATGCGCGCAACCCGGCCAAGCTAGGCAACGCCATCACGGATGCGCGTCTGAAAATCTTTCAGGGCGAACTCACGGATGCGGCGGCGATCGACACCGCCATTGCGGGTCAGGACGCGGTCGTGAGCGTGCTCGGTCCGACCAAGGGCGCGAGCGGAACGCCGCTGACCGATGGCTTTCGAGCAATCCTCGGCGCTATGGAGCGGCATCGGGTCCGGCGTCTGGTGGCGACGTCGACCCCGGCGTTCCGTCAACCCGAAGACAGGTTCGTGCTGTCGTTTTGGCTCGGCGTCTCGATGATCCGAGTGATGGTGGCCCCGGCCTATCGCGATATCGTTGGCTCCGCGGAGGCGATCAGCGCCAGCCGTTTGGATTGGACCATTGTTCGACTTCCGATGCTCACCGACAAGCCGCATGGCGGACCCCCAGTGGCAGGTCCGCTGGGTACACCCGGGTTGCGGCTCTTTTCTCTGTCACGCGAAGTACTGGCGGACTTCCTGATCGACCAACTGACAGATGATCGGTGGACTCGACGCGCTCCGGTCATATCAAACTGAACGTGGCGCACTGCGATGAGGAAGCCGCCTTGTTTACTCAAGGGGTTCTTGCATCGAAGTGTTCTTGCGACCGGACGATGGCGAACTGATTGTCATTTGCCCAGTGCATTAGGCCCATCACTGGCCCCAACAAGGTTGTTCCCAGTTCAGTGAGCTCGTAATCCACACGGGGCGGAATAGTAGGAAAAACCGTTCTGGTGACCAACCCATCGCGCTCCAAGCCGCGCAGCGTCAGAGTCAGCATGCGTTGAGAGATGCCATCGACGCCACGCCGCAGTTCACTGAAGCGCTTGGTCCCGCTGGCCAGCAACGCGATCACATAGAGCGTCCACTTGTCGCCGATGCGATCCAGGATCTCCCGCGTGGCGCGGCAGCCACCGCCGTTGGGTTCCGGCAGTGCTTCAAGAACATTTGTGTGACTCAGCGACATCCGCGTGCCTTCTTGTGCGATCCAGGTGGCAACCATACCATCCTTAGCATCGCTTTGGGAACCTAAAGTGCAATCCCGCCTTAGTTCCCAAAGCATCCTATGGAGTCATGATGAACCACGTCTTGCTGATCGTTTCCAGCCCGCGACGCGCAGAAAGCCTGTCTACCCGCTTTGCAACTGAAATTGCGGAGGGGATCCATACCCGACTGCGCGGCACGCTCACGGTGCGCGATCTCGCCACCCACCCGTTACCGCACATCTCGCCCGCCTACATCCAAGGCCGCACGGCGCTGCCCCAGGCTCGAACGCCGGAAGAGATGGAGGCGGTTGAGGTCGCCCAGACCCTGGTGGATGAAGTCCAGGCCGCCGACGTCATCGTCCTAGGGTCCGGAATGATCAACTTTGGCCTGCCCTCACAACTCAAATCGTGGTTCGATCATGTGATCTGGCCCGGCGTCACATTCAGCTATGGCGGCGTGGGACCAAAGGGTCTGCTGGGTGGCAAAAAAGTCTATCTCGTCACCGCGGCTGGCGGGGTGTTTTCAGAAGGTGCCTATGCGTCCTTCGATTTCCAGACCAACTACCTCCTGCATCTGCTCGCTTTCATTGGTTTGACTGACGTTGAGCTCATCCGCATCGAAGGCTCGGTGTTCGGTCCGGACGCTGCAGCGGCAGCCATCACCAATGCCGAGGCAGCTGTACAAGCCTTGCTGAAAAAGGCGGTGTGACCATCACGGTAAGAAAGTCATCACGCTCTTGATCTTGAGGTAAAGGTCAACAACAACCATCAAGGAGTGAATACATGCGCTTCGCCAAGCCCGCCGTTCTCGCCACCTGCTCCCATTTCCCCTGCCATCTGCTTCGCCGCGCACTGTCCAACAGTCACGCGGCGAGGCGCAGATGATCGAACTGCGCCACCTTCGCTACTTTATCGCCGTCGCCGAGGAGCTGAACTTTCGTCGTGCCGCCGAGCGCGTGCACATCGACCAGACGCCGTTGTCGCGCACCATCCGCGACCTCGAAGACCAACTGGGCGTACAACTCTTCGTGCGCGCTCCACGCAAGCTGCACCTCACACCAGCTGGCCTGCGACTGCTCAAGGAAGCTCGCAAGGTGCTCATCCGCGTCGAGCGTGCCCGCCGAGCCGTACGCGAGACCGATGCGCGCTTTCGGGCACCGCTGCGCATCGGCGTGGCCGATGGGATCGCCCAACCCAAACTCACTGAATGCATCGTCCGCTGGCGCGAGGTCGCCCCGGAGATCCCACTGGAGCTGACCGAGATGCGCGCCTGCGAATTGGCGGCCGCCTTGCAGCGCGAAGAGCTCGACGCAGGCTTCTCGTTCGGCCTGCCCGATGACGATGCCATCGCGCAACAGCCGGCGTGGAGTTACCCGGTCAGGGCGCTGCTGCCGCTCGGGCACGAGCTGGCGTCGCAGCCCGTACTGCCAATGGCCGAGCTACTGGCCTTCCCCCTGATGTCCTGCAATGCTGAGCGTCAACCCGGCTTGCTGCGGCAGATGCGAGCCATCGTGCAACGCCACACGACGACGCCGACCATCGCAGGCGAAGCCTGCACCCTGACCGGCTACATCACTCGCATCGCCGCCGGCATGGGCGTCGGACTGGGAGACGCGGGCCACTTCCCCATGCTGTGCCGTTATGACGTGGTGGCCATCCCTACGCATGAGGACGAGCGCATCACCACCTTCGTGCTGCACAAGCACCAGCGTTTCGGATTGCCCGAGACCTTGCAACGTTTCGTTGCGCACGCCAAAACTTTGTAGAGATCGTTACGGCTGTCGCGCGCGCGATGGGCGGCGCAGCGTCATCGGCCTTGGACACCAGGCGGATGCCTCGCGCATGCTGATGACCCCGCTAATGAGTTCGCTGGCTTGTCGGACTGCGATCCCCCAGTCCGAGGCAGCGATTCCGTCGGCGTACTCCTCACCGCGCCCCATCACGCCCCGATGGGTGGGCGGTTCGGCGACTCGATTCCAGACTCGGGAAAGCGGTGCCGCTGCGGCACGCGCGCTGGAAATCAAAACGCGAAGGAGTTAGCCCATGCCGACGAGGGTAGCGACTGGCATTCTGTTCGGACAGGTTTTTGTGGTGCTGGGTGTGGCCCTAGGCGGCGTGTGGGCGGGCACACAGTGGACCGCGCATGAACTGGGCTACCAGGCGCGGCTCGGCCCGGCGTGGTTCGACGTCTCGGGCATGCCGGTCTACGAACCGTGGAAGCTGTTCGAATGGTGGTACTTCTACGATGCCTATGCACCCCAGGTGTTCGAGAGCGGCGGCATCATCGCTGCGTCGAGCGGGATGCTCGCCACCGGCGCCGCCATCGGCATGGCGGTGTGGCGTTCGCGCTTGGCCAAACAAGTCACGACGTATGGCTCGGCACGCTGGGCCGAACCTGAGGAGATCGCCAAGGCCGGGTTGACGCAGCCAGCCGGCGTGTTCCTCGGCAAGACGGCGGGCACGGACGGCAAGGATGCCGACTACCTGCGCCACGAAGGGCCGGAGCACGTCATGGCGTTCGCGCCGACACGCTCTGGCAAGGGCGTCGGCCTGGTCGTGCCGACGCTGTTGGCGTGGACCGGCTCCGCCGTCATCCATGACATCAAGGGCGAGAACTGGAACCTCACCGCCGGCTGGCGCTCGCGCTTCTCGCACTGCTTGCTGTTCAACCCGACCGATGCGAAATCGGCCGCGTACAACCCGCTGCTCGAGGTGCGGCGCGGCAGGCACGAGGTGCGGGACGTGCAGAACATCGCCGACATCCTGGTCGATCCAGAAGGCGCGCTGGAGCGGCGCAACCATTGGGAGAAGACCAGCCACGCGCTGCTGGTCGGAGCCATCCTGCATGTGCTCTATGCCGGCGAAGACAAAACGCTCCGCGGCGTCGCCAACTTCCTGTCCGATCCGGCCTGCCCGTTCGAGGTGACGCTGCACCGGATGATGACCACTCAGCATCTGGGCGAGGAAGTCCATGCAGTAGTCGCCTCAGCCGCACGCGAAGTGCTCAACAAGAGCGACAACGAGCGCTCGGGCGTGCTGTCAACCGCCATGAGCTTTTTGGGGCTGTACCGCGACCCCACGGTGGCCGAAGTCACCTCGCGCTGCGACTGGCGAATCGCGGACCTGATTTCGGCAGCGCACCCGGTGTCGCTCTACCTGGTCGTACCGCCCTCTGACATCAGCCGCACAAAGCCGCTAATCCGACTGATCCTCAACCAGGTCGGCCGGCGCCTGACCGAATCGCTCGATGGCTCGGACGGGATCGCGCGAAACCACAAGCTGCTGCTGATGCTCGACGAATTCCCGGCGCTGGGCCGGCTGGACTTCTTCGAGAGCGCCCTCGCCTTCATGGCCGGCTATGGTCTGCGCGCCTTCCTGATCGCGCAGTCGCTCAACCAGATCGACAAGGCCTACGGCCAGAACCATTCGATCCTGGACAACTGCCATGTGCGCATCGCGTTCGCCACGAACGATGAGCGGACTGCCAAGCGCATCTCGGAAGCTTTGGGCACGGCTACCGAGCTACGGGCGCAGCGCAACTATGCGGGCCACCGGCTTGCGCCGTGGCTCGGTCACCTGATGGTGTCGCGCCAGGAAACGGCCCGGCCTCTGCTCACGCCGGGCGAAGTGATGCAACTCCCGCCCGACGATGCCGTGGTGATGGTCTCGGGCCACCCGCCGATCAAGGCGAAGAAGCTGCGTTACTACCAGGATCGGAACTTCACCACGCGCGTTCTAGCTGCGCCGGTGCTGGCAGCTTGCCTGTATGCAGACCGGCCTGCTGCGCGCCCCGACGACTGGAGTGGGCTGGCGTCGCTGGCAGGGCCGGCGGCCACATTCGGTGGCGATGCCGGTGGCTCCGCTGACGAAGGCGGTCACCAACTCAAGCCCGAGCTGGACGTTACGGCCGAAGCGCCCTCGCTGCCAGACGACGATGGCCTGCTGGTGCTGGATGACGAAGACGATGTGGTACTGCGGCCGAAAGACGTGGACCGTCAGCTCATGCGCACCGCGCGGTTAGCCGCGCTGGATCCTGACGACGGGATCGCACTATGACCCGCGCCCGTCTGAACATCTTCATCGAGCCGGACCACGCGAAGCGGCTGGACCAGGTCGCTGCGCACAAGGGTGTGTCGAAGTCGGCCGTGATCGCCGCTGCGCTGGCCTCGTTCCTCTCGCCCGACGGCGGCGACCAGCGCGAGGCGGCCATTGCCAAGCGACTGGACCGACTGTCTCGGCAGTTCGACAGGCTGGAGCGCGACCAGAACGTGCTGATTGAGACGACAGCCCTGTACGTGCGCTACTTCCTGACGGTCTCGCTGACAGTGCCCGAGGGACAGCAGGAGGCAGCGCGCGCCCAGGGCCGTGCGCGCTACACGCAATTCATAGAGCAGCTTGCGCGACACATCCAGCGTGGGCGCAGCCTGGTGCGTGAAGTTCACGAGGACATGGCGCCCGCTGCCCCGGCTGATGCCGCTACGGCTGTGGGAGTTACCGCCGAACCCATGGAGGCCGATCGTGAAGGCGGCGCCTGAGTCCAGTTCGATGGACGCTTCCCTGGAGCGGCGCATCCGCATGCTGCGCACGGCCATGGGGCCGGAGATTGCGGCGGCGCTCGATGACCCGGAAGTCGTCGAAGTGCTTTTGAACCCGGACGGCTCGCTGTGGGTAGACCGGCTCGGCACGGGCCGCGAAGCCACCGGCGCGGCGCTGCCGCCGAACGCGGCCGAACGGATCATCCGTCTCGTGGCTGCGCACGTCCGTACAGAGGTGCATGCGGGCGCCCCGATCCTGTCGGCGGAGCTGCCTGAGACGGGAGAGCGCTTCCTGGGCGTGCTGCCACCGGTCGTGCGCGCACCTTCGTTTGCGATCCGCAAGCGGGCGCTGCGCATCATGACGCTCGCCCACTACGTGGCTGACGGTGTGATGACCGCAGACCAGGCGGCCTTCCTGCGTGGCGCGGTACGCGAGCGGCTGAACATCGTCGTCGCGGGTGGCACCAGCACCGGCAAGACCACACTGGCCAATGCGCTGCTCGACGAGATCGCCGAGACCCGCGACCGCGTGTTGATCCTCGAAGACACGGTGGAGCTGCAGTGCCGCAGCGACGACCACGTCGGCATGCGCACAGAGCCGGGCGTCAGCACCATGGCCGACCTGGTGCGTGCAACCTTGCGCTTGCGGCCGGACCGCATTGTCGTCGGCGAAGTGCGCGGCTCGGAAGCGCTCGACCTGCTCAAAGCCTGGGGCACTGGGCATCCCGGCGGCATCGCCACCGTGCATGCCGGCTCAGCACATGGCGCGCTCACACGGCTGGAGCAACTGGTGCAGGAGGTCAGCGTGACCGTCCCCCGTGCCCTGATCGCCGAGGCGGTCAACGTCATCGTCTTCATCGCCGGCCGTGGCCGCGCGCGCCGCGTGCGCGAGATCGCACGCGTCATCGGCCACGACAGCCAGAGCTATCAGCTCAGCACCGAACTGGTGTCTTCCTCCCCATCCCTTCCCCCTGCCACTTCTTCAACCACCGGAGAGCGTTCATGACGACTTCCTACACTTCCGTAAAACCGAGTCTGTACGTTGCCACCGCAGCGGCACTGCTGCTGGCTGTGGCGCTGCCCGCGCATGCGGCAGGCTCGAACATGCCCTGGGAGGCACCGCTGCAATCGGTGCTCGAATCGATTCAGGGGCCAGTAGCCCGGATCATCGCGGTGATCGTCATCATCTCGACGGGTCTGGCGCTGGCCTTTGGCGACACCAGCGGTGGATTCCGCAAGCTGATCCAGATCGTGTTTGGTTTGTCGATCGCGTTCGCCGCATCCTCGTTCTTCCTGACCTTCTTCAGCTTCACCGGCGGGGCGGTGCTGGCATGAGCACCAGCATCGTTGCCGGCTTCGAGGTGCCGCTGCACCGGTCGTTGACCGAGCCGATCCTGCTGGGCGGCGCGCCGCGCACCGTGGCGATTGCCAACGGTACTTTGGCCGCCGCTGTCGGGCTCGGGCTGCAGCTGTGGTTGCCCGGCCTGGTGCTGTGGCTCGTCGGCCACTCGCTCGCGGTGTGGGGTGCGCGGTTGGACCCGCAGTTCATGCAGGTGTTCGCGCGGCACATCAAGCACCGCGCTTTGCTGGACGTGTGAGACAGCCATGGAGAACACGCCATGCTGAACCTCACCGAGTACCGCAAACGCCCGGCGCTGTTGGCCGACTGGCTTCCCTGGGCCGGGCTGGCCGCCCCCGGCGTTCTACTGAACAAAGATGGCTCCTTCCAGCGCACAGCGCGGTTCCGCGGGCCGGACCTGGACAGCGCGACGCAGGGCGAGCTCGTCGCCACGTCGGCGCGCCTGAACAACGCTCTTCGGCGCCTTGGCACCGGCTGGGCCTTGTTCGTCGACGCCGAGCGGCGCGAAGCGGCTGACTACCCGGAGTCGTCGTTCCCTGAGCCGTTGTCCTGGCTGGTCGATGAAGAGCGCCGCGCCGCTTTCGAGGAGGACGCGAGTCACTTCGAGAGCCGCTACCACCTGACGCTCCTGTACCTGCCGCCCGAGGAGTCGAGGGCACACGCTGCCCGGCTGCTCTACGAGAACAACCGCACCGAGCGGGTCGATTGGCGCGACCGGCTGGACGCCTTCGTGTCCGAGACCGAGCGCTTCTTCGGCCTGCTCGAAGGCGTGATGCCGGAGGTCGCCTGGCTCGACGACGCGCAGACGCTCACCTACCTGCACGGCTGCGTGTCCACGCGCCGGCATGCGGTGGCCGTGCCCGAGGTGGCGATGCACCTCGATGCACTGTTGGCCGACGAGCCGTTGGTGGGCGGCCTGGCGCCGATGTTGGGTACGCGACACCTGCGCGTGTTGTCCGTTCGCGGCTTCCCGACATCGACCTGGCCGGGCCTGCTCGATGACCTGAACCGGCTGGGCTTCGCCTACCGCTGGAGCACGCGCTTCCTTTGCTTGGACAAAGCCGAATCGGAGAAGGAGCTGAGCCGCCTGCGGCGCCAGTGGTTTGCCAAGCGCAAGAACATCGTCGCGTTGCTGCGCGAGACCATCTTCCAGCAGGAGAGTCCGTTGGTGGATTCGGATGCCTCGAACAAGGCGTCCGATGCCGACGCAGCGCTGCAGGAACTGGGCGGCGACCAGGTGGCCTTCGGCTACGTCACTGCGACCGTGACCGTGCTGGACGCCGACGCGTCCGCTGCCGACGAGAAGCTGCGCGCTATCGAGCGGGCGATCCAGGGGCGCGGCTTCGTGACGATCCCCGAGACGTTGAACGCGGTCGATGCCTGGCTGTCGTCCGTGCCGGGCCACGCCTACGCCAACGTGCGCCAGCCCATCGTCTCAACGCTGAACCTGGCCCACATGATGCCGGTGTCGGCCGTCTGGGCCGGGCCGGAGCGCAATGCGCATCTCGATGGCCCGCCGTTGATCGTGACCCGCACCGATGGGGCGACGCCGTTCCGGCTGGTCACTCACATCGGCGACGTGGGCCACACGCTGATCGTGGGGCCGACCGGCATGGGAAAGTCGGTGTTGCTCGCCACGCTGGCAATGCAGTTCCGCCGCTACGCGGGCTCACGCATCTTCGCCTTCGACATGGGCCGCTCGATGCGGGCCACGATCCTCGGGCTCGGAGGTGAGCACTACGACCTCGGCACCGAGGGCGCGATCGCATTCCAGCCGCTCGCGCGCATCGATCAGGACGGCTACCGCGCATGGGCCGCAGAATGGATCGAAGGCCGCTTGATCCAGGAAGGCATCGTCGTTGGTCCGCCCGAGAAGGATTCCGTATGGTCGGCATTGAACAGCCTGGCCAGCGCGCCGGTCGAGCAGCGGACGATGACGGGTCTGTCGGTGCTGCTGCAGTCGAACGCACTGCGCCAGGCCCTGCAGCCCTACGTGCTCGGTGGCTCGCACGGCAAGTTGCTCGATGCCGACATGGACCGGCTCGGATCTGCATCTGTGCAGGGCTTCGAGATGGAGGAATTGATGCACAGCAAGGCCGCTGTGCTGGCGGTGCTTGGCTACCTGTTCGCGCGCTTCGACGAGCGCTTCGACGGCGCGCCGACCCTGCTGATTCTCGACGAGGCCTGGCTGTTCCTCGACGATCCGGTGTTCGCATCACGCATCCGCCAGTGGCTCAAGACGCTGCGCAAGAAGAACGTGTCGGTCGTCTTCGCCACGCAGTCGTTGGCCGACATCAAGGATTCGAGCATTGCGCCGGCGATCGTGGAGAGCTGCGCGAGCCGGATCTTCCTGCCGAACCCCCAGGCGACCGAGCCGCAGATCCGCGTCATCTACGAAGGCTTCGGCCTGAACGGCCGACAGATCGAGATCGTCGCGACCGCGCAGCCCAAGCGCGACTACTACTACCAGTCGCGCCCGGGAAATCGAGTCTTCGACCTCGGGCTCGGGCCGGTGACGCTGGCCTTCGCCGGGGCCTCCTCACCGGAGGACCAGCGCGCCATCGACGACGTGTCCGCTTCCGTCCCGCCTACCGACTTCGCAGCCGCGTGGTTGCGCCATCGCGGGCTCGGGTGGGCCGCGGACCTCACCGCTTCATTCCCTTCCTTCCCCTCAATCCCTTCGTCACCCCAGGAGAACTCGCGATGAAGAAGCACCTGCTCGCCGCTGCGGCGGCATCACTCATTTCCATTGCTCCGGCAGCGCAGGCCCAATGGGTCGTCATCGACCCGACCAATCTCGCGCAGAACCTGATGACTGCCGCGAACACGCTCGAGCAGATCAACAACCAGATCAAGCAGCTGCAGAACCAGGCGCAGTCGCTGATGAACGAGGCGAAGAACCTCACGAGCCTGGACTTCAGCGCGCTCAACGAACTGCGGTCCGCGCTGTCGGCCACGAACCAGCTCATCCAACAGGCACAAGGTCTGGCATTCAACGTGTCGCAGATGGAGACGGAGTTCCGACGGCTGTACCCGGCCTCGTACACGGCCGCGACCTCGGGCACGCAGATGGCGCTCGATGCGCGCTCGCGCTGGAGCAATTCCCTGGAGGCGTTGCGCACGGCAACCAAGGTGCAGTCGCAGGCGGTGCAGAACTTCACCTCCGACGAGCAGACCCTGACCGACCTGGTCGGCCGCAGCCAGTCCGCCCCTGGTGCCCTGCAGGCGATGCAGGCGACGAATCAATTGCTGGCCCTGCAGTCCCGCCAGGCCATCCAGGCGCAGCAGCTCCAGATCACGCAGGACCGTGCCGCGGCACTCGAGCAGGCGCGGCAGGTGGCGGTGCAGGAACGTGCGCGAGAAGTGCGTCGGCGCTTCCAGGGCGACGGCACCGCCTATACGCCCTACACGGTCAACTTCTACGGCAACTGAAAGGACCGAACATGAAACAGTTCTTGAACCGGATCCTGGCTGCTGCGGTCACCGGGCTCGTTGCTGCCTGCAGCAAGCCCGCACCCATCGAGTCCGTCGAATCGCTGGTCGCCGATCCCGAACGGCTGAAGGAGTTGCGCGCGAAGTGCAAGGCCGATCACGACAAGGTCGGCGATGCCCAATGCAACGCAGTGGCCGAAGCCACGCGCCAGCGCTTCCTGGGCAACGGCGGGCCGAAGTACACGCCGCCAGCTTCGCCACCGGCCGCGTTCTCGCCGCCGCCCTCCACAGCGTCTTCACCGGAGCCTGCAGCTTCGGTGCCCTCGCCCAAGGATTGACCGATGGACGACCTGTCGGTCATCGACCGCTTCCTCGACGTCTATTCGCGCTACATCGACTCGGGCTTCGGCCTGCTCGGCGGCGAGGTGGGGTTCCTGACGGCCACGTTGGTCGTCATCGACATGACGCTGGCCGGCCTGTTCTGGGCCATGGGCAATGCCAGCGGCGGCGGTGACGACGTGATCGGCAAGCTGATCAAGAAGGTGCTGTACGTCGGTGCCTTCGCCTACATCCTGAACAACTTCAACGCTCTGTCGGGCATCGTGTTCCGGTCCTTTGCCGGGCTCGGGCTGGTTGCATCCGGCTCGTCGATCAGCCAAGGCCAATTGCTGCAGCCAGGACGCCTGGCACGCGTCGGTGTGGAGGCCGGCGCGCCGATCATGGCGCAGATAAGCGAGATGACGGGCTTCCCCGAGGTGTTTGCGAACCTGGACACCATCACCGTGCTGTTCCTGGCCTGGCTTGTGTTGATCGTGAGCTTCTTCGTGCTCGCGGTGCAGCTCTTCGTGACGCTGATCGAGTTCAAGCTCACCACGCTCGCCGGCTTCGTGCTGGTGCCCTTCGCGCTGTGGAACAAGACGGCGTTCCTGGCCGAACGGGTGCTAGGCAATGTGGTGTCCTCAGGCATCAAAGTGCTGGTGCTGGCGGTGATCGTAGGCATCGGCACGGGCCTCTTCGCCGAGTTCACGGTACCGCCTGCCACCGAGCCCTCCATCGACCATGCGCTGGTCATCATGCTGGCGGCGCTGGCGATGCTCGGGCTCGGCATCTTCGGACCGGGCATTGCCACGGGTCTGGTGTCCGGTGCGCCGCAGCTGGGCGCAGGTGCGGTGGCAGGAACCGCTTTGGCCGCTGGCGCCATGGCGGTCGCCGGCGGTGCGGCCGTGGCGGGCGCAGGCTCGGCCGTTGCCGCAGGCGCGCGCATGGCACCAGGTGCCGCACGGTCGGCCATCGGCGGCGGTGCGGCCGCCGCGCGGTCTGCCACCGCCGTGGCCGCCGGTGCGAAGTCTGCCTATCAGGCCGGCGCCACGGCCTCGGGCGGCAGTGGTGTGCGGGCAGCCGGTGCGGGACTGGCCAACGTCGCGCGGAGCGGTGCCAGTGCCGTCGGCCAGCGTGTCGCTTCGGGCGCCAAGGCGGTCAAGGATGGTGTGGCGAACTTCGTGGCCGACGCGGCGGCGCCTGCTTCCGCTGGCGCCAAGGCGGTGGACTCAGGCGATAGCAGTGCACCAGCCGCAGAACCCGCTTGGGCCAGGCAGATGCGCCGCAAGCAGCAGATCAGCCATGCGGCGACAACGACCGCGCACGCGCTGCGCTCGGGCGATGCCGGCGGCGGCGGTGCCAGCCCGAGCCTGCGTGACAGCTCGAACACCTGACTCGAATCCACAGGAGACCCGGATGATGTTCAAACGACCCCAGGTGCGGTACTCGGCGACGCCCGAGCCCGTCACCCCCTACCAGGCCGCCGCGCAGGTCTGGGACGAGCGCATCGGCAGCGCGCGCGTGCAGGCAAAGAACTGGCGGCTGATGGCCTTCGGTTGCTTGACGCTCGCGTTGTCGATGGCCGGTGGCCTCGTGTGGCGATCGGCCCAGTCCATCGTGACGCCCTTCGTCATCGAGGTGGACAACGCAGGTCAGGTGCGCGCCGTGGGCGAGGCCGCGACGCCGTACAAGCCCAACGACGCGCAGATCGCGCACCACCTGGCTCGCTTCGTCACCGACGTGCGCTCGCTGTCCATCGACCCGATCGTGGTGCGCCAGAACTGGCTGGAGGCCTACGAATACACGACCGACCGCGGTGCCGCCACCTTGAACGAGTACGCGCGCAGCAACGACCCGTTCTCGCGCATCGGACAGAACTCGGTGGCGATCGAGGTCACGAGCGTGGTGCGGGCCAGCGACACCTCGTTCCAGGTGCGCTGGATCGAGCGGAACTATGTCAACGGCTCGGCCGCAGGCATCGAGCGCTGGACGGCCGTGCTGTCGGTCGTGCTGCAGCCACCGCGCACCGAACAGCGGCTGCGCAAGAACCCGCTGGGCATCTATGTCAACGGCCTGTCCTGGAGCCGTGAACTCGAAGCCGCCGATCAGACGAAAGGAACCAAGCCATGAACCCACACTTCCGCATCCACGTATTTCCGTCGATCCTGCTGGCCCTGGCGGGCTGCGCAACGCAGGGCAAGCCTCCACCGACGATCTCGCTGGACGAGCCCGTTGCGGTCGCGGCGCGTCCGCTGCCGGAACCTCCTAAGCCGGTCGAGGTGGTCGCCGTGCCGGAACCCTTGCCGTTGCCCGCTCAGCTCAAGCCATTGGCGGCGCAGCCCTCGATGGCTGACACGCGGCTTGCAGCCGAACCTGCCGACGAGAAGGCACGTGTGTCGCTCGCCAACCAGGAGGCCCGGGTCGCACCGAGCCGTGAAGGCTACGTCAACGCGATCCAGGTCTGGCCCTATGCCGATGGCGCGCTGTATCAGGTCTACACGAGTCCGGGCCGTGTGACCGTCATCGCCTTGCAGCAGGGCGAGGAGCTTGTGACGGTCTCGGCCGGCGACACGGTGCGCTGGATCGTGGGCGACACGGCCAGCGGCGCAGGCGCATCGCTGCGCGTGAACATTCTGGTGAAGCCCACGCGCATCGGCCTGAAGACGAACCTGGTGGTGACGACGAACCGTCGCACCTATCTGCTCGAACTCTCGTCGACGCCGCAGGCTTGGATGGCCTCCGCGTCATGGGACTACCCGAAGGACCGGATGCTGGTGCTGCAGAAGCAGGCACAGCAGGCCCAGCAGGCCCAGGCCAGCGTACCGGTGGAAAGCGGCATGACGCTCGAGCAGATCCGGTTCCGCTATGCCGTCAGCGGTGCCAGCCCGCCATGGAAGCCGCTGCGCGCCTTCGACGATGGCGAGCGGGTCTACATCCAGTTCCCGGGGGGCATTGCACAGGGCGAGCTGCCGCCACTGTTCGTGATCGGGCCGCAGGGCGATGGGCAGTTGGTGAACTACCGCTTCCGCTCGCCGTACTACGTCGTGGATCGGTTGTTCGGTGCCGCCGAGCTGCGGCTCGGTGGTGACAAGGCGCAGGTGGTGCGCATCGAGCGCACGGATGGTGTCGCCGCGGGTACGGTGAGGAGCAACTGACCATGAGCACGCCCGACATGCCGCATGGCTCGGATGTCCCACTCCCGAAGGCCGAGCCCGAAGCGATGGCTTTGCGCGCTTCGCCGCGCCCGGTGAAGCGCTTGAACCGTCGCATGCTGGCCGTCGGCGCGGGTACGCTCGCCGCGGCGGTGCTCGGCGGCACGATGTGGTCGCTGCAATCGAACAAGCGCGAGCGCAATCAGGCAGCCGAGCTTTACAACGTCGATCGCGTCACCCGTGCAGAAAACCTCGACCAGCTGCCCAAAGACTATGCCGGGCTTCCGCCCGCCTTGAAGCCGCAACCCCCGGTGCTGGGTGAGCCATTGCCGGGAGACCTGGGGCCGGCCATCGTCAAGGCCCATCAGCCGATGGAGACACGATCACCAGGCGGTGGTGTCGATCCCGCGCAGACCGAGCGCCTCGCGGCCGACGAGGCGGCGCGATCGTCAGTGTTCTTTCGGAGCAGCGGCAGCAGCTCAGCGCAGAAATCGGGCGCTGCACAGGCAGGCGTCGAACCTTCTTCGTTGCCTTCAAGCATTCAGCCGTTCAATCCGATGGGCACGACCGCCAGCGCCACGCAGGTGACCGATCCGACTGCGGTGCAGAACCGGCAGGATCAGAAGGAAGCGTTCATGGGCAAGGCCGGGGACGCCGCCACACGCAACCCCGGCAGCCTGCAGTTGCCAGCTTCGCCGTACCAGGTGATGGCTGGCACCATCATCCCCGCCGCACTGGTAACGGGGATCAACTCCGACCTGCCCGGACAGGTCATCGCCAATGTGTCCGAGGCGGTCTACGACACCGCCACGGGCCGCCACCTCCTGATACCGCAGGGGTCGCGCCTGCTGGGTCGCTACGACAGCCAGGTCGCCTTCGGACAGCGACGCGTGCTGCTGGTGTGGACGCGGCTGATCCTGCCGGACACGTCGTCGGTGGCGCTCGACCGTCTGCCGGGCATCGACCCTGCAGGCTATGCCGGGCTCGAGGATGGCGTCGACTGGCACTGGGATCGCATCCTTGCTGGCGCAGCGCTGTCCACGCTGCTTGGGGTCGGTGCGGAGCTGGCTGCACCGGAGAGCCGCACAGATGGCAACCGGATCGTCATCGCCGGGCGCGAGGGCGCGCAGGACACCGTGAATCAAGTGGGCCAGGAGATCACGAAGCGGAACATGAGCGTCCAGCCGACGTTGACCATCCGGCCGGGTTTCCCGATGCGGGTGATGGTGAGCAAGGATCTCGTGCTGCGGCCGTATCAGCCGTTGTTCTTTGTGCGGGGAGGATCGCAATGAGCACGAGCAAGTTGCGTCTTGGTCCACTGCCGCGGGCCGAGACGGTGAAGCTGATCGTGACGATGCCGGTCGACCTCAAGGCCATGCTGGATCGCTATGCGGCCCAGCACGCGCAGACTTACGGCGAGCCGGTCGATGCGGCGTTGCTCGTGCCGCACATGCTGGAAGCTTTCATGACCCGCGATCGCGCGTTCAAGGCGGTGTTGGCCAAGAAAGCTCGACCGTCCAGTCCTGCTCAATAGTCCGCTCACTACGCGTCGGTGCGCTTGCCCTCGCTGCGGCAGGTTGGGGACCGCAGACATCTCCGGCAATCTATGGACGTACCGCAACGGCAATGGAAGCCAGCGCGGATGTTGCAAAGGATTTCCACATGCGAGCCCTAGACGACTCCACAACGAACGAACCCGTTGCGCCTCACTCTGCAGTTCAGCGAACACTGCGAGCAGCTCATCTTCTACAAGAAGCTTTAGCGCTGCTTTGCGTCGAATATCCACAGCAGATCGCACGGCCGACAACACGCGCGCACGACAGGCTGCTTCGCCTCCCCGACGTCGAACGGTTGACGGGGCTGCGTAGATCGGCGATCTACGAGCAGATGCAGAGGGGCGTGTTTCCTAGATCTGTCAAAGCCGGAAGGAGAGCGGCGACTTGGCCGGAGAGCGCCGTGCAAGCATGGATCGCGGACCGCATAGATGCCTGCCAGCCCTGACCGCTGCGAACTTGGAAATGGTCAGCGGAGGGCAGCTTCTTTGCAACAACCAAACGCGCCAGAAATCTAGGACACCGTTAGGACACGGAGACCAAAAAAGACAAAAGGGTTAGCAGATGCTTACCTGCTAACCCTCGTGAATGTTGGCGGAGTGGACGGGACTCGAACCCGCGACCCCCGGCGTGACAGGCCGGTATTCTAACCAACTGAACTACCACTCCTGGTAGACAACGTTCACTCCTTGCGGAGCCAAGTGTTGACCACTTGTGCCGGTTTCACTTGCGTGAAACTGGCGACCCTACGGGGATTCGAACCCCGGTAGCCACCGTGAAAGGGTGGTGTCCTAGGCCTCTAGACGATAGGGTCAAAACCTGAGGAACCGCGTTGCGATCAACGCTTGTTTCTTCTACTCGACAACCGATGGTGGAGGTAAACGGGATCGAACCGATGACCTCTTGCATGCCATGCAAGCGCTCTCCCAGCTGAGCTATACCCCCGTTGGGTGTCGAGCCTCGAATTATAGACTGTTTTTTATGCGCTTTTCAAACGCGCGATGACAGTTTCTTTAGAAAAAGTTGCGAGCACTGCATCGAGAGATGGCGTCTGCGGTGTGCCGACCACGAGAACGCGCACCGGCATCGCGAGCACGGGCATCTTCAGGCCATGTGCAGCGAGCGTTTCCTTGATCGCCGCAGCGATCGACGCCTTGTCCCACGACACGCCCGCGAGCTTTTCCAATAGCGTAGCGATGGCGGGGCGCACGGCCTCGGTCACGTGCTGTGCGCGGTCGGCTTCGCTCGGTGTCACGTCCGCGTAGAAGACAGCGGCCCAGTCGGCCAGTGCCACGGTCGTTTCGCAGCGGTCCTTGAAGAGCGCACAGATCGTCGCGAGGCGATCGTCGGCCGTGATGCCGCGCTTGTGCAGTTGTGCTGCGACCAGCGGCGCGAGTTCGTCGTCGGCCTTGGCCTTGATGTACTGGCCGTTGACCCACGCGAGCTTGGCCGCGTCCCATTGCGCGGGGCTCTTCGACAGATGCGAACCGTCGAACCAGCCGACCATCTGCTCGCGCGTGAACAGCTCG
Organism: Variovorax cryoconiti; assembly: GCF_051216395.1. Taxonomy (NCBI): domain Bacteria; kingdom Pseudomonadati; phylum Pseudomonadota; class Betaproteobacteria; order Burkholderiales; family Comamonadaceae; genus Variovorax; species Variovorax cryoconiti. Next base: position 847,856 of record NZ_JBPJZI010000001.1, on the reverse strand, counting down.
TCGTCGCCATGGCTCCAGCCCAGGCGCGCCAGGTAGTTCAGCATCGCCTCGGGCAGGTAGCCGTTCTCTTCATAGGCCGTGACGCTCACGGCACCGCGGCGCTTCGAGAGCTTCTGTCCGTCGTCGCCCAGGATGACCGGCAGGTGGCCGAAAGCCGGCAGCGGTGCGCCCAGCGCGCGGAAGATGTTGATCTGCCACGGCGTGTTGTTGATGTGCTCGTCGCCACGAAACACGTGCGTGATCGCCATGTCCCAGTCGTCGACCACCACCGCGAAGTTGTAGGTCGGCACACCATCTGCGCGCACGATGATCAGGTCGTCGATCTCGCGGTTGTTGATCGTGATCTCGCCCTTGACGAGGTCGTTCCAGGTCACGTCGCCCTCGACCGGGTTGCAGAAACGCACCACCGGCGGCACGCCTTCGGGCACGGGCGGCAGCACCTTGCCGGGTTCGGGGCGCCAGCGGCGGTCGTACAGCGTCTTCTCGCCGCGGGCGCGCTGCGCCTCACGCATCGCCTCGAGCTCGTCGGGCGTGCAGTAGCAGTGGTACGCCGTGCCCGCTTCGAGCATCTGCGCGACCACCGCCTGGTAGCGGTCGAGCCGCTGCATCTGGTAGATCGGGCCTTCGTCGTAGTCGAGGCCCAGCCACGTCATCGACGCGAGGATCTGCTCGACCGCGTCCTGCGTGGAGCGCGCCACGTCGGTGTCTTCGATGCGCAGCACGAACTGGCCGCCATGGTGCTTCGCATAGGCCCACGAATACAGCGCGGTGCGGGCGGTGCCCAGGTGCAGGAAGCCGGTGGGCGATGGCGCGATGCGCGTTCTTACTTGAGTCATGTGGGGAGCGAGTCCAGACCGCGCAGCAGGTCGGTCTTGATGTCTTCGAGATGGTCCAGGCCGACGGCCAGGCGGATCAGGCTCTGGCCGATGCCGGCCGCCTGGCGCTGCGCTTCGGTCAGGCGCCCGTGCGACGTGGTGCCCGGGTGCGTGATGATGGTCTTGGTGTCGCCCAGGTTGGTGGCGATGCTCACGACGCGGGTGCTGTCGATCACGTGGAAGGCGTTCTTTCTCGCCGTGGCCGGGTCATCGCCGCGCACGTCGAAGGACACCACCGCCCCGCCCTGCCCCGACTGCTGGCGCATCGCCAATTCATGCTGCGGATGCGACGCGAGGCCGGGGTAGTGCACGCGCGAGACCATCGGATGGCCTTCGAGCCATTGCGCCACCGCCAAGGCATTCGCCGACTGCGCCTGCATGCGGATGCCGAGCGTCTCCATGCCCTTGAGCACGACCCACGCGTTGAAGGGCGAGAGCACCATGCCGGCCGTGCGTACCACCGGGCCGAACACGTCGACGATCAGGCGCGACGGACCACAGATGGCACCGGCCATCACGCGGCCTTGCCCGTCGAGGTACTTGGTGCCCGAATGGATCACCAGGTCGGCACCGAGCTCGGTCGGCCTTTGCAGCGCCGGCGAGCAGAAGCAGTTGTCGACCGCCAGCAAGGCGCCCGCGCCGTGCGCCAGATCGGCCAGCGCGCGGATGTCGCACACCTCGGTCAGCGGATTCGTCGGCGTCTCGGCAAAAAGCAGCTTGGTGGTCGGGCGCAGCGCCGCACGCCATTCGGCCACGTCGGTCTGCGACACGAAGGTCGTCTCGACGCCGAACTTTGCGAACTCCTTGCCGAACAGGTTGAGCGTGGAGCCGAAGACCGAACGCGAGCAGACCACATGGTCGCCCGCCTTCAGCAGGCCCATGCACATCATCAGGATGGCGCCCATGCCGCTCGATGCGGCAATGGCGGCTTCGGTGCCTTCGAGGGCGGCCAGTCGGCGCTCGAAGCTGGTCACCGTCGGGTTGGACGTGCGCGAATAGGTGAAGCCCTCTTCGGTACCGGCAAAGCGCGCGGCGGACGTCTCGGCGTCCGACTGCACGAAGCCACTGGTGAGATACAGCGCCTCCGAGTTCTCGCCGTACTGGCTGCGCTCGAGCGCGGTGCGCACGGCCAGCGTGTCGCGGTGCAGGCCGGGCGGCAATGGTCGTTCGGTCACAGGATCTCCAGCGTCATTCGGCAAGGTTGGGCAGCGCCAGGCGGGACGAGTCTTCTTCCGTCTCCTCGATGCGCGGGCGGCTGCCGTTCATGCGCAGGATGGCATCGCTGTCGATGTCGCCGGTCACGTAGATGCCGTCGAAGCACGACGAGTCGAAGCCGTCGAGCTTCGGTGCGCCGGGCGTGGTCGGCGACGCCTTCATCACCGCGCGCTTCATGCCTTCGACGTCCTGGTAGATCAGTGCGTCGCAGCCGATCAGTTCGCGAATCTCTTCGACCGTGCGGTCGTGCGCGACCAGTTCGCCCTTGGTCGGCATGTCGATGCCGTAGACGTTGGGGTAGCGCACCGGCGGTGCGGCGCTCGCGAGGTACACCTTGTTCGCGCCGGCGTCGCGCGCCATCTGCACGATCTCGCGGCTGGTCGTGCCGCGCACGATCGAATCGTCGACCAGCAGCACGTTGCGGCCCTTGAACTCGCTCGCGATCACGTTGAGCTTCTGGCGCACCGACTTCTTGCGAACGCCCTGCCCCGGCATGATGAAGGTGCGGCCGACGTAGCGGTTCTTCACGAAGCCTTCGCGGTACGGAATGCCCAGCAGATGCGCCAATTGCGTCGCGCTCGGGCGGCTCGATTCAGGAATCGGGATGATCACGTCGATCTCGCTCGGCGGCACGGTCGAGACCACGCGCTTGGCCAGCGTCTCGCCCAGGTTCAGGCGCGCCTGGTAGACCGAGATGCCGTCCATCACCGAATCGGGCCGCGCCAGGTAGACGAACTCGAACATGCAGGGGTTGAGCGTCGGCGCATCGGCGCACTGCTCGGCGTGCACCTGGCCCTGCAGGTCGATGAAGACCGCTTCGCCCGGCGCGATGTTGCGCTCGAACACATGGCCCGAGCCTTCGAGCGCCACCGATTCGCTCGCCACCATCACGGTGCCATCGGCGCCGCGGCCCATGGCCAGCGGACGGATGCCGTACGGGTCGCGGAAAGCGACCAGGCCGTGGCCGGCAATGAGCGCCACCACCGCGTAGGAGCCTCGCAGGCGCCGATGCACGGCGCGCACCGCCTCGAACACGGTGGTCGAGTTCAGCATGCCGCCGCGGGTCGACCGTTCGATCTCGTGCGCCAGCACGTTGAGCAGCACTTCCGAGTCGCTCTCGGTGTTGGTGTGGCGGTGGTCGGTCGAGAACAGTTCGGACCGCAGCGCGTGCGCATTGGTCAGGTTGCCGTTGTGCACCAGCACGATGCCATAGGGGGCGTTCACGTAGAAGGGCTGTGCCTCTTCTTCGCTGTAGGCGTTGCCGGCGGTCGGGTAGCGCACCTGGCCCAGGCCCACGTCGCCCGGCAGCGCGCGCATGTTGCGGGTGCGGAACACGTCGCGCACCATGCCCTTGGCCTTGTGCATGAAGAACTTGCGTTCCAGCAGCGTGACGATGCCGGCTGCGTCCTGGCCGCGATGCTGCAGCAGCAGCAAGGCGTCATAGAGCAATTGATTGACGGGCGCACTGCTGACAACGCCGACGATTCCACACATGGGACTTTTCCTCTCAGGGCAGGTAACTGGCCAACTTCTCTGGCAATGCAGGCTTCAGGCCCTGCAGTGCCGCATCCAGAACAAGTGCGCTGTGCGATTCGCGCCACCAGGCGCTCTCGCTCAACGACAGCAAATGCACAACCACCGCCACAGCCAGCAGCGCGACCGCGCCGCGCGCCAGGCCGAACACCGCGCCGAGCATCCGGTCGACCGGCCGCAGCCCGACGGCGGCGATCAGCTTGCGCGTCAGCGCGGCGATCAGCCCGACGCCGAAGGCCACGGCGATGAAGATCAGCACGAAGGCCAGCGCATAGCGCCACGAAGCCTCCGGGTCGCCGCTGATGGGCAGCCACGCCGCCACATCGCCCGCGAACCACTGCGCACTGAAAAAAGCCACGACCCAACCCGCCAGCGAAATCACCTCGAACACCAGCCCGCGCACCAACCCCAGCACCAGCGACACCGCCAGCAGCAGGGCGGCAATCCAGTCGAGCAGGGTCACGGTCGTGCGCGATGCCTACAAGCTGAGGACGGCCGCGGGCAAAGACAAGCCCTTGATCTTGCCGGCCGCCTTGTCCGCCTCGGCGCGCGACGCGAACGGACCGACGCGCACCCGCGTGCGCTCGCCATCGGGCGTCTTGGCCACATTGGTGTAGGTCTTCAGACCGGCCTTCTCGAGTTTCTGGCGCACCTCGCGCGCCTTGTCGGCTTCGGCGAAGGCACCGACCTGCACGATGAAGCGACCCGCGTCGTCCGAAGCCGCCACCGGCTTGGCTGCTGCGGCAGCGGCGGCGGCGGCGGCCGCGTTCTTGCCGTCGAGCAGCGCGCGGGCGCGGGCACCGTCGTCGGCCGGCTTGGCCGCGGTGGCCGTTGCCGGCTTGGATTCGGGCTTTGGCTCGGGCTTGGCTTCCGGCTTCGGCTTGGCCTCGGGCTTGGGTTCGGGTTTCGGCGCGGGATGCGTCTCGGCCGGCGGGGCCGAAGCGACCGGTCGGTCGGACGGCAGTTCGCGGCCATCGGCCGTCTCGGTGATGACGCCGGTCGTCGGCGCGTTGGCCGTCGCACGCGGGCGCTCCTCGGCGGGCGGCGCGGCCGGTTTCGGCGCGGGCGCCTGGGCGACCGGGGCCGGCAATGGCGCGACCTTGTTCCGGTCGGGGATCTCGATGGGGATGTCGACGGCGACAGGCCGCGGCTGGGTATCGAAGAGCAGCGGGAAACCGATCACGCCCACCAGCACCAGCACCGCGGCGCCGAGCAGCCGGTGGCGCGCACGCCGACGCATGGTTTCGACGCTTTCCGCAGGCGCGGCCGACACCGGGGTGTTGCGGCTTTCATTGGTCGGCTGGCCACGCGAGCGGAACTTGAAGAACGCCATGAATTCGTTTCCCTGATTGAGTGCAGCGCGGTGTGGGGTTGCGAGGGGCCGGACACCCGCCGATCAGGCGCCTGACAGCAGGTGCTTGGCCTGCAGACGGGGGGTTCCGTGCGCAAGCACGCCACCCACCGTGAAGAACGATCCGAAGACGACGATTCTATCAGCGGGGTCCGCCGCCTCGATGGCCGCGCGGAGCGCCGACATCGGGTCGGCATGCACGCTCGAGGCCACGTCCTTGCGTGTGTTCTGCGCGGCCCACTGCGCCTGGATCGCCGCACCTGCCGCCGCGCGCGGCGTCGGAAGGTCGGTGAAGTACCAGCGATCGATCAGCGGCCCGATGCGCGACAGGATGGGTGCCAGGTCCTTGTCCGCCATCACGCCGAAGACGGCATGCGTGGTCGGGTAGAAACCCATCGCGTCGAGGTTTTCGGCCAGCGCCGCCACGGCATGGCCGTTGTGCGCCACGTCGAGCACCAGCGTCGGCTGGCCGGGGATGATCTGGAAGCGGCCCGGCAGCTCGACCATCGCGAGCCCGGTGCGCACCGCCTGGGCGGTGATCGGCAGGCGCTGGCGCAAGGCTTCGAGCGCGGCCAGGACGCCGGCGGCGTTCAGCAACTGGTTGGCGCCGCGCAGCGCCGGGTAGGCCAGGCCGCTGTAACGCCGCCCGCGCCCGCTCCAGCCCCACTGCTGCTTGTCGCCCGACACGTTGAAGTCGTGCCCGAAGCGCCACAGGTCGGCGCCGATCTCGCGGGCATGGTCGAGCACGCTCTGCGGCGGCATCGGATCGCTCACGATCGCCGGCCGGCCGGTGCGCAGGATGCCGGCTTTTTCGCGGCCGATGCTCTCGCGGTCCGGGCCGAGGAAATTCATGTGGTCGAGGTCGATGCTGGTGATCACCGCACAGTCGGCGTCGATGATGTTGACCGCGTCCAACCGCCCGCCCAGTCCGACCTCGAGGATCGCCACCTCGGGCTTCGCCTCGACCATGCAGCGCAGGATGGCCAGGGTGGTGAGTTCGAAATAAGTCAGCGGGATCTCGGCGCGGGCCGCCTCTACGGCCTCGAAATGTGGCACCAGCAGCGCGCCGTCGATCGCCTCGCCCTTCAGGCGCAGGCGCTCCTCGAAGTGCACGAGGTGGGGCGACGTGAACACGGCCGTGCGGTAGCCGGCGTGCCCGAGGATCGACTCCAGCATCGCGCAGGTCGAACCCTTGCCGTTGGTGCCGGCGACCGTGATCACCGGGCAATCGAAGGCCAGCCCGAGGCGCTGTGCCACGGTGCGGGTGCGCTCCAGCCCGAGTTCGATGGTCTTGGGATGCTGTCGCTCGGCGTGCGCGAGCCAGTCGGCTAGGGTTTTCATGGAGGCCGGCATTGTCGCCGACCTGCCGGGGCGGCATGATTCCGGGATGACAACAACCCTTTACGGCATCCCGAACTGCGACACCGTCAAGCGCGCCCGCGCCTGGCTCGACGAGCACGGCGTGGCCTACCGTTTCCACGATTTCAAGAAGGAAGGCGTGCCCGAGGCCGAACTGGACCGTTGGCTGAAGGCGCCCGGCTGGGAAGCCTTGGTCAACCGGCGTGGCACCACGTGGCGTAAATTGGACGACGCCACCCGCGCCTCGGTGGTTGACGCCGGCACCGCCCGGGCCGTTCTGTTGGCCAACCCCAGCCTGATCAAGCGCCCGGTCGTCCACTGGAACGACCGCCCGGACGTTACAACGGGGTTCGACGCGACCGAGTGGTCCTCCCGGGTCTGAGCACGCCGGTTGAACCCGGCGCGCCAAATTGCATCCAACCGGCCTGAACGGAGCACACGCTTCCCCATTCAAGGAGTTCGACATGCGCAAGAAGATGTACACCGCCGCTCTCGGCCTCACCCTGCTGGGTGCGCTGGCCAGCGGCAGCGCCATGGCCCAGCAACAGGTTCAGGCCCGGGTGGTTTCGACCGCCCAGGTGACCGAGCCGAACGGCCGCGTGGGCTACAACGTGACCTACGAGTACGAAGGCCGGCAATACAGCACCTACACCGACAACCCACCCGGCCGCACGATCGTGGTCGACGTCGGTGCCTACGGCGTGACCACCGCGCCGGTCGCGCCGCAGGCGCAGCTGTCGGCCGAACCCGTGGCCAATGGGGGGCGTGCACCGTGGGAAGGCGTGGTGCCCGAGCAGGGCGTCGTGGTGTCGTCGGCACGCCCGGCCGCACCGGCCTACTACGCCGCGCCGGCCTATCCGGCGCCGGTCTACATGGCGCCCGCACCCGTCTACGTGGCGCCGGCCTACGGGTACGGCTATGGCTACGCCCCGGCCTATGCCTACCCGCCCGTCGGCCTGTCGCTGAACCTCGGCTACTCGCGCGGCTGGGGCGGGCGCGGCGGCCGCTGGCGCTGAACGCCGGCATGGGCAGGGGCCTTGGCAAGCCCTAAAATCGCGGGCTTTCCGCCAGGTGGCGCGAATCGCCAAGAGCGGATCGCTTCACCTTTCTCTTCAGTCCGAGCGCGCCCGCGCCCTGCCCTTCACATGACGATCAACGAATCCCTCCCCTGCGCCTCGGTCGGCACCAAGGCCAACGTGTATTTCGACGGCAAGTGCGTGAGCCATGGCCTCACGCTGGCCGACGGCACCAAGAAGTCGGTCGGCGTGATCCTGCCGTCCACCCTCACCTTCAGCACCGGGGCGCCGGAAATCATGGAGGGCACGTCCGGCCGTTGCGAATACCTGCTGTCGGGCAGCAGCGAATGGCTGGCCTCGGGCGCTGGCGAAAAATTCAGCGTGCCGGGCAATTCGAGCTTCCAGATCCGCGTGAGCGGCGAGCCCTACAGCTACATCTGCCACTTCGGCTGAACCGGACGCCCACGCCATGTCGACCATCCTCCAACACGTTCCCGCCGGCCAGAAGGTCGGCATCGCCTTCTCCGGCGGCCTCGACACCAGCGCCGCGCTGCACTGGATGAAGCAGAAGGGCGCGATCCCCTACGCCTACACCGCCAACCTCGGCCAGCCCGACGAGCCGGACTACGAAGAGATCCCGCGCAAGGCGATGCAATACGGCGCCGAGCAGGCCCGGCTGATCGATTGCCGCAGCCAGCTCGCCGCCGAAGGCCTCGCCGCGCTGCAGGCCGGCGCCTTCCACGTGACCACCGCCGGCGTGACCTACTTCAACACCACGCCGCTGGGCCGCGCCGTGACCGGCACGATGCTGGTGAGCGCCATGAAGGAAGACGACGTCCACATCTGGGGTGACGGCAGCACCTACAAAGGCAACGACATCGAGCGCTTCTACCGCTACGGGCTGCTCACCAACCCGGCGCTGAAGATCTACAAGCCCTGGCTCGACCAGCTCTTCATCGACGAACTGGGCGGCCGCGCCGAGATGTCGGCGTTCATGACGGCGGCCGGCTTCGGCTACAAGATGTCGGCCGAGAAGGCCTACTCGACCGACTCCAACATGCTCGGCGCCACGCACGAAGCGAAAGACCTCGAGCACCTGAACAGCGGCATCAAGATCGTCAACCCGATCATGGGCGTCGCTTTCTGGAAGGACGAGGTCGAGGTCAAGCGTGAGGAAGTCACGGTGCGCTTCGAGGAAGGCCGCCCGGTCGCCCTCAACGGCAAGGAATACCCCGACCTGGTCGAGCTGATCCTGGAAGCCAACCGCATCGGTGGCCGCCACGGCCTGGGCATGAGCGACCAGATCGAGAACCGCATCATCGAAGCCAAGAGCCGCGGCATCTACGAGGCGCCCGGCCTGGCGCTGCTGTTCATCGCCTACGAACGCCTGGTCACCGGCATCCACAACGAAGACACCATCGAGCAGTACCGCGACAACGGCCGCAAGCTCGGCCGCCTGCTCTACCAGGGCCGCTGGTTCGACCCGCAGGCCATCATGCTGCGCGAGACGGCGCAGCGCTGGGTGGCGCGTGCCATCACCGGCGAGGTGACGGTCGAACTGCGCCGCGGCAACGACTACTCGCTGCTCAACACCGAGTCGGCCAACCTGACCTACAAGCCCGAGCGCCTGAGCATGGAAAAGGTCGAAGGCGCCTTCACGCCACTCGACCGCATCGGTCAGCTGACGATGCGCAACCTGGACATCATCGACACGCGCGACAAGCTGGCGATCTACACCAAGACCGGGCTGTTGTCGCTGGGCGACGGGGCATCCGTGCCGCGCCTGACCAACGATGGCGAAGACTGAGATATTCCGCCTGCGCCTGCCCGTGAAGCGCCATTGAAGAAGCCACCTCCGGGTGGCTTTTTCGTTGTCAGTCCAGAAAGCGTTGCGCGTGATCCGCCGGCGGCATCAGGCAGCTCTCGCTCCGCCCGAACCAACGGTAGCGATTGCGCGCGAGCCATCGGTAGAGGGCATCGCGCAGCGGTGCTGGAATCAGCCACGCGGCCCAGGCCAGCCGCCAAGGCCAGCCAAGCGCATGCAGCACGCGCAGGATGGCGGCCGTGTGCTGCCAGCGGCGATCTCCCTCGACGAGCAGCAGCGTCTGCAGGCCATTGATCTGCAGTCCAGCGCGGGCCAGCAGCGCCTGGCCATTCACACCCTGGATCGATGCGAAACGCAGCACACGCCGCCGGTCATGGCGCAGCAGGAATCGAACCCAGCCGTCGCACAGCAGGCATTGCGCATCGAACACGACGATCACGGCAGGGGCCTCGCCGTCGACAGGTCGAGGTGGCCGCGGTAGGCCGCCACAGTACCGATGCCCGGCAGGCTGCCCCGCACGTCGAAATGCAGTTCGCGACCCACGCCCGTCTCAACCGCATGCACGCGCGGCATCAGCCAGCGCGGGCACGGTACACCGAGGCAGCGAACCCGACGCAGCCGCATCACCAATGCGCCCTGTTGCGCGCTCAGCGCGAAATGCAGGCGCAGCGGGCCGAGTTGCTCCACCAGGTCGCCACCGTGCAGGCCCATGCGTGATCGCATCATCCGGCCTGGGAAGTAGCGGGTCCAGGTTTCGGCATCGGTGCGAGCATCGAGTTCGAAGCGGATCGCGTGTCGGCCCCGCTGCTGCGGCGTGCCGAGCAGTCGCGCAATCGAGCGGGCGACCCAAGTCTGCGGCTCTGCCGTTTCAGCCCAGCCGTCGAAGGCAACGCGTCCTGCGCTGCTGTGGAATTCGCAAACGGCTGGGGCCAATTGGGTGAATGCGGCGCCCATGAGCGTCGCATAGAGGGACCGGGTCAATCGCCACCTCCGCCGCCGCCACAGCCCCCGCCGCCGCAGCTTGATCCGCCATCGCTCGCGCTGCTGCTGTCATTCGAGCCACCGTCACCGCTACTGGATTCGCTGCCGCCGAAACCACCCGAATCACCCGGCCCGGAGCCCGAGCCGCCGTCGCTGAAGCTGGTGCCGCAATGCGTGCCCGAATTCGCGGCACGGTCGATGTCACCGCAGTCGGGCACGTAGCTGAAGCCACCCGCGATGGCGAACTTGGCATCGAGCGCAAACAGCAACGGCAGGCGGCTGGGCCGGCGGGGGTCGATGCTCTCCTCCTTGCAGGCCCAATACCAGGTGCGGCGCAGGCCGTCGTTGCGCTTCGCGCTGCGCCCGAGCACCTCGGCCGGCGTGTGGTGCAGCATGCCACCGAAGGCGTAGCGGCACCACTGCTGGTAGGCCTGGGTGTGCAGGATGAACTCGTGCCAGGCGGCGTCGACCAGCTTCGACGGCATGCCGACGAACGCCCGGTTGCTGCGCAAATGCGCCATGAAGAACTGCCGCAGGCCACGCACGACGAGTTCGGTGTCGCGCGGCTGGAGTTGCGGGTAGATGTCGCGCAGCTTGTCCAGCAGAAAAGGCGGCAGGCGCGCCTCACGGACGAATTGCCGGCGCGCACTCTCCTGCCATGCCTTGAGCGCACCGCTGAGCACGACACCGATCACGATGGCCGCGAAGAACACCCAGGCACTGCGCCCATAGAGCACGGCCGCGGCGCAGAACACCCACAGCAACCGTCGTCCCCACGCCAGCGCATCGATGCGGCGACGGAAGTTGAGCGACGAGAGCGCCGTCACACCACCACCGGCTCCGGCTCGAGCCGGATACCGAAGCGCTCGTACACGCTGGTCTGGATCGCCTTGGCCAGCGTCATCACCTCGCCGCCGGTGACAGGGTCCTCGCGGCCACCGCGATTGACCAGCACCAGCGCCTGCTTCTCATACACGCCGGCGTTGCCGACCGACTTGCCCTTCCAGCCGCAGGCGTCGATGAGCCAGCCGGCCGCCAGCTTGATGCTGCCGTCGGCCATCGGGTAGTGCACGATCTTCGGGTCGCGCGCGATGATGTCGGCGCACTGCTCGGGCGTGACCGTCGGGTTCTTGAAGAAGCTGCCGGCATTGCCGAGCACGCGCCAGTCGGGCAGCTTGGCGCGGCGGATGGCGCAGACCCAGTCGAACATCTCGCGCGCGTCGGGCATGAAGTTTCCGGTCTCTTCCATCTTGCGTTCGAGATCGAAGTAGCCGGCCACCGCCTTCCAGGGCTTCGGCAGCCGGAAGCGCACGCGCGTGATGAGCGCGCGGCCCGCCAGGCCGAAGTCGTTGTCGCCGCTGGCCGCGTGCTTGAAGACCGAGTCGCGGTAGCCGAAGGCGCACTGCGCCGCATCGAGCGTGAAGACGCGGCCGGTCACGAGGTCGATCGCGTCGAGCGAATCGAAGCGGTCTTGCAGTTCGACACCGTAGGCGCCGATGTTCTGCACCGGCGAGCCGCCCACGGTGCCCGGGATGAGCGCCAGGTTCTCGAGGCCGGGAAAGCCGTTGTCGACCGTCCACTGCACCGTCTCGTGCCAGTTCTCGCCGGCCCCGGCCTCGACGATCCAGGCGCGATCGGTTTCCTCGACCAGGCGCCGGCCCGTGATCTCGACCTTGAGCACCAGCGGCTTCACGTCGCCGGTGAGCACGATGTTGCTGCCACCGCCAAGCACGAACTTGGGCGCGTCGCGCCACTGCGCGTCGGCCCGCAGCGCGGCCAGGTCGGCCTCGCTCGCGATGCGCACGAGGTGCTGCGCGCGCGCGACGATGCCGAAGCTGTTGAAGGGCTGCAGCGCGACGTTGGACTCCACGATCATGGGAGAATTGTCGCATTCACCTTGCGCATCCGAGGAGCCTGCATGCCGTCTTTCGATACCGTCTGCGAACCGAACCTTCCCGAGGTCAAAAACGCCGTGGAAAACACGGCCAAGGAAATCGCGACCCGCTTCGACTTCAAGGGAACGGCCGCCGCCGTGGAACTGAAGGACAAGGAGATCACCATGATCGGCGACGCCGAATTCCAGCTCGTGCAGGTCGAAGACATCCTGCGCGCCAAGCTGACCAAGCGCAGCGTCGACGTGCGCTTCCTCGACAAGGGCGACGTGCAAAAGATCGGCGGCGACAAGGTCAAGCAGGTCATCAAGGTCAAGAGCGGCATCGAGACCGAAGACGCCAAGAAGATCACCCGTCTGCTCAAGGACAGCAAGATGAAGGTGCAGGCCGCCATCCAGGGCGACGCGGTGCGGGTCACCGGCGCCAAGCGCGACGACCTGCAGGCGGCCATGGCGCTCATCAAGAAGGACCTGCCGGACATGCCGCTGTCCTTCAACAACTTCCGCGACTGAGCCGCCCATGAAGGCCCCGCTGCTCGCCCTGTGGCTGGGCCTCGCCGCCGCCGGTGCCCATGCCGACTCGGTGATGCTCACCGGCACCATCGGCAACCGGGCGATCCTGGTGGTCAACGGCGGTGCGCCGAAGACGGTGGCCATCGGCGAGAAAGTGCAGAACGTGCGCCTGCTGTCGCTGCAGGACGGCCAGGCAGTGGTCGAATCCGCCGGCCAGCGCATCACGCTGCGGATGGATTCGCCGGTGAGCGTCGGCGAAGGCGGGGGTGGCGGCGCAAGCGGTTCGCGCATCGTGCTCAACGCCGACAGCCGCGGCCACTTCATGGCCAGCGGCGCCATCAACGGCCGCAGCGGCGTCAGCTTCATGCTCGACACCGGCGCCACCACGGTGGCCATGTCGGTGGCCGACGCGACGCGCATCGGGCTCGACTACCAGAAGGGCACGCCGGTGCGCATGAACACCGCCAACGGCGTGGCGCAGGGCTACCGGTTGCGGCTCGATTCGGTGCGGGTGGGCGACGTCGAGGTGCGCGACATCGACGCCATCGTGTCGCAGCAGCCGATGCCCTTCGTGCTGCTGGGCAACAGCTTCATCGGCCGCTTCTCGATGCGGCGGGATGCCGAGCAGATGGTGCTCGAGCGCCGCTTCTGAGCGGCGCGGGCGGCGCTCAGCGCTGGGCCGCCGTCACCACCACTTCGATCTTGTAGCCCTTGTTGGCCAGGGCTGCCTGCACGGTGGCGCGCGGCGGCGTGTGGCCGGCCGGCACCCAGGCGTCCCACACCTCGTTCATCGCGCCGATCTCGGCGATGTCGGTCAGGAAGATCTGCGTCATGAGGAGGCAGGTCTTGTCGCTGCCGGCCTCGGCCAGCAGCCTGTCGATCATCGCGAGCACCTGCGCTGTCTGGCCGCGGATGTCCGCCGTGATGTCGTCGGGCACCTGGCCCGCGAGATAGACGGTGCCGTTGTGCACGGCCGTCTCGCTCAGGCGCGGGCCGACGTGAAAGCGTTGAATCTCTGCCATGGTCATTCCTTTTTCTTGTTGGCGCCGAGCTTCGACTCGGTGCCTGCCGCCAGACGGCGGATGTTTTCGCGATGGCGCCAGATCAGCAGCAGGCTGATGGCGATGAGGGTGACGAGCACCGTCCGGTTCAGCGGCCAGGCGATGCCGCCGCCGATCAGGTAGAACGACGGCGCGAAGAAGGCGGCGACCAGCGACGCCAGCGACGAGTAGCGAAAGAAGAAGGCGATGATGGCCCAGCTCATGCCGGTGGCGAGCCCGAGCATCCAGTCGATGCCGACCAGCACGCCCGCCGCCGTGGCCACGCCCTTACCCCCCTTGAAGCCGAAGAAGACCGGGTACAGGTGGCCGATGAAGGACGCGAGGCCCGCCAACGCCGCGGTGCCCATGCCCATGCCGAGGTCGGGCCCGACCAGGCCGATGACGAACACCGGCAGCCAGCCCTTGAGCGCATCGAGCAGCAGCGTGGCCAGGGCCGCGCCCTTGTTGCCCGAACGCAGCACGTTGGTGGCGCCGGGGTTGCCGCTGCCGTAGCTGCGCGGGTCGGCCATGCCCATCGCGCGGCTCACGATCACCGCGAAGGACAGCGAACCGACCAGGTACGACAGGACGATCGCGATGAACGAGGGAAGATGAAAGCTCAAGGGGGACTCCGTGGGGCTGCGCCGCGCTCGCGGCGGGCCGCCGTCGTCGGGCTGGCTATTCTGCCAGCGCGCACTGCACCGGTTGCGCGCCGAGCAGCGTCACGCACACCTGCGGATCGATGCCTACCAGGTAGCCGCGACGCCCACCGTTGATCGCGATCTTCGGCAGGTCGAGGATGGTCGACTCGATGTAGACCGGCATGTCGCGCTTGGTGCCGAAGGGCGAGGTGCCGCCGACCAGGTAGCCGCTGTGCCGGTTCGCCACCTCGGGCTTGCAGGGCTCGACCGACTTGGCGCCGATCTGCCGCGCGAGGTTCTTGGTCGACACCGTGCGGTTGCCGTGCATCAGCACCAGCAACGGCTTGGCGTCCTGGTCCTGCATCACCAGCGTCTTGACCACCGTGAACGGGTCGAAGCCGAGCACCGCCGCGCTGTGCTGCGCCCCGCCGTGCTCGAGGTACTCGTACGGATGCTCGGTGAAGGCGATGCCGTGGGCGCGCAGCAGTTGCGTCGCCGGCGTTTCGCTGACGTGCTGCTTGCGCGCCATGGCCGCGGTCGATCAGTTCGCGGGGTCGCGGATGTCCCAGCGGATCTTGTCGATCTCGGCCAGCACCTCCGGCGACAGCCGGGTGCCCCAGGCGTCGATGTCCTCGTCGAGCTGCGCCACCGAGGTCACGCCGATGATGGTGCTCGCCACCTGCCACTTGGTGTAGCAGAAGGCCAGCGCCAGGCGCGCCGGTGTCATGCCGTGGTCACGCGCGAGCTGGTTGTAGCGGCGCGCGGCCTTGAGCGCATCGGGCCGGCCCCAGCGCTGCTTTCGCACGGATTCATAGCTGGAAATGCGGGCGCCCTTCGGTGCGTCGGGGCCCTCGATGCCGCTCCGGTCGTACTTGCCGGTGAGCAGGCCGAAGCCGAGCGGCGAATAGGCCAGCAGCGACACGTCAAGCCGGTGCATCGTTTCGTCCAGCCCGTTCTCGAGGCCGCGGCTGACGAGGCAGTACACGTTCTGCACCGACGCCACGCGCGGCAGCCCGTGCTGCTCGGCGAGGCGGACGAACTCGTGCACGCCGTAGGGCGTCTCGTTCGACAGGCCGATGTGGCGCACCTTGCCGGCCTTGACCAGGCCGCCGAGCGCTTCGAGCTGTTCGTGGATCGATGTTTCCGACGTCTCTTTCGTCGGGTCGTAGTACAGGTTGCCGAAGGCCGGCACATGGCGCTCGGGCCAGTGGATCTGGTAGAGGTCGATCACGTCGGTCTGCAGGCGCTTCAGGCTGGCGTCGCACGACGCCACGATGTCCGCGGCGGTCATGCCCTTGCCTTCGCGCACCCAGTCCATGCCGCGCGACGGGCCCGCGACCTTGGTGGCCAGCGTGACCTTCTGGCGCGCACCGGGGCGCTTGGCGAACCAGTCGCCGAGGATGGTTTCGGTGGCGCCGAAGGTTTCGCGGCGGGCCGGCACGGCGTACATCTCGGCCGTGTCGAGGAAGTCCACCCCACGCTCCAGCGAGCGGTCGAGGATGGCGTGGGCGGTCGGCGAATCGACCTGCTCGCCGAAGGTCATGGTGCCGAGGCAGATCGGGGTGACGTGCAGATCACTCTGCCCGAGTCGGATGCGTTGCATGGTGTGGATCGCGCGGATCGGAGAAGGAGAAGGTCGAAACTCTACCGCGCGCCGCGCAATGCTGCAGCGCACCCGCCGCATGTGCGCCGCCTGTCCGATGGGTGACGGTCCCCGCGGTGCGGCTTCGTATGATCACTCGCCATGTACGCTCCCCGACGCCCTTCCCGCAGCGACCACGTGCCGGTGCGCACCCTGCGCTACCACCTGCGCACCTGGGGCACCCCGTCGACAGTGCGTCCGCCCCTCGTGCTGCTGCACGGCTGGATGGACGTGTCGGCCTCCTGGCAGTTCGTCGTCGACGCCATGGCCGAGGAGCGCTTCGTCGTCGCGCCCGACTGGCGCGGCTTCGGCGGGACCGACGGCGGCGCGGTCGACAACTACTGGCTGCCCGACTACCTGGCCGACCTCGAGGGGCTGCTCGACCATGTCGCGCTCGACACGCCGGTCGACCTGGTCGGCCACAGCATGGGCGGCAACATCGCCATGCAGTACGCCGGTGTGCGGCCGCAGCGCATCCGCCGGCTGGTCAACCTCGAGGGCTTCGGCATGCCCGCGCGCCAGCCCGAGGAGGCGCCCGCGCGCTACGGGCAGTGGATCGACCAACTCAAGAAGCTGCACCGCGGCGAGATGGCGATGCAGGGCTACCCCGACCCCGACGGCGTGGCGCGCCGCCTGATGAAGACCAACCCGCGCCTGCCGCAGGACAAGGCCGACTGGCTGGCGCGGCACTGGGCCGCCGAGCACCGCCACGCCGACGGCGGCACCCGCTGGGCCATCCTCGGCGACGCGGCGCACAAGGTGGTCAACGCCAACCTCTACCGTGTGGACGAGGCCCTGGCCCTCTACGCCGCCATCACCGCGCCGGTGCTGTCGATCGAGGCGAGCGACGACAGCCTGGCCCGCTGGGCCGGGGACTACACCCTGGCGCAATTCCACGAGCGCCTGAAGGCCGTACGCGACGTTCGCAGCGTACGGTTGCCCGATTGCGGCCACATGCTCCATCACGACCAGCCCCAACGCGTGGCGGCACAGATCGAATACTTCCTGCGCTGAGGCGAACAGGACCGCTCGCGGCCTTCTCCGACACACGCAGACACCAATCGCGGGCAGACTCGGCGGGTTTTGCTCACTCTGCGCGCAGCCATGCCTCACACCGCCGTCAACGCCATCGATCCCCAAGAGTTCCAGCGCGTGCTGAGCCGCAACGTCAAGTTGCCGTTGATCGGGGGACTCATCGGCGCGGTGGTCTTCGTCGGCCTGATCTTCTACCTGCTGTCGGTCATCTCCTGGGTCGAGCACACCGACCGCGTCACCCGGGAGGCCAGCGAACTGCAACGTCTGAGCGTCGACCTCGAAACCGGCATGCGCGGCTTCCTGATCACCGGCGACGAGGCCTTTCTGCAGCCGTACGAGAGCGCGCAGCCACGCCTCATGGCCGGGTTGGCAAGCCTGCGTGCCCTGGTCAGCGACAACCAATCCCAAGCCGACCGGATCGAGCGCATCACCACGCTGCAGACGGCCTGGAACCAGTTCGCCGCCGAGATGATTGCGCTGCGCCGCGCGGGCGGCGACTACCAGCAGGTGATCAAGGCCGGGCGCGGCAAACGCCTGTCCGACGACATGCGCACCGGCTACGCCAACTTCATCAACGTGGAGCAGACGCTGCGCTTCCAGCGCAACAACGAGGCCAACAACACCGCGCTGGCCGTGGTCGGCCTGTTCCTCTTCTTCACGCTCTCGCTCGCCGGCCTGCTCGCCTTTTTCGGGCGGCGCCAGCTGGTCGCCCTGTCCACCGGCTACGACGCCGTCCTCCAACGCCAGGCCAGCCATGGCGAGACGCTGCAGCGGCAGGCCTGGCTGCGCGGCGCCCAGACCGACCTGACCGCCGAACTCGTCGGCGAACTCAGCGCCCAGGAGATGGGCCGCAAGGTGCTCGACTTCTTCGCGAGCCACGTCGGCAGCAGCGTGGGCGCCATGTACGTGCGCGAACGCTCGGGCCAATTGCGCCGCGTGGCCAGCTACGGCTTCTCGGCCGAAGCCGAGGCCACGCCCCAGGTGCTCGCGCCGACGCAGAGCCTGGTTGCCCAGGCCGCGGTCGAAAAGCGGCTGATGCTGATCGAACCGGTCACGGCCGACTACCTGCGCGTGAACACCGGCCTGGGCGACATGGCGCCGCGCGCGGCCGTGCTGCTGCCGGTGGTGCACGACGGCCGGGTCAACGGCGTGATCGAGCTGGGCCTGCTGCACGCGCCGGACGAACGTGCCAAGGAGCTGTTCGAACTGCTGGCCGGCAACATCGGCAGCTCGGTAGCCGCCGTGCGCTACCGCGAGCAGTTGCAGGACGCGCTGGCCGAGACGCAGCAGCTCAACGAGGAATTGCAGGTGCAGCAGGAAGAACTGCGCACCGCCAACGAGGAACTGGAAGAACAATCGCGTGCGCTGCGGGCCTCGCAGGCCACGCTGGAAAACCAGCAGGCCGAGCTGGAGCAGACCAACAGCCAGCTGTCGGAACGCACCGAGGCGCTCGACCTGCGCAACGCGGCGCTGCGCCGCGTGCAGGCCGACCTGGAAGACCGCGCACAGGAGCTGCAGCGCGCCAGCCGCTACAAGTCGGAGTTCCTCGCGAACATGTCGCACGAGCTGCGCACGCCGCTCAACAGCGCGCTCATCCTGGCCAAGCTGCTGGGCGACAACCCGCAGGGCAATCTCACGGCCGAACAGGTCAAGTTCGCCGAATCGATCTATTCGTCGGGCAACGACCTGCTGGTGCTCATCAACGACATCCTGGACATCGCGAAGGTCGAGGCCGGCAAGCTCGAGCTGGTGGCCGAAGAGGTGCCGCTCGCCCGCCTGGCCGACAGCCTGGCGATGACCTTCACGCCGCTGGCGGGGCAGAAGCAGCTCGACTTCCAGACATCGATCGCGCCCGACGCGCCCGCGTTGCTCGTGACCGATCGCCAGCGTCTGGAACAGGTGTTGAAGAACCTGCTGTCGAACGCACTCAAGTTCACCGACCGCGGCCAGGTCGGCCTTGCTATCTCGGGCGGTCCCGACGGCGGCGCCCGCTTCGCGGTGCGCGACTCGGGCATCGGCATCTCCCCCGACCAGCAGGAGGTGATCTTCGAGGCCTTCCGCCAGGCCGACGGCACCACCAGCCGGCGCTACGGCGGCACCGGCCTGGGCTTGTCGATTTCGCGCGACCTCACCAAGCTGCTCGGTGGCACGCTCACGGTCGACAGCACGCCCGGCCAGGGCAGCACCTTCACGCTGACGATGCCGGCGCAGGCGCCGGTGCAAGCGCGCATGGATGCGCCCGTGGTGGCCGCCACGCCGGCTCGCCTGTACACGACGCCCGAGGCGGCGATGCCGGCCGCCTCGCCGACCATCCCGGCGCCGGTGATTCCGCAGTTCGCCGACGACCGCGCGCAGCCGCGCAACGCATCGCGGCGCGTGCTGGTGATCGAGGACGAACCGCAGTTCGCGCACATCCTGTACGACCTGGCCCATGAGCTGGGTTACCAATGCATCGTGGCCCACGGCGCCGGCGACGGCTTCGATCTGGCCACGCAGCTGCTGCCCGATGCGATCCTGCTCGACATGCGGCTGCCGGACGCACCGGGCCTCAACGTGCTGCAGAAGCTCAAGGACCAGCCGCAGACGCGCCACATCCCGGTGCACATCGTCTCGGCCATGGACCACACCGAGACCGCCATGCACATGGGCGCGATCGGCTATGCGCTCAAGCCCGCCTCCCGCGAACAGCTCAAGCAGGTGTTCCAGAAGCTGGAAGACAAGCTCACGCAGAAGGTCAAGACCGTGCTGCTGGTGGAAGACGACGCCGTGCAGCGTGACGCGGTGGTGAAGCTGATCGGCGACGATGACGTGGCGATCACCGCGGTCGGCTCCGGCGAGGAAGCGCTCGCACTGCTGCGCACCCGCGTCTTCGACTGCATGGTGACCGACCTGCGCCTGCCCGACATGCAGGGCAGCGAGCTGCTCAAGAAGATGGCCACGGAAGAGATCTGCTCGTTCCCGCCGGTCATCGTCTACACCGGCCGCAACCTGACCCGCGACGAGGAGGCCGAGCTGCTGCGCTATTCGCGCT
Source organism: Variovorax cryoconiti (assembly GCF_051216395.1). NCBI lineage: Bacteria > Pseudomonadati > Pseudomonadota > Betaproteobacteria > Burkholderiales > Comamonadaceae > Variovorax > Variovorax cryoconiti. The sequence goes on along the minus strand of NZ_JBPJZI010000001.1, from coordinate 827,908 downwards.
CGATCATCATCAAGGGCGCGCGCTCGCCCGAACGCCTGCTCGACGAGGTGACGCTGTTCCTGCACAAGGTCGAGGCCGACCTGTCGACCGAGCGCCGCAACATGCTCAAGGCGGCGCGCGGACGCGACCGCGTGTTCGAAGGCCGCCGCATCCTGCTGGTGGACGACGACGTGCGCAACATCTTTGCGCTCACCAGCGCGCTGGAGCAGCGCGGCGCCATCGTCGAGATCGGCCGCAACGGCCGCGAGGCGCTCGAGAAGCTCGACCGCGTGGCCGACATCGACCTCGTGCTGATGGATGTGATGATGCCGGAGATGGACGGCCTGGAGGCCACGCGCCGCCTGCGCCAGGACCCGCGTTTCGAGAAGCTGCCCGTCATCACGGTCACGGCCAAGGCCACGAAGGACGACCAGGCGCAGTGCCTGGCCGCCGGTGCCAGCGACTACCTCGCCAAGCCGGTCGACCTGGACCGCCTCTTCTCGCTGCTGCGCGTCTGGATGCCGAAGATGGAGCGGCTGTGACCGACGACGCACAGAGGTCGCTGCGGCCGATCGAGCCGCCAAGCGACATCGACATCGAGCTGCGGCTGCTGATGGAAGCGATCTTCCTGAAGTACAGCTACGACTTTCGCAACTACACCGGCGCGTCGCAGAAGCGCCGCGTGCGCTATGCCCTGGAGCAGCTGCGGCTGCCGAACGTCTCGGCGCTGCAGGAACGGGTGCTGCACGACCCCACGGTGTTCGCGCAGCTGCTGCAATACCTGACGATTCCGGTGAGCGAGATGTTCCGCGATCCGGGCTACTTCCTCACGCTGCGCCAGCAGGTGGTGCCCGTGCTGCAGACCTACCCGTCCGTCAAGGTCTGGGTGGCGGGCTGCAGCACCGGCGAGGAAGCCTGGTCGCTGGCGATCCTGCTGCGCGAGGAAGGCCTGCTCGACCGCACCCAGATCTACGCGACCGACATCAACCCGGCGTCGCTCGACAAGGCGCGCCAGGGCATCTTCCCGATGGAGGCGGTGCGCAACTACACCGCCAACTACCAGCGCGCCGGTGGCAAGCGCGCCTTCTCCGACTACTACACCGCCGCCTACGATGCCGCGCGCTTCGACCCCTCGCTGTGCGCCAACGCGGTGTTCGCGGACCACAGCCTGGCGACCGACAGCGTGTTCGCCGAAACGCAGCTGGTGTCGTGCCGCAACGTGCTGATCTACTTCAACCGGGCGCTGCAGGACCGCGCGCTCGGCCTGTTCCACGAGTCGCTGTGCCACCGTGGCTTCCTCGGCCTGGGCGCCAAGGAGAGCATCGACTTCTCGTCCTTCTCCACCCGCTTCGACACGCTGGCGCGTGCCGAGCGCCTCTACCGCAAAGCCTCGTGACGACCACGCCGATCGCGCCGACTCCGCTGACTCCGCTGCACCGGGTCGAGGCCGCCGTCATCGGCACCTCGGCGGGCGGGGTCGACGCGCTCGCCACGCTGCTGGCCGACCTGCCGACGCCATGGCGCCTGCCGCTGGTCGCCGTGATCCACATGCCCGAGCGGCGCGAGAGCCGGCTGCCGGAGGTGTTCGCCCACCGCCTGTCGATCCCGGTGCGCGAAGCCGAGGACAAGGCGCCGGTCGCGGGCGGCACGCTCTACTTCGCGCCGCCGAGCTACCACCTGTCGATCGAGCGCAGCCGCGAGTTCTCGCTCAGTTGCGAACCGCCGGTGATGTGGTCGCGCCCGTCGATCGATTTGCTGATGACCTCGGCCGCCGACGCGTACGGGCCGCTGGTGGCGGGCCTGCTGCTCACCGGCGCCAACCCCGACGGTGCGCTGGGCATGCGCCACATCCACCACGCCGGCGGCCTGACGGCCGTGCAGGACCCCGACGAAGCCGCTGTCGATACCATGCCCCGTGCGGCGCTGGCGCTTCACCACCCCGACCGCGTGCTCCCGCTGCGCGCGCTGCGTACCCTACTGATGGATTTGAATGCGCTCCATGCCGCTTGACGTCGAAAGCAAACTGCTGATCGTCGACGACCTTCCCGAGAACCTGCTGGCCCTGCAGGCGCTCATCCGCGGGCCCGCGCGCCCGGTGTTCCAGGCGACCTCCGCCGAGCTGGCGCTGGCGCTGATGCTGGAGCACGAATTCGCGCTTGCCATCCTCGACGTGCAGATGCCCGGCATGAACGGCTTCGAGCTGGCCGAGCTGATGCGGGGCACCGAGCGCACCCGGCACATCCCCATCATCTTCGTGAGCGCCGCCGGCCGCGAGATGAACTACGCCTTCAAGGGCTACGAGAGCGGTGCGGTCGACTTCCTGCAGAAGCCGCTGGACCCGCACGTGGTCGCCAGCAAGGTCAACGTCTTCGTCGACCTGCACCGCCACCGCAAGGCGCTCAAGCACGAGATGGAGGCACTGGCCGCCGCCCACAGCGAGCAGGCCGCGCTGGTCGAGAAGCTGCAGGTGGCGCAGGCCGACCTGGAGCGGGCGGTGCGCATGCGCGACGACTTCATGTCGATGGTGTCGCACGAGCTGCGCACGCCGCTCAACACGCTCTACCTGGAGACGCAGGTGCGCAAGCTGCATCTGGGCAAGGGCAACCTGGCGCCCTTCTCGCCCGAGAAGCTGCCGGCCATGATCGAGCGCGACCAGCGCCAGATCCAGAACATGGTGCGGCTGATCGACGACATGCTCGACGTGTCGCGCCTGCGCAGCGGCTCGCTGTCGATCCGGCCGAAGCCCTTCGACCTCTCCGCGATGGCACGGCGCGTGGTCGAGAGCCTGGTCAACCAGGCCGAGGCCACGAGCTCCACGCTCGACATCGAGGCGTCGCAGCCCATCGACGGCGTGTGGGACGAGTTCCGCATCGAGCAGGTGCTGACCAACCTGATCACCAACGCCTTGCGCTACGGCCGCGGCAGCCCGGTCGCCGTCGCCGTGACGCGGTCGGGCGACCAGGCCGTGATGACCGTGCGCGACCAGGGCATCGGCATCGCGCCGGAAGACCAGGGCCGCATCTTCGAACAGTTCGAGCGCACCGACGACAGCCGCAAACACGCCGCCGGGCTGGGCCTGGGGCTCTACATCACCCGCGAGATCGTGCGCGCGCACGGCGGCGAGATCACCGTGGAGAGCGCGCCGGGCAAAGGCGCCCTCTTTCGCGTCACGCTGCCGCTGCACGCCCCGCCGGACGACGCCTGAGCCGCTCCCGCCCACGGCGCGCGTGGGTGCTTGGCGGGCATGAGAAAATCGCCGGTTGCTTCCCGGTTCGCACCGGGCCACCGTACTTTTCGAGGATCTCCCCATGGACGCAGAACAAATCAACCAAATTGGCGCACTGCTGGCAGACCTGAGCGCCCGCACCCTCGAGTTACGGGGGTATCTTTGACTACGATGCCAAAGCCGAACGTCTGAGGACGGTCAACGCGTCGCTCGAAGACCCCACCGTCTGGAACGACCCGAAGAAGGCCCAGGAACTGGGCCGCGAGAAGAAGTCGCTCGACGACGTGGTCGTCACGCTCGACCGGCTCACCAGCGGCCTGTCGGACAACACCGAGCTGTTCGAGATGTCGAAGGAAGACGGCGACATGGACGGCCTCCAGGCCATCGCCGATGACGCCGCCACGCTCGAAGCCGACATCAAGCAGCTCGAGTTCCGCCGGATGTTCAACAACCCGGCCGATCCGCTGAATGCGTTCATCGACATCCAGGCCGGCGCGGGCGGCACCGAGGCCTGCGACTGGGCCAGCATGCTGCTGCGCCAGTACCTGAAGTACGCCGAGCGCAAGGGCTTCAAGACGCAGATCGAGGACGAGACGCCGGGCGACACGGCCGGCATCAAGGGTGCGACCATCAAGGTCGAGGGCGACTACGCCTTCGGCCTGCTGCGCACCGAGACCGGCGTGCACCGCCTGGTGCGCAAGTCGCCCTTCGACTCCTCGGGCGGGCGCCACACCAGCTTCGCCTCGATCTTCGTGTACCCGGAAATCGACGACTCGATCGAAATCAACATCAACCCGTCGGACGTGCGCACCGACACCTTCCGCGCGTCGGGCGCCGGCGGCCAGCACATCAACAAGACCGATTCGGCCGTGCGGCTCACGCACATCCCGACCGGCATCGTGGTGCAGTGCCAGGACGGCCGCAGCCAGCACAGCAACCGCGACGTGGCGTGGAAGCGCCTGCGCTCGCGCCTGTACGACTTCGAGCTGCGCAAGCAGCAGGAAGCGCAGCAGAAGCTGGAAGACAACAAGACCGACGTGGGCTGGGGCCACCAGATCCGCAGCTACGTGCTGGACAACAGCCGCATCAAGGACCTGCGCACCAACGTCGAAGTCTCGGCCACGCAGAAGGTGCTCGACGGCGACCTCGATGTGTTCATCGAAGCCTCGTTGAAGCAAGGCGTCTGATGGCACGCACCGACGCGCTGATCTTCGACATGGACGGCACCATGGTCGATTCCATGCCCTGGCACGCGAAGGCCTGGGTGGAGTTCGCGCGCCGCCGGGGCATGACGCTGGACGTGGCCGACCTGATGCGCCGCACCACCGGCCGCAATGCCTTCGAGTGCGCGTGCGAACTGATGGCGCGCGAGGTGACCGAGGCCGAAAGCGCGGCGATCACCCACGAGAAGGAATCGATCTACCGCGAGATGTTCGGCGCGGTGTTCGCCGAGGTGGCCGGCTTTCGCGCCTTCGCCCGGTCGGCGGTGGCGCGCGGTCTGAAGGTCGCCGTCGGCACCGCCGGCGACCGTCACAACATCGCCTTCGTGATGGAGCGCCTCCGCATGGACCCGTTGCCACTGACCATCGTCGGCGGCGACGAAGGCTTCGCCGGCAAGCCGACGCCGGCCATCTTCCTCGAGGCGGCTCGCCGCATCGGCGTGGCACCCGAACACTGCATCGTGTTCGAAGACGCCCCCTTCGGCATCGAAGCCGCCCGCCGCGGCGGCATGCGCGCCGTGGCCGTGTGCACCACCCACAGCGCCGCCGAACTGGCCGGCCCGCACGTGATCGCCGCCGTGCGCGACTACGACGAACTCGCCCAATCGAATTTTCTGGAGACCCTCGATGCTGCAACTGCGTGATGGACAAGGACAGCCGCTGGCGATCCGCCGCGAAGACTATGTCGCGCCCGCCTGGTGGATCGACACCGTCGAGCTGACCTTCGACCTGGACCCCGCCAAGACCCGCGTGCTCAACCGCATGCGGCTGCGCCGCAACCCGGACAGCGTCGGCGGCCCGCTGCGCCTGGACGGCGACGAGCTGAACCTGGCGCGCGTGCTGGTCGACGGCCAGGGCGCGTCGTTCCGCATGGACGCGGGCCAGCTGGTGATCGACAACCTGCCCGAGAGCTTCGAGCTGGAGATCTTCACCACCTGCTGCCCGGTGAAGAACACCAAGCTCATGGGCCTGTTCGTGAGCGAGAACACCTTCTTCACGCAGTGCGAGGCCGAGGGCTTTCGCCGCATCACCTACTTCCTCGACCGTCCGGACGTGATGGCAAGCTACACCGTCACGCTGCGTGCCGACAAGGCCGCCTACCCGGTGCTGCTGTCGAACGGCAACCTGGTCGACAGCGGCGACCTGCCCGAAGGCCGCCACTTCGCGAAGTGGGTCGACCCCTTCCGCAAGCCGAGCTACCTGTTCGCGCTGGTCGCGGGCAAGCTGGTGGCGCGCGAGCAGCGCATCCGCACGCGCGCCGGCAAGGACCACCTGCTGCAGGTGTACGTGCGCGCCGGCGACCTCGACAAGACCGAGCATGCGATGAACTCCCTGATCAACTCGGTGCTGTGGGACGAGACGCGCTTCGGCCTGCCGCTGGACCTGGACCGCTTCATGATCGTCGCCACCAGCGACTTCAACATGGGCGCGATGGAGAACAAGGGCCTGAACATCTTCAACACGAAGTACGTTCTGGCCAACCAGGCGACCGCCACCGACGCCGACTACGGCAACATCGAGAGCGTGGTCGGCCACGAGTACTTCCACAACTGGTCGGGCGACCGCGTGACCTGCCGCGACTGGTTCCAGCTCTCGCTCAAGGAAGGCCTCACGGTCTTTCGCGACCAGGAGTTCAGCATGGACCTGTGCGCCGACGCCTCGGCCCGCGCGGTCAAGCGCATCGAGGACGTGCGCGTGCTGCGCACCGCCCAGTTCCCCGAGGACGCGGGCCCCATGGCCCACCCGGTGCGGCCCGACAGCTACATCGAGATCAGCAACTTCTACACCGTCACCATCTACGAGAAGGGTGCGGAGGTGGTGCGCATGATGCAGACGCTGGTCGGCCGCAAGGGCTTCGAGGCCGGCATCACGCTGTACTTCAAGCGCCACGACGGCCAGGCCGTGACCTGCGACGACTTCGCGCAGGCGATTGCCGACGCCAACCTCGACTCCGACCTGTCGCGCCTGCTGCCGCAGTTCAAGCGCTGGTACAGCCAGGCCGGCACGCCGCGTCTGGCGGCTCGCGGCCACTACGACGCCGACGCGCGCACCTACACGCTGCGCTTGGAGCAGACCTGTGCGCCCACGCCGGGCCAGCCGCTCAAGCTGCCCTTCGTCATCCCGGTGAACCTGGGCCTGCTCGACGCCAGCGGCCGCGAACTGCCGCTGCAGCTCGACGGGGAGGTCGACGTGAAGCGCGGCACGCACACGCTGGTGCTGACCGAATCGGCGCAGCAGTTCACCTTCGTCGGCGTCGATTCGGAGCCGGTACCGTCGATCCTGCGTGGCTTCAGTGCGCCGGTGATCCTCGACTTCGACTACAGCGACGCCCAGCTGCTCACGCTGCTGGCGAACGACCCCGACCCGTTCAACCGCTGGGAAGCCGGCCAGCGCCTCGCGCTGCGCAGCGCGCTGAAGGCCCTCGACGACAGTGCCGCGCCCGACGCGCCGGTGCTCGACACCGCGTATGTCGACGCGATGGCGGCCGTGCTGCGCAACCCGGCGCTCGACGCCGCCTTCAAGGAGCTGGTGCTCACGCTGCCCTCGGAAACCTACATCGCCGAGCAACTGCCGGTGGTCGACCCGCAACGCATCCACGCGGTGCGTGAAGCCATGCGGGCGCAGCTGGCCACCGCCCTCTTCGCGCAATGGGAAACCACGTACGAAGCGCACCACGACACCGGTGCCTACACGCCCGACGCCCGCTCGGCCGGCCGCCGCGCGCTCGCGGGCATGGCGCTCATGCACCTGTGCCTGGCCGCCCGCGCATCGGGTGACGCCGTGTGGCCCGGCAAGACCCTGCAGCGCTTCAAGGACGCCGGCAACATGACCGACCGCTTCAACGCGCTGTCGGCCCTGGTGTCCTCGGGCCATTCGCTGGCGGCGCCGGCCCTGGCGCGCTTCCACGCGATCTTCAAGGACGAGGCGCTGGTCATCGACAAGTGGTTCTCGCTGCAGGCCGGCTCGCCGGACCGCGGCGGCGACGTGCTGCCGCTGGTCAAGCAGCTGATGAAGCACCCGGACTTCTCGCTCAAGAACCCGAACCGCGCGCGCAGCGTGATCTTCAGCTACTGCAGCGCCAACCCCGGTGCCTTCCACCGCCCGGACGCCGCCGGCTACGTGTTCTGGTCCGAGCGTGTGTGCGAGCTCGACGCCATCAACCCGCAGGTGGCCGCCCGCCTGGCCCGCTCGCTCGACCGCTGGAGCAAGCTGGCCGAACCCTACCGCAGCGCCGCACGCGAGGCCATCGCGCGCGTGGCCGCCAAACCCGAGCTCAGCAAGGACACCCAGGAAGTGGTGAACCGCGCACTGGCCGATTGATCGAGAGGACCCCCCATGTCACAACAGAAAATCTCACTCACCCGTTACCTCGTCGAGCAACAACGCGCCGACGGCCACATCCCCGGCCAGCTGCGCCTGCTGCTCGAGGTGGTGGCACGCGCTTGCAAGAGCATCAGCCAGGCCGTCAACAAGGGCGACCTGGGCGGCGTGCTCGGCACCGCCGAGAGCGAGAACGTGCAGGGCGAAGTCCAGAAGAAGCTGGACATCATCGCCAACGAAGTGCTCATCGAGGCCAACGAATGGGGCGGCCACCTCGCCGCCATGGCCAGCGAAGAGATGGACAGCATCTACGTGGTGCCCAACCGCTACCCGCAGGGCGAATACCTGCTGCTGTTCGACCCGCTAGACGGCTCGAGCAACATCGATGTGAACGTGAGCATCGGCACCATCTTCAGCGTGCTGAAGAAGCCCGAAGGCCACCCGGGCGTGCAGGAAGCCGACTTCCTGCAGGCCGGCGCCAAACAGGTGGCGGCCGGCTACTGCATCTACGGCCCGCAAACCACGCTGGTGCTGACCGTGGGCGATGGCGTCGCGATGTTCACGCTCGACCGCGAGCAGGGTTCGTTCGTGCTGACCAAGGAGAACATCCAGATCCCGGCCGACACCAAGGAATTCGCGATCAACATGAGCAACATGCGGCACTGGGATGCGCCGGTGAAGCGCTACATCGACGAATGCCTGGCCGGCAGCGAAGGCCCGCGCGCCAAGGACTTCAACATGCGCTGGATCGCCAGCATGGTGACCGACGTGCATCGCATCCTGATGCGCGGCGGCATCTTCCTGTACCCCTGGGACAAGCGCGAGCCGGGCAAGCCCGGCAAGCTGCGCCTGATGTACGAGGCCAACCCGATGAGCTGGCTGGTCGAACAAGCCGGCGGCATGGCCACCAACGGCCGCGAGCGCATCCTCGACATCGCGCCGGGCAAGTTGCACGAACGCGTCAGTGTGATGCTCGGATCAAAAAATGAGGTCGAGCGCGTGACCCGCTATCACGACCCGCTATAATCGCAGGCTTCGCCGGTGTAGCTCAGTCGGTAGAGCAGCTCATTCGTAATGAGAAGGTCGGGTGTTCGATTCATCTCTCCGGCACCAATACAGAAAAAGCGCTGTTGTCATCCTCGGATGGCAACAGCGCTTTTTTCTTGTTGCGCGCCGACGCGCCTGCTCAGCTCAGTCGTGCGATGACATGTGCGTCGCCGCTCGAGGCACATAAGTCGCAAAAACACGGGCAGCGAGCCGCAGCAGCTCGAAATCCTCGTCGTCCAGGGCGAACGCGGCGAGGTCGAAATGGCAGACCGTGCCCAGGATATGTCCCTCCGTCGACACCAGCGGCACCGAATGGTAGGAATTCATGATGCCCTGGTAGGGATGGCCCGCAAGGCGTTCGTCCAGTGCGGAGTTGTCAGTCCTGAACTGCCCTTCCCGCACCGCGAACTGGCAGAAGCTTTCGTCGTAGGGAACGTTCTTCAGGTAGGCCGGGCAGGGTTCGTCGCGCTTGTCGACCAGCGCCAGATGACCAGCCGGTCCCGCCCTTGCAGCTGATACACCGCACTGTAGCGATGCTGGATCCTGTCATTGAGCACACGCAGCGCAGCAGCGAGCCCGCTCGCTTTCAATGCCTGCGCCATGACGTCGAAGGTGCCATCCATGCCGCCACTGTAGCGGCTAGGTAGGAATGCCCCTACGTCATACAACATGCCACCAGCGGGCTCCGGGCGGTAGGGCCGCCTTCAGGGATCGACCCCCAGGTACGTGTCCTCCTTCAGCTCCTCCATCACCACATAGCTGTTCGACTGCGCCGACACCGGCAGCCGTTTGAGGATGCCGCCGAGCAGCTGGCGGTACTGCTCCATGCCCTTGATGCGGAACTTGAGCAGGTAGTCGAAGCTGCCGGACACCAGGTGGCATTCCATCAGTTCGGGCATGTGGATCAGTTCGCGCCGGGTCTGCTCGAACAGGTCGTCGGACTTGGCGGACAGCTTGATCTCCACGAAGACCAGCAGCGTGCGGCCGACCGCCGCCGGTGCGACCCGGGCGTGGTAGCCGGTGATGACCCGTTCGCGCTCCAGGCGGCGCACCCGCTCCGAGCAGGCCGAGGCCGACAGGCCGATCTGCTCGGCCAGTTCCGCATTGGAGATGCGGCCATTGCGCTGCAGCGAATCCAGGATTTTTCGGTCGATTCGGTCGAGGTCGATCATTCTTCGGTGGCGCCATGAAAAGCGGGGAGAGAACCGCGATTCTCACGTCAAAGAAGCCCCACATCCGTGAAAGCTGCGGCCGACCACCCTCTAGATTCGTGTTTTCTATTCTTCTGCTGGAATCACTGTGAAAGTCGTTGTCCTGGGCTCGGGCGTCGTCGGCGCCACCACCGCGTACTACCTGGCCCGCGCAGGCGCCGACGTGACAGTGCTCGACCGCCAGCCCGGCCCGGCGCTGGAGACGAGCTTCGGCAACGCCGGCCAGGTGTCGCCCGGCTATTCCACGCCCTGGGCCGCACCGGGTATTCCGCTGAAGGCCTTGAAGTGGATGTTCCAGACGCACGCGCCGCTGGCCGTGCGGCCCGACGGCACGCTCTTCCAGCTGCGCTGGATCGCCGCCATGCTGCGCAACTGCACCGACGCGCGCTACACGGTGAACAAGGAACGGATGATGCGCATCGCGGAATACAGCCGCGACTGCCTGCGCACGCTGCGCGCGGACACTGGCATCGCCTACGAGCACCGCACGGGGGGCACGCTTCAGCTTTTCCGCAAGGCCGAACAGCTCGAGGCGGTGAAGCGCGACACGGCCGTGCTCGAAGAGTGCGGCGTGGCTTACGAGCTGCTCGATGTCGACGGCATCGTCCAGGCCGAGCCCGCGCTCGCGCAGGCGCGTGACCGCCTGGTGGGCGGGCTGCGCCTGCCCGGCGACGAGACCGGCGACTGCCAGCGCTTCACGACCGCGCTGGTCGCGCTGGCCGAGGCGGCTGGCACCACCTTCCGCTTCGACGCGACGGCCACGCGCGTGCTGCACGACGGCCAGCGCATCCGCGGCATCGAGGTCGATGGCGACACCGTGACGGCCGACCGCTACGTGCTCGCGCTCGGCAGCTATTCGCGCGAGCTGCTGCTGCCGCTCGGCCTGGACCTGCCGGTCTATCCGGTGAAGGGCTATTCGCTCACCGCGCCGATCGTGGATGCATCGCTGGCGCCGGTGTCGACCGTGCTGGACGAAACCTACAAGATCGCCATCACGCGCTTCGACGACCGCATCCGCATCGGCGGCATGGCGGAGCTGTCGGGCTTCGACCTCGGCCTCAAGCCGCAGCGCCGCGCCACGCTGGAGATGGTCACGCGCGACCTGTTCCCGGGCGGCGACCTCGAAGCGGCCACCTTCTGGACCGGCCTGCGACCGATGACGCCGGACGGCACGCCCATCATCGGCGCCACGCGCCAGTTCCCGAACCTGTTCCTGAACACCGGCCACGGCACACTGGGCTGGACCATGGCCTGCGGCTCCGGCAAGCTGCTGGCCGACCTGGTGCTGGGGCAGCGCCCCGAGATCGACACCGAAGGTCTGTCGCTCGACCGCTATGCGCGCGGCGGTGCCGACAGCGCGCGCGGCCTGCAGGTGGCGCCAGCGGGTCGCGCGTCGCACGCCGGTTGACGCACGCCGGTTGAGGGCGCCGCACGGCGGGAGATGGCTGCAGGCCCACGGCATGCACATTGCGTAGGGTACGGTCGACACCTATGCTGCAATTTTTCTCCCGCCGGCTGGGCCGACTGAGCGTCGCCCGCAAGCTTCTCCTGATCTACCTGCTGGACCTGACGGCCGTCATTTTCATCAGCGGCATCCTCATCAACGAGAAGTTCATCGCCATCGACTTCGGCCGCAAGGAGAAAGCCGGCGCCGAGTACATCGCCCAGCTCCGCCCCACGCTGATGGCGGTGGCCGGCTGGCGCAACGCCACGCTGGCACCGCCGCAGTCGCTCGCCGACATCGAGCAATCCCTCGGCGCCGGCATGCAGAGCGCCCAGGCGAACGAGCGCTTCCGACAGGCTGTGGCGGCCCTCGCCGCATCGCCCGGCCGCGCCACAACCCGGGCCGCGCTCGACACCGGCCGCGCACTGGTCACGCGCGTGGGCAACCAGTCGAACCTGATCCTCGACCCGGACCTCGACAGCTACTACACGATGTCGCTGATCCTGCTGCGCTTTCCCGAACTGCTCGAGCTGACCTCGGAAATGGGCGCGCGTCTGCACTCCCACGGTGCAGGCGAGCTGGACGCCACCGAATCGCGCACCAAATACTTCATCCTCGAAGGCCGGATCGACGCTGTTGCCGCCGCCATCGCCAGCGACTACGGCGAGGCCTTCGCGGCGGCGTCGGGCCCGCTGCAGCCGCGCCTCGACGCGTCCCGTGCGCAGCTGCTGGCGAGCATCGACCGGTTCCGCACGGCCACCCGCAGCGCCATGACCGACGGCAGCGGCGGGCTCGCCCCTTTCGAGACGGCGCAGCAGGCGCTGTTCGCCAACCTCGACATGGCGTGGGACAGTGCCATCGTCGAACTCGACACCTTGCTCGAGGCGCGCGAGCGCGGCTTCTTCCAGCGCATGTGGATGCACCTGGGCACGGCGCTTTTCCTGCTGCTGCTGATCCTGGGCGCGGTGTTCTACGTGGCCCGCCAGATTTCGCGGCCGCTGCGTGGCCTCTCGCTCGTGGTCGACACGGTGCGCCGCACTGGCGACCACAGCCTGCGCGCCCGCTGGGAAAGCGGCGACGAGATCGGCCGGCTGGTGCTCGGCTTCAACGACATGCTGGCCCAGCTCGACCGCGAGCGCCGCGCACAGCAGGAACTGGCGGCCTCGGCACGCGCCGCCGAGGCGCAACGCGATCTGGTCGCCGCCATCCCGATTCCGCTCATGGTCACGGCCATTCCCGGGCACGAGGTGCTCAGCGCCAATCCGCCCGCGCAGGAATGGCTGGGCGGGCGCCAGATCGACCCGTGGGCGGCCGGACTCGACCCCGGCGTACGCAGCCGTTTCTTCCAGGGGCTGGCCGACCGCGGTCACGTCGATGAATTCGAGGTGTGCTGGCACGGCGGCGGGGCCTCGTCGTGGGCCGTGCTGTCGGCCAGGCGCCTGAACTACCAGGGCCAGGACGCACTGCTGACGGCCTTCACGCCGATCAACCAGCTCAAGGTGATGGAGCAGCGGCTGGAGCTGTGGTCGAAGGTGTTCGAAGCCTCCAACGAAGGCATCATGATCATCGACGCCGGCCGCAAGATCATCACGATGAACCGCGCGCTGGCACGGCTCACCGGGTACGACCCGCGCGAGCTCGAAGGCGAAAAGCCGGAGCGCCTGCTGGTTGGCCAAGGCGCCACCTTCGGCGACTTCTGGCCCCTGCTCGACCAGCGCGGCGCCTGGCAGGGTGAGGTGCTGGTGCGTCGCCGCAATAGCAGCAACTACCCGGCCTGGCTGGTCGCCAGTGTCGTGCGCGACGGGCCCGAGCGCATCTCGCACTACATCTTCACGTCCATCGACATCACCGAGCGCAAGCGCAGCGAGGAACGCATCCGCTTCCTGGCGCTGCACGACGTGCTGACCGAACTGCCGAACCGCTCGCTGTGCATCGAACGGCTGGGCACCGCCATGCAGCAGGCCCGCAAGGACAAGCGCCGCGTGGGCGTGGTGTTCATCGACCTGGACCGCTTCAAGAACATCAACGACTCGCTCGGCCACCACGTGGGCGACGCACTGCTGCGTGCGGTCGCCCGGCGCATGGTCGAGGCCACGCGAGCCGGCGACACCGTGAGCCGTTTGGGTGGCGATGAGTTCGTGATCGTCCTGGCCGACGTGACGGACACGGACGAGGTGCGCGACATCGTCGAGCAGCGCCTGGTGCCGGCGATCCGCCGGCCGTACCAGCTGCACGGCGCCGAACTGCACGTGTCGTGCAGCGCCGGCATCGCGATGTACCCCGACGACGCGCAGGACATCGATTCGCTCATGCGGCAGGCCGACGTCGCGATGTACCAGGGCAAGTCCGGCGGGCGCAGCATGGTGCACTTCTTCACGCCGGACATGGACGAGCGCGCACAGAAGCGCCTGCAGCTCGAGTCGCACCTGCGCCGCGCCATCGAGCGCGATGAACTCAGCCTGTCCTTCCAGCCGCGCGTGCAGGCGCGCACCGCGGCGCTGGTCGGCGTGGAGGCGCTGCTGCGCTGGCGCAGCGACGAGCTCGGCCCGGTGTCGCCGGCCGAATTCATCCCGATCGCCGAGGAGAGCGGGCAGATCGTCGACATCGGCGCGTGGGTCATCGCGCAGGCCTGCGCCCAGCAGGCGGCTTGGCGCGACCAGGGGCTGGGCACCGTGCCGGTGTCGATCAACGTGTCGGCCCTGCAGCTGCGCGACGGAAAACTCACCGGCGTGCTGCGCGATGCGATGGCGGCGCACGGCGTGGTGCCGTCCACGATCGAGATCGAGATCACCGAGTCGACACTGATGGATGCGGCCGAGCAGTCGCTCACACAGCTGCGTGCGCTCAAAGCGCTGGGTGTTCAGCTGTCGATCGACGACTTCGGCACCGGCTACTCGAGCCTGAACTACCTCAACCGCTTCCCGATCGACAAGCTGAAGATCGACCGCTCCTTCGTGCACGACATGCTCGACGATCCGACCGACCTGGCGATCGTGCGCGCCATCGTGGGCCTGGGCCACACCCTGGGTCTGCGCGTGGTGGCCGAGGGTGTCGAAAGCGCCGAGGAAGCGGCGCTGCTGCAGGCTGCGCACTGCGACGAGCTGCAGGGCTACCTGTTCGGACGGCCGATGCCGCCGGAGGAGATTCCCGACTGGATCCGGCAGTGCACGCCGGTTGTCACGGCTTGATCCCCCGTGCCTAGAAATTCGCGGCGAGCGCCATCGCGGCTGAGAGCGTGACCAGCGCGAGCACGGTCGACACCACGACGGCCGCGGTGACCTGCTCTTCGACGACCTTGTAGCGCTGCGAGAACAGGAAGGCGTTGGCGCCGATGGGCATCGCCGCGGCCACGACCATCACCGTGAGCGGCAGGCCGCGCACGCCCAGCAGCCAGCCGAAGCCGGCCACCAGCAGCGGGTGCACCACGTTCTTCACCATGGCCAGCGCGAGCGCGCCGCGCAGATGCGTGCCGACGGGGGTGAGTGCCAGCGTGATGCCGACCAGCACCAGCGCCACCGGGCTGAAGGCCTGGCCGAGCAGCATCAGCGGCTTGTCGATGGCCATCGGCAGCATGAGCCCGGTCTGCGCGAACAGCAGACCCACGATGATCGGCAGCGGCACCGGGTGCAGCACCGAATTGCGCACGGCGCGGGCCACGGTCCGGACGATCGGTTGCCGTACGCTGCCGCTCGCCGCGGCATGCTCGCGCGCGACGATGAGTTCGATCATGAGCGTGGCGGCCGTGATCAGCACCAGCGAATGCAGCGACACCAGGGTCAGCAGCACGACCAGCCCGGCCGGCCCGTAGGCCAGGTCGACCAGGGCCACACCGATGATCACGGTGTTGCTGAAGGTGGCGGTGATGGCCAGCACGGCAGCGCTTCGGGTGAGGCCGAGAAAGGCCAGCATCCCCACGAAGATGACGCCGGCCCCGATGAAATAGGCCGCGACCGGCCGCAGGCTCAGCGTCTCCACGTGGACCGTGCTCATGGCGCGGAACAGCAGCGCCGGCGCCAGCAGCAGGAAGACCAGGTTCGACAGGTCCTTCACCGCGTGGGCGCCGACCCAGCGGCGGCGCCCGGCGAAGTAGCCTGCGGCGATGAGAAGAACGACGGGCAGCAGCGCGGAGAGGACGGGCGAATTCACCGCGGCGAGCATAGCGGCTTGCCGCGGTGGGGTCGCCGTCTGGCGCTAGAAGCTTGCGCGGAGGCCGACCTTGAGCGAGCGACCTGGCAGCGGCGCCGCCGGATAGACCGTCGTGGTCAGGATCGACGTGGCGCTGTAAGCCAGCTGGTTGGTGATGTTGTCCAGCCGGGCATACCAGGTCAGCGTCGCGCCGGTCACCTTCATCCGATAGGCCAGCGCCGCGTTCCACAGCGTGTAGCCCGCGGTCTCGCGCGTGCCGTCGGCCGGGACGCGGTGCTGCGCCGAGTAGCGGTCGAAGCCGAAGCGCGCCGTCCATGGGCCGTCGCCGTAGGCCAGCGCGGCGCCGACACGCACCGGCGAGATGCGCGGTAGCGGCTCGCCGGTGTCGGTGTTGGTGGCGCGCACCAGGTCACCGCGCCACTGCAGGTCGAGCGTGCCGCTGCGTTCCATCGCCGCGAAGCCCTCGTTGCCCAGCAGCCGCAGGTTGCCGCTGGCCTCGAGGCCGGTGAAGCGGGCGCGCACGCCGCCGTAGGCGTACTCGGCCAGCGTGTCCTCGGCGGCCGGGTCGGCCACGATCTCGCCTTCGCCATCACGCTGAACACCGGTGGCGTTCAGCCCGATGTAGTTGCGAAAGCGCGTGACGTAGGCGTTGACGCGCGCGTTGTTCGGGCCGTTCTTCCATTGCGCGCCGAGGTCGAAGCCGATCGAGCGCTCCTTCTGGAGCGACGCGTCACCCACCTCCCAGGCCGCGGTCGCGACGTGCGGGCCGTTGGCAAACAGCTCGTAGTCCTTCGGTGCCCGCTCGGTGTAGGCGAGGTTGGACGTCAATTGCCACTGCGGCGTGAGGTTCACCAGCGCACCGAAGGCCGCGCTGTGCGGGTTGAAGCTGCGCTCGCCGGTCGCGAAACGGGTGATCGAGCTGTCCTCGGGGTAGCCGAGCGATTCGACCTTCACCTGCTCGGTGCGTGCACCGAAGCTCAGGCGGCCCCACGAGGTGGCGAGCTCTTCGTGCAGGAAGAGTGCGTTGGCGCGCGTGCGGCTGTTCGGCGCGAAAGCCTCCTCGCCATTGGCCGAGAAGCGGCTGCTCTCGCTGCTGAAGCCGATCATGCCTTCGACGTTGCCGATCTTCTGGTGGCGCGCCTCGATGCGCAGGTCGTTGCTCATGGTGGCGAAGGTGGTGCCGACCTCGCTGCCCTCGAACTCGGTGTGGCGGTAGTCGGTGTGGCCGAACCTGGTGTGGATGCTGGTGAAGAAGCCGCCGGGTCGCCATTCGCCTTCCAGCGCGTAGCGGTCGGACTTCATGTTGATGGTCACCTCGTCCTCGGCGACGGTGCCGTAGTCACTGCGGTACGTGCTGGCCGACGCGCCGATCCAGCCACGGTCGAAGAACAGCGTGCCGCCGACCGCACCGCCGTGCGCGCTGTTCTGCGAATTGCAGATGCGGCGCGCCAGTTCGGGCGAACCGGGCTTGGCGCAGTCGAGATCGATCGGCACGCGCACGTCGTCGGAGCGGCGGTCGAAGGCGTCGACGTGCAGCGCGTAGCGGTCGTTGCCGCCTTCGAGCACCACGCCACCGCTCTTCTCCTGGCTGCCGGTGGCGTAGCCCAGGTCGGCGCGCCCGCCGAAGCCGTTGAGCGGCTCGCTCGGGATGCGGTTGTCGATCACGTTGACCACGCCGCCCACGGCGCTGCCGCCGTACTGCAGCGCCGACGGGCCGCGCAGCACCTCGATGCGGTCGGTCACCAGCGCATCGACCGGCACCGCGTGGTCGTAGCTCAGCGCCGAGGCGTCGGGCGCGCTGCCGCCGTTCTGCAGGATGCGGATGCGGTCGCCGTCCTGGCCGCGGATGATCGGCCGGCTCGCGTTGGGGCCGAAGTAGCTGCTGCTCACGCCCGGCACGCCGTCGAGCGTCTCGCCCAGCGTGGAGCGCGACCGCAGCAGCAGCGTGTCGCCCTGCAGCGTCTCGGTGGGCGCGATCAGCTCGGACGCGCCGAGCGGGTTGCCAGTGACGGTGACCTCCTTGAGGCTAGGGGCCGGCGTGGCGGTGCCGGGGGTCTGCGCATGCGCGCTCAGGGCGAGGAACGAAAGGGCGGCGGCGCCGACGGCATGCCGGCTGAAATTGGAAATCATGGATGCGGGCTCGTTGAAACAATGGAGGGCCGGCCGCAGCCCTTCACAGGGCGCAGCCAGACGAATGACCAAAGGAATTCAGCGAGTCAGCGGAGGCCCGCGCGCATCGAAGAGCGAGACCCAGCGGGCGAGTGCTTCGCCCAGGAAGTAGTGGAAACGCGCCATCGGCAAGGCGATGGGCAGCACCACGAGAGGAACGGACAGCGCCGCAGCGCCACCGGCGAGCTGGTCGTACAGCCGGCAGTCGGCGTCGGCGTGCACACCGAAGAGTGCGAGCAGGCCGCGGTGGTCATGGCCATGCGACGAAGCGGCCGACACCACGGGTGCGGTGTGCTGATACGCCGCGGCCGGCGTGGCCGGCAAGTGCACCACCCGGTGCATCAGCCCGAGCGTGGACGCGAGCCACAGCGCGACCGCCAGGGCGATCAGCAGCGGCGTGCGGTACACAGCGGGGCGGACGAAGTGCATAGGTCCG
Source organism: Variovorax cryoconiti (assembly GCF_051216395.1). Classification (NCBI taxonomy): domain Bacteria; kingdom Pseudomonadati; phylum Pseudomonadota; class Betaproteobacteria; order Burkholderiales; family Comamonadaceae; genus Variovorax; species Variovorax cryoconiti. The sequence continues at coordinate 809,709 of NZ_JBPJZI010000001.1, read as the reverse complement.
GCTCAGTCCTTCACGCGCGCGGCGAAGGTCTTCTGGAACTTCTCGACCTTGGGCCCCACCACGAAGGCGCAGTAGCCCTGGTTGGGGTGATTCGTGAAGTAGTCCTGGTGGTAGGCCTCGGCCGTCGAATAGTTCGCGAGCGGCAGCACCTCGGTCACCACCGGCGCGCGGTAGGTACCGCTGTCGGCGATCTCGCGGATCACCTCGTCGGCCACCTGCTTTTGGTCGTCGTTCAGGTAGTAGATGCCGCTGCGGTACTGCGTGCCGACGTCGTTGCCCTGCCGGTTCAGCGTGGTCGGGTCGTGCACGACGAAGAAGATCTCGAGGATCTCGCGCAGCGTGATCTGGGCCGGGTCGAAGGCCAGCTTGACGACTTCGTTGTGCCCGGTGCGGCCGGTGCAGACCTGCTCGTAGCTCGGGTTGATCGTCTCGCCGTTGGAATAGCCGGATTCGACGTCGACGATGCCGCGCACCCGGTCAAACACGGCCTCGGTGCACCAGAAGCAGCCGCCGCCAAGCACGATGGTGTCGGTGGCGGGTGGGGGGCTGAGGGTGGTTGTCATGGTCGGCTCCAAAACGCGAAGCCCGCTATTGTCGCGGCTTGACGCACCGGAGACGGGTCACTACATTACTAACCCGCCAGTCATTAACGCCGATGCCCCGCCTCTTCAACGACAAGCTCTGCCCGGTCCGCGTCAAGCGCGAACGCCGGAAGGAGGCACGCCCCGGCGAACTGATCCAGGCCGCGCTCGAGCTGTTTGTCGAAAAGGGCTTCGCCGCGACGCGCTCCGAGGAGGTGGCTGCCCGGGCCGGCGTGTCCAAGGGCACCCTCTTCCTCTACTTCCAGAGCAAGGAAGACCTGCTGCGGGCCGTGATCACCGAGAACCTGGCCGGCCGCTTCCCCGAATGGAACGAAGAGTTCGAAACCTTCGAGGGCAGTACCGCCGACATGCTGCGCCACTGCACCAAGGTGTGGTGGGAACGCGTCGGCGCAACCCCGGTGTCCGGCCTGACCAAGCTGATGCTCAGCGAAGGCAACAACTTTCCCGAGTTGGCCGCCTTCTACCAGCGCGAAGTAGTGCACCCCGGGCATGCGCTGATGCGGCGCATCCTGCGGCGCGGCATCGACAGCGGCGAGTTCCTGCCGGTGGACGTCGACTACGCCATTCACGCGGTGCTCGCGCCGATGATCTTTCTGTTCCTCGTACGGCACAACGCCAGTTGGGTCGAAGAAGGCCTGGCGCTCGATCCGCTCAAATACATCGCGACGCAGACCGAAATCGTCATCCGCGGCCTGTCCCTCCAACCGCCGGCGTTGCCGCACGCCACCTAAAATCGTGGGTTTGCCCGAGCCCACCAGGAAAAGAGAAATCCCATGAACACCCCCGCTTCGCAGGAGCGCCTGCGCTTCAACATGATCGAGCAGCAGATCCGCCCCTGGGACGTGCACGACCCGCAGGTGCTCGCGTTGCTGGCCGAAATCCGCCGCGAAGACTACGTCCCGGCCGCGCACCGTGCCCTGGCCTTCTTCGACATGGAACTGCCGCTGGCCGACGCCACCGAGCCGGGCCAGACGATGCTGGCGCCGAAGATCGAGGCGCGCATGTTGAACGACCTGCATGTGCAAAAGCACGAGTCGGTGCTGGAGATCGGCACCGGTTCGGGCTTCATGGCCGCCCTGCTCGCCCATCGCGCGGCCAAGGTGCTGACGCTGGAGATCGACGCCACGCTGGCCGCACGCGCCACCGAGACGCTGCGCCGCAACGGCGTGCAGAACGTCGAAGTGCGCCACGCCGACGGCGCCCAGCCGCTGCCGAGCGGCCCGACCTTCGACGTGATCGTGCTCAGCGGCTCGGTGGCCCGCGTGCCGCAAAACCTGATGGGCTCGCTGAACATCGGCGGCCGGCTGGTCGCCATCGTCGGTGGCGAGCCGATGATGCGCGCCCACTTCGTGACCCGCGTGAGCGAAGGCAAGTGGGAGACGACGCAGCCCTGGGACACCATCGCACCGCGCCTCTTGAACTTCCCCGAACCCTCGCCGTTCCGCTTCTGATGGTCGACCAGGTCCGCCCCACCGATCTGGATGCCTGGTTCGCCCAGGACAGCACCGCCACGCCCGTGCTGCTCGACGTGCGCGAGCCCTGGGAGCTGCAGACCGCCAGCGTCGCGCCGCAGGGCTTCACGCTGGTCGCGATCCCGATGAACGAGATTCCGGCCCGCCTGGCCGAGCTCGACCCGGCCGCGCGCGTTGCCTGCCTGTGCCACCACGGCGCGCGCAGCCAGCGCGTGGCGGCCTTCCTGAGCCAGAACGGCTTCGGCGACGTGGCGAACGTGGCCGGCGGCATCGACGCCTGGTCGGCCAGCCGCGACGCCGGCGTGCCGCGCTACTGATCGTTCCCAAGGACCGCATGCGCCTGCCCCGGCTTCTCCCTTTTTCAGCCGCGGTGGCAGCCGCGATGGCCGCAGCGTTCGCCGCTCCCGCCGGTGCCCAGAGCCTGCTCACGCTCTACGAATCGGCACGCGACTACGACGCCACCTACCAGGGCGCGCGCGCGCAGTACGACGCGAGCCTGGCACGGGCGGCGCAGGCCAAGGCGGGCGTCCTGCCGCAGGTGGGGCTGCAGGGGAACGTGTCGCGCACCAACCTCGACATCGATGTGATCTCGGGTGCGCCGCAAGGGTCGGCACCGCGCGACTACACGACGCAGACCGTTGGCGTGAACGCCACGCAGCCGCTGTACCGGCCGGCCGCCTGGGCCGCCTACGAGCAGGGCAAGCGCCAGGCCGAGATCGCCGACACAGTGCTCACCACCGCCGAGCAGGACCTGATCGTGCGCGTGAGCCAGGGCTACTTCGACGTGCTCGCGGCGCAGGACACGCTCCGGCTGGTGCGCGCACAGAAGGCCGCCGTGGACGAACAGCTCGCCTTCGCCAAGCGCAACTTCGAGGTCGGCACCTCGACCATCACCGATTCGCGCGAGGCACAGGCGCGCTACGACCTGGTCGTGGCGCAGGAGATCGCCGCCGAGAACGACCTGCAGGTCAAGCGCCTCGCGCTCGATCAGCTGGTGGGTCGCACCGGCAGCGCGCCGCTGCCGCTGGCCACCGCCGCCACGCTGCCCGCACCGTCGCCGACCGACATGAACGCGTGGGTGGCGCAGGCCGAAGCCGTGCACCCGGCGATCCGCCAGGCTCAACTCGGCCTCGACGTGGCCGGGCTCGAAGTGCAGAAGGCCGAAGCCGGTCACAAGCCGACGATCGATGCGCAGGTGGGCTACAACCTCACGCGCTATCCGCAGGGCAACGCCACGACGACCGTCGGCACCTACGCCCGCGGCCCGAGCATCGGCGTCGTGCTCAACATGCCGCTCTTCGCCGGCTTCGCCACCGAGAACCGCATCCGCGAAACGCTCTCGCTCGAAGAGCAGTCGCGCGCCACGCTCGAATCGACGCGCCGCAGCGTGACCCAGGCCACGCGCGCCGCGTACCTCGGCCTGATCTCCGGTGCGGGCCAGGTGAAGGCGCTGGAAGCCGCCGAGGCGTCGAGCCAGAGCGCGCTCGAGGCCAACCAGCTCGGCTACCAGGTGGGCGTGCGCATCAACATCGACGTGCTCAACGCGCAGAGCCAGCTGTTCCAGACCAAGCGCGACCTGGCGCTGGCGCGCTACAACGTGCTGCTGGGCAACCTGAAGCTGCGCCAGGCCAACGGGACGCTGGTGCCGACCGACCTGCAGCCGGTCAATGCCACGCTGAGCACCACGCCTGCGCCAATGCGCTGATACCAGCTGATCAGTCGAGGGTGGGCTCGGCCCGCTCCTCAGGCGGGACGGCAGGCGATGCCGCTGCACGCACGGGCATCGGCGAAGCCCCTTCCGCGATGGCCAGCACCGCAGCCGCCGTGCGTTCGGCGGCGCCGCGGTTCGACGCCGCGAAGCCGCGCGCCGACTGCACCATCGCCTCGCGCCGTACCGCATCGCCGACCAGCGACAGCGCGGCGCGCACCGCTTGCTCCATGGTCTGCACGCGCAACGCGGCACCGGCCGCGACCGCGAGGTCCGCGGCCTCGGCGAAGTTGAAGGTCGAGGGGCCGAGAACGACGGGGCAACCGCAAGCCGCAGCCTCGATCAGGTTCTGTCCACCCAACGCCTCGAAGCTGCCACCGAGCAAGGCCGCGTCGGCGAGCCCGTAGTACAGCGCCATCTCGCCGAGCGAATCGCCCAGCCAGATCTCGGCCGCGGTCGGCGCGCCGGCGGCACTGCGGCGGGCCACGCCGAAGCCGTTGGATTCGATCAGCGCAGCCACTTCGTCGAAGCGCTGCGGGTGGCGCGGCACGACCATCCACTGCACGGCAGCGACCTGGCGCGCGATCGAGTCGATGCCCGGCTGCTCCGGCGGCAAGGGGCTGGTGGCGCCGAAACGCTTGAGCACGTCGAGCAGCATCTGCTCCTCGCCCTCACGCGAGCTCGCCAGCACGACCAGCGGGCGCGGCAGCTGGCCCTTGAACTTGGCGGCGGCCGAAAGCTGGCGCGCATCGGGCGTCGCGTCGAACTTGAGGTTGCCGTAGACGCCGGCCACCTTGGCACCGAGCGACACCAGCCGGTGCGAATCGGCCTCGGTCTGCGCCCAGACGGCCGTCAGCCCCGAATACGCGGGCCGCGCCAGCCAGCCGAGCCGCTCGGCCGAGGCCAGCGACTTCTCGTTGAGCCGCGCGTTGGCCAGCACCAGCGGGATGCGGCGCTCGCCGCAGGCGGCGACCATCTCGGGCCAGACCTCGGTTTCCATCAGCACGCCGATGCGCGGCGCGAAGCGGTCGAGAAAGCGCGCCACGGCCGACGGCGTGTCCCAGGGCTGCCAGACCTGCAGGTCGCCCGGCTCGAGCAGCTTGGCGCCCTCTTCCCGGCCGGTGGCCGTGCCATGGGTCAGGAGGATGGGAATGCCCGGGTGCTGGCGCCGCAGCTCGGCGATCAGGATGCCGGCCGCGCGCGATTCGCCCAGCGACACGGCGTGCACCCAGCACCAGCCGACACCGACCGCCGCCTCGTCGTAGCGGCCGAAGCGCTCTTCGACGGCAACCGCATAGCCGGGCTCGGCCTCGGCGCGCCGCTTGAGCTTGCGCCGCACCAGCGGCTGGACGAGGGACGTGAATGCGCCGTAGAGGCGCAGCGACAGCGAACGCACGCGTGGCCGGGTCAGTGCGACGCTTCGGCGAGCTGCGCGTCGGGCTTGACGGTCTTGAGCAGGGCCAGCATCGCATCCTGAATGCGATGCAGCGCGGCCTCGGTCTGGCCTTCGAAGCGCATCACGAGCACCGGCGTGGTGTTCGACGCGCGGATCAGGCCAAAGCCGTCGGGCCAGTCGACGCGCACGCCGTCGATGGTGGATATCTGCGCGGGCGCGTCGAACTTCACCGTCTTGATGAGCTGGTCGACCAGCACGTGCGGCTCGCCTTCGGCGCACTTCACGTTGAGCTCGGGGGTCGAGAAGCTGGTGGGCAGGCCGTCGAGCACGGCGCTGGCGTTGGGGCTCTTGCTGAGGATTTCGAGCAGGCGGCAACCGGCATAGGTACCGTCGTCGAAGCCGAACCAGCGTTCCTTGAAGAAGATGTGGCCGCTCATCTCGCCACCCAGCGGCGAGTCGATTTCCTTCATCTTCGCCTTGATGAGCGAATGGCCGGTCTTGTAGATCAGCGGCACGCCGCCGGCGGCTTCGATGGCCGGGCCGAGGCGCTGCGAGCACTTCACGTCGTAGACGATGGTGCCGCCCGGCACGCGCGACAGCACGTCCTGCGCGAACAGCATCATCTGGCGGTCCGGGTAGATGTTGTTGCCTTCCTTGGTCACGATGCCCAGGCGGTCGCCGTCGCCGTCGAAGGCCAGGCCGAGTTCGGCGTCGCCAGCCGCCAGCGCAGCGATCAGGTCCTTGAGGTTCTCGGGCTTGCTCGGGTCGGGATGGTGGTTGGGGAAGTTGCCGTCGACCTCGCTGAAGAGCTCGGTCACCTCGCAGCCGATGGCACGCAGGATGGCCGGGGCGGTGGCGCCGGCGATGCCGTTGCCCGAGTCGACCACGATCTTCATCGGGCGCGCGAGTTGGATGTCGCCGACGATGCGCTGCGTGTAGGCCTCGGTCACGTCGACCTGGCGCACGCTGCCGCCGGGCGCCAGCGCGGCACTGTCGGCTTCCATCACGCGGCGCAGACCCTGGATCTCGTCGCCGTAGATCGCACGGCCGGCCAGCACCATCTTGAAGCCGTTGTAGTCCTTCGGGTTGTGGCTGCCGGTGACCTGGATGCCGCTAGTGGCGAGCGTGTGCGCCGCGAAGTACAGCATCGGCGTGGTGACGGCACCGACATCGATCACCTCCACGCCGGTGGCCACCAGGCCGCGGATCAGCGCCTCGACCAGCGACGGGCCCGACAGGCGTCCGTCGCGGCCCACGGCCACGGACTTTTCGCCGGCAGCGCGCGCCGCGCTGCCGAAGGCCTTGCCGAGCGCTTCGGCCACGGCCGGGTCGAGCGTGCTGGGCACGATGCCCCGGATGTCGTAGGCCTTGAAAATCGATGCGCTGAGTTGCATGGCTGTGCCCTGAAAGTTCTCAAAAACGGTTCTGCATTGTAGGCATGGCCTCCAACGGCCAGATGTCCGGAAATGGCTAATGTCGCGCGGCCCGAAACGTATGATCGATCGCATGACCTCGCCCCCCCTCTCCCTCGACAGCAGCCCCGCGGGCACCGGGCTGGAGAGCGATGCCTGCTACCTCGCGATGAAGACGCACGATGCCCGCTTCGACGGCAGCTTCTTCACCGCCGTGACCTCCACCGGCATCTACTGCCGCCCGGTCTGCCGCGTGAAGCTGCCGCGGCGCGAGAACTGCCGCTTCTTCCGCCATGCCGCGCAAGCCGAGGCAGAAGGCTTTCGGCCCTGCCTGCGCTGCCGGCCCGAGCTGGCACCGCGCGCAGTGAGCTGGTCGACCGAGGACGCGTCGCGCATCCTCGCGTTGCAGGCGGCCCGCCTCATCGACGAGCCCGACGCGTGGAGCGATGAGGGCCCCGGCGCCGCGCAGATCGCCGTGCGCCTGGGCGTGAGCGACCGTCACCTGCGCCGCATCTTCGAGGCCCAGTTCGGCGTCTCGCCGCTGCAGTACCTGCAGACGCGGCGGCTGCTCGCGGCCAAGCAGCTCATCGCCGACACCACGCTGCCGATGGCGCAGGTCGCGCTGGCCAGCGGCTTCGCGAGCGTGCGCCGCTTCAACGCGGCCTTCGTGGCGCACTACGGCCTCAACCCCAGCGCGCTGCGACGCGCGGGCGGTGCGGACGAAGAACGCGGCAAGCGCGCGATCGCGGTGCGGCTGGGCTTCCGGCCGCCCTACGACGTGGACGCGGTACTGGCCTTCTTTTCACGCCGCGCGCTGCAGGGCGTCGAGGTTTTCGATGCCGGCGGGCAGCGCTTCGCCCGCACGCTCCGCGTGCAGCACACGGGCCGCACGCAGGCCGGCTGGCTGCAGATGCAGTTCGACCGGGAACGCGAGCGGCTGCACCTGTCGGTGAGCGATTCGCTCGCACCCGTGCTGCCCGTCGTCATCAGCCGGGTGCGCGCGATGCTCGACCTCGACGCCGAGCCGATGGCGATCAACGCGCTTCTGCACGACACCTTCCCCCACGGCGACGGCCTGCGCGTGCCAGGCACGGTCGACGGCTTCGAGTTGGCGGTGCGCGCGGTGCTGGGGCAGCAGATCACCGTGGCCGCGGCGCGCACCATGGGCACGCGCCTGGTGGCGGCCTTCGGCGAGGCGATCGACACGCCCATCGCGGGCCTCGATCGCCTGTTCCCGACGCCGGCCGCCATCGCCGCAGCGAGCGGCGACGCCCTCGGCCAGCTCGGCATCGTGCGGCAGCGTCAGGCCGCCTTGCAAGCGCTGGCGAACGAGGTCGCGTCGGGCCGGCTCGCACTGCACGCCGGCGCCGACGTGCCGTCGACATTGGCCGCGCTGCAGGCCTTGCCCGGCATCGGCGATTGGACCGCACAGTACATCGCGATGCGCGCCATGCGTTGGCCCGACGCCTTCCCCTCGGGCGACATCGCGCTACAGAAGGCGCTCGGCGTGGGTTCGGCCCGCGCCGCCGCCGAAGCCTCGCAAGCGTGGCGCCCCTGGCGCAGCTATGCCGTGCTGCGGGCGTGGCAGACGCAGTACAAGCCACCCGTGGCAGCACCGACCACAGACACCGAGATTCCGGAGACAAGGAACACCCCATGAAATTCAAGACCTCCGTGCTCCGTACGCTGCACGTCGACAGCCCCCTCGGCGGCGTCACGCTCGCCGCGACCGACGACGGCCTCGCCGGCCTGTGGTTCGACCTGCAACGCCACCTGCCCGACATGCGCGGCTGGGAGGCCGACGACACGCACCCCGTGCTGCTCGCCGCCGCGGCGCAACTGCGCGACTACTTCGCCGGCATGCGCGACCACTTCGAGCTGCCGCTCGACCTGTCGCACGGCACCGCCTTCCAGCAGGCCGTGTGGCAGGCGCTGCTGGCGATTCCCGCCGGCGCGACCACCAGCTACGGCGCGCTGAGCCAGCGCGTGGGCAAGCCCGCGGCGGTGCGCGCCGTGGGCGCCGCGGTCGGGCGCAACCCGATCAGCGTGATCGTGCCCTGCCACCGCGTGCTCGGTGCCGACGGGTCGCTCACTGGCTATGCGGGCGGGCTCGACCGCAAGACCGCGCTGCTCACGCTGGAAGGCGCCTTGTGAGCAGCGTGAACCATCCGCCGGGCGCTGCAAGCGCCGCCGCGGCCCAGCCGAAGCCCTGGCTGCTGGACCTCGTCCTGCTCGGCGCGCTGTGGGGCGCGTCCTTCCTCTTCATGCGGATCGCCGCGCCGGAGTTCGGCGCGCTGCCCGCGGCCGCCCTGCGGGTGGGCATCGCCGCGGTCTTCCTGGTGCCGCTGATGCTGCTGCGCGGGCACGGCGCGGCGCTGGCCCGGCACTGGAAGCCGACGCTGCTCATCGGCGTGCTGAACTCGGGTCTGCCCTTCGCCTTCTTCTGCTTCGCGCTGCTCACCATCAACACCGGGCTGGCGGCGGTGATCAACGCGACCGTGCCGATGTTCGGCGCGCTGATCGCGTGGGCCTGGTTTCGCGAGCGGCCCAGCGGCTCGCGCATGCTGGGCCTGGTGATCGGCTTCGCCGGCGTCGCGATGCTGGCGAGCCGCAGCGCCGGCCTGCACGCCGACGCGCCCGGCGACCACGCGGCCCTGTGGGCGGTGCTGGCCTGTCTGGCGGCGTGCCTGTGCTACGGCGTGTCCGCGAGCGCGACGCGACGCCATCTCGGTGGCGTGCCGCCGCTGGCCACCGCCGCCGGCAGCCAGCTGGGGGCAACGCTGTTCCTCGCGCTGCCCGCGCTGTGGTTCTGGCCGGCGCAGATGCCGAGCCTGCGCGCGTGGCTGGCGCTGCTCGCCCTCGGCGTGGCCTGCACCGGCCTGGCGTACATCCTGTTCTTCCGGCTGATCGAGCGCGCCGGCCCGGCGCGGGCGCTGACCGTGACCTTCCTGGTACCCGTCTTCGCCGTGTTCTACGGTGCCGTGTTCCTCGGCGAACGCGTGACCGGCTGGATGCTGGGCTGCGCGGCCGTCATCGTCTGCGGCGTGGCCCTGTCGACCGGCCTCGTGAAGCTTGGCACGGCCAGCGCGCCCAAGCCCTGAAGCGTCAGATCGCGCCGGCCACCACGTTGATCGACAGCGCGAGCACGAGCATGTTGAAGGCGAAGGCGAGCACGCCGTGCACGAGCGTGATGCGCCGCATGTCACGCGAGGTGACCTGCACGTCGGACACCTGCGAGGTCATGCCGATCACGAAGGAGAAGTAGAGAAAGTCGAAGTAGTCCGGGTCCAGCTCACCGGGGAAGTCGAGGCCCGGCCCGGCCACGGTCTTCTGCATCTCGGTCTGGTAGTAGCGGTGCGCGTAGTGGAAGGCGTAGATGGTGTGGATCAGCAGCCACGAGGTCGCGAGCGCCAGCACCCCGAGCGCGATGTGGCCGGCGCGCTCGGCGCCCGCCAGGTCCTTGACCTGCTGGAGCAGCATCGTGATCGCCGCGACGCAGACGCCGACCGCCGTGAGCATCACGACGAGGATCAGCACGTTCGGCTGGTCGAGCGACTGCGAACGCGCCCGGGTGCGCTGGGCGTCGAAGGCCTGCGCCAACCACCATGCCAGCGCCAGGTACACGGCGGTGCCGAAGCTCCACGCGGCAAGGCCGCGTGCGATGCCGCTCAGCGGCCACGGCACGAGCCAGAAGGCCACGCCGGCGATGGCGCCATAGCCGAGTCGCTGAAGGCCGGCGGCTTCCGTCAGGTATTTGTGCATGGAGTGACTGTAGTGCCGGTGCCTCCGTCCGCGCCGCCGGCCAGGCGTCCGAGCGTGGCGACGGCCGCTTCGGTGCGTGCGTCCCAGGCGTGGCCATAATTCAGGCGCAGGCAATTTGCGAAGGCCTGGTTCGCCGAGAAGATCGGGCCCGGCGCCACGCTGATGCCCTGCGCGAGCGCCGCGCGGTGCAGGGCCAGCGCATCGACGTACTCAGGCAGTTCGACCCAGAGGAAATAACCGCCCACCGGCCGCGTGGCGCGCGTGCCCGCCGGGAAATGCCGCGCCACCGCCTGCACCATCTGCGCCTGCTGGTCCGCCAGCGTGAGCCGCAGCCGGCGCAGGTGCTTGTCGAAGCCGCCCCGCTCAAGGTAGTGCGCCAGGGCCGCCTGCACCGGGGCGGAGGCGCCGAGCGTGCTGGTCAGTTTCGATCGCGCCACGGCCTTGGCATAGCGGCCCGGCACCGCCCAGCCGATGCGGTAGCCCGGCGCCAGGCACTTCGAGAACGACGAACAGTGCATCACGAGCCCCTGCGTGTCGAAGGCCTTGGCCGGCAACGGCCGCTTGTCGCCGAAGTACAGCTCGGCGTAGACGTCGTCTTCGATGAGCGGAATGCCGTGTCGTGCCAGCAGGGCGACCAGCGCCTTCTTCTTCGGTGCCGGCATCAGGCTGCCGAGCGGGTTCTGGAACGTGGTCATGAGCCAGCACGCGGCCGGTGCATGCCGCTCGATCGCATGCGCCAGCGCCGCCAGGTCGACGCCCTCGCGCGGATGCGTGGGCACCTCGATGGCCTGCAGGCCCAGGCGCTCCAGGGCTTGCAGCGCTCCATAGAACGTCGGTGATTCGACGATGACCGAATCGCCCGGCCGCGTCACCGCGCCCAGGCAGAGGTTGAGCGCCTCCAGCGCGCCGTCGGTGATGACGATGTCGTCGGTGTGCACCTGCAGGCCATCGGCCCGATAGCGCTGCGCGATCTGGCGGCGCAGGTCCACATTGCCGGGCGTCAGGTCGGCCACCGTGCTCCAGGGGTCGAGCGATTTCGCGCTCGTCGCCAGCGACTGGCCGAGCCGCGCCAGCGGAAACAGCAACGGGCTGGGAAAGGCTGAGCCGAGCGGCACCACCTCGCGCGTCTTGCTGGCATCGAGGATCTCGAACACACGGTCGCTCACGTCGACGGCGATCGACGCATCGGCGGGCTGCGAACTCAGGTCGGGCTCGGGCGGCAGGCGGGTGGCGTCCTCGCCGAGCCCGGCCACGTAGTAGCCCGATCGCTCGCGTGCACGGATCAGGCCACGGGCTTCGAGCAGGTAGTAAGCCTGGAAGACCGTCGACGCACTGACGCCGCGGCTGGCGCTGGTGTGGCGCACCGACGGCACGCGGTCGCCGGGGCGCAGCACGCCGGTGCGGATGGACTCCTCGACATCGGCCGCCAGGGCCTCGTAGCGCTTCATCGGTTTCGATCTTTCCGCGGGCCCGTGCAGGTCCGCCCGCCGCATTGTCTCCGCGCGACCCAACTGCTCGGGTGGAACGCGGCGCAACTGATGCTGTACCCGGGCGCGCCGCGAAGCGGACAATGGCTTCCCGATCGCCGCACACGAACGGCGGCACATCTCCCCACCGAGCTTGCCCGCCTTGAGCCCTCTGCACTGCCTCCTGCCCCACGTCCTCATTGGCCGCCGCCTGTTGCGCGCGGTGTGGATGCTGGCGTTCTGCGCGCTGTCGTCGCTCGCGGGCGCAGCCGAGCTGGCACCGGCAGAGGCATCGGGCGGCATCGCGCCACGCGTGGCCGCCTGCATCGCCTGCCATGGCCGCGAGGGTGCGAGCGGCAACGCCGCCTTCTTCCCGCGGCTGGCGGGCAAGCCGGCCGGTTACCTCTACAACCAGTTGCTCAGCTTCCGCGACGGCCGGCGCTTCAACGCCGACATGGTCCATCTGGTACAGCATCTGTCGGACGACTACCTGCGCGAGATGGCCATGTACCTCGCGGCGCTCGACCTGCCCTACCCGCCGGTGCCGGCGACCAGCGATGCCTCCGCCGCAATGCTGGCGCGCGGCAAGGCGCTGGCGCTGCAGGGCGACGCCACACGCGGCATCCCGGCCTGCACGCAATGCCACGGCGCGGCGCTCACCGGTGTGCTGCCGGGCATCCCGCCGCTGGTCGGGCTGCCACGCCTGTACCTGTCGTCCCAGCTCGGCGCGTGGCTGACCGACGACCGCCACGCGATGGCGCCCGATTGCATGGCGACCGTGGGCCGCCGGCTGACGACCGACGACGTCAATGCCGTCGCGAGCTGGCTGGCCGTGCAGCCCGTGCCCGATCGCGCCAAGCCCGTCGCCGCGCTGCCCGGCCCGCTGCCGATGCCCTGCAGCGCGATGCCGGCGGCGGCCGCGAAGTGAGCATGCCCATGCTGCGACGCATCGTCTTCGTCCTCGTCGGCCTGCTCGCCGTGCTGCTGATCGGCGCGGCCGCGGTGGTCGCCCTCAACCTGCGCGACGAAGCCCCACTGCCGCCGGATGCGGACGCGCCCTTCACCGCCACGCCGATGCAGATCGAACGCGGCCGCTACCTCGCGCTCGCCGGCAACTGCGCCGGCTGCCACACCGTGCGCGGCGGTGCGCCCTATGCCGGTGGTCTCGGCATCGGCACGCCCTTTGGCACCGTCTACGCGAGCAACCTCACGCCGGATGGCGTGCACGGTATCGGCAGCTGGAGCGCGGCGCACTTCTGGCGTGCGATGCACAACGGGCGTTCGAAGGACGGCCGCCTGCTCTACCCGGCCTTCCCCTACCCGAGCTTCACGCGCATCACGCGCGAGGATTCCGACGCGCTCTACGCCTACCTGCGCAGCGTGCCGGCCTCCGCGACGCCCAATGCACCGCATCGCCTGCGCTTCCCCTACGACACGCAGGCCGCGCTGGCCGTGTGGCGCACCCTCTCGTTCACCCCCGCCACCTTCGTCGCCAACGACGCCCAATCGAGCGAATGGAACCGGGGCGCCTACCTGGTCGACGGACTCGGCCACTGCATCGCCTGCCACGGCGCCCGCAACGTGCTCGGCGCAACGCAGGACAAGCGAGGGCTCTCGGGCGGCCTGATCGCCAGTGAGAACTGGTACGCGCCGTCGCTCACCTCGAAGCGCGAAGCCTCGGTGGCCGACTGGGAAACCCGCCACATCGTGGCACTGCTGAAGAACGGCACGGCACCCGGCGCGTCGGTGTCGGGGCCGATGGCCGACGTGGTGTTCCGCAGTACGCAGCACCTGAGCGACACCGACCTCACGGCGATGGCCGCGTATCTGAAGAAACTGCCCGACGGCACACCGCCCTCGACCGAGACCCCGCCGCAACGCCGCGATGCCGGCACCCTGGAACGCGGTGCCCGCCTCTACGACCAGCGCTGTGCTTACTGCCACGGCGACGCGGGCCAGGGCGTGGCCGGTGCCTACCCACCGCTCGCCGGCAACCGCGCGGTGAACCTGGAGACGCCGGTCAACCTCATCCAGATGGTGCGCCACGGCGGCTTCCTGCCCGCGACCGCCGGCAACCCGCGTCCCTTCGGCATGCCGCCCTTCGGCCATGTGCTCGACGACAACGAGATCGCCGATGTGCTGACCTACGTGCGCAGCGCGTGGGGCAACGATGCGCCCGCGGTGACGGTGCGGGACACGATGCGGCGTTGAGGCGTGCGCGACCGCGTCACCGCGCCAGATTGCGCCGCTCCGTCGGCGTGAGCTGGTCCAGTTGATCCTTGCCCAGTTTCATCTGCCCCAGCACCTGCATCGCGCCTTGAGGGTCATAGGGTTCCGGCGCACTGCTGGCGCCCCGCCCGCTGCGAGCACCGTCGACCGGCACGGTCTCGGTGCCGATGCCGCTGCCGCTCATGTCGGCCTTCTCGCGAACCGTGGTGTGGCCGTCGAGATCGGTGAGCACCTCGGCGGCAGAAGGCACACGCACCGTCTTCGATCCCTTGCCCGCGTCGATGTCACCGTCGCTCGACCAGATGATCTGATCGCTCCCGCGCGCCGAGGCCTCCGGCACGAAAGACAGGATGCGCGAGCGGTTCACGGTCACGTCGTTCTTGGCCGCGACGCCGATGTGGCCAGAAGCCAGCGTCACCAGACCGTAGCCATCGGGCACGGTCGCGCCAAGCGCATCGATCTGCAAACTGCCACCCGGCGTGAACACGCTGATGTCGCCACCGGCCATGGTGCGCAACATCAGCTTGTTGGCCGCCACGTCCCCTTTCCAGGAAGCGCCGGGGAACAGCGTGGAAATGGCTGTGTAGCCGCGATTGAAGCCCGCGTTGCGCGGCAAGCCGCCCACACCCGGCTCGTTCTGATCGCGACCCGCGTCGCGCAGCTCCAGCAAGTAGATCTGGCGCAGGAACTGCTGCTGCGCCAGGGCCGGCAGCGCCTGGAATCTCGCCCAGGCATCCAGCGGAGCCAGCGTCTCGCCGGTCATGTCCTGCATGTACGAACCAGGCCGCGGCGCACCACCTTCTCCTGACCACCGGTTCTCGTTTCGGTCAGATCGGTGAGGTAGACCAGTCCGCTGCCGCGGAGCAGGCGATGCAGCGCATCGATGGGCGCGAACTGCCCCTACACGGCCGAGGCGGAGCGTCCCTCGATCAACGCCGATGGAAAGAAGACCGAGAGATGCGTCTGCGTGTCGTAGAGCGTCAGCGCGGTCTTCAGGGGTTGCCCTGGCAGGTCGAAGGGTTGTACATCTGAGGCACCGCCCGATGGAAGGTCGCCGGCAAGCACCAGCGGCGCGTTCAAGACGATGCACCCCATCAACACACAACGTCGAGCAAGGAGCGCCATGCTTGCCATTCGCGGTCCGGCTTCCTGTCCAGTGCGTGAAGTTGATGTTCGGCACGGAACGACGGCCCATGGCGCCTTGGGGTCGGAGCGTAGGCAGACTGCATGACCTTGCAGTGACAACGGTGCCCTCCGCGCGTGCAGCACCGACCAGGCGATATCGACGACCGGCCGTCAGCAACGCGTCACGCCCGCCCGCGTACACATCGGAACGAAGAGCCGCGTGCGGCCCCGCTGCAGCAACAGGGCCGCCGTGCCGTCCGCCGTGTCGAAGGCCTGCGCCAGCCCTTCGGCCGTGTCGACCCCCTGCCCGTTGATGGCCAGAATGAGGTCGCCCGGCTGCACGCCGGCACGCGCCGCCGCGGCGTTCACGCGCTGCACCAACAGCCCGCCCTCGACGCGCAGCATCTGCTGCTCGCGCCGAGCCAGCGGGCGAACGACAAAGCCCATTCGCGCGGGCAACGCCACGGGCGGCGCCAGCAGCGGCGTGTCGAATCCTCCCACCTGCACCTCGATGACCTGCTCGGCGCGATCGCGCCACACCACCAGCCGGAGAAGCACGCCCGGCACTTGCTCGGCGATCAGGCCCAGCGCATCGGCCGCCTGGATCACGTCTCTCCCCTGCACCTGCAGGATCACGTCGCCCGACCTCAATCCACCGCGATCCGCGGCACCGCGCGGTTCGACCGAACTCACCAGCGCGCCCGCGGGTCGCGATAGACCGAAGCTGTCGGCCAGCGCCTGCTCGACCTCCTGCACAGAGACGCCGATGCGGCCCCGGGTGACCGTGCCCGTCGCAAGCAGTTGGTCTGTGATGCGCATGGCCACGTCGATGGGGATCGCGAAGGACAGTCCCTGGTAGCCGCCGCTGCGGCTGTAGATGCGCGAATTGATGCCGATCACCTCGCCGTCCATGTTGAACAGCGGGCCGCCCGAATTGCCAGGGTTGATGGGCACGTCGGTCTGCAGAAACTGCATGTACTCGGCACCGGGCAGCAGGCGCCCCTTGGCACTGACGATGCCGGCTGTCACCGAATTGCCGAAGCCATAGGGCGACCCGATCGCCACCACGCTCTCGCCGACGTCCGTACGAGCCGGGTCGCCGATGCGCACCGTCGGCAAGCCGGCCGCATCGATCTTCAACAGCGCGATGTCTGCAACGGTGTCCAGTCCGATCAGCCGGGCTTCATAGCCGCGGCGGTCGGGCATCGTCACCCTGATCTGCGAACCGCGCGCTACGACGTGCGCGTTGGTCATGATCAGGCCATCGGCGCCAAGAACGAAACCGGTACCCACGCTGGGCGCGTCTTCATCCTCGGGCGGCACCAAGCCCTGCGCCTGCTCGCGCCAGCGGTCGCTGTAATGACGCAGTGGCATGGCAGCGCGCTCCACGGCGATGCGAACCACCGCCGGACCGTATTGCCTGACCAGCGCGGCCACGCGCGCGTCCGGCCAGGTTGCGGCCGCCTGCGCGGGTCCGACAGCCATCAGGGCGGATGCAAGGAACACGGCGATGCCGCCGAGCAACTGCGCGACCGAAGGCTTCGGCGACGTTGCGATGCTCCCTCGTCGGGGCGCTGCGCGCATGCCGGTCAGATCCCCGTCGCGAAGCTGAGCGTGAGCTGCAGCACCATCGGCTGAAGCATGTCGCGCGGCGGAGCCTCGGCCAAGGACTGCGCAGTCAGCAGTGCTCGCAGGTCGGCGTCGGCCTGCACGTCGCCGAGCGGATCGAAGACGACACCTCGCACCCGCCCGTCGGCCGCGACCCAGAGCCGCACCACCAGTGGCGCAGGTGGCGCAACCTGGCCCTCTCGCAGCATGCGGGCCTGCATCCAGGCGTGCAGCCGAACGACGGCTTCATTGGCCGGATCGCTGAGCGCGGCCTGCAACTGGTTGCCCGCGAGGTTGGCGTAGCTGATCCAGTGCTGCGGCACGGGTTGCGGGACCTGGGCCTGCGGCGCCGCCGGTGCGGTGGCGGCCGTCAGCCCGAGGCCCACCAATCCGCAGGCCCGGAGCAGACGGCCCCAACCTCGCCGCAAGGTGGAGGCATGGGGGGTGGCGGGAGCGTTCGATGTCATGTCGGAGTTCCTGGAATCGATTCGACGAAGTCAGCCGCACAGCACGCCCACCGACAAGGTCGATGCGCGTGCCGCCGGCGATTGAAACGGGCTCAACTGCGGACTGACGCTCTGTACGAAGCGCACGTCATGCGCGATGAGGAAGCGTCTGATGGATGCGGCAGGCACGGCACGCACCTGTGTCGCGCCGAATTTCACGCCGCTGGAGGCCGCGCGGCTGAGCATGGTCCCCAACGCGTGCGGTGCTACGGCGACACGCTCCACGACCATGCCCAGGAGCAGACCGTCCGGCCCGAGAACCGGTGCGCCGCTGGCGCCCGGCTTCGCATCGGAGATCAGTTGGAGACCCGCGTCTCCATGCACCGTGATCGCATTGCTGAGCAATCGGATGCGGTCTGGGCGCTGCTGCAAGGTCTCGTAGCTCTCGGCGAACACACCGACGCTGACGGTGGGGATCTCGTCGGTCAGCACGAGTGTGGCACTGAGATAGGGCTTGATCGTGCTGTGCAGCACGGCCAGATCCAGTTCCGGGCTGACGGCCCGCACGGTTGCCGCGGCCACCTGCGCGCCTTTGATGAGGTAGAGGGATTTGCAGGAACTGACTGCATGCGCGGCGGTCAAGACATCGCCGTCCTCGTTGAGGAAAACGCCGCTCGCGTTGGCCTGCGGTGTGTCGGATGCCCATGCGTTCGCGACGAGGAAGGCCGTCAGACCGATGGCCAGACGGGCCGCCAGGACGCGCCGGCGGGCAGCGCTTGAAGGTGCGAGTCGCATGACAGAGAAGTTCGGTGGGGCCCGGTTGGATGATTCATCGGCGCACACCCCGTCCGCGCGGGAATGGCTGCCATGAACTCAAGACGGAGCAGACCGCGCCGCACTGTCGTTTGTCACAAAAATTTCATGAAGCGCCGAAGCCTCAAGCCCCGGAGTGCTGGGTGGCGCTTCCGCCGTCCATCTGACGTCACTCCGGAATCACGGACGTTTCAAAACTGGCGGTCGGGTTGCTTTTGACGTCACCTCCATCGTCCTTCACCTCGGGTGAACAACCTCTTGGGAAACTACGCCTAGCGCATCAGCCGGCTCTGCTCGACCTCGGTCAGCCGCGCCCGCTGGTCCGGCGCAAGCGCGCCTTGCCCGAGAAGCTGGAAGGCGCTGCCGGCGTCGTAGCGCGCACCGACGGGTGCCGGGGTGCGTGGCTCGTTCGGGCGATCGGACGACGGCACCGGTTCGCTGCCGAAGCCCAGCACCCGCACCGTGAAGACCGAGGGCAGGCTCTGCCGTGCCGTCGCGCGCTCGCGCTGGATCACCTCCTGCGCGGCGGCCGTGGCTTGCGAGGCCGCCGCACTGGCGTTGGTGAGTGCCCCGATGTTCACCGCCGCGATCACCGGCAGCCCCTTGATCTCGCCCTTGACCTGGATGTTGTCGGCATTGAGCACCTGCAGCGCCGCGATGTTCAGGTTGCCGGCCACTCGCAGGCCGGCGTCGCCGGCGTTGACGGTGCCGAGCGGTGCCACCAGGTCGACGTCGCCGTCGCCCACGGTGCCGATGCCGCTGCCGCTCATGTCCGACTTCTCGCGGATCACCGTCACGCCGTCCAGATCGGTGATCACTTCAGGCGCCGAGGGAACCCGCACGGTCTTCGAGCCGCGTCCCGCATCGATGTCGCCCACGGTCGACCAGATGATCTGGTCGCTGCCCTGCTGCGTCGCCTCGGGCACGAAGGACAGGATGCGCGAGCGGTTCACCGTGACGTCGTCGTTGGCGAAGACGTTGATGTGGCCCGAGGCCAGGGTCACCAGGCCGTAGCCATCGGGCACGGTGGCCCCGAGTGCGGCCACCTGCAGCCCGCCGCCGGGCGTCAGCACGTTGATGTCGCCGCCCGCCATGGTGCGCAGCATCAGCTTGTTGGCCGCCACGTCGCCCTTCCAGCCGTCGCCCGGGAACAGCGTGGCGATGGCCGCGTAGCCGCGGTTGTAGCCGCCGTTGCGAGGCAGGCCGCCGATGCCCGGCTCGTTCTGGTCGCGCCCGGCTTCGCGCAGCTCGAGCAGGTAGACCTGGCGGATGAACTGCTGCTGCGCCAGCGCCGGCAGCACCTGGAACCGCGTCCATGCATCGAGCGGTGCCAGCGTCTCGCCGGTCATGTCCACCATGTACGAGACCAGGCCACGCCGCACCGTCTTCTGCTGGCCGCCAGGGCGGCTCTCGACCAGGTCGGCCAGATAGCTCGGCAGCACGGAGCCGTCTGCGCCCACCGTCTTCAGATAGCCTGGCATTGCAGCCACCTTGGCCGGGTCGAGGTAGGCACTGGCGAAGGCGTCGTAAGCTGCGGCCTGGTTCATGCCCGCCATCACCGTGATCGACGCGCCTTGCGATGGCAGACCCTTGATCTGGGTGCCGGCCATGGGACGGTTGTTCAGGTCATATTGCTGGTTGCCCAGGGTCTGGATCTTCAGGTTATCGGCATAGACGTCACGCCCGGCGGACAGCACCAGGGTGCCGGGCCCTTGTATCGCCATGCTGCCCGTATCCTCGGGAGTGTTCAGCGTTGCGGCACGCACGTTCGCCATGGCCAGGAAATCGTTGCCGGCTTCCAGCAAGGTCACGTCGCTGGCACGCACATTTCGCGCATTGACACGCAGGCCCCGAATGTCGGTCCCGGCACGCACCCAGGTTTGCTCATTCGCCGTCAGGTCAAGCCCCAGGATGGAACCGTGTCCGGCATAAATACGGCTCGGTTCAAAATCGCTGGCCAGGGGCAACACATCCGGGTTGCCAAATGCGAGCATGGTGGGATCTGTGCCATAGGGCGTGATCGGATTGGCAAGCAGGCGTGCCATCCAACTGAAACCCATGCCGCGGGGCTTGAATGCGGAAGGCATCATCGCCGGTGTGGCATAGGGCATGATCACTTGCGCTTCCATGTCCCCCTGAAGATTCAACGCATTGAGGGCTTCGCGATTCTGTGTGGCAAAACGTATGTCGCCTTGCGCAATCAGTTGCACATCGTTCGTCGCACCTGGCATGACCGATACAGGCCCCTGTATTTCAAGGCTGCCGTTCATGGCCAAGGCAGCCAGGCGCGCGGGGAAGCGGTTGCCCCCCTGTCCGATCAGGTCATGTCCGGGGCTGCCGAAGCTCAGGGACAGGTCGTGGAAGATGAAGTCGGCCTGGTTGACAAAGGTGATGTTGCCGCCGGTCGACACCAGCTTGAGTGCCGTGCGGTCGGTGTAGCCGCTCATGTAGGCGCCGTATTCCCGTCTCGGCAAGGGGTCCGTACCCGAGCCGTCGTTGCCGTAACGCACGAGGAGCGGGTCCACCACCGTCTGCACGCGCAGGTCACCCGCCGTGCGAACGTTCAACGTGGCGTCGCCCAAGGCCAATACCGGCGCCACGGGAAAGGTGTACACACGGCTGTCAGGGGCACCTTCGTTCCATATGACCGATACGGTGTTGCCTGCCGCCGTTTCACCGGCCTTGATGTCGCCCGCGCCGCGCGCCACGTAGTACTGCCCGCCGCGTAGGGTGCCGCCGGCCTCGATCGTCATGGTGCCGCCGTTGCGCGTTTCCATGGCCATCAGTTCAGCAGACGAGCGGCCGCCGCGCATGCGCATGGTCGTCGGCAACACCACCACGAGGTTGCCCAGATCGCCACCGGCGTTGACCGTGACGTTGCCGCCGCCCAGCGCGCCCACGCCCTGCTTGAAGGCGCCATAGTTGATCCACCAGCTCGATTGCTCCGGCGGCATGAGCAAATAGCCATAACTTCCATCCGGGCGCGTGCCGAGCGTTTGGCTCTCGTATTCACCGAAGTAGCCCTGCGTGTTGAGGTTGCCCTGCCGGTTCAGCCACTCGACAAAGCGCTGTCCCGCCGGCTGGGCCTCGATGCTGCCCTGCGCGGCGAGGTCCAGGTTGCCGCCCTCGATGCCGTAGATCGCGGCGGCATTGGCCGTCGTGAAGTCGCTCCACGTCGTCATGTCCTTGCGCCCGGCGGTGTAGATCACCGACTCCTTGTGCGCCAGCAGCAGGTCCCTGCCCGCGCGGACTTCGAGGTCACCGGTGCCCGTGCGAATCAGCTTGCCCGCACCGTTGTCGATCGCGGCGTCCGGATCGGTGTCGGCCGTGCCGATGGTGATGTTGCCGCTGCCTGCGGTTTGCGCCGCCAGCGGCTTGACCGCCAGGGTATTGGCCGAGTCCAGGTCCGCGCCTGCGACAAGGCGCAGATTCCATGAAGCGCCTTCCTGCAGTTTTCCCGTACGGTCAGCGTTGTCGAACCCATCGCTCAGGTGGCCATTGACGATCAGGTTGCCACCGGCTCTCAGCGTCAGCGTGCCTTCCCGTGCACCGGCAAAGTCGCTGCGCAGGTTCCAGTCGCTGTTCATGGTCAGGTCGCCGGCGCTTTCGATGGCGATGCCGGGCATGACCGCCAGGCTGGTCCCCAGGCGTGCCGCCACAGCGGGCGCCGCCGCGCTGAACTGGTTGGCATCGGCGATTGCAGCGGCCTTGACGGAATCGACCGTGCTGGCGTTGTAGGTGGCAACACCCTCGATCACCGCCGAGCGCGCGCCGGCGATGCTGACGTTGACGGCGCTGGCGTTGAGGTCGGTGTGCGCGGCATTCTGCTGCGCCCGCAGCCTGACCTTGCCGCCTTCATTGCCGGCGACGTCGATGGTTCCGCCCTGCAGGTCCAGTTCTCCGCCTGCGGCTTCGAGCGTGACGCGGCCGCTGCCCAGTTCACCGGTGGCGCCCGCTAGCAGCTGCGCACCGCTGTTCATGGTCACCCCGTTGCCGCCGGTGATGCGGATGGCGCCGCCATAGGCGGCTCTGGCATCGACGGTGCCGGCAATCGTGATCCTGCCCTGGTCGGCGGTCAGGCCGAAGTCTTCAACCGTCGTGGTGCCATCCAGCGTGATGTCGCCCTGGCGGATGCGGAACTGCCGTGAGCGGTTGAATCCGGCCGCGTTCAGGTGCTGGCTGAGACCGGCGAAATCGGTCAATTCGGCAATGTCCAGCGAGAAGGCGCCGGCCTTGCCGCCCGTGCCGGCTTGTGCATTGATCGTGCCCTCGAGCACCACGGTGCCGCCGGCGGCGGCGGCGACATTCAGGGCGCCGGCGCTGCCGCCGCTCTTGTGGGCGGCCAGGTTGAGTTGGCTACCGCCATGGAGCCGGACGTCACCGCCTACGGCCGACAGCTTGATGCTGCCCGCGTCGGCGTAGCCGGCGACGTCGAAGAACTGCTTGGCAAAGCCGCCGACATCGATCTGCGCACCGTCGGCCAGAGTCAGGCCACCGGCGGTGGCCGTCATGTCGATGCTGCCGCCGAGCGCGACGGCGCGGCTGCCGAACACGATGCTGGCGCCGGACAGGCTCAGGCGTGCCCCCAGGCTGTCCTGCAGGTCTTGCTGCGCCGGGCTGCCGCCGGGCGCGGCCGTGACGTACAACTGACCGGCCGTCACGATGCTTTGCGCCGCGCCACCTCGGCCGGTGAGCAGCGCGGTGTTCAGGTTCAGCGCGATGGCGCCGGTGTCGATGCCACCTTTGCCGGCACCGACGATCTGGTCGCGCCCACCGAGGGAAATGCTGTCGAAGCCGGCGAAGTTCTTCTGACCGGCCCCCAGGACCAAGGTGGCGGCATCCAGTGTGAAGTTGCCGTTCCCGTTGCCGGTTGCGGCCAGGTTTGCGCCGCTGTTCTGCAGCGTTATCTCGTCACCCTTGATGACGATGTCGCCGCCATGACCGGTGATCGCGGCGCCGTCCAGAGTCAGTGAAGCAAGACCCGCCGCACCGAGGTCGACCGATTGATGGAAATCGAAGCTGGAGTAGCTGCGCAGTGTCAGGCGCCTGGAGTCGGCCAGTTGGGCCAGAGCCGCGCTGTCCAGCACCATGCCGCTGCCGCCACCGAAACCGATGCGGCCGGCGGACACAGAAAGGTCGACGCCCGAAATCCGGGCGGATGATGCCAGTTCCGTCGTGCGCGTGGCGTCGATCAGCAGGGCTTCGCCGCCGTTGAGGACCGCACCGGCACCGATGGTGACCAGGCCACCTTGCGTGGTGTCCACGTTCTGGCGCACAACCTTGATCGCCTCGCCATTGGCCACGCGAATCAACGCACCCCAGTCTTTGGCAGGGGTCACCAGAACATCGTCGGTGGTCTCGGGTGTGCCTTTGGTGTCATAGACCGCGGCCTGCTGCGGTTTCATGAGCAGATTGCCGCTGCTGCTGGCGCCCGTGCCTCGGGCGCTGACGATGCTGCCGGCATCAACGGCGACCTGTTCGCTGGCGGCCAGGATGATTTCCGGACCGGACAGTTCAGACCCGGCGCCGTTGCGCACGACGATGTCGGTGGCGGTCACGTCGAGTTCCGTGCCCAGCAGGTCGCCCTTGCGCGTGCCGCCGACCAGCAAGCTGCCGGCGCCGAAGTTCGAGAGGCTGGTGGCATCGATAACCAGGTAGCCGCCCGCTTGCAGGGAGGCCGCATCCTGGCCAGCCCCGACGATGGCGATCTTCTTGCCAGCGATGTCGACCAGGCCGCCGCGGCCGCCCTTGTCGGCCTGCGACAGCAGGGTTCCGTCCAGCGTCAGGCGCGTGGTGGCCTCGAACACGACGGCACCGCCGTCACGCGCCAGGCGGGGGGTGACGATGTCCTGGCCGGTGAGGCGGTATTGCGTGAGCTTGAAGGCCTCCGACGAGAAGAAGTCGTTGGCGAAGGCTTCGTTGTATTCCGTGTATTTGCGCACGGTGGCGCCAGGCATGACGCGCCAGGCGGAAGCTTGCGCATCCTGGCTACCACCGTAGCTGTTGCCGTTGGTGCCTTGCATGATGAGGCTGCCGTCGCGCATGGCGAATCCGAGCGCGACAGGGCCCTCCCAGGCATTGCCCGTGGACTGCACGGCAAAAGCGCCAGGCAGCAAGGCGTAGCGCGCGGGCAGCAGGGTGTACCAGCCGGCCGCCAGGCCGGGGCCGCCGGCCAGCCAGACGCGCTGGCCCGCGTCCACGCCGGTGACGGGCGCGCTGGCCTGCTGTCCTGGCATCACAGCGAACATGCCCGGCCGCGCCAGCAGGTCGTTCGAGCCACCGGGGCCGGGAACGAACTCCCAGGCATACAAATCACCGCCGCCGGTGATGTCGATGACCGCGCCTTTGGCGAGGTCGACATTCGGCGACTTCATGGTGATGCGTTTTTCTGGCGGGGACGTCAGGGTGCCGCTTGACGCACTGGCGCCGTCGCCTGCATTGGCCGGGTCCTTCCAGTTTTCGTTGTTCAAGAGCGTGCCGTAGGGCAGCAGCAACCCGGCGCCCGATACCGAGGTAATGCTGTCGGCCCCCAGCGAGAGGCGGTCGCCGGCGACCAGCTCGATCTGGCCGAACGGTGCGCGCAGTACGCCGTTCTGTTCGATGACCGGGGCTTCCAGGCGCAGCGTGCCGCCTGCCGACAAAGGCACCACTGAAGAATCTCCAGAGCGCCCTACGGTGATGGATTCACTGGACAGGATTTTCGCGTTCACTGCGGTGGACGGATAGACCTGGCCGGCAGTGATGGTCAATGCACCATCGACATCCAGCGCTGCAGTGGCTGCATCCGCGGGCATCGTTGGATTGACTGCGGCATTGTTCGCGCTGAAGCGGAGTTCCGGCGCATTCAATGCGGTTGACGCAAAGCTGCGAATACTCGCGGGCCCAAAGGTGGACTCAAGTCCGTTGACGCCGCCCACGACATCGATCACATCCGCGCTCAACGTCAAACTTCCCGTGCGGTTGGCGACCGCAGCCGGCGCAATGCGGGAAGAAGTTTGTTTGAGCCCGATATAGGCTGCCGCCAGGCTCGCCTGTCCGGATTCCCCGACGGCATGACGCAGCGTGCCGTCGACCGTGATGCTCCGGTTCGCGGAAAGCTGCACATCCCCCAGTTCAATCGATCCCCCCCTGGATGCCAGCGCGAGGTTGGCAAAGCCACCTCGGGAAAAAGACTCTGGACGCGCCACCAGCAGTGAACTCGACGGAGTTAAGGCACGCAAGTCGATATAGAGCTCGTCCCTGAACAAATTCACCACGACCTCGCTCAAGCCCAACGCGGCGTAGTCGATCCCGGGCCCGCCCTGTCCTGCGCCTGCAGACGCCACAGTGGAGACGACCAGCGAATTCCTGGAAGCCGAACCCAGATGGTCGAATATTGCCTGTGTAATGACCATGGGCGGCTTGTCGCCGGGGTTGTACCCCAGCAACAGCGCGAAATCGACACCGATGACGCTTTCCGGCGTGCAGAACGACGCATCTATCTGGCAAAAGGACTTCAGAAGCTCGTCGGCCAGATTGGCGCCCGGCCCGGCGGGCACATGCTGGATCGACAGGGAGCCACCTTGCGCGCCCGCCCCTCCAGCCTGGCCCACCAGGGTGGCGACAACCAGTCCTTCGCCACGAATGTTGACGGTGCCGCCATCACTGGCCAGCCCGCGCTTTTTGTAGCTGACCTGCCTGAACGCACCACCTGCTTGCGCCTGCTCGATCTCCCCGCTCGCGCCCGACACATCGATCAGGGAACCCGCGGCCAGTTGCACATCCGCGCCAACGATGTCCACGACACCGCCGGACAACACAGCACCCTGCACATGCCCGGTTTTGTCCAGGTAGATCGCAGGGACACCGCGTGCCAGCAACTGCGCACCCGACGCCAGCCCGACGGTCTTGCCGCTCAGGTCGATCCGTCCGGCGGGCGCTTCCAGGCGGCCCAGTACCGTCAGCGCACCGGCACCACCCGCCGCCAATTTCAACGTGCCACCGGTGTCGGTCACGATGGATGCACCGGTGCCAACACGGATGGCGCCGGCTTCCGTGCCCAACGTCAGTCCGCCCGGATCACGCTGGAGCCGCTCTTGCAGGGTCAACACGGCAATCGGTGCCACATCGGCCAGACGCGTGCCCGTCGCCACGTCGCGGTAGGCAAAAGAATTCAGATCGATACCGACGGCCTGCTGCCCGACCGTCACACCGTCAGGGACCTCGATGCTGCCGTCGGTGCGAACCGCGACCGACACTTTCCCGAAACCGCGGTCGCCAAACAGGTTGGCGGGCAATACCACGACCGAAGGATCGTTCCTTGCGCCGCCCACTTGCACGGATGAAGGCGTTTCTAGGAACAAACTGCCGGCCGAACCTGCTGCATACGCACGCAGGTTCAACGACGCCAGACCCATGTCTGGCGTGACGCCGGTCAGGCTGATGGAACCGGCGTCGCCAACCCGCAGCGAAGGCAAGCCTTTCTTGCCGAGATCTACACGACCACCACCGGAGACATCGAACACGGCGTTGTCGTCGGCCATGATTTTGCGGGCATTGAGGGTGATCGCACCGCCGTCGATGGCCCAAGGCCCGGAGGACCTGCCGTCACGCCAGGCATTGATCCATTGGCCGGAGACATCCAGGCCGGCCTGCGCGCCAAACTCCAGTTGTCCGTAGAGCGAATCAAGGGAGATGGAACCGCCTGCTGACCGAATCGTGCCGTTGATGCGGATGGCGCCGGTCGAATTCTCGCCACCGGTAATAAGCAGCGAGGTGCCTGGAGAGAATTCGACATGGGCGCCCGTGGCCACTTCAACGTCGCCTTTGCTGATGAAGAAGGTGACCGCGCCCATGCCCGAACTGCTGAGCATGTCGTCGGACAGCAAAGTCAGTTTCTTCGATCTCGGATTGGCGGGATCCAGAGGGACATAGAAGTCCGCACCGAGGGCCGTACCGGCGTTGAATGCATCACTCAAGCGTTGTGGGTCATGGCTGACGATGATGTTGCCTGGCGACCAGGGTTTGTCCGGTACTGTGCCGCCACCCAGTATTAACTTGCCCCCTGTGTTGCCGACCGGCTTGTTCTGTTGACGTTCCCCCGTGATGACACCGCCCCACATATCCCCTTCGAGCACCATCGCGTCACCGGCAAATATCTGGACTGCACCGGCCTTGCGGCCTTCGGTGTACCCGGCCTCCTTGAAATCGCCGCCTATCAGCGCGCTGCGCCAGGTCGTGCTCACGCCCCAGCGCGCATGCGTTTGCGTGAACTGGCCGGCAAGCCCCGCGTATTCGATGTCGGGCATGGCCTTGTTCATCGTGTAGATGCCGCCATCGACGCCCGCGAGTTTTGTGGCGGTATTCATGCCGTCCGAATAGCGCACCGAGCCGCCGGAGATGTCGAGCATCGAGCCGGTGCGCGTGATGACGGAGCCGCCCGCACGCAGCATGATGCTGCCGGCGTCGGCCGACAGCTCCCTGAGGTCGGTCTTGCCCACGCCTATCCAGCCGGCCACATCCGCCAGTGGTGTGCCCACCCACTCCCCCGGGAGATAGGTTTTGCCGTCAGGGCCCAGCACCCACTGCACGCCGGCCATCGGACCATCGGCGAACACGCCATGTTCCCGGCGGTCGACAATCACTTTCTTGCCGCGCAGCCAGGAGTTCAGCATGAGTGGTGAATCGCGCAGCTCGTTGATGCGCAGCTCCGCCTCGACGAAATTGCGCGACATCGGCACCAGCATGTCCTGCAAACCCGCCACGCTGAGGAAAGCGTCGCTGTCGAGGTAAATCCGACTGCCGTCTCCCAGACTTTGCGGCTGACCCCTGAACAACGGGTTGGCCGCCGTTTCGATGTTGATATTGCCTGCGGGCGCCAGGACGCCGGCCTTCGACTGGATGTCGATCAGCTTGCCGTACATGCCGATCCAGCCCGGCTGGTAACGGGTGCCCAGCGCGGACGCTTCGATCTCGCTGGTGTCGGTCGCGTCCGGCATGATCTGCGTGACACTTCCACTGCCCAGCGTCAGGGTGCCGGCCGACCAGTTATAGAACTGGTCGATGTCGCTGCCATACTGGCGTGTGGCCAAGCCCCATGCACGCAACTGGATGGAACCATTGCGGTTGTTCAAGGCCGTCGTGGACAGCAGCACGCCATTCTGGCGAACGTCCTGTGCCTGCAGGGTGATGTTGCCCCTGTCGGCCTGCACGGTGCCGCTGTTCACCACTTCGTAACCGACCGCCTTCGCGCGCGCCGCCATTTCCGGCACGACGACATCGCGCACGCCGATACCGTATTGATAGACGATCGGCGACAAACCAAGCGCGCCGTTCAAAAACGAACTGTTCAATGCCCAGCCAGGCACGGCCGACGCGGCAACGTCCAGGCCCCGCACCGGGTTCGGGTCTTGCGCCGAAGGGTTTTTGAGGTAGACGTTTTCACCAGCCGCCAGGATGACCTGGCCGTCCGGGGCAAAGAGGCGTCCGGCGTTGCTCACCTTGGGCGCGAAGAGCATGAGCTTGCCGCCGCTGCTCACATCCAGCTGTGCGCCCGCCGCAACCGTGACAGCGCCAGGCGGCAAGCCGGGATCGAAGCGGTCCACCAGACCGAGGCGGTCCGGCACAACCCCATTGCCCGCAACATAGCCGCCGTCAGGACTGTAGACCCAAGGCTTCTGCGCGGTGAATTCCCCGAATTGCGGAATAGGGTACTGAGCGCTCTGGCTCTCCATGACCTGCGCGTTGTTGATGCCCAGGTTGAATTGCTGGTCGGTCAGGCGCAGCGAGCTGGCCACCAGGCTGCGCGTGTTCACCTGGCTGCTGCCGTTGAAGATGATGCCGTTGCGGTTGATCAGGTACACCGACCCGTCGGCCTGGATCTGCCCGGCGATCTGGCTGGGCCTGCCGCTCGGGTCGTTGATGCGGTTGAGCGCGATCCAGTTGTTGGTGCCGTCCTTCTCGTTGCGGCCCTTCGACTGGTCGAACTTGACCGTGGTGTTCTTCCCCACGTTGAAGCTTTCCCAGTTCAGGATCGCCTTCTCGTCGGTCTGCTCGATGCCCACCACCGTGCGCCCGCCCGCGGCCGTCTGCACCGGCGCCTTGGCGTTGAGCCAGCCGGCCGTCAGGCTGTTCGTGTCGACCTTCAGGCCGCCATCGGCCAGGCCGTCCGGAATGTCGGAGCCCGCTGCCAGCGCCGCTTCACGTGCAGCGGCCTGCGCCGCCTGCTGCGCGGCGATACCGCGTGCGGCCAGGCTCAGGTTTTCCATCGAACGCTGGGCCTGCTCACTGTTGCGTAACTGCGCCGGCGCATTCAGGGACGCGGCCGACATGCCGTTGGGCAGGCGGCCGGTGGCCGTGGCCGTCGACTGAGCCGCCGACTTCGCGTCGAACCATTGCGGGCTGAACGCGCGCTGCGCGTACGCCGGGCCCACGAAACCGCCCGTTGCCACGATCAGCGCCAGGGCCTGCGACAAGGGCGTCCGCGGCCACCCGCGGGCGCCAACGGGGAGCAACGACTCCGGGTGCGCGCAGGCGGCGGCGGATGCTGGCTTCGTTCGAGCAGGATGCGGGGACGACATGGCAGGTTCTTTCGTGACGAATCGGATGAGTGAGGGACGCAGTGGTCAAGTCGCATGGGTGCGACCACCCCTCCTAGACGAAGCTCGACGACGAAAGCTGTACGACATCACGCACGTTTTCTTGCGCGATGGCGCGCGCGCATCACACCCTCCACCGACCGCACGCGCTCAGCGCAGAACGACGACGGCGCCCGGCAACGCCGTCATTTCCAAACGGAACAGACGCTGGATCTGCGCAATGGCCTTGTCCAGCTCGCCAATACGGAAATGCCCGCTGACCGGTCGGTCACCCAGCGATCGCGCGAGCAGCAGCACGCGCCCCCGCCGGTAACGGTTGATCTCCGCGACCACCTCGGTCAACGCCACGTTCTTGAAGCTCAGGATGCCTTCGCGCCATGTCGAGAGCGCCCCGGCGTCGACCTGGACCACCGGGCCGAGCGACTGCGCGTCATAGCGCACCTGCTGCGATGCGCGCAAGACGATCTCGCGTCCGCCCACGACCACCTGCACCA
Organism: Variovorax cryoconiti; assembly: GCF_051216395.1. Classification (NCBI taxonomy): domain Bacteria; kingdom Pseudomonadati; phylum Pseudomonadota; class Betaproteobacteria; order Burkholderiales; family Comamonadaceae; genus Variovorax; species Variovorax cryoconiti. The sequence goes on along the minus strand of NZ_JBPJZI010000001.1, from coordinate 779,600 downwards.
CCCCCTGCAGGCAGGTCACGCAGATGCTCTGCGCCAGCCGTCGCACCTCGAAGCGTCCGTCGGTCGTCGAAACACGGCCCTGCTCAGCGACGACGGCGAAAGGTTGCAGCGTGCCGCTGGCGTCGACCGAAACCTCGCCGTCGATCAAGTCGATGCCCTGCACCTGGCCGTCGACCGTGCGCACGCCGATGCGGCTGCGCGTGTTCATGTCGACCACGACGGACGGCGCGAGCGCCAGGCTGCGCTGCTCGCCCACCTCGGTGCTGAAGTCGGCCTGCCAGGCCTGAACCGACGGCCACAGGTCGAGCGGCGGATTCACCAGTGCCACACCGATGGCCGCAGCCGATGCCGCCACGGCACCGCCGACGAACAGACGGCGCGACATGCCGGCCGACGACAGCGGCAACCCCGCTCGCAGGCGCGCGAGCTCGGGGTCGTTGCCACCCGCCAGCGCCGCGGCGGGCCGCAGTTCGCGCCACTGACGGTGCGCGTTGCGGAAGGCCTCGGCATGCGCATCGCTGGTGGTGCACCATTTCTCCAGGGCTCGGGCATCGCGCGCCCTCGCCTGTCCGGACGACAGCTTGCGCACCCAGGCCCGCGCCTGCGCCTGCAGCGCATCGGGGCCCGACGAGGTCGGCGTGCGAGGACTCTCGAACAGACGCATGGTTCAGGGTTCACCCACACAGGGGAGTATCGGCAACATGGCAAAAGCGCGCATGCATCTATGACGGTTCTCGCAGGCCATAACTGCACAACATCTTGTCATCGCATGCGCTCCACGACGTGTTCGTGCGCGCGCCGGAGCTCGCGGTCGACCAGGCTCACCGACACACCCAGGCGCCGCGCCACCTCCTGGCGGGGCATCTCGTCCACGCGGATCAGGATCAGGATGCGGCGCCGACGCGGCGGCATTTCTTCGATGACGGCAGCAAGGCGCTGCGCTTCGGAGCGCGCCTCGGCGGTCTGGGCCGGCCCCGGTGCGCTGTCCGCCAGGTTGTCGAAGACCTGCTCGACCTCCTGGCCACTCAGGAAGCGCCGCTCGGAACGTATCCGGTCGAGCGCCGCATTGGTGGCCATGCGCATCAGGTAGTTCAACGGATGCTGCACCGGTGCACCGGTTTCGGTGTTCCCTTCGAGCCGCAGCCAGGTGTCCTGCAGCGCATCGCCCGCGAGGTCGGCATTGCCCAGCTGCAGCGTCAGGCGGCGCTTGAGCTCTTCGTAGCGGCGCAGCATGAAGTCGCGCAGCACGGTGAACGGGGCGTCGCTCATGGCCTGGTGCAGTCGCGCGTCGCTTCCGGCACGATCAGCATCACGAAGGGCTGCGCCGGATTCGCCGGCGCGCGGCCGGTGCGAACCTGACGCAAGCCGTCGAGGATGGACGCGTCGCGATCACGATCGCCCGTGGAGTCGAGCAGCGCGGGTTGCACCACCCGGCCGGTGCCATCGAGCTGAAAGCTGACCGCCACGCGGTAGCCGCCCGGCGCGATGCGCGCGTCGCGGCAGAACACGTCGCGCATACCGGCCTGCAGCAGCCCTTCCTGCACCGTGTCGCGCAGCGCCTCAGCGGGCGTGGCGCTGAGGCGCAACCCGCCGAGCGGCTCCAGCACGAAGGCGTCGGCCGCGGTGTACTGCACGACCAGGCCCGAACGGTCGACGAGCATGCGCAAGGCTGCGTCGGGCGTGTACCAGCCCTGCACAGCCGCGGCCTGCACGCCAGCGATGGTGTCGGCGCGGTAAAAGGCCGACCAACGCGTGATGGCCGCAAGGCGGTCGAGCGCATCGGTCAGCGGCTGCGCATGGATGTCAAATCGAAGGGGCACGTGGCGCTCGGCCGCTGGCGCGTCGGTCGTGCTGCGGACGGCGGGTCGGTCGGGGGTCTGCGGGCTCGCAGCGGCCACGGTCACGCCGAGCGCCAGTGCGAGAACACCGGCGTGCGAAACCAAGAGGGCCATGAGCGAAGGAGGTGCATGCGGTGCGAATCCATCCACCGCGGGAGCGCGAGGTTTGAATTCACGGGCATGCTATTGATGCAATTTGACCGGACCGTGACGGGGTCGGTCGGGCGGCTACCAGGCGCGGCGTTCAGGGCCGCGACGCCGAAGGCTGTGTGCCGCTGCCGCAGGCGCGCCGGGCCTCGCCCAGCTCCGACATCGAGATGTGGAGGTCGGCCATAGTCTGTGCCATGAGCTCGATGAGCGCCGCGCGCTGGCGCAGCCGCACGGCTTCCGCGCGACGTGCGCGATCGGCCTGCCGCAACGCGCTGGTGAGCGCGCGATGCGTGGGCGAGTCCGGTCCGCTCGTATCCTGCAGCGTCGACGCTCCGTCGGACTTCGCACTTGACATGGTTGGGTTCGCGGCGGTCGATGCGTCAGGCCGCGACAGGCTCTTCTTGCTGCGGTGCCGTCGACACCTCGTCGGCCTTGAAGTTGCGCAGGTGCAGGAAGAACTGGCCCATCATCTGGGTCCACAGCTGCATGGTGAGCACCACATGGGCCGGCGTCACGCCGCCGGCGACCACCACATCCATCTCGAGGACGACGAAGTCGCCGTGTTGTGCCACGCGTGCGAAGCGCTTGGTGCGGTGCCACGACGACAGCACGCCGTCGGGCAGTTCGCCGCCTTGCACGCGCAAGGGGCAGCTCAGCGTCATGTCGCTGTACTCGCCGGCACCCGCGGGGTTGCCCCACAGCACCTGGAAGCCGATGCCATGGCTCGCGCTGTGCAGGCGCACCACGCCGTCTTGCTCAATGGCCGTCACGGCGCAACCTGCGGCCTTTATGGCATCGGACACCACACCGGCGTTGAGGGTCTGCACCAACTCCGGCGCTGCGGCTGCGGTGGTCGCTGGCGTTGCGGCGAGGTCGGAGGACGAGGAGAGAGAGGCTTGGGTCATGAGATTCTTCTTTCGGTCTGGAATGCGCGGCGCGCTGGAGTTCGAGATGTTTGAAGCAGGAGCCTGTGTGCGGGGATCAGGGCACCTTCTGCAGGGCCGCGTCGAGGGCGGCGCTGTCGATGGTCACGCTGGCGGGCGGTGTGAGGCTGGCCAGGTGCGCCTGTACCCCTTGCTGCTGGCGTTGCTGGCGCAGGGCGAGCTGCAGCCGCGGCGTCATTTCCTGCAGGGTCGCGGTGCGTGCGGGCTGCATGTCGAGCAACTTGACGATGTGAAAGCCGGTGTCGGACCTCACCGCGTCGCTCACCTCCCCCACCTTGAGCGCCGACACCGCAGTGCGAACCTCGGGCAGCAGTTGGGCCAGCGGCAGGCTGCCGACTTCACCGCCGCGCTCGGCACTGCGCTTGTCGTCGGAGCGCGTGCGCGCCAGGTTGGCGAAGTCTCCGCGTCGGGCTTCGCCGGCCAGCGTCTTCGCCGCAGCCGCCACCTTGGCGGTCGCGGCCGCATCGCCGGTCGGCGTGGCCAGGTAGATCTGCGCCACCCGGTACGTGGCCGGCAGGCCGAAGCCCGCCTTGCCCTGTTCATAGGCCGCGGCGACTTCGGCATCGGACGGGAAGCCCGCGGGCACTTGGGCCACCGACTCGAGGTAGCTGCTGCTGACGATGCGTTGCGTGATCTCCTTCACCGCGACATCGAGGCGCGCCTTCACCTCGGGCCGGTCGGCCCAACCCTTGCTGCGCGCTTCGCGCAGCAGCGCCTCGCTGGCCAGCCGCTGGCGCAGCCAGTTGTCGATCGCCGCGCGGTTGCCCTTCAACGCGGCGCGCTCGGCCTCGGGCATGCCCTGGATCAGTTGCTCGACCTCGGCCTGCCCGATCGACAGGTCGCCCAGGCGCGCCACGGTCGGGCCTGGCGCCTGCGCAGCCGCAACGCCGATGCACGTCCCGAGCATCACCCCGACAGCCGTGCGCAACCCTGGTGCGATGCGGCTCGATAGCTTCTTCATACGGTTCATTTCTCTCCATACCTTCACGTGAAAAAGATCAGACGGCGTCGTCTGAAAGCCACCGTCTTGCGTCATGGGAACCCGAACGTCGTCATTGCATCGCATCAGCATGACAAAGCAGTCACGCTCGAAAGCCAGAAGGCTCAAGGCAGGCGTGGCGATCGAATGTCGGGCCATGGCGCATCACTTGGCCGGTGCTGCCGCGCTTGGGGCCGGTGCGGGATTCGCCTTGGCAGCGGCTGCGGCAGCCGCCGCGGCCTCCACGCTGCGCACATCGAACCGGCCTTCGTAGAGCTTGTCGCCGTACTGCTGCGCAATCTGCTCGTACTTGACGCGGCTCTGTGCGGCAAAGGGCTGGCGCGACGCAAGCACGCTGCCGACATCCAGGATCTCGTAGGCGCGCAGGATCTCCTGGCCGACGGCGTAGAGCTGGGCGTTCTTGGCCTCGCACTGCGTCACCGCCGTCCGCTGCAGCGCCGAATCGGCCGCCAGACGTTGGCGTTCGGTTTCCGAGGCGCGCGCCATCTTCAACAGCTCGTCGTAAGCAGTGCGGTACTGCGCGACCTGGGCCGCGGCCTTCTCGGTCGCGGCTTGCGCCTGCGTGCGCAACTGCTGGCTGTTCTCCGTGGCTTGCGAACGACTGTGGCGCTCGGCGCTCAGTTGTGACTCGGCACGTGCCAGGTCCTTGCGGAGCGCCGCGATGTCGGGGTCTGCCGCGGCGGCCGAAGCCGCTGGCTTGGCCGGCGACGAGCCGGCCTTGAGCACGGCCAATTCGTTTTGAGCTTGCTGCAGCTGCGCGGTGGTGATGCGCAGCTGGGCACGTAGCCGCTCCTCCATGCTCTGCGTCGCCTGGGCTGCCGCGGTGGCGGAGCCGAGCATCATGAGGATGCCCAGCGCCACCGGCTGCCACCGAGGGTGGGAGGAGCGCAGCGCCCTCGTCTTGCCGATTGGGTTGAAGGTCAAGGGTCGCTCCTCAGAACCGTGCGTTGAATTCAAGCTGCAGCGTGTCGATCGCCAACGGCGGACCGAAGACCTGCTTGGTGGCCGACCAACGGCCGGTGAACCAGGCGTTCTTGTCGATCGCATAGGAGGCCCCCAGGAAGTAGCCCTTGGCGTTCGTGCCACCCTGGTGGAAGGACGAATCGTTGAAGCCGTCGGGCAGCGCATCGGGTTCGATGCGCTTGTAGCCGGCCAGCACGTTCCAGTCGCCGCGCGCCGTCGGGCTCGGCTTGCCGAAGGTAGCCTGCAGGCTGTAGGCGTTGCCGCCGCTGCGGAACGGTCCTTCCACGCCATCGACCACCGCACCGTAGTTGTTCATGATGCCGCCGCGCGCGCGTTCGAACATCTTGGTCTCGTTGTAGGCCATGTTGCGGATGTAGTTGGCATCCAGGCGCAGGCCGTACCCAGCGACCTTGGTGTCCCAACGAAAGTTCAGGTCGACCAGCTGGAATTCCGAAGCCAGCCCGACGTACTGCGGCTGCGGCGTGTTCGCGGGATCCATCGGATTGAGCGCGATGTCGCGCAGCAACATGAGGGTGTTGCCCTTCTGCATGAAGGCCGGACGCGACCAGTCGGTGCTGCACGATTCGACGCCGGCGTACAGCGCACACGGAGAGGACACCTGGCCTTCGGTGTTGCGGAAGTCGTAGTAGGCGAGCGCGCCGCGCAGGCTGTTGTCCTTGTCGAGCTTCCACTTGGCGCCGACCTGCGCGCCGAGCAGCCACTTGTTCTCGCTGGCCTGTTTCTTGTCGCTTCTGCTCGGAAAGTTGTCTGAGGAGTATTCAAGAGGGATCAGGCCCAGCGTCCCGAAGAGCGAGATGTCCTTGTTCGCCAGCGTCTTGTCGAACTGCGCGGCGATGCCGTCGAAGTTGAGGTCGCCGGAATAGAGCATGTCGGTCGAGACGAAGGGGTTGCCGAAGCGACCGCCGGTGAAGGTGAGCCAGTCCGTGGGCTGGTGCGACAACCACATCTGGTCGAGCCAGACGTTCTTCTTGCCGAGGCCCCCGCCGAGCGTCTGCGTGGTCGACACCGGGCTGTCGTCGCTGCCCGAGGCCAGGCGGACGCCGGCCTTGGTCTGGTCGGTGATGTCTGCGAAGATGCCCAGGCGCGCTCGCGCCCGGAACAGGTTGCGACGGTCCTGCAGCGTGTTGAGCAGCGGAACGGACTGCCCATTGGTGTTCGGATTGACGTCGTAGCCGCTGCCGTCGTTGATCGCGGCCCAGTTGATCTCGAGGTTGCTGTTGCCGCCCGAATAGCTGCGCGATTCGTTGCGCACGCGCATGTCGCCTTCCACACGAATGCGCTTGCTCCATTCAGGTGTTTCGTTGGGTGCGGCCCAGCCTTCGGTCTTGGCCTGCGCCATGACCTGGCCTTTGACTTCGTCGCGAATCTGGTCGCGCACGGTCTGCGAGATGTAGGGCACACGCACGTCGCCCGGCTCCACGCGCAGACCCCCCGCGGCCACCGCAGGTGCTGCCGCCTGGCGCTGCACCTGCTGCGCGGCCATGGCTTCGGTCTGGGCCTGGGCCAAGAGGGCTTCGCCAACGTCTTTGGTCAACGTGCCGCTCTGGATCAAGCCGCGGATCAGCCGCACCATGGCGCTGTCGCCCACCGGTGCAGCCGGCTGCGCGTGGGCCGTGCCCATCGCGCCCAGCACGGCGATGGCGGAGGCGACCGCCAGCGACTTCGCGCTGCGTCGGAGAGTGTTCGAATGGTTCATCGGTTCGCTCTATAAAAGAATGGAATGGGCGGGATGCAGGCGGACCTCAAGGCCTGCGCCCCCGCATGGACACGCGCATCGGGAACCGAGCCGAAGCGGGCGGGCTTTCGTCGATGCGGTTCATCTCGCGGGCCATGGCCAGCACGGCCTCGTCGGACTGCGCGTTGCCGGTGCTCTTGACCAGCTGCACCCGCGTGGTCTTGCCGGCGGCGTCGAGCCACAGGTCGATCTGGATGTCGTCGAAGGTCAACTGGCGGGTGCGCGAATCGCGCGCCAGCGCCTGCTGCAGTGCATTGGCGACGTAGCGGCCATAGGAGCCGCTGCCCAGGCCACCGCCGGTGCCGCCGGTCATGCCGCCGCCGCGCCCGGCTGCGATGCCGAAGGCGTCGGTGCCGGCCTGCGCCGGGCCGTCGATGGTCACCGGATCGCCGAGGTCTTGCGACGGGCTTGGTGGCGCGTCGTCCTTGGGCGGCTCGGTCGACTCCACCGGTGTCGGTTCGCGCTCGACGATCTCCGGCTTGATCTTCTCGGGCTCGGGTTCGGGCAGCTTTTCGGGTTCGGGCGGCGGGGGCGGCGGCGGGGGCAGCATCAGCATGGGTGCATCCGCCACTTGGCGCTTCTGGCTCGCCGTGTCGGACAGCAGATGCCAGACCAGCGCCGCGAGCAAGGCCAGCACCACCGCACCGATGACGAGCCCGCCCCAGCGACGCCACAGGCCGGTCGCATCCATCGGCGTGGGCCGATGGGGGGTTGGATTGGCAAGGTTCACGAACGTGTCCTCAGCTCGGCTTGCCGGTCACCAGACCGACCTGGTTCAGCTCGATGCGGCGCAGCAGGTCGAGCACCTCGACCACCTTGGCGTACTGCACCGCCGCGTCGCCGCGGACGATGACCGGGAAGTCGGGCGTCAGCGCCTTCTCGGTGCGCAGGCGCTCCTCGAGCTCGGGCAGCGTCACGGGATAGGCGTCGAGGAAGAGCTGCCCGGCGTTGTCTACCGTGATGGCCTTGGTCTTCGGCTTCTCGAGCGCAATGGATGAGCTCGCCTTCGGCAGGTCGACCTTGATGCCCGGAATGCTGGCGTTGCTGGTGAGGATGAAGATCACCAGCACCACCAGCAGCACGTCGACGAAGGGCGTGATGTTGATGCCGCCGGTACGCTTCTTCGTACCGAACTTGTTGGGGTTTGCCATGGTGGCGCTATGCCTCAGGCCGGGCTGTGGGCCGGCGTGGCCCAGCCGCCGTCGGTACCGTTGCCGGTGCGCGCAGCGCCTGCACGCGTCGATGCGACTTGCGGCAGCGAGCGGCCTTCGCCCTGCTCTTCCGCCAGGCGCGTCACGAACTCGTCGACGAACACCGCCATGTCGGCGCCGATGGCGTCGGAACGCGAAGCGAGCCAGTTGTAGCCGAACAGTGCGGGAATCGCGACGCCCAGGCCGGCCGCGGTACACAGCAGTGCCGCCGCCATGCCGGGCGCCACCGAGTTGATGTCCACGGCACCGGCCATGGCCGCCACCACGAACACCAGCATGATCCCGATCACGGTGCCGAACAGGCCGACGTAGGGCGCGCCTTCGATGGTGGTCGACAGCCAGTTCATGCGCTTGGACATGCGCTCGTTCTCACGCACCATGACACCGTCCATCGCTGCGCGGATGGCACTGATGGTGGAGGCCGACACGGCACTCAGGTCGTAACCGCGGTCATGGCGGCGGCGCATCTCGTCGATCGCGACTTCATACAGGCGCCACAGCGACGAATCGGCCTTGACGGTCTCGGACACGCTGTTGCTCATGGCCAGCCGATCGAGGGGCGCACCGGCGGTTTCTCGGAAATGGCGAATGAACACGGCGTTGGCACGCGATGCCGCGCCGTAGCTGCGGCCCTTGCCGATCATGATGGCCCACGACAGCACCATCATCAGGCCGAGCAGGCCAACGACGACCCACGCGTCCAACGGCATCGCGGCCAGGATGAAGCCGAAGTGGCTCTTGCCGGCCTGTTGCTCGTCGGCACCGAAGACCGCCAGACGCGATTCGGCGCCTTGCGAGACGGCATCGGCCAGCAACATGGCATCGGGGCGCGCCACCTTCGAGATGCGCACTTCGTCGATCGCGCCGGTGAAGGCGGCGAGCGTTGCGGCCGCGGCCTGGCCCGCTTGTGGCGCGGCGGCGGCTGTGTCGGCACCGATGGCGGCGACGGTGTTGAGCGCCGGCGTCGGTACGGCGACCGAGACGGTGGGGCGGCCACCCACATAGAGGGCTGCACTCTTACCGTCGGACTTCATGGCGAGGTACGACCATTGGCCGGCCTGGATCGGCTGGCCGGGTGCGCTGCGCTGGCCATTGATCTGCACGAAAGGCACGCCCTGGTCGACACCGATCACGAGTTCGTTGGCACCGTCGCGACGGGCATAGACGACCTGCTGCGCGCCGAGCTGCTCGGGCTTGATCCATGCCGAGAAGGTGAACGGCGCGCCGGCTTGCTGTGCCAGCGATGGCGATGCCGGCAGCATCAGCGGGCCGCGACCGAGCTGTGCGCCCTTGCCGATCACCGTACCGTCGAGGCTCACGACGGCCGTCTGGCCATGGTTGCCATAGGCGGTGGTGTCGCGCGGCGGCACGTTCGCTTCGGCGAAGTGATAGACCAGCGTGTAGTCCGGGTCGTAGGTGCGCTGGCCGTTGCCCGAAGCCGGCGCCTTGGGGTTGCCGTAGTACATCCACAGCTTCTGCGGTGCACCGGCGCCCACAGAGGGCACGTCCACCCAGATCAGTGCCATACCAAGCAGCGGATCGAACTGTTCGATCTGGTGGTTCAGTACGGTCTTGTCGTCACCCGCGACGAAGCGCAGATCAGCGCCCGTCTCATTCACGCCCTGGAAGCTGAAGTTTCCCGTATGCAGTCGCACCAGCACCGGCGTGCGGCCGGCTTCACCGGCGATGGCACCGGCCTGCGGACCACCGTCGATGGTCAGAGGCTTGCGGTAAGCCCAGTCGGGCTGCCACCAGGCGTGCGCCAGACCCGGCAGGAACATGCTCAACAAGGTGAGCAGAGCAAATAGTGTGCGTCGCATGACAGAGTTCTCCGGAAGCTCGTAGGAATGAAGATGGGATTTCGGGTTCGTGCCGACGGTCAGTAGCTGGCCGTCAGGCTGAAATTGATGCGGGTGTCGTGCTTCTCGGTGCGCGCGCCGGCCTTGAGCGGATAGCCCACGTCCATGCGTGCACTGACCCGCTGACCGATGCGGAAGCTGGTACCGAAACCGATGGACGCGAGCGTGAAACCGTCCTGCTGCTCGGGCAGCGGCTCTTTCAGGCGCAGGCGGCCGGCATCGGCGAAGGTGTAGACGCGCCAGTTCTCGAGCACCGGCCCGAAGAGATCCAGCGGCTTGGTGCGCCACTCGAGCGAACCGACCAGGCCGAAGTCGCCGGTGCTCTCGGCCGAGAGGTAGCCGCGCACCGAGTTCATGCCGCCTGCCGCCATCTGTTCGCTGGAGATCAGTGGCGAGTCGCTCAGCTGGCCCGACAGACGGAAGCCCAGCTGCGAATCGCCTTCGAAGGTGTGGCTGCCGTTGAGGTCACCCTTGAGCACCATGAAACTCGGCGATGACTTGTAGCGCTTGTAGTCGAACGCCTGCCAGTCGCTGCCGTAGCCGAACGAACTGCGGGTGCCGACCACGACCGACAGGCCGATGCCGTATTGGCTGCGTTCAGCTTGCAGAAAACCGTTGTAGCCCAGCGTGATCGGCGCGTACTTCAGCGGCACGGCATCGCCGGTGCCGCCCAGGCGCAGCGCTTCCTCGTTGTCCTTGAAGTCGACGCCGGCACTCAGCGTGTGGTACCAGTTGCCGGTGTTAGGCACGGTGTAGGTGGCCTTCACACCAATCGAATGACCCTTGCCCAGCACGTCGGTGCCGCCGACCGTGGCGACTTCGCTGTCGGACTTGTAGCCCGACGCTTCGATGGCCCAATTGGTGCCCGGAATGGGCGCCGTGTACGAGGCCGAGAACACCTGCGTCTGGTTCAGGTCCTGCGGCGCGCCGAAGAAGCTGAGCGACGCGCTGTGACCCATTTGCCAGAGGTTGTCGTGGCCGATGGATGCGGAGGCACGCAGCTGCTTGGTGTCGGCGCTGTAGTCGTTGTTCAGCCCGACGCTGGCGCGCCACGGGCTCTCGTCCTCGACCTTCAGGTCGACGTCCATGGTGCCGGGCATCGCGCCCTGCTTCACCAGGGGCATGACCTGCCGCTTCGGCCCGCGGTTGAGCGCAGTGAGCTCCACCTGCGCCTGATTGAAGTCGGGCACCCGGCCTTCCTTCAGTGCCGGCACCTGGTCGCGGATGTCGACCGGTGAGGTGTATTCGGAACCGACCACGCGCACGCGACCGACGCGCGTTTCGTTGACCTGCAGGAAGACGAGGCCCTCGGTGACCTGCTGCTCGGGCAGGTCGACATACACCGACTGGAAGCCCTTGGCCTGGTAGGCCGCAAGCAGCGCGTCGCGCGCGCCCTCGATGTCCTTCATCGTGCGCTCAGGACCCAGGAACGGCGTGACGGCCGCTTCGATATCGCGCACATCCAGTGCGGTGTTGCCACGCACGATGTACTCGACCACGTCGACCTTGCGCGACGCGTCGGACGCCGCGACCGCAGCCGGCGGCGTCGCTGGCGCCTGGGCGCTCGCGGTCGCGTGCGCCACCAGACTCAGGACGACCAGACCCACCGCTTTCCAGCGCGCCGGCGGCCTGTTCTCTTTCAGTTCATGCATGTGTCCAACTCGATCTTCAAGATTGATGCGACACGACGCCGAGGCTGTCGTCGCGCACGAAGGTGAGGCAATGCGCACTGCCGAAGCAACCATGATGGAAGCGCTCCATGTCGCAGTTGCGTACGGATACATAGACGCGACAGCGGGTCCACAACTGTCGTTTGTCACAAAAACTTCATTAAAAAATTGAGGACTGCAGTCGCTCGAATTCGCCTGGCATTTGCGCGCCGTTCGATGGGTGCACTTCATTCGTCCGTCATGCACGTGGCCTATGCTTCGGTATGGCGCAGGTGCGCTTGATCGGAGTGCAAATGCGCAAGTGCTGGACGGTGGCGATCTCGCTGAGCCTGGGGCTGACGGCGCTGGCGCGCCCGGCCCTGGCGATGGAGGCCATCGATCGACCGAAAGGTGGCGAACCGAGCTGCATCGAGGTGGAAGTGGACGGTGCACGCGCAACGTCGTATGCCTGCCTGAGCGAGCGGCTGCGTCCAACTGCCAGCACGCGCGCGCCCACCGATGCAACGCTCGGGTCCGAGTCCATCGTGCAGCGCCCCGGAAATCAGCTGGGCGTGTTCAACCGGGCCGCGACCGGGCATCGCATGGGCAACACCTTCGGGAACTCCGTGTATCCGCAGCGGCCGCCGGTCGCGCAGCCCGCCATGCCTTTCGGACCTCGCACGCCGTAGCGCGGCACGCTCAGATCAGAAGTCTCTTTCTTCGTCGAACTCGTCGTCGACGGGAAGCTCTTCGCGCGGCCCGCTGGACAGGTCTTCGGAAAACGCCCTCATCGCGAAGAAACCGGCGTCCAGCGCTTCGACATAGGTCGGAAACCCATGCATGGACTCCATCAGCGTCTCGAACTCCATGGAGTGATCGAAGGACTCGAGCAAGGCCCAGAAGTAGTCGCCCTGGTCATGTTGGTCGACCGTCAGGGCAAGCGAGAGAAGCTGGGTTTTCATGGTGCTTTTTTTATGGCGATGCGGCAGCAGAACGAGAACGATCGAAATTCTGCGTGTCCCAAAGGTCTGCACCATGACACCGGCCGATTGCCCCCCTCCGTGCCATGGCAAATGGCAAAGAGGGGGGAGGGTTGCTCGCGTCAACGCAGCGTCGAGCCGGGGCTGTCTCGTTCGTTGACACTCATCGCGCCAGCGCGCTCCGTTCGCTCGGCGTCAAGGCCTGCTGCTGTGCAGCCGTCAGCACGCCACCGCCGAGCAACTGCACCACGCTGTCGGGGTTGTACGAGAGCTTCTCGCCCTGAGCACCGTTGCTGCTTTGCGGCGCACCGGGGGCGTCGTTGCCGAAGCCGAGCACCCGCACGGTGAAGACCGATGGCAGCGCCTGACGCGCCGCCGCACGCTCGCGCTGCATCACGTCCTGTGCGGCGACTGCGGCTTGCGACGCTGCCGCGCTGGCATTGGTCAACGTACCGACATTCACGGAGGCGATCACCGGAATGCCCACCGCCTTGCCCTGCACCTGGATGTTCTCGGCATTGACCACCTGCAACGCGGCTAGGTTGACGTTGCCCGACACACGGATGCCCGCTTCGCCCGCATCGATGGTGCCCAGCGGCGCGATCAGGTCGATGTCGCCGGGCGGCACCTCTGGAATCGGGTTCAGCGTGGCGATGCCGGCGCCGGTGTTCGGTGTCGTGGGCGACAGCGCCACGTTGCCCAGGCTGTCATAGACACGTCGCTGCGGCGTGTAGACGACCGTGGTCTTGCTGCCCCGACCGGCATTGATGTCGCCTTCGGCCGACCACGCCAGAATGTTTCCGCCGAAGGTGGTGAAGATGCGGCTCTGGCCCAGCAGCAAGCTGCCTTTCGAATAGATGTTGATGTCGCCTTCGCCCTGCGTGAGCAGGCCCGAACCTTCGCCCGGCGTGAAGCCACCGTCCACGCCCACCAGCGCGCGTCCGCCCGGCACCATGAGGCTGATGTCGCCACCAAAGTCGGTGTGCATGCCGGCGTCCAGCACCTTGTAGAAAGGAACGTCGTAGCCCGGGCTGCCCCGCGCGACCCACTCGTCCTCGCGGATGTAGTTCACGCCGCGTTCCGGACGTCGCAGAGGGGCCTGTTCGCTGACGAACTGCTTGTAGTACAGCGCGCTGCTGAACATCGTGAGGTCGCCTTCGTAGTGCAGCGTCTTGCCGTCGACGTCTTGCGTGGGAAAGAGCGTGGCAATCGCCTCGCGACCGCGCAGGTAGCTGCCCGAGCGCTTGCCGTCCTCGGCGTTGTATTCGCGGCCAGCCGCCTTGAGTTCGGCGTAGTAGACATTGCGCAGGAAGGCGCTCTGTTGCTCCTTTGGCAGTGCCGCGAAAAAGGCGCGCGCGTCCATGGTTGCAGCGTCGAAATGCAGCCCCATGCCGTTGGCACCGCCGAAACGATCGCTCAACCAGTTGACCAGATGCAGGCCGCTCTCGACCTTGAACTCGCGCGCCAGGTCGCGGTTGGACGCCGTGCCGCCCGAGGCCAGCGCCTGCTGGCGTGCCGCGTCGAGCACCGCCTGCTGCGTGGCCACGAAGGCCTGAGCACCGGCTTCGTCCCCGCGGTAGCCGAACTCGCGCGACAGCCACTGCGCCAGCGTCAACCCGTCGTTGTAGATCTTGAGCGCCTTGCCCGGCTGGTCGGCGAAGGCCGACCTCAGGTCGGCCTGGTTGGCCGGGTCGAGGTAACGCGCGGCGAACGCCGCCCACTCCGGCCCGTGCGAGCCCACACCTGCCGTGACCGAAATGCTGGCACCACTGCCCCGATCGCCCGGCGTCACGTTGGCCACCGGTCCGATGCTGCGCAGTTCGGCCTTGTCGGCCATGTAAACATTGCGCCCGGCACTGATGTCCAGCAGGCCTGGGCCCGTGATGTAGAAGGTGCTGGTGAGGATGTCGCGCCCGGCCTGCACCACCGACACGTCGTCCGGACTGTTGTGCACGATCAGGTTGCCGCGGCCCGTGCCGGTCATCAGGTTGTCCGGTTTCTGCGGTGCGCCTGGATCACCCCGGTTGATCGTGGTAACCCAGCCGAGTGCGCCCGGCTCGAAGCCATAGGTGCTGCCCAGGTTGTCATAACTGCCCAGCGTGGTGCCGGCATTGACGATGTCGCGCCCGGCGCGGATCGCCACCGGCCCGCCGCCGTCGTACCAGGTCGCGTAGGTGCCGGGCTGACCGGTGTGGATGCCGCGATAGACGATGGAACCGGTGCGCAGACCGACGATGTCGCCTTCCAACGCGTAATAGCGCGCCGGTGGCTGCCCCACGTGCACATAGCCGGAGGCCGTCGGTGGCGTGAACGAGAACAGGGGGTACGTGCCACCACCACCACCCCCACCCTGCGTGCCCAAGGTGAGCAGCACCGACGGTGCGACGGCCTCGTTGCTCACGTTGTGCACCTTGCGAGCGCCGTACCAGATGGCTTCGGCATCCCCTACGAAACCCGGGTTGAAGGGGCTGGGCAATGCGGTCGGGTCCGCGCCCGACATCGAAATGCCGAAGCCGCCCGCATAGATGGAGCCGGCGGCCAGCAGCTCGAGCTGGCCGGTGCCGGTCGCGGCGAAGTGCGAATCCACCGGAGACGGCGCCAGAACGACATGCTGCCGCGTGATGCTGTTGTCCACGTTGGCAGGCTTGTAGCCGTAGTAAAGGCTGCCGCTGGCGGCTGCCGCCCGGAAAATCGACGGGTAGATGTTCGCGCCATCTGTCGCCCGCGAATCGCCCTGGCCATTGCTCAGCCAGGCCAGGGTGGGGGTCAGATTGCCGCCCGCGGATAGCAGGTCCACCGCTGTGGACGGCGTCCACAGCGAGAACCAGCTGAAGCCGCCGCCGTCGTGCTGCGCCCCGTCCGCATGGAACGGCGTGCCGCCGTTGAACTGCGGCACGCGACCGGGGTCGACCACGTTGGCGATCACCAGATCGCCACGCGCATCGATGCGCACGCCGGCGTCGCCGGGCACCAGCACCGGGCCGCCACTGGCCGTGGCGGAACTGGCCGTGGCCAGGCCGTAGACACGCGACTCCTTGTTGTCCTGCCGGCTGTACAGCAGCTCGATGCCACCGACGCTCCCCGCCTCGAGCCGCAGTGCGCCGCGCAGGTTGACGAGCGTGCCATTGAGGTCGACTCGCTGGCTGTCGCGCAAATACGCCGTGTTGGCAGCCTGGCCGGTATTGCTTCCCGTGAAGCTCCGCAGCGCCGGATCGGGATTGAGCCCACCGCCGATGCGGACGTCCAGGTCGCCGCCGCCAGTGAGCACCAGGCCGCCATCGGACGCCATGCGGCCCGTGCTGGCCACGGCCAGGTTCAAGCCCTGGCTGCGATTGACGTACACCCCGCCCCAATCGCCACGGCCGGTCAGCATGCCGGCATCGCCCCCGGCTTCCAGCACGAGATTCCCGCCACCCAGCGTGCCGAAGCCGGTGAAACCGACGAGGCGCGGCATCGCTTCGAACCGGGCCTCGCCGTTGTCCAAGAAGGACGGCACATAGGTGCCGAAGTTGATCCACCAGGCCGTCGGCACTGAGTCGGGGCCGGTCTCCACGCTGCCGGTGCCCTGACGCCACAGCCAGGTGCCCACCGACGCGCTGCCGGTGAGCGGCGCCACCGAGTAGCCGATCGCCTCTTCGCGCCGCTGTCCGCCACGCTGGCCGATGCTGTCGCCCATCACCTCGCCCTGCGCGCGCAGCAACAGGTTGCCGCCGGCTTCGGGATACCAGGCCGCATAGAGGCTCTGGCTGCCGCCATCGACGAGCGACTCGAAGGACGTGCCCTTCGCACCCAGTCGCGTCTGGTCGTAGATGACGCTGCGTGCCTGGTCGTGGCGGTCGGGCGCCCCCGCCGCCGCCAGCGATGCCGACGGCGTGCCGGCGGTGTAGACCCCGTAGAGCGACGTGGTGAGGATGTCGGCGCCAGAGACGATGCGCAGGTCGCCCGTGCCGGTGCGCAGCACGCTGAAGAGCTCTTCGCGTGCGGGGCGCGACACCAGCGTGATGTCCGGCGGGATGGCCGGGGTCTCCACGGAAGCCGTGTTACCGACGCCCCAGTCGTTCAGTTCGAGGGGCGACTCGGTGATAAAACCATAGTCGAACAAGGTCTGCAAGGCCGCCGGTGTCATCAGTTCGCCCGGCACGACCGTCCCGGGTGGGAGCCCATACAACTCCCAAGTGGCAACGTCCGCATCGGCCGCCCACCGGTAGGTTGCCGGCGTGCCCGTCCCCGGCACGGGCACCTCCTCTTTGCCCAGCCCGTAGTGCAGGTCGGACAATCGCACGCCGCCCTTGGTGCCGCGCGCCACCGTCAGGCGGTCGGCCGCACCCAGTTCGGCACCGCCCACCAGCGTGACGTCCCACGACTGCGAGCCCGAAGGCAGCATCGGCGCGACCGCCCAGTTGCGGCCCTGGTTGCCGTCGGCGTCGCGTGGACGCAGGTCCACCATCTCGACGCCGCCGGGCAGCTTGACCACGGTGTCGCTCGGAATGAGCGAGCCCTTGCGCAGCGTCAGGTCCTGCGCGAGCTGCACGCCGTTGGGCGTGTTCCATGCATCGCTCATGTCGTTCACCGCCCCCATCGGGAACGGCAACGCCACGCCGCGCGGCCACGTCATGGCGGCCACCCTCGCGCCCACCGGCAGACGCAGGCCCGCACCCAGCTGCGCGCCCATCGGCAGCGTGGTTGCCAGCGGCAGCACGGTGCCCGCGGCATGCAGCAGGCTGCCGGATGCATCGAACACCGCGCCCGACAACACCGTGCCGGCCGCCAGGCTCCACGGGGCGCTCAGCGTGGCCGTGGCCGGCAGCACCGTGTTCGCGGCCAGGCTCATCGCCTGCATCGGCAGGTCGTAGTTGAGAACTTTGCCGGACTGGAAGAAGGTGTCCGCGGCGAGCGTGACCAGGCCGCCGCGTGGCACGACCACGTCTGCGCCCCAGGGTTGGTGACCCTTGATCAGGACCCAGCCGTTGTCGTCGGCGGTGGTGTGCAGGCGCGAGCCGTCGAAGCCGTCGCTGAGGCTGCCGAACACGTCCAGGTTGCCCGCCGCGCGCATCACCAGCGCGCCGGCCTCGCCCGAGCCATAGGCGGCGGTCATCTGCGTGGCCGGGTTCACGCTGGCGTAGCGGTACTTCGACAGGTCGATGTCGCCGTCGACATGCAGGTCGCCGTCGGTGTTGGCCGCGTTGCTGGCGATCTCCAGTCCGGGGCGCAGGTGGAACTGCGAGGTGTAGCCGCGCAGGCCCGCGAGTTTTCCGTTCATGAGGCTGCCGTTGGCCAGCGCATTGGCGATGAACACCGTGCTGTCGTCGTGGCGGTCGTTCAGCCAGGCCTGGTCGATCCGCTGGTAGGTGCGGCCGTCGGCCGTGACGTCGGTCCCGGCCGGTGCGCTGGCGTCGGTGATGAAGGCATTGACCGTGATGGCCTTGGCGCCATTGATGACGATGGCGCCAGCCGCATCGATGTCCACGTCGTTGCCGCGGGCGCCGCCGATGCGCGGCGCGTTCAGCGTGACGGTGCCCTGGTTGCGGCTGGCGCCCGCCACGTGCAGATCCATGCGCGCGCCGCTCGCGAGCGTGAGACGGCCGTCGCCCGAATCGATCTCGATGACCGCGCGGTTCGGCGCATCGATGGCCTGGCCGTAGCTGTCCACGCGCTGCACGCTGGCGTGCGCGTCGAGCACCGCCGCTGCGGTGAGCGTGACGCCCTGCTTGCCGGCCAGCCGGATGCTGCCGACCTGCTCGCCGCCGGCATCGATGGTGCCGTTGACGGTGAGGTGGCCACCATCGACCGACACGTTGACTTCGCGTGCCTTGACCTCGCTGCCGATGATCAGGTCGCCCTGCTTCAGCTGGAAGCTGCGCCCACCGACGACCCCGCCGTCGGAAAGACGTTGGTTCAAGCCCGCGAAATCGGCGATGTGCTGACCGCGCACGTCAATGGCGCCGGCGGCGAAGGGCACGTCGGTGCCACCCGCGTCGTAGTGACCCGTGCTGCCGCCTTCGATCGCGCCCGCCAAGGCGACTGTGCCGGCCGCCTGGCCCAGCGCGATCGCGGTGAGCTTGCCGGCGCGGTTGTTCCGCGCCGACAGATCGATCCTGGAATTTTCCGACTGCGCGATGTTGCCGCCTCGACTCTCGATCACGACGTCGCCACCCCAGCTGTACTTGGCGGTGTCGAAGAAGTTGATGCGGCGCCCGGCCAGGTCGATTTGCGCGCCATCTGCGAGTTGCACGTCGCCCTGCGCGCTGAGGCCGAGCTTGCCGCTCGGCAGCAGCACGGCGGTGTCGAGCACCAGGCTGCCGGCCTTGCTGTCCAGCGCCAGTTCGGCACCCAGCGCACCCGCCAGCGCGGCGTTGTCGGCCGCGGCGGCCGTGGCACCTGTGGGAGTGCTCACGCGAAGGTCGCCGCCGGCGCTGAGCCTGTTGACGGAACCGGCATGGCCGGTCATCAGCGGCGTGCTGATGCTGAGATGGCCACCGCTGTAGTTGAAAGCCTTGGTGGTGTCGTTCCACGGTCCTTGCGATTGATAAACCGACAACATGCCCTTGTGGTTGGCCGTGATGCGCTCGCCGGCATTCAGGTTGACGGAAGTAAACCCCAGCGCGACCCGATCGTGCGTACGCACCGAGTCGACACGGATGCCGGGGCCGAAGCCGAACTCGATCTCGCGTGCATCGATCGTCAGCTGTCCGCTGCCGGTGCCCGCGCCACCGGCCACGACGCCGCCCGCGGGGTCGAGTGAACCGGTCCAGACCAGCGTGTCGGTGTGGATGCGTGCCGTATCGCCCGCACCGCCATAGCCATAGATGGCCGGCGTGCCGAGCACCAGGCGATCCAGCGCGGACTGGCCAGTGGCCGGGTCGATGGTCGACAGCGACACGTTGCCGAAGAAGCTGACCGAGTCGCGCGCGGTGAGCACCAGGTTCTCCAGGGCCGGTGCGCCGACGCTGCTGTCACCCAGCAGCAGGCGGCCGAGCACGTCCTGGTTCAGCGTGAGACCGGCCCTCAGCACGCCGCGCGCCGCGGCATCGTCCAATGCCGGCGCGGTGCCGACGTTGATGCCGCCCACGGCGAGCACGAGGTTGCGCGTGCCGTAGCGCACCGCGTCGCCGAGCACGAAGCGGTTATCGGTCGCCGCCGTGATGGTGCCTTCGGAATACAGCCGCGTGACGCCACCGCAGCCTGCCGAAATAGCGCATGCGCCGATCTCGATCGAACCTGCGCCGTTGCCATCCACGTCGGCACCCAACGGCGCCAGCATGTTGAGCACGCCGTTGGACACCGCGAGCATCGCGTTGCGGCCCGGGCTGTAGGCATAGCCCTGGCTGGCATCGTACGAGGCCGCACCGCGGCCCAGCGTGTTGATGGTCGCACCCTGCTCCAGCACGATGCCGCCATCGATGCGGCCATTCAGCAGGAACACTTCGGCGGCATTCAGCTCTGCGCCCGCGCGCATCACGATGTCGCGGGTGTTCGCGCCCGTCACGTTGATGATGTTGGCGGTCTGGTGCGAACCCGTCTGCGGGTTGGTGTATTGCGACGTCAATTGCCCGCCGATGACCAGGCGGGAAGCACCGATCGCGTTGAGGCTGCCGGCATGCACCGACACACCATCAAAGCCGCTGGTGGCCGCGGCGCCGTCGGCCAGCAGCTCGTAGCGCGACGCGTTCCACACCACGGCAGTCAACCCGTGGCCGCCGTCCGCGGCGGTGCCGAGCACCGCGCCGTCGAAGCGCAGTGCGGGCGCATCGCCGAGCGAGCCGGCCTGGCTGGGCGACAGGAAGTTGAAGTGCACGGCCTTCGCATCGCGCTCCAGCACGGGGCGTGGCACGCCATCGCGCGCGGCCAGGGCGGTTGCGAAGTCGGCGTAGCTGGTCTCGTTGTATTGCGAATAGCTTCGCAGGGTGTCGGCCGGTGTCAGCACGACCTGCGTCGGCAACACGTCCTGCGCCCCAGACTGCGCCACGCCCAGGCGCGCCGAGGTGCTCCAGGAACCGTTGCGCATCGCGCTGCCGGTGCCGAAGGCCCCGGCACTCGCAGCCAGGCCGTTGAGCTCGACACGGAAGGCGCCCGGCAGCAGTGCATAGGTCGAAGGCAGCAGCGTGTAGGTGCCTGCGGGCAGGCCCGGCACGCCTTGGCCGATGGTGATCTGGCGACCGATCGCGGGGTCGCCGGCCCCCTTCTCGGGGGCCACGGGCGCCTGACCCGCCTGCACGCCGGGCACGATGGCGTAGACCGGGTTGGTGGACAGGCCCGGGAGCACGAATCCGCGCCCGTCGCTCGATCGCTGCATCAGCGGATGCAGGCGTGCATCGGTGGAGCCGCCTCGCCCGCTCTGGAAGGCCGCGCCCGTCAACTCGCCGCCGCCGGACAGATCGATGACCGCACCGCCCTGCACGTTCACGGCGTGCGCATTGAACAGCACCTTGGGCTCGTAGCCCACGCCCTGGTAGTTGACGTCCGCGTCGTCGTAGTAGTAGCTCAACCCGTCGACCGTGCCGCCATAGGGCATGGCCAGGCCGTTGGCGCTGACCGACGTGATGCTGCCCGGCAGCAGGTTGACCTGCCCGGTGTAGCCGCTGCCGTCGGCGCGACCGAGCGTGATGCTGCCCAGCGGCGCGCGCAGCACGCCACCCTGGTTGACGGTGGCAGAGAAAAAGCTCATCGCGCCGAACACGCTGTACGGCATGGGTGGCAGCGCGTCGCCGACGCGTTCGATGTTCAGGCTGCGTACCGGGTCGAACGAGATGCTGGTGTTGCCCCAGACGTCGATGCCGCTGCGCTGCCCCACCACCACCGTGCCGCTGCCGTAGATTTGAGTGGCCGCCATCACCAGGTCGCCCGGCGAGAACAGCGCCGCGCCGCGCAGACGCAGATCGCCGCCGCTTCGCAGCTCGACGTCGCCAAAGGCATCGCGCTCGACCTTCAAGGGGGTTCCGCTGTTGTGCACGATGGTGCCGCGCGCGCCCATGCCGAGCTCGCCGACCACATCGATCAGACCGCCGTCGATCAGCAGCCTCGCGTCTTCGGCGACCTGAGGCACACCCAGGGCACCGTTGCCCGCACTGGTGTTCTTGGAGCCGAACACCGGGTTCGGCATGATGGTGTTGTCACCCTGTCGAGGGACGCTGCCGGCCAGCCGCAGGTACGGCGCCGACAGGTGCACCTGGCTGTCGCGTGCCGCGGCCTGGCTCAGGCCGAGTGCGCTCGCGGTGACGTACAGCGCGTTGCCCATCTGCAGATCGACGTTGCCGTCGAAACTGAGCAACCCATTGGCGTACAACGAAAGGGTATCGAAGCCGGCGGCATGCACCGCATCGACGCCGTAGCGCGCCTTGCCGTAGGCCAGGCTCGCATGGGACTCACCCACTTTCAAATCGGCGCTCAGCCCACTGCCCCCATAGGTCTGACCCAGCACCAGTTCGCGCGGCACACGCACTGCATCGCTGACCGCCGCGCCGAGCAGGCTGTAGCGGTCGACGCCCAGGTAGAGGGGTGTCTCGAGGTTGAGCGCCAGGCTGCCGCCGGATGCGCCGGCGCCCCCGGCGGCAGCACGCAGCTCGCCGTCGATGTAGAGGCCGTTGCCCGAGCTCAGTGCGATCGCACCACCGTTGCTGGGTAGGAAGACCTCGCCCAGACCGGGCAGGTCGAGCGTGGCGGACGCACCGGACGCATCCAGCCGCGCGCCCTTGCGCACCACGACGAAGCTGTTGATCGCGCCGATGTTCTGCGACGTCAGGTCGTTCCTGCCACCGACTTCGATGACACCACCGCCAAGCACCTGTCCGTAGCGTCGCCCCTGCGCGTCCACGTCGACATAGGCCTGTCCCGAGACGTCGAGCACGGCGTGCTCGCCGATCCAGAGTGAACGCGCGCTGGGATTGCCCTGCGGGACGCCCGTGCCGAAAGCGCCCGGCAACACGGAGATGCGGCCGCCATGTGCCTGCAGCTCGCCCTCAATGGTGATCTGCGCGTTGCCGGTGAGCGTGAGGGTCTCGCCCGGATCGACGGTGACGCGCGCGCCTTTGCCAACGAGTGCATCGCCCTCGGACCGCAGTGAACCCGCCACCAGCGACAGGCTGGCGCCGTCCCGCAGGTTCATCCGCGCCTTCGCAGGGTCGTCCTGCAACAGGGGCGGCAACCACGTTTCGAGCACGAGCGAAGGGTCTTCGCCGCCGGCGAGTTCGCGCGCCAGCGCGGGATTCGCGCGCAGCACCGGCATGGCGACGGAGAGCTGCGCTCCATCGACGACGGCGAGGCCGTCCTGGCCCGTGACCTTGTAGTCGCGGAAGCCCCTCTGGAAGAGGCTGGTATCGAGCGCCAGAAAGGATTGCACCGCCACCGTCTCGGGCCAGAGGCTGCCCACCGGAATGCGCGTGCCCGCCGGCACGACCACCGAGGTCGCCGCCACGCTGCCGCCCTGGTAGCTGCGCGTGTAGGGCGTGATCGGCAAGCCGTTGGGAAAGACACCCGTCGGCAGCACATAGCCTGTGCTGAGCTCGGTGATGGTGACCAGCACCGTGCCGGCAGGCAGGGTCGTGCCGGCATAGAAGTACTTGCCGCCCTGCGTGGCCACCGTGACCGGCAGGAGCCAGGGCGCCTGCAGCGTCACCGGGCTGCTTTCCTGCACCATCGGGCGCACGGTGGTGGGCACCGGCTGGCCCGGGAACAGACGCGAGATCGTGACCGAGAAACTGATCGGAATGACCTGCCCGGCCCCGATGACGTAGTCGTCCGACAGCCGCAGCGGCAGCGTGCTGGCCTGGCCGGCCTCCAAGCGCTCGACGGCCTGCGGCAGGTCGCCACCGATGCTGACCAGCGTGCCGTGCTCGATATTGAGCTGGCCGCCCCCCTTGACCCCGTACCCGCGCAATGTGCCGTCCAACGCGAGCACACCGGAGCCAGCGTACTGACCGGCGGCCAGGTCGACGTTACCGCCCTTGCCACCCTTGAGCGAGCCGTCGGCCATCTGCGCCGCGCCGGACGACACGTCGATCAGGCTGTCTTTCTCGAGGATCACGCTCCCACTGCTGCGGATCGCCACCGTGCCGCCATCGACGAAGGGCAGCCCCCCGATGCGGGTCGGATCCTGTTGCAGGTTGCTCCACACGCCGCGGGCGTCCAAGGTCACGCCTTCGGCCACCACCGTCTGCAAGGTGCGTCCGGTCGGCACCGTGGGGTTGATGGGCTCTTCGAGCCATGTGCCGCCTCCCGCTTGGGAGCGATGAACGAGCATGTCGCCCAGGACAATGGAGCCGCTGCGCGCGGTGAGATCGGCGCGGATCGCCACCTCCGTCGCATGCAGCGCGATGTTGCCGCCCATCGCCACCGTGACGGCCTCGTCCACCGCCACGGCGCCACGCGCATACACCTCCAAGGCACCCAGTTCCAGCCCATTGAGCCAGGCGGCATCGAGTTGGATTCGACCTTTTTCCGGCTTGGCGCCGCCGGGCATGTCGCCGATCAGGACCTCGTCCACGATCGCTGCAGGGCTGTTGCGCAGGCGTCCGGTCTCCTTGTCGTACACCGGCGTGTGGCTGCCGATCACAAGCTGTGCGCCGCGGGCGATCGCCGTTTGCGCCTGCTGGTAGCCGTCCATGCCGGCATCGCGGCCACGCGTCTGGCGGTCGCCCTGGAAGGTGGCGCCGTCGACGTCGCCCTCGAGCACCGCCGCCTGCGTGGCGACCACGAGCTTGCCGGCATCGCGGCCCACCGTGTAGCCGTTCTCCAACCGCCGCGTCGGCCCGATGAGCGGGCTGTAGAACGACTCCTCGGCGGCACTGCCCCAGCGGACGTGTTCCGTCTCGAAGCCCTTGTAGACGCCGGTGTAGAGCAGATCGCCCGGCGCACGCGAGGCGTTGTAGAGCCGGCCGTCGGCGCCCTTGAGCCATGACTGGTTGATGTAGCCGGTCTGCACGTCCAGCGTCCCGCCCGAAACGTTAATGGTCGAGCCGAGCCGCGTGACGAGCTCGCCGCCGCCGAATTGAACGATGCCGCCCTGCGCCGACCATTCGCCAATGCCGTGGCCGGTCACGCCCAGGTAGCCCCCTACCTCGAGCAGACCGCCCGCGGTGTACCAGCGGTCGGTCTCGTAGCCGTTGGTGCCGGCCGGAACCAGCACCAGGTCGCGCCGGTCCAGCCAGAGGTTGCTGTTGTTCAATAGCTTGGAATCGCGGTTGCCCGGTGCATCGCGTTGCTCGTTGCCCTGGACGTTGATGAGGACGTTGTTGGCCTCCATCGCCACGACCACCCCCACTGCGCCCGAAACGTCGATGGCCGCGCCGGCCTGCACCGTGCTGCGGCCCCGCGCGTCCACCAGCACCTGGCCGCTGGTCGCAAGCGTCAGCGAGTTGCCGGCGAAGTCGACGTTGCCGCCGCTGTCGATCTGGACCAGCGACTGGTCACGCCGGTGCACGACGCCGTCGCCGGCCTTGTCCGAGTCCTTGATCAGCGTCTCGCGCTGCACGTCCAGCGCGGTCGCCGCGCTCGCATCGAGCAGCACAGTGCTCAGGCTGCCCTCGCCCAGCGAAACCTGACTTTTGGCGTCGGTCTTGTCGGCCAGCAGATGAAGGGTGCCGCGTGTGTGGACCGAGGTGGTGGCGACCAGCGTGCCCTCCTGCCGCACGTCCTTGCCCACCAGCGTGATGTCGCCGGTCGTGGCCTGCACCAGACCGCTGTTGACGACCTGCCCGGCCTCGCTGCCGGTACTGCGCAAGGGGTTCACCACACTGCCTCGCGTGGTCGAACTCTGATTCGAATCGGTGCCCAGGCCCTTGCGGATCACGAAGGCATCGCCGGCACCCAGCACGGTCTGGCCGGACGGCGTGGCGATCTCGCCGGCATTGCGGACATCGCGTCCCAGCAACAGCACATAGCCGCCGCCTTCGGTCACCGACTGCGGCGCATGCGTGGCGATGCGCGCACCGGCCTCGACCGTGACACCCGCCGTTGCCGCGCTGTGCGCGAATGTGCTGGCGGTGGTGCTCAGGTCATTGGCGAAGGTCGGGATGAAGGCCGACCCCTGGGCGTCGCTGAACAGACCCTTGCCGAATTGCGCGTCGCTGATGTTCAACGCCGACGCCGCCAGGTTGCGGGTGTCGACCTGGCTACTGCCGCTGAAGACGATGCCGTTGCGATTGACCACCATGACGGTGCCATCGGCCTGGATCCGGCCCTGGATCTGGCTCGGCCGCGCCTGCGGATCGTTCACCCGGTTGAGCACCGCCCAGTCGGCCTGCTGCTTGAAGTCGACCGTGGTGTTCCGACCGACGTTGAACGTTTCCCAGCTCAGGATCGCGCGGGCGCCCGTCTGCTCGATGGTCACGTGCGTACGGCCATCCGAAAGGCCTTGCTTGGGCGCGTTGGCGTTTGCCCAGCCGGCCGTCAGGCTGTTCGTATCGACCACCAGGCCGCCTTCGGACAAGCCGTCGGGAACATCCGCTGCGCCGGCGAGTGCCGCCTGGCGCGCAGCCGCCTGTGCAGCCTGTTGTGCTGCAATCCCGCGGGCCGCCAGCTGGAGGTTCCCGATGGATCGTTGAAGTTGCGCATTGGCCTTCTGTTGCTGCGCCAGCGGATTCGTGACGGTGGACGCGAGTTGCCCGTTGGGCAGCCGTCCTGTGGCCGCTGCGGCGTCTTGAGCGAGATTTTTTTGCGCCATCCAGGCCGCGCTGAACGCCCGCTGTGCCTGTGCGTTACCCGCCACCCCGAAGGCCGCACCGGCCGCGAGCATGGCGGCCACGCCGCGCATCATCGGATTCAGCCGCGTACGCCGCAAGGAGGCCCCCCGCGCTCCTGCGCGGTACGAGGATGAGGATGCGTTTCTGGTGCGCTTGACCGTCGGGTTGCGTTGCATGAATGACCTGTTCGTGTTCAGTTGCTCGACTGCGTCACGACACATCCGCGCCTCGTCCGGTACGCCGGCGAGCGGGTTGGGTCATGACCTACGGGAGCTATGACAGAACAAGAGAAACGCGACTGCAGCATGTCACGAAATCTTCACAGAGCAGGTGCGGCTTCACGGAACGAGAAGCCCGCCCAACCCGTCAGCCGGAGGCCGTCCCCAGCAGCACGATGCCGCCAGGCAGGTGCGTGACATCGAGCCGGTAGACGTCGCGCACCAGCGCCACCACGTCGTCGAGCCGATCGATCGAGAAGCTGGCCTGCACCCGCTTGCGGCCGATCTCGGCGTCGGTGAGGATCAGCTTGCCCCGGCGATAGCGATTGACCTCGTCGACAACTTCGGACAGCGGCGTTTGATCGAACACCAGCTGGCCGCGGCGCCAAGCGCTGACGGCGGCGGTGTTGGCACGTTGTGCCACACCCGGTGCCGTGCCGACATACAGGAATTGCCGGTCGACGTCGACCGAGGTGCGGGCACCGCCTCGCCGAACATCGACACGCCCCGCCAGGCACGTCACGCAGACCTCGCCTTGAATAAAGCGCACATTGAAGCGCGCACGCTCGGCGGTGATGACCCCGTCGCCCGCCGTCATCTGCACGATCGGCGCGTTACCGTCGATGTCGGTGCGGATCTCGGCCTCGCCCTCGAGCAACTCGAGGGCCGCCACCCCACCTTCCACGCGCCGCCGGTCGACACGGGTGCGGGTGTTCAGTTGCATCACGATGCCCTCGGCCGTGACCACCTCGATCTGCTCACCAGTGGTGGTTCGGAAATCGGCCGTGAGATCGGTGACGGCCGGCCAGAGCCCCAGCGGCGGACGCACGACCAGATAGGCTGCCGACGCCGCCAGGGCCGCGCCCAGAAACGCGCGGCGGCCCGGACGCTGCGCACCATGCGGCGCAGCGTGGACCGCCTCTGCTCGTTGCGCGCGCTGTGCCGCCGGTCGCAGCTCCTGCCAGACGGTGCGTGCCGCCACGAAAGCCGAGGCGTGCTCCGTGCTGCTCGCGCACCAGCGCTTGAAGGCCTGCGCATCGTCGGTCGTCGCACGTTGCGACGCGAGCCGGACGACCCATGCCTGCGCTTCGCGCCGGATGGCCTGCTGGTGCTGCTCGGGGGTGTCTCGGGCTTCAGTCATGCGACTTAGACTGTTTTCCCGCGCCGGGACCGAAGCGCTGGATGAAATCACGGCCGAGACGTTCGCAGCAATGTTCGAGCCCCGCGCGCAGTTCCTTCTCGATCGTGCGCTCCGACACCCCGAAGCGACGTGCGATCTCGCGGTGCGGCATCTCGTCGACGCGCGCGGCGACGACGATGGCGCGGCGCCGACGCGGCAGCTCGGCCAGGGCGCGCTCGAGCGCGTCGATTTCACCACGCGCTTCGGCGATCCGAGCGGGATCGGCCAATTCGTCCGCCATCTCGTAGAGTGCCTCGACGTCCGGCACGCTCAGCAGCCGCGTGGCGCTCTTGCGCTGATCCTCGGCGATGTTCAGTGCAATGCGAAACAAGTAGGCGGAAGGGAAGCGGATGGCGCCGCGCACCGTCATCGCCTCCATGCGCAGATACGTTTCGTGCAGCGCATCGTTCGCCAGATCTTCCGACCCCAGGCGCTTGTGCAGGTGTCGGCGGAACTGGCTATACCGCGCGAGGAACAGCGCGCGCATGGCCGCCTTGATCGACTCGGGCATCGTCCTCAGTCTCCCGCCGCGGACGCCGCGTCACAGGGCCCTGTGGAATGGGGGCGCGGACTCAACAGCACGGTCAGCGGCTGCGGCAGCTCGGGCGGCAGCGCGTGTCCGATGGACAGGCGCTGCACCTGCTCGAGAAGCTCAGCGTCGCGAGACTTCTGCCCGCTCGACTCGAGAAGGCGAGCGCGACGCACACGACCTTCCGGGCCGATCCAGAGCTGCAGCACGGCGCGGTACCGTCCGAACGTCGCGGGTTGCACCGTGCACATGGCTTGCATGATCGTCGCCTGCAGCGCCCCCGCAAACTCGGCGACGGCAGAGGCCCCCATGCCAGCCTGGGCCAGCACGTCAGGCGCTCCCGTATCGAAGGGGATGGGCGCGCTTGGCGCGGATCCCTCGGGCTGCGGCACCAAGGTGAAAGCGTTGCGACCGCTGTAGCGAGCCGACAGTCCTGTGCCGGCCAGCAACTGCCCCAGCGCCTCCCGCGCGGCAAGCTCGCCACGCACAGCTTGAGCCGTCAACCCGCGGGTCATCGCGCTGTCCACCAGCACGGAATGCCCTGTGAGCCTGCCGAATTCAGCCAGGGCTTTTTCGAGCGGCTGGGCCGGCAGATCGAAATGCGTCTGGGGACTGGCATCACCGAAGTCTTTCACAACGTCTGCCCACGCTGGTGGCCATGCAGTCAGCAGTGCCGCCGTCACGCAACAGGCCCGTACCAAACGACAGGCCAGAGCAAAGGTAAGCGCCATGCGGCAGGATCATGAGGAGGAACGGAAGTCACGCGACGAGCACATCGTCGAGCTTCGATGGCGAGATCCCACCGGCGCGATGAGGACGACGAGGACGACGAGAACGACGAGGACGACGAGGCATGCTAGGAGCCGCAGATGACCGAACCATGACGAAGCCGGGGTCGACGGTGCAAGTTTGCTCTCAGCGCGTCGGATACCTTCACAGCGCTGTCACTTGCCGACACTACCCTCGCGCCGCCGCCTTGATTGCGCCGAGGTGCAACCTCGATCGGTTGAAGCGGACTCGGCCATGAACGCACCGTGGGCGCGCGACATGTCGAACAGGATGGGCCCCATGAACAGCAGCACGTCGCGTGCACGGCGCTGGGAGAGTTAGATGCTGGAAATACCTTTGCCCCGGGATTGGACGCTGTCCTTCGCACCCCTTGATGCAGGCGCCGAAGAACAGGTCGCCGAACTCAAGTTTCTCGGCGATGTCATGTGTCACCTGCCTCTGGGTCGATCCATGCTGGAAAGACGCCCTCAAAGAGCCCTCTTGCTGGAGGAGGCCGAGCGGTGGATCGAACGACACGAAATCAGCAGACTGGACGATGGGGCCTGCGACTGCTCGAGCCACCATCGAGGCGACCATGGCCGGCGCGCCCCTAGCATTCAATCGCACATTTGTGCGTATTGAGTCACTCTTCATGTGAAACGGTCGTTCACATCGCTTCCGCGTCACTGGATTTCGGTGTGGAGTCCGGACCCCACGCTTCCCCTCTCCCAATGACAAAGGGCGTCCGGTGGATGAAACCGGACGCCCTTGGACGTTTTATTGGTCGGTGTGAAAGGATTCGAACCTTCGACCCCTTGCACCCCATGAGGGTGGCGGTTCTGGCCTAACTCGGCGCCGGGCCTCGGACTTCTCCCTTCACCCCTGACAAACGAAGTGCATCAAAATTGAGGTTGTGCGCATCCGGCTCAGAGGGATGGAATTGGGATTTGTCAGGTGTTCCGGACCTCGGCATAGGCGCGGAGCCTGGACACATCGGCCCGCTCATTTCCCGGCAGAGGCGAACATGCCACCAAAAATTCGGCTTAACGACAGTCAGTGGAACGAACTTGTCAAACTGGCCAGCACCGCAGGGAAAGCGGCCAAACTGGAATCCCCGCCCTCTCCCCGGCTGATATCGAATGGGTTCATAGCGATCAATGGTGCAGGCAAAAGCTGTCTGACGGAGCGAGGGGCCGATCGCATCAACCAAGGCCGCTAGTCGAGTCCAACGCTGCCGTCACATCGGGCCAGCCTTGCCGCGAAAGTTGCGACAGTAATACTGCGTCGGTTCTTCGGGTCGCCGTATGATGTTGCGCCGCCTAACCACCGGCATACTCCCGTGCCGGGGCAACCCGGCTTAGCCCGCTTCGGCGGGCTTTTTCCTTGTCCGCCAAGTCAAGCCGTATCCGCCGCCTTAGCTGCGCCGCAGCTACGCTGTTTTCTGAGGGACGTGCCTGTCATACAGGTCCTCGACCTGTGAAATCCACGCGTCCAGTTGCCGTTGATACTCAACGTCCAGCGCACGCTCATCTGGCGTGCACGGTCTGCCCTTGAGCAGGTTGCTCGAAAAACCGAGGTGTGGCTTCGGCGGTACTGCAATCCCCAGAGCTTCCAACGCGTGGAGTTGCCTCAACGTGGCAGGGATACGGTGTGGCATGGAGGAAGTTTATAGAACCCAGCGCGCATGGGTGCCAAGCGGGGTGAATTGTTGAAAGCCAAGGCGCGCGTTTTCCCTACGCGGGCGCGCCGTTGCTAGGGACACATTCAATGGCCTGACAGCAGACTTCCTCTATGTGCAGCCACTATCAGGCAGAAAAACGCCGGCACTTTTACGAGAAGCGCTTCGGCATCAAGTTGCCCCCGGCTTGGGAGCCGCCCCGCGGCAGCGGCGGACTGCACGTCTACCCCACCCAGTTCGCGCCCATCGTCCGCCGGCCGCCTGGGCGGGATGCCGGCGATGAAGCGGTGCCCGACTTCGAGGTGGTGGAGGCGCGCTTCGGCCTGCTGCCCGGCTTCGCCAAGGAGGTGAAGTACGGCACCCGCACGTACAACGCCCGCTCAGAGACGGTCGCCACGCTGGCCAGCTTCAAGGGTGCCTGGGCGAAGGCTCGGCACTGCGTCGTGCCCTGCGAGGCCATCTACGAGCCCGATTGGCGCACCGGCACGCACATCCCGACCCGATTTACCGCGGCCGACGGCGGCACGCTCGGCGTGGCCGGCCTGTGGCAGCCGTGGAAGTCGCCCGAAGGCGAATGGGTCAACACCTTCACGATGCTGACCCTCAACGCGGACGATCACGACCTGATGAAGTACATGCACCGGCCGGACCCGAAGCGCCCGCCTGAGATGCAGGACAAGCGCATGGTCGTGATCTTGTCGGAGGGGCTGTACGAAGCGTGGCTCGATGCAACGACCGCGAACTCGAAAGACTTCATCCGCCAATACCCAGCTGACCAGCTGACCGCGACGCCCGAACCGCCGCCACCCAAGAAGGGGGAGACCCCGAGCCTGATCTGAGCAAGGTTTCCGGCTCAGTCGTCCGGCTTGGGCGATGTGTCCTGGTAGTCATGCCCTGAGGGCTGCCCGGGATCTTTTTCCCGGCGCTGCTTTGCCTTTTCATCTTGATCGGCGAGCCAAGCAGATGCCGCGGGCTGTCGAGTTCCTTCATCCAAGGAGAGCGATTGGATGGTGTCGATCAGCTGCTGTCGGCGGTTCATGAGACCGATTTGTATTCACCCGCAGGCTGTCTCCCTGTAGCGATATAGATCAGACGGCGTTCGGACGCGCCCTACATCGATCTCACACCGAGACGCGCCATTCGTCGGATTCACTGGATGCACATACAGTGCTTTGCTAGGATGGGCAGTCACAAGGAGCTGACCATGTGGCAACCACCAACCCCAATTTCTTTCCTCGGCCGCGACCTCTCAGGACAAGAAGCCTGGGTCCATGTCTTCGCACTGACCTGGGACGAGCTTGAAACGAAGCGGTCCCTGTGCATGGCCGGGTTCGAAGTCTTCGGCGCGGCAGTCGCGGCGAAGCACGGAGATGAGCACCCTGCCGAAGTGGCCCGACGCCTGTTCCCCGAGGCAGGCGAGTACCGCGAGGACATCTATCCAAGCACTGCGGCCTCCGTCGACATCCGCGCGTTCATCACGCATGACGACGTTCCCTTCTAGCCGTGCTCTGCACTGTGTTCGTGCTGCGCCAAGCCGGCATGAAGTTGCCGCGCGAGGTCGTCCCAAAGCTCTCTGTAGTCGGCTGGCTGTTCATGAGCCAGGACTCGCGCAAGTTTTACCCGCAGACCACGGCTCGGCTGTTCCGAAGCCCCGAGATCCTGATCGACGTCATCGAGCCGCTGGTGCACGCTCACGTCAAGAAGATCGAGCGCGGGGGCATCCTGATCTACGGGCAGGAGGAGCAACAGGCCTATCAGGCGCCGAGCGTACCCCAGGTCTGGTGGTGCAAGCCGCGCGAGATGGATGACGTCGTGCAGCCGATGTCGCCCGCGACAATGCATCCATGAGCAACATCTACGACGCTGTCACCAAGGCAATCTCGGCGCATTGGAAGGCGCACGACATGAAGTACCCACAGAAGCTAGTGCTGTCGCCGGAACAGCGCGGCACATTCATGCGCCTGCGCAACATCAGCCGAGATCCGGGTCACGAGATCCATGACGCGCATTTCATGGGCGTGGCGATCGAGGAAGTCGCTGGGGCACCCGGCTATCTGGTCGCGGTCGACGGCGGGCAGGTCGCGCTCGGCCTGTAGCCGGACCACAAACGAGAATGGCCCCAGCGCCAAAGCGCCAGGAAAGGAGGGCGGCAGTCAGGTGCTCAACAGGTTACCGCTCGCATGCGATGAGCCCCCCTTCGCCTGGAGCCGCAGCCATGCAACAACGCGGTCCGGAACGCAAAATGCCGCACTCGCTGCGGCATTTGAAAATGGTGACGGCCCGCAGCTTCGAGGACCTCACGTCGTGAGGGGCTGCCCTTTTCAAGGCCCTCTACCAGCGCTGCGATCGGCCGTCGCCGCGAGTATAGGCAGCGCCAAAGTCAGTTCAATGACGCCCACGCCTGTGACAAGGCTGCATCGGCTAGGGCATCGGAGGCCACAGCGCCGAAGCGCCAGGGGCCGTGCTGCGAGTGCAAGGGGTGTCAGGGTGGTCGAGGTCGCGATGCCGCTCGATCCTAGTTTCTGGTGATGCTCACGGCATTGAGCGAGGCAGTGGTCCCGCCAGAGCACGGAGCCCAGGAAAAAGTGTTGGTGATGCTGTATCCCGGAGGGATTGGGCTCCACGAACACACCACCTGCTCATGCTGCCCGGGGATCTTGATGTCATAGCCAGCATAGGTGGAGCTGAAGTCTGCATGCGCACAGTTCACGTCCGTAGCTGCGCCCGTGACGACATACCCCGCTGGTATCACCGTCCTGCTGCAGACCCGCATGGGCGAACTTGGCACCGCGATGGTCCAAGTCTCCCTTGCGAAGTCCGTGAAGGTGCTGTTGATGCAGTCGGTCGTGGTCGCCATTGCGGTCACTACCCATCCTTGAGGGAGGTTCGTCTCCCGACAGACGTTCATAGGCGAGATGAGGGGCTTCACTGTCCGCGTTGCGCGACTGTAAGAACCATTGAGGCCACGGCACGTATTGCCGGTGAAACGGCGAACAACAGCGTGACCGGCGGGGATGCCTTGGTTGTCGCAGATTTCGATGTCTGGTTGCGGCGGGGCCACATCACCGCCGATGTGCCAAAGCGCCGCCTGATCGCTCGCACGACGAATGACAAGGTTGCCATCATCCTGCAGACCGAGATAGGCGCCTGCACTTTGCACTCCGGCACTCCAGATGTGTTGTCCGCCAGCGGTATAAATCGCGAAGTTGCCATCCCCCTGCATGACGGCCCACGCGCCTGGATAGGCCTGGGTCTGTGTGTTCCAGCGCGCAGTGCCGTTGGCGCGGTAGTAGACAAGGTTCCCGTCGCCCTGCATCACGAGGAAGTACTTGCCCTGAGGGCTGTAGTAGTACTGCCCAGTGACCAGCTGGGTGTTGGGCGCAATGTCCACTGCGCCCGCCGTCAAACTGAAGAAAGCTAACAACAGGCCGCTCAGAATATGAGCAATTGACTTCCGCATACCTCACTCCTTTTTTGTTACTGAGAATCATGATCAGTAACAAATAGCCCCGCAAGACCACGAAAGTAATACTCAAGATCAGCGCGTCGGCAAACTACCGGGCCGCAGGTTGCTCGGCGATCTTTCGCAGTGAATCCCCTGCCCGCTTCGAACCCGCCGACGAGCCGAGCCAGTAGTTGCACACTTGGCCGAACGCGATCGACAGGCCGCCGAACATCACGTTGAGCAGCTGGAAGGCGTTGTTCGGCAGGTCCGCCGGCACGATGAAGAGCCGGTAGATGCAGAAGAAGAAGCCGGCCACGATGAGCGTGGACACCACCGGTGCGCCCCACGCGATGGAGCTGCCCACGCTGGCGAGGTTGACGGTCTGCTGGCGCGCGCTCTTCGTGTCCTCGATGCCGGCCGCCTCGCGCGCTTGGTCGACCTTGGCCATCTCCACGGCCAGAGAGGTCTCCGCGGCCTTCAGCGCGACGATCTGGTCGCCGCTCAGCGTGCCGGACGCGAGCGCCGCGGCGACATCGGCTTCGCTGGCATCAGGCCGCCCGAGCACCTTGTCGGCGATCACCTTGACCGCTGCACCGGCGAACGGGCCCCCGAGGATGGTGGCCAGGCCAGGGGCCACGGTGCCGATTACGTCTTTCCAGTCAGCCATCACGCCTCCAGTCGCAGCAGGTTCGCCGCGATGCGCCGTGCCCAGCCCTTGCCGAAGTTCGGCCACCCGGCGAGGTCGGTCATGAACTGCAGGCGCTGGCCGTTGTACTGCGCGCCGATTAGAGGGCCGGCCGCGCGCGCCGCTGCGATGGTCTTCGCGCCGATCACGCCATCAGCGGTCGCGCCGGCCGCGCGCTGCAGCCACTTCACAGCCTGCGTCACACCCGAGTTCACCGCGGCGTCGAAGACCTCAAATTTCACGGCGTCCGGCAGCTGATCGGCCTGCAGGGCGTCCCAGTACTGCGTGCGGTAGATCTGTTTGGCCGTGTCGCGCGGCAGTTCGCGCATGGGGCCGTTGTGGCCATAGGTCACGGCCACGCGCTTGGTAACGCCCCACATGGTCTCGCCGCCGGGATCGGCAGGGTGATTGACGTAGCCGCCCTCATGGCCCATCAAGCGGTCGAATGCGTCGTTGAAGTTCATCGAGCACTCCTTTTGTCGGATTCGAGGTTCTCGATCCTGAATTTCAGGATCGCCAACTCACCCTGCACGGTGCTGGCCTGGTTGTTGCCGGCCTTCACCGAAATCTTCAGGTCCGTCATGTCCTCGCCGAGCTGGCCCAGCTTGAAGTACATGCTTGCGAATGCTGCTGCGATGGCGAAGGCGCACCCAAGGAGCCAAGTCAGCGGCAGTTTCATGTCGATGATTCGGGTGACCCGAGGCAGGTCACCGGGTTGCGTTTCCTGGCTCATTGCTTGTCCCCCGTGTTGCGCGCGCGGAGCTTGGCCCAGATTGATGCGAGCCAGTCAGCTATGCGGGCGCGTAGGGCTTGGTAGAGGTAGCGCATCACAGCTCCAGCTACGGGGTCAGTTCTTCAACAACCAGCGTGGCCGCCGTTGCGCCGCCGAAGATGGGGCCGCTACCTGCCTGATCGTTCAGACCGTAGGTGCCCGCGCTGCTCAGACCCATGCGCACTTGGATGGTGATCGCGCCAGAAGTGCCGACCGGGACTTCGGCCTCCAACACCAGCTGCCCGAAGTAGTTCGGCGCCGCGTTGGTGTAAACGGCCGCGGCGACAGCGTTCGCACCGGTGCCGACGAAGATCGCCGCGATGACGTTGTTCAGGTTGGTGACGCTGGCAGTCGCGCGAAAACGCAAGCGAAGCTTGTTGGTCACAGACTTCGGCGTGAACGACAGGCTAAGGATCTGATCGCCCTCGCCGATCTGAGGAATCGTGTTGTCCAGCGGGATGATCCCAGTGAATGCGGCGTGACCGGTGTACGCGGCATAGGCGCTGTCCACCACCGCTCGCACAGGAAGGCGCCCCTTCGTCAGCGGTCGCGCCGCGAGACCGGCCTGCATCTCAATAGTCCCCGACGGCAACGCCGATCAGGTGCACCAGGTTCGCGCCGGCGACAGCCGTCTTCACACGCGCTCGCAGCGTGGCGCCGGATGCGAGCCACAGCGCGCCGCTCTCGCTGTACTGCAGTGCGGGGATGTCGGCGGGGTTGAGCACCGCTACCGACTTCGTGGTGCCGTTGGTGCCCGCGCCGATCGGGATGGGAACCTCGCCCAGCACATAGTCGACGCCGGAAACCTGCACCGCAAGTTGCAGCACGTTCGCGGTCGCAGCGTCGCCGTTGCTGGCTGAGATGGAATCGATGCGCGTGCCCAGCGTGCCGCCCGTGGCGATGGTTTTGAAGGTGGTGCCGTCTGCGTTGGCGAAGACAACAACAGGGGTCTTGGGGGTAGCGACGAACGAAGCAGATGCAGCCATCAGAGGCCTCCGAAATTGAAGGCGTGCGTCGGCATTGCCGCCGCGCGCAGGTTGGCGTCGACCTCTTCGATTGCCGCTTGTGCGGTGTTCGCGGTGATCGTCGTTGTGGGGGTAAAGGGGAGGCCCGCGGCGGTGGCTGCGGTGATGAAGATCTGCCAACGGCCGGCGGCGTAGTCGGTCGCGAACACCGTGCTGGTGTGTGCAATGGCGCAGACGTAGGAGACGCCGCCGACGTCAACGAGATCAGACACCGCATAGCTCTGTGCGGTGGCCCACAGACCACGCGGGTTGAGCTTCGCCATCAAGGCGACTCGAGCGGTGGTCGACAGGTTGTAGAGCTCAACCAGCGCATCACGCAGCTTGCCGTCATCACGCTGAATCAGCGCCAGGTTCGTGCATAGCGCAACGATCGAGGTCGACACGTTGTCCAGCTCGGCGTCGACCTGGTCGGTGCGCACCGTCGAACGGCCGCCCACGTTGCTCCGCTCATCGGCGGAGAAGTCGGCGCTGCGCAAATATGGTGGGGCCTGCATCGCCTGATTGGGCCGCCTCAGGA
The DNA here is from genome assembly GCF_051216395.1 of Variovorax cryoconiti. Taxonomy (NCBI): domain Bacteria; kingdom Pseudomonadati; phylum Pseudomonadota; class Betaproteobacteria; order Burkholderiales; family Comamonadaceae; genus Variovorax; species Variovorax cryoconiti. Next base: position 742,757 of record NZ_JBPJZI010000001.1, on the reverse strand, counting down.
AAGAAGTTTTTTCCCTGAATCCACCTACACTTGAAGGATGGATGCCACCCAGTTCCTTGCCACGGGCCTCGTCGTCGGCGTCATCGGCCCGCTGTTTTGGCTAGGCGTGAATGTGTTCGAGGGGTGGCTGAAGCGCAAGGTCTATCCCCGCTTTCGCGCACGCTACCCGCGCACCTCCGCGCTACTGGGAAAGCAGATTGGCCGTCGAAAGACCAGCAGCGCCGCCCAGCAATTGCGCGGGCCGCGTCGGATTGGCGAACAGTAGATTTGCCGCTGAGATCGGCTTGACTGCGGCGGGGGTTCGCGACATCAGACCTCCGGCAATCTTCGGGTCCAGCAGGGCCTGAGCAAGCAGCGACTGGATCTTCTCCTCGGGCTCCGAGTAGAGGAACTTCGCCACCTTCGACACGCCGGGAAGATTGAGCGCGCCGCCCACCACACCAGGCGCGCCAGACTGCTGGGCGATGTTGCTCATCGACAGTTTCTGGAACGTGTCGGAACCTGGGCCGCGGCCAAGGTTCTGCGCATTGGTCTTGCGGGCCAGGTCGCCAGCGATCCCTTCGAGTGCGCCCATCTGGTCGGGCGTCATCAGGTCCCGCATTCCCGCGCCCTTGAACTTCGTGGCCTTGATCGCGGTCTGGTCGGCGTTGCGCATGGCGTTCGCGAACTTGCTGGCTGTCTCGCTGGCAAGGCCGCCGAAGTCGTTCAGCGCGGGCTCAAGGTCAGTCAGGAGCTTCTTGCCGACGTCCATCTGGCCGATCGGCTTGGACATATCGGCAAAGGTGGTTCGCGCGGTGCGGTATGCGGGATTCGCTCCCTCCATCCAGTTGAGTAGCTGGCCGCGCAGCGCCTTCACCGAATTGCCGGCCGAGCCTGCGTAGCCCGACGCCGGATCGGTAAGCATGGCGTCCACCGCCATCTTCAGGTCCTGCAGCCCCTGCCCCGTGATCTGGCGCGACGCCGAGCTTGGCCGGTTGGCCAGGCCCGAGAAATGGTCGGTGTTCCGCACGTCGAAAGAGAACGTGCGCTGGTTGTTGGCCGCCAACTCCTCGGCGCGCTTGAGCGCCTGCTGCATGGCGGGAGTCTGAAGCAGACGCTCCAGAGCAGGGTCGACGGTGTAGTTCGCTCGGGTGGCCTGTGCGTACAGCGGGCTGGTCGCAGCCTCGCGGGCGGCCACCGCTGCAGCGCGCGCGGTGTCGTCCTGTGCAATGCCGCGCAGCGCCTGCGTGCGCGATGCCGCCTGCTGCATCCCACGTTCTGCAAAAGCCGCGGGCTGCGCTGCAGCGACGCTTCGCTCGAGCGCCGCGATGCCGCCGTTCTCGGCAACCTGTGCGGCCGTTGGCAGCGAGCCCGGAACGAGTTCGGCGGCGTTGCTCAAGCGCTGGGCCACGTCCTGCGCGCCCTCGCCCGCCGCGCGCGCCAGCGTGCGCCCTGCGATGGCCTCACGACCACTGGCGTACAGCGGCTCGGTCAGGGCCTTGGCGGTGCGGCCAATGGCGGGCACAGCCTCGAGTACCGCCCGACCTGCAGCGGGCAGCACCTGGCCACCAACCACACCAGCCGTCGCGCCGAATGCTGCGCGGCCTGCGCGCTCACCAGCGCTGCCGTATTCCAGAGCGCCCGGAATTCCGCCAGCAGCCGCCAGCCGCAACCCCGTTCCGACAGCTGTCGCGCCGCCGCCAACCGGAATCACCATGCCGGGCGCGGCCTCGCCGACCGCCGTCGCGATCGGGTGCGCGTCTGCGAGGGGCTTGTAGATCGCGGCCTTCTCGTCGACGTTCTGCTTCAAGCCGCCCATCGCGGACGTCTCGCCGCGCGAAGCCAGCCACATCTGCGTCAGGCCGTCGAGCATGCTGTCGAAAGTCTTGCCGGCGCCAATGACGCCGGCCTTCAGGACGCCGGGGTCTTCGAATGCCGGCGCGGCGGGCGCTGCGGCAGGGGACGCCGTTGGCTTACCGAACTGCTGCTGCGCGAACGCGAGAACGTCGGCCTGGCTGGCGCCCTCAGGGCCCTCGAACACATGGATCGCCCCGTCTGGGCCCTGCACGCGGTACTTCGCCATCGCCTACTCCTTGCCCAGATACGTGAAGCCGCCGGGCGCTGCCGCTGGAGCGGTGCCGCCACCGCTGCGTGGCGAGATCTTCGGTACGTTGTAGCCCGAGGCCTTGTAGAACTCTTCGGCGTCTTCGACGATGGCGCGGTAGTTCTGGACGAACTGGCGCAGCTTCTTCGCCGAGGTCTTCTGGTCGTCCGTGTGCGTCGGGATGAAGGGCGCGAGGCGCGGAAACTCAGCGGCCGTCACCGCGGCGCCCGAGCGGTCGTGCAGCACCAAGCTACCCAGGTCGGAGATGGCTGCGCGCGTGTCCACTCCAGCCGGGTCCACACGGCTCAGGATGGCGTTCGGCAGGTAGCCCTTGACGCCGGTTGCTTCCGTGTCGCCCTTGACGTCGCCAAAGCTCTTGCCCTGGACCAACTCGAGAGCCTTCTCAGCGCGGCGCAGGTTCGTCTGGTTGTCCAGGTAGCCCTTGGCGGCGCTGGCCGGCAGCGGCTTGCCCGTCTGCGAGTTCGGATCTTTCGGTCCGCCGGGGATCGGCTCAAGGCGCGCTTCACCATCCTCGCCGGTGGTGTAGCGGTAGCCGATCGGCACTTTGCCGCCGGGCCCGCTGCGGCCGGTTGCGGTGACGGCTCGGCGCTGATCTGCCAATGCGCTCGAGGCTCCCGCCGCGGCATAGCTTTGTGCGGCGTTAGCCTTCTGCGCACCCGCCTGCGCGCCGCGCAGCGCGATGGTCGACCCCGCCAGAGGGTTGGCCGTGTCGAGCGTGCCCGCGAAATTGTCGAGCACTGCGCCGGTCGTGTCGGCATTGAAAAGTGGCTTACCCTGCGCGGCCGCCATTGCGCGGCCAAAGTTCGTGGCCGGTGCCTTGCCGTCGATCACCGCCTGCGCGCCGTCGACCTGCTGGTAGATCTTCGCGGCGTTCGCCAGATCATCCGCCTTGTTGTCCTTCACGTTGGTGAGGACGGGCAGCATCTGGCGCAGTGCCGCGCCGATCTTGGTCTGCTGCTCGGGCGACAGCGCAACGCTCGGCGGCGGGCCAGCATCCAGATTCGACAGGTCGGGGACCTCCAAGGCCGACGGCCGGCCCGTGCGGGTGAATGCACGAGCGGCGCGCACCTGCGGCACGGTCACGCCCGCCTGGAGGGCGGCTTGCTCTTCGGCGAGGTCCGGCCGCCCTTCGATGATCCGCGTCTCTGCGGTGTCTTGGGCGGCCTTGGCCTCGTTGGCGCGCTGTACCGACAAAGCCTGTGCCAGCTTCGACTGCAGGGTTGCGCCCTCACCGTACCCCTGGTCGAAGGCTTGGCCGCCCATCGAAAACGCTTGCGCGCCCCGCTGCACGCCGGACCCGAGGCCCGCGAGGATGCCTGCGCTGATTCGAGAGGTTGGCATTATCGGAAGGCTCCGAAGCCGACGGCGGGGTAGCCGCGGGCAAGTTGAGCGCCACCGGTGGCGCCGACGGTGGAGGTGCCGACAGCAGGCCCACCCCAGGCGATCTGTCCGCCGCCAGCGCCGCCTGCGGCGCCGGCACCAGAGGCCAAATAGCCGCCAGCCAGCGATGAGGCGATGGAGCCGAGTTGGCCATATGCCGGCGCCTCGATGCTGTCGGCGTCCATGCTGTTGGCGCGCGCCAGATTGGCGTTCGATCCCTGGATGTTGGACAGCCGGTTCGCGAGATTCGCGGTGCTCATGCGGTCGTTCGTCTGGATCTGGCCGGGCGCCCGAATCTTGGCGAGTTCTCGGCTCAGCGCCGTGAGGCGCGTACCTTCAGAAATCGCGCGGTCTGCCTTTGCGGTGAGGAAATCGCTCGACACATTGCCGGCGTCGCCAGCCGTCGCGACAGTCGCGCCGCCCGCACCTTCAAGATCTTGCTTCGACCGCGTCGCAGCAGCCTCCTCGGCTGCCGCAAGTTCTGCAGCGCGCGATTCTGGAGTGAAGCGCGTGCCCTCGCCCTGAATCAGGTCCACCGCCTTCTTGGTCGACTGCTCGGTGTTCTCCATCTGGCGGTTCAGCGTCTGCCGCCGCTCATTGGCCTGCTGCTGTTGTGCAGACACCGTCGCCGCGGTGCCGCCAGCCGCGAGGGCGAGTGCTGCAATTTCGTAGCCGCTCATGTGGTACTCCTTCAGCTCGCAGAGAGCGAACCGCTCGACGCCTTCGTGCGGACGGTCGAGTTGCCGGGGGTGAGCGTGTTCCACCAATCGGTGCCGACCGCCTTGCCCTGGCGGTACTGGCTTTGTGCACTCAGCAGCCCAGCATTCGCGAACAGGTCGCCAATGCTGGTGCCCTGCGCTTCCGCCGCGGCGCGTTCGCTGTTGTTCGACAGCTGATTGGCCGCAGAGGAAAGGATGCTCCCCTGATCCATGCCGCTGTCGATGCCCTGCAGCAGGTTCAGGCGGGTGGTTTCGTCGCTCGTGCGCAGGCCGGTCGCTGCGGCATCAGCCTTGGCGCCCAAGTCAAGGACACCGGCGTCGTAGGTGCGGCCGAGCATGGCGTTCTGGTTCACATCCTCGCTGCCGCCGTTCAAGCCCTTGGCGAACAGCTCGAAGCGCAGGTCGCGTGCGGCCTTCTCACGGGATTCGTCGAGCCCACGCTTGCCGGCAGTGAAAGCGTTCTCGCGCACTGCGCCGTAGAGCTTTTCGCGCTCGGCCTTCCGGCCAAGGATCGATTCGTTCTCGGCAAGTGCTGCGTCGTAGCCGGCCTGGTCGAAAGAGGACGTGCCGCCGTTGCGCGTCTGAACAAAGTTGGAGGTCTCCACCGGATCGTCGCCGCCTGTGGCCCCGCTGAACTCCATCATCAGCGGGATCGTGCTCGTGAAAGCGTTGCGATCGACCTCGGCCGGCGCGCCCTCGCCGAATGCCGCATTCAGTCGCTGACGCGCTTTCGTCTTCTGGTCCTCCACAGCCTGTTGCCGTGCCTCGTACCCGTTGTCGCCGCCGCCACCACCCATGATGTTCCCCTTACGCGCCAGGCGTGATGTAGACGTTGCCGGCAGTCGCGCTGTTGAACGACAGTTTGTCGGCCGGGAGCAGCCCGAAGATGCGATACGTGTTCTTCGCCACCATGAACTGGTCGGTGCCATCGCTGGTGGCGTTTGCGGTTGCGCTCTTGCGGAAGAAGCAGTCGACATCCGCGGTTACCACAGCCGTGTCGTAGCCGATGGCATTGGTCGTCACTGCGGCTGCCCCGCCGCCGGCGAGCGCCACCTTTACCGAGGTGCCGGGGCTTGCGACAGCCAGGGTGTATTCAACGTTGTTCATGCCTTTTCCTTCTTGACGATTGCATAGAGCAGGATGTCCTCGCCGCCCTTCGCGCCACCGCGCTTGATCCCTTCCAACTCGAAGCCCAGTGCCTCAGCGAACCCCGCAGCGCGTACCCACGTCGACAGCACCGTGCACTCGATTCGCCGCGTCGCCTTGAGCGCGTTGCCACGGACTGTGCGGGAGAAGCGAAGAAGTTTTTTCCACGATTGCGGAGCCATGGCCGGCGTCGCCACGAGCCAGGCGTTCAGCGTCCAGGGGTTGAGCTTCAGCAGCCCGAACATGGCGACCGGCCTGCCGTCCTGGTACAGCGCCCAGGCCGCACCGTCGGTCTGCCAGCGGTTCACCGCGAATACCTCCGCGTCGCACGCGCCGACGATCGCCTCGATGCATCCACGGTCCTCCAATCGCATCCCACTCGCGACCAGCACCGCGTCGGCGAGCGTGAGCTGCTGAATCATTGGGGGCCGAGCAGGTGGAAGTACAACGACAGCGCGTCCAGCTCGAAAGCCTCGTCGCGCATGTGCCGGAACACCGGCGCGATTGCCGGCGCCATCACGTCGATCGGCTGCATGTCGCCGGGCCGGGTGTCGCCTGTGATGGTCTGCGGGATGCTTTCCTTCGAGAGGTCCCGGGGGTCATACTTCAGCGAGAAATCCACGCTGCCCACGGCGACCAGGTCTGCGCCCCACACCTGTTTGTTGATGCCGGGGGACTTCGCATCTTGGAAGGCCATCTGCACTTCGACCGGCACGAGCTGCTCGCCGTCCGTGAACTGGGTCGCGGACACCTCATACAGGACATCAGTGGACCGGACGTAGATCACGCCGTCGAGGGTCGACAACGCGGTGATCCGCACCGGGAAGGTGTACTCGCTCCAGCAAGCGATCTTCGAGCTCTTCGAATAGGTGTAGGCCCAGACCTTGGAGTACGTCCCCATGTCCATGACCAGCCAGTACTGGCCGACCTGGTGAATCCAAACGCCGAAGGGCTCGTAGGGATCAGGTAGCGCGCGGCTCGCGGCCACGTCGGGCACCACCAGCTTGTCAACCGGCACGCCCACGTCGTTGTCGTCGATGCGGTTGGTCTGTGCCTGCACCGTCATCGTGCGCAGCCCGAAGGGCGACAGGAACATCAGGTCGTTCGAGAACGGCGACAGCGACAGCGGCGCCTGCGTGCCGACGCCTGAGATGCGCTTGGACAGCACGTTCGCCGCAGGGTCGACTGCGACGTTCCAGATCTGCGCCTGCTCCGAGAAGAACACGACCAGCGATTCTTGGAAGGTGCCCACCGCCGTCGTGGCCGATTTCGTGTCCGACTGCAGGCCGGCCGGAAGGAAGCCGGCGTCGCTGGCCGTCGACCAATCACGGGGGTTGCCGGCCTTGCAGTAGCGCACGTTCTCGCCGCCGATCGCGAAGATGCGGCTGGCGGCCTTCGTCACCGAATTGGTCTGAGGACAGTTGACGTCAATCACCGGCGTGGTCGGGTTGGTGTCCACGTAGTGGTGCCAGGTCACCTTGTTGGCGTACCGGGTCACGACGTAGGGGTAGCCGGCGAAGAGGTCGGCGTACAACACGCGATCGAGCGCAGTGCCGCCGGCTGCTGCCGGCTTGTCCAGCTCGATCTTGTCGCAGAGGGTCGGCGGAGTGAACACCGCGCCGCGATCGACGAACACCTTCAGGCGCCCGCTGATCGCCTCGAGGCCAGAGGAGCCCGTGAGTCCCGTGGCGATGGGCTTGAGCGCCGGCCGCTTGGCGATGCGCTTGCCGAGGGTGATGTAGGCATTGCGCAGCACCCAGAGCTTGTTCGCGTCCTGCACGCTCACCGGCAGCCGGCGATCCAGGCCGCCGCCGAAATCTGAATAGGTGATCGCGCTCATGGGAAGACGTCACGCCCCACGACCTGCGGACGCTGCAGCGGCGCATCGGCCGTGCATCGCGTGTAGACGCCGTTCGAGCCGAAGCTGTAGCCGCGGATCGTCGCGAGCAAAGTGTCGAGCTGGCCTTGATAGGCCGATGCATCAGGTTGACGATAGTGCGCCTTCGCGAACGTCGTGGCGTGCAGGAGCACCATGCTGTCGTCGATGCTGCAGCGGTCGTTGTCCTCCGTGAAGCGGGCCAGGTCGCGGATGCGCCAGATGCGCAGCTTGTAGACGGCGTTTGCCTTGGGCCACAGCGAAATCTGCTCGTAGCGTTCGTAGCGCTGCGGGTAGCTCAGCGTGTCCATGGTGTTCCAGGCGTCCGTCGGGATGCCCTCGCGAAGTTCCGACCACAGTCCGCCATTGAGCAGTTCGATCTTGAGGATGCGACGGTGCCGCGAGCAGCTCACGGGGAAATCGATCAGGTTCTGCTCGGCGCCGACGTCGACCTCGTCGTAGAACTTGAGGTTGTTCCAGTTCTGCAGGTGGTAGAGCATGTTCTGCCCCTCGTACAAGAACGAGTCGATCAGCACCTGGTTGGCGCCGCCGGACGCGCCCTGCCCACCGAAGCCCAGGCGGGCAAGGACGACGCGGCGCAGTTCGCCGAGGGTTCGGTAGACGGGAGCGGGCATGGGCTCAGCCTTGCGCTTCGGAGGCCATCAGGGCCGTCTCTTCGACGACCAGCTTCTCGCGCTCGGCAACGGGCAGCTTCTTGAACGCCGATTTGCTCATCGCTTTGCGCTTCAGCAGCGAGTCGATGACGGCCTTCTCGTCCGGGGCGTGGCCGTCTTCATCGCCAACGGGATTCGCCTCGACGAAGTCGGCCCAAGGCACGTTTTCGTCTTCGGTCACGACGGTCACGGGGAACTGAGCCGCAAACGCCGCGGCCTCGTCGCGCGTGCACTCTTTCGGGATGTGCGTCGCGGTGTCCTTCTCGATGATGATCTGCATGGCGTGCTCCTTGGGGGTTGAGAATCAGATCTCGATGCCTTCGGTCTTGGCCAACTCGGCCAGGCCCGCAACGTCGAGCGCGAGGAAGGCCTTGCGGCGTTCCAAGATGGCCGGCCTCTCGGCCTCTGGCGTGTCCTTGGCGACATCGACGACATAGCCCGTGCCGACGATCAGCTGGCGCAGTTGCGCGATCGGCAGATCCTTGAGGGACGGCTTGCCCAACATCGTCGCGAGGCGGCCTTCGCGCGCGCGGCCGTAGATGCGCTCGACGACGAGCTTGTCCTCGTCGACGCACTTTCCGTAGGCGGCGGCCAGCCGCGACCATTCCTCAGCCGGGTTGCCCAGGAAGACGAAGCCGATGCCCGCGCCTTCGCTCGGCCGGGTGAGGTCGTCCTGCTTCTTGTTGTGCTGCAGCAGGTTCATGTCCTGCCGCGGCTTCCATTCCTTGTCGAGGAACCCGACGGGATCTTCGATGACGGTGACGGCACCGCCCTCCCCGTCTTCGGCACCGCCACCGTGGATCTCCTGGAAGATCGGCAGCTCGTGCTCGTAGATCACCTTCGGTGTCTTGATGGTCATGCCCTGGTCGATCGTGACCAGGATGCGGCGGGAGAGCATGCCGGCTGCGGCAGTGCGGGGACGTTCAGCGGTTGCGGTGGCCATGGAGATCCTCTGTTTTGGGTTCGGCGGTTCAAAAAAGACCGAGGCACGCGCCCCGGCCGTAAAGGCCCCGACACCGCCAGCGCCGGGAATCCAAGGAGAAACAGGCTGGCGCCGCCGGGGTAAGCAGCGGCGCCAGGTTCATCACGCGACGGCCAGAACGGCGTTGGCGTTGGAGCGGTTCATCGTGAGAGCACCGCGCCAGGTGATGCCCCAGTAGTACTCGTAGCGGTCATAGGCGCGCGGCGGCTTGCGCGTGACCATGTCCTGACCCTCGATCGGGCGCAGCTTGATCGTGTCGGTGTTCAGGAAGTACGCGCGCTTTTCCCACGGCGTGGCCGGGCCGAAACGTGCGTCCAGTTCCGCGAACTCCGGCGACCAGACCAGCGGCACACCATGGAAGCTCAGCGTCTCGGTGCCGGCGTCAACCGTCTTGCCGAACGCGCCGCCAGTGAAGTCGATGCGGCCGAAGCTGTTGAGCAGGAAGTTGCGGTAGCCGTCCAGGAACTGCGAACCCACCAGGATCAGGTTGGGCGTGCCGCCGTTGCGACGAGCCGCGCGCCACGCGATCTCCATCTGGTTCAGGATCGTGCCGGTGCCGGTCGTGGTCGTCAGGCCGGTGGCGACGTTGTTGCGCCAGTAGCCGTTCGTCGAACGATCGATGCCGCCCACCGTGCCCGTGGTCGGGGTCAGCGAGATCAAGCCGTCCAGACCCGTGATGGCATCGGGGTTCTGCGTGCCGTCCAGGTGCAGCTGATAGCTCATCTGTTCCTGGAAGCCCAGGCGCAGCACTTCCATCTGCTCTTCGAACAGGTTGGTCAGCTGGATCTTCTCGGCCTGGGTGGCGTTGGTCGGGCCCTTGTCGTCGGTGATGACGATGCCGTTCTGGATCAGGCGGTCTTCATCGAGGGCCAGGCCGTCATGGGCCGAGCGCCACGGGTAGTTCGCCTGTTGGTTGGTGACCCGACGGTTGTAGGTGACCGTCTGGTTGCCGTTGAACCATTGGAAGTTCGACGAGTAGCCGGTGCGCAGCTGCTCGACGATGAACTGCTTGGCGCCGGGGGCCGTCTTCTTCTTGGCCATGAGGGCCTTGAGGAGCGGGCGCTCGACGGCGACCTGGTCGATGGGCTTGGCTGCGAGGTAGTAGTCCAGGCCGATCTTGCCGGCGTCCTGGATTTCCTGTGCGGAAAAAGGCATGGTGATTCTCCAAATGCAAACGTTGATAGATCTCTTCACTTGCCGACGACGAACTCGGCACACGTCACGTTTGCGTGCGGCGAACCACGCTTACGACCGAACTGCGATTTGCCGGATGGCCCAGCGGGATGCGACCCCGCCTCTACGCGCCCCTTGGATCAGGGGCGGGCTTCTCCGAACATCGCTTGGAACATGTCCGTGGGCTTGGCGGTCGGGTTGTTCGCACCGCCAGCCCGCAGGGTTCCCGCTGAATTGCCGCGCGCCGGGGCGCCCATGCTCTTCATCAGGGTGTATTGACGTTGGAATGCCTCGGCCCACTTGGCCGGCGGCAAGTCCGCGAAAAGCTCGTGCACACGCGGCAGCAGCGCTGCCTCGATGCGTGCGAAATCGAGGTCGCTGCTCTTGAGGTCGGCACACAGGCGGTCGACAGCGACGATTGCCTGCTGCCGGGCCCGCTCGTGCTGCTGCTCTTGCTGCTGCGTCTGCTCCTGCTCGCGTTGGGCTTGGTGGCTGCGCTGAGCGCGCTGCTGCTGAAGCGCACGCTCGGTGCGGCCACGCGCCATCTCGGCAGCGTCCTCAGGGCTGATCTGCAGGTTGTCGACCTTCTCTTTCAGGTCGGGCATGGTCGACAGCGCATCAATGCCCTCGATGTGCTTGCCGCTGAGCAATGCGACCTGGCGCATCTGGTCCTTGAAGCCGTCGATGACGGTCTGCCAGTCGCCGCGGTTCATGGCGCCGATCAGGCCCGTGGCCATCTCGAACTGCTCGCGGGTGATGCCGTGCTCTTTGAACGTGGTGCCGATGTAATCGGTCTGAGCGCGGAGGCTTTCGACTTCGGCGGTCACTTCCTTGTTCACGTTCGCCAGCGCACGGAAACGCTCCTGCGCCTTGGGTGCCAGGCCTTCGGGCATGGCCGTCAGGTCTTCGGACTTCGGCTTCGCGGCGGCATCGGGCTCGGCCGGCTTCTTCGCGTCCGCCACCGGCGCAGCCTTGGGGTCGACCACCGGCTCGGGCTTCTTCCCGTCGACGCTGGCCGAGATGGCCTCGAGCAACGACTTCGGCGCGTTCGGGTCGACCGCGGGCGCAGGTGCGGCGGCCGGGTCAGCGGCAGGCGCGTCCGCAGCGGGGGCATCGGCCGGCGCCGCGGCGTCGGTCGCCTCGGGCGCAGGGGCTGGCGCCGGCGCGCTGTCGACGACCGGATCGGCGCCCGTGCCATCGACACCAGGCTCGGGATCGCGGTACGGGCGGGAGAGAAGGCGGCGGATTTTCATGGTCTTATTGCAGGGTCGGCCCTGCTGCAGTGGCGGTTGGGTCGAGCTCTTGCGGCTCTTGGGATGGAAGGGCGGCCGGCTGCTGCTGGCCGGCGGCATCCTGGTTTTCGAGCGCCTGGAGCGCGATGGCGAATGCCTGGCCTGAGGTCAGCGGGTCGGCGGACGTGGCGATCTGTGCGGCAACCTGGTAGATGCCCTTCTGCGCCTCGTCCTTCAATTCCTTGTTCTGCTGCGTGAGCGCCTGCAGCTGCGCCTTCATCTGCACGTTCTCGCGCTGCAGGTTCTCCGGGTCCATCGGATCCTTCGACTGCTTGGGCAGGAACTCGTCGATGTCCAGGCGCTCGTCGAAGCGGCGCAGCGTCTCGCGCGTGAGTTCAATGACCGACTGCGCCAGCGGCTCGTTGCCCTTCTCGCGCAGCTCGGCCACGGTGGTGACGGCTTCCTTGATGACCGGCAGCAGCTTGGTCCAGCGGTCTTGCTCCTGCAGCCGGTCCGGCTTGCCGGTCGACCCGCCGCGCACCTCGATGGCGACCAGGTTGAAGATCTGATCGATGGAGAGCTGGGGCCACGACGCATCCATGCCGGCGATGGCCTGCACTTCCTGCAGCGTCATCTTCCGCAGCATCACCTCGAGTGCGTAGGGGCCGGCCTCGTTCAGGACGTCTTCCATGATGTCCTGCCGCTCAGCGCTGCGCCCGCGCAGGCCCTGGCTGACGATCTCGGCCTCGGTGGCCGTCTTCGCCTTCATGACGGTGCCGCGCGCCGCATCGCCGCCACCAAGGGTCTGCTCGATGTCGGCTCGGATCGCCGACGTGTCGTAGTTCGCCGGGTTCAGTTGGACTTGCTGCACTGCCTCGAAGTCGTCGCGGATCGGCTTGCCCGGGATGCCCTTGACGGTGACCGTCTGGCCGCGCTTCCGATTCACCAACTTCTTGACGTCGGAATCCGTGAGGTTTCCGCCCTCGCGCACCACGTTGTACGGCAGCGCATCCTCGCGGTCGCGCACGAAGTCTTCGCGAGTCTGGTTGTAGTCGTCGACAAGCTGCTCGGTCAGTTCGATGTCCGACAGCGGGTAGAAGCTGCCGTCGATCTCGTTGAAGGCGCCACCGAAGAACGGATACCAGCGCTTGCCGGTCCAGTCGGGGGACTGCGATTCCTTGCAGAAGCCCTCTTCGCCAGCGCACACGTAGTGGACGCGGTTGGCCTCCTGGTCCCACACCTCATAGACGCACAGCAGCGAGCCGTCGTCATTGGTGCTGTCGTTCGGGCCGGCGATGGTCGTTGCCGACGGCAGGCCGCGATTCTGCGCGGCGGTGCTGGCGTCCATGGTGCTGAAGCGCGTGGCCTTCTCCGGCACGTAGCCGAATGCCGCCTTGAACTTGGCGCGCGTCATCCAGATCCGCTGTGCCAGCGCCGAGGCGTCGCAGTAGTCGGTGATGGTGGCCACGCTCGGGTCGAGGACGATCAGGTCCTCGGCCTTGACGAAGTCGAGGACCAGGCCGCGGGAGATGACGATCTCCTGCTGCACCTCCAGGCCCTTGATCGCATCGGCGAGCTGCGCAAGGATCAATTCCTGTTCCTGGCGCAATTCGGGGTCTTCGAGCTCGTCGCGCAGCTGGCGCACCCGCTCGATGTTGTCCTGCGTGTCCTGCAGGCGCGCCACGACGATCGGGTCCGTCTGCACCTGTTCCTGCCAGGTGAGCTTCCACCACCCGATGGAAGTGGCGTAGGCCGAGCGCAGCATCTTCTTTGCCTTGACCTTGACCTTGCAGTCCTTCACCAGGACGCGGCTGACCATGATCTCAGCCGTCAGGGCGAACTTCTTGGCAGCGTCCATCTGCTCGGGCGACACGCTGGGCAGCGGCCGGCAGGAGAAGTCCGGATCCTTCGCATAGACCTGCGGCAGCATGGCCGCCATGTTCGCGAAGTGCAGATTCGTGCGCACGCGCTGCGTGAGCGTCTCCTGATCTTCGGCATCAGGGTTGCGGCCGGCGAGCAGGCGCCGGTTCCGCTTGAATGTCTTGTGCGCCCGCTTGACCTCTGGGCGATCGAGAGCCGCGCCGATCCGCTTCAGCCACTCCTTCGAGAAGGCTTTGTCTTCGGCGGAAACTTCGCGCGGCTCCATCTCAGCCCATCATTTCGACGTTCACCGTGCCGCTGGTGAAGGCGGTGACTACGGTGCGCATGTAGCGCGCGAGCTTGACTTCGCACACCATGCCGGCGTCGGGGTTCACGATGGTGGTCTTGGCCGGCGCGGCGCCCGAACCGGCGGTGTTCGTGCCCACGGCCGGGGAAACCACGGGCGCCGTCGCCGAGCCGCTCGCATTGGTGCCTGCCGCGAAGTCGGCGTAGCTGTCGTAGGCCTCGATGTCGAGCGTGCCGACCAGCGTGCCGGCGATGTTCAGTGCATTGCTGTGCTTCGCCATGTTCGGGGTCACGTCGCAGATGACGGCGACGCGCGCCGTGCCGCCGAAGGCGCCGTTGCCGACCGAGCCGACGAGCTGTGCGGTCGTGGCGGTCAGCATCTTCAGCGTGAATTCGCCGTTGGCGGCGGTGTTGCCGGTGATGCCCGAGATAGCGATGCGGTCGCCGTCCTTCAGCCCGCTGGTCGCGCCCAGGGTGATGACGATGGGGGTCGCGTTGGTCGCGGCGCTGATCGTGATGCCCGCAGCTGCAGCAGTTGCGCGGCCGAGGGTGGTGCATTTGATGGTCATGTGTTGCTCCTGTGGCGCTTAACGGTTGCCAGCGGGTAGAGGACGCCACTACCAGACGGGTGCAGAGCGAAGGGCAGCACCGCCCCGGGGGAAATCAGCGGTTCGCCGTTCGATAGGCGTCCGGGTTCACGGCGTCGCCGAAGCCGGCAGCGCGCAGAAGGGCGAGGTCTTGCTTGAAGGCGTGGTTGTCGCCGCGCAGCGCCTGGTTCAAGCGCTCCATGCCGCCGACGGCGGACAGGCGGGCGGCTGCCATCGCACCCTGCGCTTCGATGCGCGCCTGGTCCTTGATGGCGGAAATCGTGGTGTCGAGGCCTGAGCACGCCAAATCGTCGGCTTGGTCGCGCGTCTCGGCGAACACGGCGATGGCGTCACCGCCGACGGTGCAGCCGCCCATCTGCGTGGCGACGTTGCGGCCGTGGAGCCAGCCGGCGACGGTGTAAACCCACTGGGTGGGCGCGTCATCGCGCAGCTGCGAGTATTCGAAGATGACTGCGGGCTCGTCGAGCTGGGCCAATTCCTCCAGGCTCAGTTCGCGGCGCTGGCTGAGGTTCGGGACGTGATCGACAGTGGCATGGCTCGATTGCATGCCGACGATTGAATGCGCGCGCGGTGGAAGTTTTTTCCCTATCCGTTCGCCATGACCCAGTCCAGCGTCCAGGGCTTCGGGCCCTTCGCGACCGGCGCCTTCACGTTCGACAGCGGGCGGGACATGCAGGCGTAGCGGCTGTCGTCGGCCGCGTGATCCTCGCCGGCCGTGTCGATGTCTTCGATCCGATGCTTGTCATGCTGGCATGCCGGTACGGTGCGCTTCCAGTGCAGGCAGTCGTTCGTGACGTACAGCAGCGGCCGATCGCCCTCCCCGTTGATCCGGGCGCGCATCTGACTCCAGCCGACGACGCGTGAGTTGTCCGCGGGCCGGAACCTTGGCCCTGCACCATCCCGCACGCCCATCATGCGTTCGATGAACGACGGGCCGCCGTCCTCCTTCCACATCGAAGGATCGGCAACGCTGGCCTGCTCGTCGATCGTCTCGCCCTTCTCGCGGTCGAGGATGCCGCGGGCCACCACTTCGACGTCCAGCTTCAGCCCGACGTTGGCCTCGCCCGGCTTGCAGCCATACCACTCCCGGTAGCGAACGATGGCGCCACGCGGCAGCAGCCGTTCCGATCCGTCCTTGAACTCGGCCCAGTGGTCATCGGTGGCGATGGCCCACCAACCCACGGAGAACGGCTTGGCGCTACCCCAGTCCATCGACCGAAATCGCGTCCACTCCGCCGGCGGGCGCCAGGGCGGCAGGTAGATCGTGGGCGTGATGTTGTCGAAGAAGGCCCCGGCGACGATGTCCCAATTGCCTTCCAGCCACGCCTTGCGCAGCGCCTCGTTCCCGCCGGTGGCGGCCAGAAGCCGCGATCGATAGCCCGGGTCGGCCGTCGTCAGAATCTTGTTATCCGACAGTTTCGACGGAACGAACATGCGCGTGAAGCTCGTCTCCGGGTCGCGATAGGCGGTGCGCGGCGCGGCGATGCTGACGTACCGCCCCTTCACCCAGACGTGCCCAATGCCGCCAGGGTTGCCAGTCGCGCGCATGGTGCACGGCACGCCGCGCGGGCTGCGCAGCGTCGAAAGCATCTTCAGCAGGCCATCCGGCGATGCGTACTCGGTCACTTCGTCGAAGCTGATCCCGGTGTACTGGTGCCCGTGGTACTTGCCATAGTCCTTCTCGTTCTCGATGAAGCGCATCTTCACCGACGCGCCGGAGGGCCAGTACCAGCAGTTCGAGAACGGATAGCCCGCGCTCGGCTGCGTCTTGAAGACGGCCCCCTCACCCGGGAATATCTCGGTGGCACGCGCCTGCAGTTCCTCGAGCTCGGGATAGGTCTTGCGGAACATGATGCCGCGCCAGGCGTCGCCGTAGCGCAGCGCTCCGTCCTCCTGGTAGCCGCACTGGAAGTCGGACTTGCCCCCGCCGCGCTCACCGCCGAAGAAGATCTCATCGCACCAATCCGCCTCCAAGGCAGCGAGCTGCGGGCCTTTCTGCGGAACCCACATCAGGAGAGCCCGTGCTGCAACAGCCACTCCTCGCGGCTGATTTGAGGGCGCACCGGGGGCGGCACCTCCGGCTCCTGCTGCTCGTTGATCTTGGCGATCTTCTCCTTGTTCGCTGCGAGCAGGTTCACCGCGATGCTGCTGGAGTCGTTGGCAAGGCGCGTCATCAGCGCCACGCCCTTCATCGCCTCGACGCTCTTAACGCCCAACGGATCCGCATCGTCGACCTTTGCCACCTCGGAATTCGCCAGCGCATTCAGGCGGTGCGCTGTCTTCGCCCCATAGAACGCAGCGCTCGCCAAGTCCTGGCTGATGGCCATCAAACGGTCTGCGAGTCTTTGCGCGTTTATCTGCGCGGAAATCGGCAAGGATTTAAGCGCAGCCTCCGTCTCTACGATCATGCCGGCCACCTTCTGCACGGTCGGGAGCTTCTCAAGCTTGGCGAAGTACTGGCGCAGGGTTGCCTCGCTGATGCCGTACTCGCGGGCGAGAGCACGCTGAGCCTCACCATCGATCAGCCGGCGGCCAACGTCGGCCCACTGGTCCTCGGTCAGCTTTGACTTTCGGCCCATTGCGGCTCCACGGTGATCATGAATTTCTTCTCCTGCTCCAGGTACTTCGCCGGGCAGAACCGGGCGTAGAGCTGCAGCACCATGCGCGCGTCGGTGTCCTTCGGATCGCCGCCTTCGGCCCAGGCGAGCACCGCCTTCGGGTGACGGCCACATACTCGGGCGACCTGGTGCATCGACACGCCGGCGGCCATGAGGTCGCGGAGGATGCGGAACCAGTCGCGCTTCTGCTTTTGCATCGACATGCGACGGCCTTTCCACCCGGGATCTGGTGCCTGATCCTGGACGGGCTCGAACATGCCATCGGCGATTCGCCGGAGCTTGCCGGCCTCGATCATTCGCGTGACGTGCTCGCCGACCACATCGCTGGTCAGGCCCGTGATCTCCGTGAGGGTCGGGAGGCTGACGGCGCGGTTGCCGCTGGCCAGGTCGATGATGGTCTGCCAGATCAGCGGCCCGTTCAGGATGCGCGCGGGCGGCTGGTCAAACATTTCGACGGTGCTGGTGTCGGTGTCGATCATGGTCGGCCGGCGCTCATCGGCGGGCCTTCAGTGCATCACCCACGCGCGCGATGAGCACACGGCGACTGCCGTCGATGGACCGCCGACCGGTAGGCTCGTCCAGGCGCGCCAGGAGCACCTTGATCGCCGCCTCCGACACGATGCCGCTGTCCTGAAGCATCGCCGCGAAGCCCGCGACGATCTCGGCCGTCGCAGCGCGGTGCGTGTTGATCACGTCCGCGAAATGATCCGAGGCCTTCAGGTACTGTTCGAACTCTCGCATGCTCATCTGGAACTCCTGTCTACTAACTAACGTTCGTGAATACAAAGCCATCACCCCGAGCGGACAGACCCAGCCTCCTAGAGGGGGCCTTCACATGAACCGAGGTATCACCCGTCGCGTTGCATGACCCGGTAGCCTTCTCGTTCACAGGTGCTGCCTTCGCCGCCTGCCGGGGTGTTTCAGAACTTCCTCACAGTTCCCCGCTCTTCCCTTGCTGCTGCCGTTATTGGTGCTCCGACCGGCAAGGTGCTTTGATGACATGGCGCTAGGTCATGGCCGGCTCCTGCTGCCTAACTTGCATCAGAAGGCTGGACACGGCCACGAGGCCTTCGCGCTTGTGGAGGTCGTTCGCGTCCTCGCCGAGCACGGGGCTCATGCAATAGGGCAATTTGCTTTCGACGGCGGCGCGCTCCCCTGCCCCGCTCTTGTCGTTGTCGGCGAACACGTAGCGACGGCCGCGCTTGAGCAGGCCGGCGACGTGCGCCATGTTGAAGTCGCTGAAGCACACCAGCACGGCCGCAGCCAGACGCATTTGCCGGGCAGCGAGTTCGATGGACAGGCCCGTGGCGTAGCCCTCGCAGAAGATCGTCTCGGAGGCCCGACTTGGTCCCAGACGGAGCACGGCACCGCGCGCCTGCATTCCATAGGTCATCTTCTTGCGCCAACGCATGACGCCTGGCTCATCCTCGGTGTCGATCCAGCGGATGACCTGGGCGCCGCGGAGTTCGTTGGACGACCAGTCACGCATCGGTACGAATAGCCCGCCGTCGGGCAGGCAGAGCCCCTGCGCCTGCGGCAAGCCCTTGCGGAATAGGTAGTCATGGGGGCCAGGCTTCGTCGTTCGAAGCATCTCCGCGGCCTTCTGAGCGGCCTTGCGGTGCGCCTCGTCTGCGGCTTGTCGCTGTGCGTCCCGCTTGGCCCGCCAGACCTGCTTTTCGGCCTCGGTCCATGGCTTCGCATCGGGATCGTTGAACCAGTGCACCTGGGCATCGCCATCCCATGCATACACCCACCCACGCTGGCCGTCCCAGAGATAGGCGCCGTTCTTGCTGCGCGGCTTCAGCGTCGTGCCGCAGCGTTGAATCTTGTCGCGATCGGACAGCTTGGCTGGATCGATCTCCACGCCGTGCGCGCGAGCGAAGTCGATGAAGCTGCTCATGCAGCCCTCCGGTAGGCGTGCCGGATGTTCTCGGACTTGATGCGGCTCTTCACCGCGTCGCTGATCTCGACGACGGGGGCATGCTCGAACGAGAAGTCATTGGGCGGCCAGTCGCCGGTCCACTCCTTGAACTTCAGCTTGGCGAAGCCGCTCTTGCGGGTGATCTTGTCCTTCGCGTTCGCGAATGCGCACAGTTGGTTCCAGAGGTGGCGCTTGTCGTCGGCTAGCTTCTTTTTGCCGAGCACGACCTCCTGCATCTCGCCAGCCTCGTGCGCGATCAACGACTGGGCCTCGATCTCGAAGCCGCAGGACATGCAGCGCTGACGGAAAGGCTTGTAGCTGCACTTCGGGCAGCCGGTTCGCTCTCGCTCGTCGTGGTCGTCCTTTCGAACCTTCTTGTCGAGTGCCTCGCCTTGATCGAGCGTTTTGAGCCCGTTGAAGAAAACGTCGGTGTAGTCGTCGGCGAACCGGGTGATGTTTCCGCTGTGGTCGAGCAGCAGGCAGTCCACCTTGCCGGTGTCGGGCGACGACCGTAGGCCGCGTCCCCACATCTGGATGGCGGTGGAGAGCGACTTTCGCAGTGGGCGGCAGTCGACAACACATCCCACGTCCTGCACGTCAAAGCCCTTGGCCAGCGCTTCCACGGAGATGAGCACGCGGATCGCAGGATCAGGCTTTCGGAATTCGCGGAGCAGCCCTGGGCGCTCGGCGTCGGGCGTATTGGTCGTGTACGTCGCGGCCAGCACGCCGGCCTCGTTGAACTGCCTGCACAGCTCTTCGCAATGCGCGATCGTCGAGCCGAACACGATGGTCTTGCGGCCTTCTGCGTGACGCAGCCACTCGGCTACCACGTCACCGATGATTTCCATCCCTCGTTCGCCGGCCTCCGACTTCGTCCATTCGCCCTCGCGGTCGACCTTGGCACCGTCCATGTTTGGTCGGCGGCACGACAGCACCCGCATGGGAACCAACACGCCCGACTGCGTGAGGTCGCTCATCGTCGCGGCATTGATGAGGTTGGTGAAGACCTGGCCGAGGCCCTTGGCGAATGGAGTTGCAGACAGACCGATGACGCGCGCTTGGCTGGTCTTGGCGAACTCGACCCAGGTCTCGTGCTGCGTATGGGCTTCATCCACAATGAGCACGTCGGTGTTCGGCCACCCCCTGCTCATGACGGTCTGCACGCTCGCGATCTGCAGGTTGTGCGACCAGTCCTCGCGGGGGTGGTTGCCCTGGATCACGCCATGGGCGCCGAGGCCGTATTCGCCAGCCCGCGCGCTGGTCTGGTCGATCAAGGTGATGCGGTCGCACAGGAACGTGGCCCGCTTGCCCTGCTTGAGGGCCTTGTGGGCGATGCGCAGGCCGAGGTAGGTCTTGCCCGCACCCGTTGGCGCCATGAGCATCTGGTTCTTGTGGCCGGCCAGGACGCCCTCGGCGATCTTGATCATCGCGGTGCGCTGGAAGTCACGCGGGTCCGGAAACCCTGCCGGTTCGTCGAAGAGCGTGCTCATGCTGGCTGACCCGCCTTCTTCTGCCAGTGCGCCACCGATCGCTTGAGCGTTGCGATCTCGGTCATCATGCTGTTGATGCGCTGCTGCAGGCCACGGGCCAGCTCTCGCTGCTCCTTGGCATCCTTAAGCGCCGCCGCAAGCTGGTCGCCGGCGTCCAGGACCTTGGCGACCGCTTCGACCTCGCCTTGCGCTTCAGTCAACTGTTCACGCAGAGCGTGCACCTCCTCTTGGAGCGCTGCGACCTGACCTGTCGCGCTCTCGGCCTGCTTCGTCGCATCCGCAGCCTTGATCTCGGCCTTCAGCCACTTCGACGCCGGCACCTTCTTCGGCTTTCCTTGGAAGCGCGCCGGCTTGGAACCGATGAGTGCTTCGGCCTGATCGCCCTTCGGCAACTTGGCGATAGCGGCGGCGGCCTCGACCGAGGTGGCCCCGCTGCGCACGGCCTCGCGCACCTCTTCGACCCCGTGATCCACGATGTGCTTCGCGTCACGAAGGGTGCGCTCCGACACCTTCGCCATGGCCGCCACAGCACTCTGTTTCGGCAATTCGGCAGCGCTGCCGAATTGGGGATTTCCGGCCGATTTCCACTGGAAACAGGTGGCCGCGGCAAGGGCTCGCTGACTGGCGGTCAAGCTCCGGCGCGCGCTGTTCTGGGCCAGGACGAAGTGCCGAGGATCGACGTCGCCGAGCACCACGCTCGGGCAGTCGTACCCCAGCTCCTGCGTGGCCTGGTAGCGGTTCCAGCCGTCCAGCACCATGCCTTCGTAGATCGTGATCGGGTTTTGCACGCCGATGTCGGTGATGCTGTCGAGCAGCGCGTGGTACTCGTCCTCGCTCATCGCGGGGAAAGCGGCGGACAGGGGATGCTGTTGGTACGTCATAGTCAGAACGGCAGGCCGTCGTCGATCGCGGGCTCCCAGCGCACGACGAACCCGCCGACGACATCGGGAATGTCTTGCTCGACTCGTGCGGCCAAGTGCCTGATGTCGGCGGCTAGGAACGTGGTCACGTCGCCGACTCCCCGCAAGTTGCACATCAACAAGCCCAATCCGCAGCGAGCGTTCTCCACGATCCCTGCTGCCGCGAAGGTCGCGCGTGGGCCGCCACCCAGGGGCATCAAGGTGACGATTGGCTGGCGGTCTGGAGGCGAAGGCGGGCTCTTCGCCCAGACGCTGTTCACGATCCCCGCGCTTGTGCAGCTGGAACACACGAGTCCGCCGTACTGCAGCAGAACCAAGTAGTCGTTACCCTCAGCATCTGGAAGCCTGCCCAGATCAACGCTGATGCCGTCGACCATCGGGCCAATATCGAAAACGTTCAGTTCCATGCTCGTCCTTCGTGCTGCATGCACCAGCGGGCGTTCGACCACGACCGGTGAACGCTCAGGTAGTAGAGGAAGTGCGCGACGTAGATCACGCGGTTCACCGGGCGGGCCATCAGTCCCACTCCAGGTTTCGGACGGACTGCACGGCGCTCAGATGCTGCTTGGCCATGAGCAGCAGCGCGTCGACGTAGTCGGGAGGGAAGCAACGCGAAGTGGCGGGCGCGATCTTCAGCCCGGCATGCGCCAGCACCATGGCCAACTTCTCGAGGTGATCGCTGAGGAGGCGCGACACGGTCGATTCGCTGACGCCCATGGCAGCCGCGATCGCGGCCTGGGTGGCGTCGCGCTGCGTCGCCTGCAGGATCGCGGAGACCATCTTTCGGGCACGAGCCTCGGGAGGCTCCAGTTCAAGCAGCACAGGCGCTCCCCTTATTGCGGAGGCTTGCGGCCGGTGCACGGCGCCGCAAAGTGCTGCATGAAGTTGCTTTGCGTCTTGCTGGTGATTCCAGGCAGCCGTGGCCAGACTTCAGGGCAATGAACACACGCCCTCCCCTGGCCGCCGCCAACGATCCCGCCCTGCTGCACTCGAGCACCAGGACCACGCTGTCCACGAACAAGGACGCCGCCACCTGGCGCAGCCGCGTCATGTTCCGGGTCACGAAGCTGGAGATCCGGGTGCTCGACGACGAGGTGGTCATGCGGTTCACCGCCAACGAGTTGGATGTGACGCCGCGCGGCACATCCGCTCGGCGCGAGCGCACCACGCCGTCGAACACGATCGAGTTCACTTCTTTGCCTTCGCGGACGCTGGGCGAGCGCGACGCCGCAAGACGCCCCAGGGCACGTCCGGGCGAATGACTTCGCATCGCACACCCGTCTCCCGCTCGATCGCCGGGCAGTGCTCGGCCGGCACTCTGCCTCGCCAGATCCAGTTACTCGGCGTGCTGTTGGCAACGCCGATGCGGCGCGCCAGTTGCCCGATCCCACCTGCAGCCAACACTGCTTGCCAGAAGCCTTGCATGAGAACCTCACATCTAAACACGATAGAAGCCTCAACCTTAACACGAACGCACTCAGAAGCTATGGGAGAATTTCGTTCGTGAAGACCATCGCAGAACGAGTGAAGGCCGTCCGCCAGGAACTGGGCTGGAGCCAGGTTCAACTGGCGGAAGAGGTGGGCGTGTCTCAGAGTTCCATCGGGAACATCGAGTCGGGCTTCAGGCAGCGCCCGAGGGAGCTCGTCTCAATCGCCAGAGCGCTAAGGGTCTCCCCAGAGTGGCTGGAGACGGGCAAGGGCTCGAGAACAGAGCGTGCGCCCCTCACGCTTGTCGGAGCTGAGGCCGAGCCGGACGTGAGAGCGCTGGTCGAGTACCTAGCCGGCATCGCAGCTCAGCAGCGCCCGACGCTGCGCAAGAACTTGGGGAACCTGCTGGTTGAACTGGTCGAGCATCCCGACGACTTGAGCGTCGTCGAGCAGACCATTGCGGACATCGAGCGGTTCTACAAGTGATCGCGAGCGCGATATCTCATTTTGAGATATGCTTCGGTTCATGCGCCTCATCTCAAACAAGGCCCTGACTGAGTTTGCAGCCAAGCACGTCGAGGCGGATGCGCCCTTGCAAGCTTGGCGCAAGATCATCGAGACAGGTGCTTTCTCGAACTATGCAGAGCTGAAGAACAGCTTCAACGCGACCGATAAAGTGGGTGAGTACTACGTGTTCGATATCGGCGGGAACAAGTACCGCGTGATCTCGGCCATCCACTTCAACCGCCAGATGCTGTTCATCCGCCACGTCTTCACTCACCAGGAGTACGACAAATGGAAGCCGTAATCGACCGCCAAGCAGCTGACGAGTTGGCAGGCCACTTCGCCGCCATCTCGAAGCACGTCCCCCTGCATCCCGTCAGGTCAGAGGGCGAATACGACGCGGCCGTCGCCTCCTTGAATGCCCTCTTGGACGCTGGTGCCGCGGATGAATCGCACCCGCTGGCCGACCTCGTTGCAACGCTGGGAGAACTGATCGGCGACTACGACGAGGTGCACTACCCCGGCAAGGATGTCGCTCCGAGCGAAATGCTTCGTTTCCTCATGGATCAGCATGGACTGAAGCAAACCGATCTCGCGGACGAGCTTGGATCGCAGGGGGTCGTCTCAGAGGTGCTAAACGGTAAGCGAGAGTTGAACCTGCGGCAGATGCGCGCGCTCGCGGGGAGGTTCGCCGTGCCCGTGGCGGCGTTCGTTAGCAACTCTTAGCACCGCCTTAGCCCTGAATGAGGCACTCCGGGTGGCCACTGAATCACGGCATGTTGATTTGAAGGGCAAGCGAGTGAGCCGCATCAGCGATGCGCGCCGCGAGGAACACATCTTTCCACGCTGAGCCTGCTGAGCCTGCTGAGCCTGCTGAGCCTGCTGAGCCTGCTGAGCCTGCTGAGCCTGCTGAGCCTGCTGAGGCTGCTGAGGCTGCTGAGGCTACTCGCCGATCTTTCCCTGCGAGCCTTCCACAAACGGAAGGTCTTGTTCTAATGGAACATCAGGTGCCCTTGGCGGCAATTCCCCGAGTCCGATCAATTCTTTCAAGCCCTGACGGTATTGCGCACCAAGAAACAAGGTGAATCCACTGTCGACGATGCGAAGCATATTCTCTGAAGAATCAAAGTCGAGAATGACAGGCTGAACACGCTTTAAATGCTGCAACTTTCCCACATTCCGAAGCGCCTGGAGTGTATTGTTATAACGAAGGCGCTCTCGATACGGATGAACACGCTGCATTCGCGTAAATATATCGAACGCTTTTAGTCCTCCACGAAGGTCACTAGCGGTCGCATCGATAATCACATACATCAACCATTTGTACATCTCAAGATCGCTTTTCGCGATCCCTTCAACGAACTGCGTTAAAAAGTTCTGGTATCGCCCGGCTTGTTCGCGTGCGAGTCCTTGAACAATTGATTCAACAGCATTAGCATCGTCTATCACAACCGTGGTCGGCTGTGTTTCCGTGACGCGCTTAGCTTCGCACAATCGATAGCATGCCTCTTGCAAAATCCCGACATTGCCTTGAGCTGCGTTCAAAATTGCAAGTCGAACATCCTCACTGAAGCTAATGTTTAACAGCGCCTCTCCTGTGAGAATAATTTTCTTGAGATCATCTTTTTCCCAATTATCCGCATCGATGGGGATAAGCCGGCCAGCAAGGTCCCCATTGTACATAACCAAGCGATTTGACTCTAGCCAGACACCGACAACAATAAATGACAACCGTGATTTTTCATGAAAGGCTTTTAAATCCATCGCAACTTGACGCTGCACCTCCTCGGAAAGATAGTGAAAATCCTCCAGCACAATAAATTTGCTGAAGCCCATCGAAGTCAGTACGCGAATTACATCATTCGGATCTGCCGAATCAATTTCCAGATTTTTCCGCTCTGAAGCCGTTTCCGTTTGCGTGCTGGAACTGCCAACGCCACTTCCTTGCGCGGACGTCACGAATGGGATCGATACGCCTGCCTTAAACTCAACACTCAGTTTCTTTTCGCCCCGCAGGGTGGACTTCTCCGAGACCTCGAGTATTGCACCAGCCTCTTTTAAGACTGAAGCATAGAGCTGACTGATCTGGGTTGCGTTTGCACACTGAACGACAATGTAGTCATCTTCGAGAAGCGAGTGTTTTCGCAGACAGGTCTTGCCTTGTTTCGACCCTCCATAAACCACGATATGCTTCTCGCGGTAGAGGCTGTTTACGAGCTTTAAGTCCACGTAGTCACGAGGCTGATACGTCAGCGGCAACTGCCGTGAGACCCCAAAAACTTCGGGCAAGCGGTGTTTGTCTTGAATCAAGTCGGGACCTCGGGAACGGCAACTGGCCGCAGCGAATTATTGCTCGGGCATCCTAACGAGATCAAAAATATATATAGGTCATCTCGCCGAGCGGACGTTCATGTTGGTCACCCGCCGCATGCTTCCGCACCTACGAGGCCAGCCTACGAAAGGGCAACCGTGTCTGGGCTGAGGATGCCCTGGTCGTGAACTTGGTGCTCGCCCTAACGCTCTCCCTGATATCGCTCGCGGTGAACGGCTCCGTCGGGCCCCTCCCGGCGTAACCGTTCGCCCGCGCTATGCCAGCGCCTTGGCGTCGCCCTTAAGGCGTCCTTCCAGCCCTTCGACCTGCCGTCTGAGCACTTCGACCGTTTCGCTCAGCTCGACCCGCTTGGCGTTCCGCTACGCCAGCCTTCGCAGCGGCAAGCTGATCGTGAAGACGCATCCCTTGCCCGCTATGTCTTGTACGGTCAAGCGTCCACGATCGGCCTCGACACTGCGCCTTGCGATTGATAACCCCAATCCGAGACCACGCTTGTCGTCGAAGCCTTGCTGGAAAGGCTCGAACATCGTGTCGGCGCTGCCGTCCGGGAGTCCGCCGCAGCAGTCCTCCACGTCAATGCTGATCGAATCAGTGGACGTATGCGCATGCAGCGCAACCTCGCTACCTGGCCTGGTGAATTTGAAGGCGTTCTGTAGCAAGTTGCCGAGTGCCGCCATCAGCAGTTCGCGATTGCCTTCGATCGCGAGTTGCGCCTCCACTACGGCGATGCGGAGCGTGCACCCCGTGTCGGCCGCATAGAGCTGGGCAACGCGTCCGGCGTCGGCCAAGAAGATTGCGAGCGAGAAGATGCGCGGATGCGAGGGCACGAGAGCCGCGTCGCGAACAGCCGCCAAGGAATGGTCGATCAAACCTTCCATCGAGGCAAGGCTGCGTCTGAGCACCGCACCAGTCGAGCCGCCAACCGGAAGCCTGCCTGACTCCAGAGCTGCGAACGCAAGCTTGGCGACGTGCAGGTGATTGCGCAACTCGTGCGCGAGAAAACCAATCCGTTCGTTCTCCTCTTCGGCCTGTTGTCTCGCCACTTGGACGTCGCGCTGGGCAGCGAACTCGGTCACCGCATCAGCGATGGCGTTGTCCAGGCAGCGGTTTAGCGTGCGGAACTGGTCGACCGAGAACGGGGCGTCTCGCTCGACGGCGAGGTCTGTGATCGCTTGGCATAAGTCGCCATAGTCATGGACGACTTGGTCGACGGTGTAACCGAGCCCGAGCAGCTCGCCGCCATGAACCGTCGCCGAAACGCCCATCTCCGAGAGCGCCGAGCCTTCGCCTCCCGACGCCCCTGAAATTCGAAGTCCGCCGGCGGTGTCACCACCATCCTCAGCCTCTAACGTGCGCGTCAGTTGGTCGAGAAACATCGGGACCCCGTGCGAAAGTTGCTCGAGGGTCGCGTCTCGCGAGGGCCGCAGCGCGACCTTGTCCTTGCACCGTCGAATGAGCTCCTCGCGATTGTTCAGTAGGAAGCCGCGCATGTCGATGGCCCTGGTGAGCTGCGGCGTGGCGCCGGTCGCAGCAGGGTGGTGGCGGAATCGTCTCGCGTCGCCAGAATTGAATAGCAGTATGCGCCAGGTCGAGGGGTGCCGACGCCCTACCGATCGCGAAGTGCGTACAGGAGTGCTACCGAGATGCAAGATGACTTCGTCGGACACGTACCCCGCTTCGTTGAGACAGCGGATTCTGGCAGGCCACGTCCATCAGCAAGAGCCATAGTCACCACCGCGGATCGAACACCACCTCGTTGACCTCCAGTCGGCATCCCTCGAGTAAGTCGACTTCAATCGATATGTACTGGGCGCAGTGCCTCAGGAACGCCTCGCCGCTCGAGCTGTAGACGTCGGCACCTACCGTGACCTTCAGCTCAGCGCTGTAGCCGGCGGGCCAGCGAACCGAGCACTGAACCTGATCGACGTTCCTGCGGGTCACCATGGCCATGGCAATGGCCGCCAGCTCGCCCCAGCGTCGGCCACGGAACGCCGGAGCGATCCAAGCCTGGCCAGGCTCGACCTCAAGGTCAACTTCTCGATCCTCAGCTGGGTCGGCGCAAACCGCCCACTTCAACTGGAACGACACAAAGCCGACCGGCTGGCCGCCGGCACGCTCCAGGATCACAAGCATCAGCGGTAGCGTCCAGTAAAGCCGGTAGCCGGCCCGCGCGGTGCGCACCTCCCGGCCGGTCTTGCTGTACAGGTCACGCTCAGCGATGCCGATCGTCTTGAGCTCGCCCGGCCGCAGCGGTGCCAGGCTGAGACTGCTGATCCCCTCCTCCACTTTGTGCGTGTCGTCGAGCCGGTGCAGCGCTTGCAGCTTGCGGGCCCAGGTGCGCATCTGGGCGCATGGCCGGCTCACCAGGTACACGACGCCGTCGACCCCCTCTACCGGCATGTCGTCGTCCCAGGCAACCGCTGTCACGGCGTCAGGGTAGATCGGCGGCTGCGGCTTCATCAGGGCGAGGAACAGGGGGTGGCGGCGCTGGGCGATAGGCATTCGCCGTTGTAGCGCCGAACGCGAAAATCGTTGAACACGGGCTTTTCGCTGGTGTTGGTGGCAGTATCACGGGTGTGATTGACCAAGAAAGAGCGCCCAATGCGAATTGCTGACCAGATCGCGCTAGTGTCTCGAGAGTTCGTTTCCGGGGACGACCTTCTAGATGCTGTGGCGAAGCAAGAAGGCGTCACAAGAATTCAAGCCGCGAGCTGGTTTCTGAGGCAACAAGCTGCCTTAGATGCTCTGCCGATGCTGACGTATCACCGCGAGCGACGTGACTTCAGACAAGTCGACACGCCATGGAGCGGTGACGTTTTCAGGGACTTTGGTTCATCCCATCCTGAGGAGCTCGATTGGGATCCTGATGGAGATGGGTACGTAGGCGGATGGCTGGCCTCGCACTTAAAAAAATTCTTCTCTGAAACAGGTGTTCCATTCCCAGAGACATCGTCGACCGCTTCGTCAGAACAAGCTGAGCCCGCCGTGCAAGCCGCAAGAGCGACGTCCGTTCAGTCTTTCCTGGCGGCTAACGGCAGCGATTTCATGTCGCTCTCCGATTGGCTGAAATCCTTCGGCTCAGGGCTGCGCCGCACGTCCATGGCGCTAAGACTGGCAATTGAGCAGGTAGGAGGCTTTGTTCCGATCTACGCAAGGAGTAGCTCTGAGTTCAAACCAGAACCGCTCGAACTCGCCGAAGCGGCTGACCTATGGGCCGACATCCTCACGGAGTTGCATCAGTCGGAAATGATCCCCGACGTGCTTTCAGTACAAGGCGGGCAAGAATTATGGCTGCTCGACCTATACGTGCGCGACACTGACTGCGCCGAATTTTTGCGCCTTGCGGGTTTGCCCCACGAGCAGTTCGATGATCTTAATGGTGGAGTGATCGCAAAAGGCGTATTGGATTTCGAAGCGGCGGCGCGAAGAGAGCAAGAGCCTACCCTCAGGCTTCCCGGGTCAGTAGCCAGTCAGCCGAGCGCCACTGCAGCAGAAGATCAACAGCTCTCTGCAAGAGAGCGCAACGGACTCCTGAGGATCATTGGGGCGCTCTTAAGCGTAGTTTTCGGTGACATGCCAGGGATACCCCGTCATCCGTCGGTCGCTTCAGAGGCCGAGCTGATTCGCTTGCTCGATCAGCATTTTGATGGCTTCGAAGGGCTGTCGGCAAGCAACCTCTCGCGGAAGTTTCCGCAAGCAAAACGCCTGCTACGCAGCTAACTGGGCTCCGCAACTGCGGCCGCATACCGCACTTGCGTTTTCGTCCGCGCCGCGCGCGCCGAGACTTACGTCCATACCGCAGCACACCGGATGCACGGCGGGTCAGCTGGGGCGTGCGATGGAAAGTTGGAGCCTGGTGAAGCGTTTCACCATGACGGGCAGCACCGCAGCCGGAAGACTGGCGAGCATGAGCTTCTTCCAGCGCCGCCCCAGTGACTTTCCAGTCACTCAGAAGCCACTTCTCAGTCCGTCGCAATTTTGCGAGCCGGCACGCAAGCTGCCGGCGATGCACACATGTGATGGCCCAGCCACCAATCGCCCTAAGTTACTCAGTACTGACAATCTCTCAGGACTTTTTTTTGCGGGCCTTGGAGCTGTGAGCGGGCCCCTTGCTCTGCGGATACCGACGAGGATCTGGCTGAAGTGGCGGGCTGCGCCTGAGAATTTCACGATATGCAGCAAGAGGATCGTTTCTCGGTCCTCGCTTCGAGGTTACGGCCGCCAAATCCGCCCGCGCTTGCTTGAGCTTCAGTTCCGCTGCCTCAGCAAGTGCGATGGCATCGTCGAGGCCGCCATCGTCCAGGCTCGCATCGGCTTCGAGAATCACCCTATAGGCGTCCGCATAGGCTTGATCGACCTCGTCTTTGTTCGGCAGTTCGACGCCCAACGCATCAATCGCCAGAAGCGTATCAAGGAATACACGGCAGATCGTGGCGCTCTGAAACAGGCCACCTTCCGCCTGTATGCGCCAGATAGCGGCCTCTTCTTCGGCTTTTGCAACCGCAACCGCCATTGCTTTGACCGCAGTGTCATCGCCCGTTGGGTTCAGCCCGGCTTCAAGCAGTGCAATCAGCTCAGCGTTGTACGAACGACCGGCCTCCTCTGCCGACGCATGAACAGCCGCATGCAAAGCAGGGGGCAGGCGCAGTGCTGTCTTGATGAACTCACTTTGATCCAGTCTGGTAGCCATGCCTCCATGATAGTCCTTCAATGTCAGTCGACTATTTGCCTCCATGACAGAAGCAATGTACAGTCATCAAACGCCTCCATTATGGAAACACGGATGAGTAACCAAAAAGACTTTGTGAAGACAGCCCTACGTCTTCCTCCAGACCTCCATGCATCACTGCATGGGTCGGCAAAGGAAAGTGAGCGCACTTTCAACGCCGAAATCCTTCACCGCCTTCGGGCGACCTACAAGGCCAAGCGCAGCCAGCTACTCACCACCCCGAAAGGAACCCTGTGAACAAGATCGTCCCCTTCAGCTTCGATGGCGCCGCGGTGCGTGCGCTGGACATCGATGGCGAGCCCTACTTCGTCGGCAAGGATGTCGCCGAGGCACTCGGATACTCCAACGCCAGCGATGCGATGACCACACACTGCAAGGGGGTCGCCAAACGCTACCCCCTTCACACTGGCGGCGGCGTCCAGGAAGTGCGCGTGCTGTCCGAGCCTGACGTGCTGCGCCTGATCGTGAGTAGCACTCTGCCAGCCGCCGAGCGCTTCGAGCGCTGGGTGTTCGAGGAAGTGCTGCCGTCGATCCGCAAGACCGGCAGCTACACGGCACCGAAGGCGTCGCCCTCGCCCGTTCGCCTGGCCTACGACGCTGCCAAGGCGTTTCCGCCGCTGTTCCGCGTGGCCCGCCTGCTGGGCTGCGACAAGAACGCCGCTGCGATCAGCGCCAACCAGATGGTCACCAAGCTCACCGACGTGAACCTCATGGCCGGGCTGGGCCAGATCCACCTCGACGCCGAGAGGCAGGACACGCAGTTCTTCACGCCGACTGAACTCGGCAAGCGCATCGGCACCAGCGCGCGTGGCGTGAATCTGCTACTGGCCGAGGCCGGGATGCAGATGAAGCGCGGTGACGTGTGGGAAGTGACCGAGGCTGGCCGCGAGTTCGCTCGGATTCTCGACACCGGCAAGCGCCACGGCAGCGGTGTACCGATCCAGCAGATCAAGTGGTCGCCGAGCGTTTTGCCGCTGCTCGGCAGCGAAAAGGAGGCAGCTTGAAAAATTTTCCCGGCCAACCTAGACGAGAACGTTTGCCGGTTGGTATCTTGAAAGCACGTTTCGGAGAACGGCGATCCGGAATAGGTGAAGCCCAGCGATTGCAGTCGCTGAGGCTTCGATGAAAACCCCCCGCCCGATCAAAAGCAAAGGACATTCACATGGTCAAGGTTAGCACGCGCCCACAAGAAACCGCAACAGCTGTCACCTCGGCAGTGACATCAGTAACCGCGGCGCAACCACCCCTCACGCCGCCCCCGCGACTGACTGTTGCAAGCGCGAAGGACGTCCCTCCGATCGAGTTCGACTCGACGGCAGTCGACATCCTCATCGCACGAACGGAGGAGATCCAGGCACTCGGATCCTGCGCCATGTGCCTAACGGCGGTGCAGAACGAAAGTGGCGACTTCGCAAAATATGAGCTGACGGACAGCGCGCTTCCGCTTCTTTGCGATGTGATCAAGCGCTTGGCTGCTGAAGCAAACGCGGCTGCCCAAGTCCTTTGGGAACAGTATCGGCAGGCACTCAGCGCGGCGAACGGCAAGGAGTACTCCGCATGACCGCCGTCGCCACCAAGCCGCGCAAGAGCGCGCCGAAGCCGGCCGGCGTACCTGCAGCGGCGTACAGGCGCCCGGACCAGGTCTATTCCCCCCTAAGAGGGGAGACTGCCGATGAACGCCTCGCGACTCTGCGCGCCACGCTCCAGACCGCCGACGAAAAGCTCGAGATGGCCTACGACGCGGCCGAGCGCGGCACGCCGGTCGATGTGCTGCTTGACCTGATCAACCACGATCTTCTGTGCAGGGCTGCGCATCCCGCCATCATGGGTGTCGAGGGTGAGCCCTACCCCGATCGCGCACATCTTGAACGGACCCAACTTGCGTTGTTCCCAGTGCTGGCCGCGCTTGAGGGCGCCATGGCACTGGCGGTGGGCACTGTCCTTTCCGCCACGCTGGCCGAAGCGTTCAACCTGCTGGATTGGGCGCAGGAGGAAGCCGACTCGGCCGCGCTGGGTGCGCTGCTGCCCGAGGTGGCAGAGCCCGGCAGCGCGCCGGCGGCGTCAACACCAGCGACGACCGACGTGAGCGAGCCGGATTGCAGCGAGGACGCCGACACCGCGCAGATGCACTTCGGGCACGCCCTGGCGCTCATTGAGAACCTCGCCGACGATCAACAGAAGAGCGTCCTTGTGTTCGCCGCGCGCAACCTCCTGCGGTTCATGGACGGGCTTTTGTGGGATGACATCCAATCCCGCAACACCGACCACCTGAACGATTGCAGCGCGCAGTTTGACGTGATCATCGGAGTCCTCGCGGCGGCCGCACAAGAGGTGGAGCATCCCGACGACGCTTGCGTGTGGGGGATCAGCACCTTAGTCGAGCTCAGTAAGAAGGCGTTGGACGACCACATCGAGAAGGTCGAGTTCACGGGAGATGCATCGTGAACGCGCGCACGCCACAGGCACGACTACTGCGGCTGGTGCCCAAGCCCACCAGCACCATCGACGCCGACCTGGTCGCCTTCACCATCATGGAGTTCATCGATAAGAACTTCCCAACCGTCTGGCGCGTGCTGCCGACGACGGCGCGGGTCCAGATCCGAAACGCCATCGTCAGCGCCGTGCGCATGCAGGAGGTCGGCTAATGATCCGCGACCTCTGGTACGCCGTCGGCACCGGCGCCGTCGTGTTCGTCTTCGCGATGCAGATCGCGCATGGATGGTCACTGTGAGAGCCGCACTGATTACCAAAGCGGCTGTAGACCGCGAGGGCGCTTCGTCAGGCGTCCTTGCACTCGGCGTCGATCCAGCGCATAGCCGCAGCGTCAGCGGCCTCCTCTGCGGCTTCCCGCGTCGGGTAGGTATCGGTCGTCACTTCGTTGATGACTCCATCCGAAACTTCTTCGCTCGAGCTGTCGACGTCGAAAACGCCGCGGTATACGTCTTGCGATTCAACCTTGGAACTTGCGTCGTAGAAACGGCCGCGATGGGTCTTAGCTCTCATGGGATTTTTCCTAGTGAAGGGTTCGGTTCGATCAAACTATTCGCGCTGCTGGTGGCGCATCAAGGGCCAGCGTTCCTCAATCAGAGCTGCGGCCATCGCCCTCGCGCTCATCAACCCAGCCGACCGCTCGCGCTTGGCCGGCGAGCAGTGCCTCGGTCGCACTGCTGTACCTGCCATCGAGGATCTTCAACGTGCGCAACTCGTGACTCGGGGGGCATCGATATCGAACAACTGCGTGATACAGGCCGCTGTCCAGTAGCTCCGCGCTGCACAGGAAGATCCATCCCCTGTGCTCGAAAGTCTCCATCTGATCCATGGTGCACCTCCAAGATTAGGGCGCGACGTTGTCGCCAACCGGGTCAGCGTCTTCGTCCTCTCGCCGCATCTGAAGCTCCCAACTCGCTGCGCCGGCTTGGAATGCTTCCGAGGCCGATGGGTAGCTTGCCTCAGACGCTGAGTGCTCACTCACGCCGCTGTCACCTTGCGACTCGAGCAGGAGCCAGTGGTACGCCCCGTCATGGTCCGGGTCTTCGATCACGGTCAGCGCCAGGTGAGAAAGTCGCATCGCGCTACTCCCTGTCCGGCTCGTCGGTCGTGTTTTTCAGGAAGCCGGCGGCGTTCTCGTCCTTGCCTGGCTCGCCGTCATCGAGTTCCGGCTCGTCGGCTTCTTTCCTAGCGTTCGGGTCAGTCACCAGGGCAGGCTTGGAAGCTGGTCGGATCAGTTCGTTCATGGCATTCCTTCCGGGTGGCGTGTCCGAACACCGTACAGCGCAGGCACCGGGTCAGGCTGTAGGAGATGCGCGCACCTCGATGAGCCACCGCGACCCGGTGCTCGACGATCTGGAGGCTCTCGATGCACTGCCCAGCCTGCACCAGTGAGGACCAGCGCGTCCTGTCGACGCGACCAGGCGCAAGCAAGGTGGCACGGCTGCGGTGCTGCAACGCCTGCGGCCACCGCTGGAACACCGTAGAGCTCGAAGCGCAGAATCTCGCCCGCATGGAATCCGCGGTGAAAGCCGTCCGGACGTTCACCACCCTGTCCAAGGAGATCGCGGATGCCGAGGCCGCGCACGGTTAACAAGAAGATCCCCGACCTCCCTCGAGGCATGCGGAAGGTCGGCCAGGTCTGGTACTGGCGCGGCACCGACGGCCTCACCAAGGAGATCGAGCAGCGGCTGAAGGCGGCCGGGCTCGCGATGCGCTGCGGCACCACGCCGATCCAGGCGCGGCTCTGGTGGGAGAAGCACATTTCGCCCGCGCTGGTGTCGGCCATGCCGGACGACGATGTCGCAGGCACCGTCGAGGAGCTGATCCGCAAGTACGAGGGCGACGACCTGGCGGCGTTCAAGCGCGAGGCGACGCGCAAAGAGTACCAGGGCCGCGTCCGGCGCATCCGCCCAGCCTTCGGCAAGCTGCGCTACGCCAAGACCGAGGTGCAGGCCATGCTGCCGGGCCACCTTTCGGCAGTGGCCATCACCAAGCACCTCTACGACAACCGCGAGCGCGCGGCATCAGCGAACAAGGACGTGCAACTGCTGTCCAGAATCTTCCGCCTGGCCCGCATCCGTTGGGGGCTGACCACATTCAACCCGTGCGACGCGATCGAATACCTGCCCGAGAGCCCGCGCGACCAGTACGTGAGCGATGACCGCTACGACGAGATCTACGCGGCCGCCAGCCCGATCCTGCAGTGCATGCTGGAGATCAGCACGCAGACCGGCGCGCGCGAGGGGATGATCTTCGACATCCGGATCGGCGACTTCGACGACGACCAGATCACGCTGCGCGTCACGAAGAAGCGCAACGGCAAGGGCCACGAGGCGAAGAGCTACACGATGACGCCGGACCTGAAGGCAACGCTGCAGCGCGCGATCGAGCTGCGCAAGAAGAACCGCGGCGGCGCCGTGAGCCTGCCGGCAGACTACCTGTTCATCACCAAGCAGGGCAACCCCTACGGCAAGGAGGCATTCAAGAGCCTCTGGCGCACGGTGCGCACGAAGCTCGGCCTGAAGGCGAGGGAGATCACCTTCCACGACATGCGCGCGAAGGCGGCTTCAGATGCATCGTCGGACGTGGCGGCGCAAGAGCTGCTGCACCACGAAGACGTGAAGGTGACGAGGAAGGTGTACCGCCGGAAGGTCCCGGCCTCGACCCCGTTGCCATCCGCGCGAGGGGGGCGGAATGTGGCGTGAGATTGGCTGAGAAGTCAGCCGATGTCCGTGGGTTTGTCAGGAACCCAGCGAATTTGTCAAAGCCAACGAAAAACGGGTCAGGACTGTTGGTCCTAACCCGTTGATCTATCTAGCAATTTGGTCGGTGTGAAAGGATTCGAACCTTCGACCCCTTGCACCCCATGCAAGTGCGCTACCAGGCTGCGCCACACACCGAAGCCCGCAATTATAGCCGGCCGAATCAGTGCCCCGCGGCCAGCAATTCTCGAATTTCGAACAACTCGCGGCGCAGCTGCTGCCAGGGGCCGGGATCGGAGGTCGTTGCGATCGGCTGCACCGACGCCGCGAACTGGGTGGCCGCCACCCACTCCTCCGGATCGATGTCGGTCGCCTCGACGCCATCGATCAACACCTCGCCTTCACCGTTCGATCCGCCGACCTTGCGACGGTCGCGCTCGGTCTGGGTGAACTCCTGCAGCTTGTTGCGCGCGCCGCTGATCGTGAAGCCCTGGTCGTAGAGCAGATCGCGGATGCGGCGGATCATGAGCACCTCGTGGTGCTGGTAATAGCGCCGGTTGCCGCGCCGCTTCATCGGGCGCAGCTGCGTGAACTCTTGCTCCCAATAACGGAGCACATGCGGCTTCACCCCGCACAACTCGGCGACCTCACCGATGGTGAAGTAGCGTTTGACGGGAATCGGGGGGAGCGTTTTCTCCATTGAAATCAAGATCGTGCGCGCGAAACCTTAGAGGTTACTCCACGCGCACCCGACGCAACAAGCACTTATTCCGCACCCACGCGCCACGCGGTCGCATCGTTGGCGTCTTCGCTGCTTTCCGACTCGTCGGCCATACCGCCCTGGATCTGTTCCTTGAGCTTGGCGCTGGCATGGAAGGTCGCGACGCGGCGCGCGCCGATCGGGATCGCCTCGCCCGTGCGCGGGTTGCGCCCGGGGCGCGGTGCCTTCACGCGGATCTGGAAATTGCCAAAGCCGGAGATCTTGACGTCGGTGCCTTCGATGAGGCTCGTCGACACCAGTTCGAAAAAGGCTTCGACCATGTCCTTGGACTCGCGCTTGTTCAGGCCGATCTGCTCGAACAGCAGTTCGGCCAGATGCGCCTTGGTGAGTGCGGGTGTTTCGAGGGCTTCGAGCGTGAAATCCATGACCTTCATCCTCTCAGTCGCGCGCCGAAGTCGGCACCCAGTCGGTCGACGATCGCGCGCACGGCCGGGTCGACCTGCTCGTCGGTGAGCGTGGCGCCGTCGCCCTGGAAGCTCAGGCGGACGGCCATGCTCTTCTCGCCCGCGACCAGGCCGCCGCTTGCGGCGACAGTGCCATCGCGCGCCGTCTGTGGCCGGTAGATGTCGAACAGCACCGCATCGCGCAGCAGGCCGTTGTTCGATGCCGACGCGATGGCCTGCATGAGTGCGCCGTGCGTGACGCTTTCGGCCACGACGACGGCGATGTCGCGCTCGACCGCCTGGAACTTCGGGACCGGCTTGGCCACCGGCACCGGCCGCTCGGCCAGGGCCTCGAGGTCGAGTTCGAACACGATCGGCGCGTGTGCGAAATCCCACTTCTGGCGCCAGCGCGGATGCAGTTCGCCGACCACGCCGATGACGCGTCCGTCGACCCGCACGCGGGCCGAACGACCCGGGTGCAGCGCCGGATGCTCGGCCACCTCGAAGGTCGGCACGCGCGGTGCGAGCAGTGCCTCGACATCGCCCTTCAGGTCGTAGAAGTCGACGCGCTGCGGCTTGCCGTCCCAGCGCGCTGCCTCGGCATCGCCCCAGGCCAGGCCGGCCAGGCGCATCGGCTGGCGAATGCCCTTGACGGTACTGTCGGTGGTCTCGACCGTGTCGTCGCGCAGGAACACGCGGCCCGCCTCGAACACGCGCACGCGCGGCGCCTTGCGGTCGAGGTTGAACTTCAGCACCTGCAGCAGCGAGCCGATCAGCGACGAGCGCATCACGCTCATCTGGCTGGCGATCGGGTTCAGCAGCTTCACCGGGTTCGCATTGCCGGCGAGGTCTTGTTCCCAGTGCGCTTCGACGAAGCTGAAGTTGATGGTTTCCTGGTAGCCCAGTGCCGCGACGCGGTGGCGCACGGCGAAACGGCTGCGTTGCGCTTCCGGCCGCACGCGGGCGGTGATTGGCGCGAGCGGCGCGGTGGTCGGCAGGTTGTTGTAGCCGATGAGGCGCGCGACTTCTTCGATCAGGTCTTCCTCGATCAGCAGGTCGAAGCGGTGCGGCGCCGGCGTGACGATGACCGTGCCCTCGCCTTCCTCGATCTGCAAGCCGAGCCGCTTCAGTGTTTCGACGCATTGCGCCTGCGTGACGGGCATGCCGATCACGCGGGCCGCGCGGGCGACGCGCAGCGTCACCGGCCTGGCTTCGGGCAGGCGCAGCGTCTCGTCGACGATCGGGCCGGCCTCGCCGCCGCAAATGTCGATGACCAGTTGCGTGATGCGCTCGATGATCTGCACCGTGCGGCTCGGGTCCACGCCGCGCTCGTAGCGGTGGCCGGCATCGGTCGAGAAGTTGAAGCGGCGCGAGCGGCCCTGGATCGCTTCGGGCCACCAGAAGGCGGCTTCGACATAGATGTTCTTCGTGTCGTCGGACACGGCAGTCGCATCGCCGCCCATGATGCCGGCGAGCGATTCGACCGCCTGCTCATCGGCGATCACACCGACCTTCTCATCGACGGTCACGGTGTTGCCGTTGAGCAGCTTGAGCTGTTCGCCGGCTTGACCCCAACGAACCGTGAGGCCGCCGTGGATCTTGTCGAGATCGAAAATGTGCGAGGGCTGTCCGTACTCGAACATCACATAGTTCGAGATGTCGACCAGCGGTGTGACGCTGCGCTGGCCGCAGCGCGCCAGGCGGTCGACCATCCAGGCCGGGGTCTTCGCCGTCGTGGTCACGCCCCGCACGATGCGGCCGGAAAAGCGGCCGCAGAGTTCGGGCGCCAGCACCTTCACCAGCAGCGTGTCGGCCAGCTTGGCGGCAACGGGCGGGATCGTCGGCGTCTTGAGCGGCGCACCGGTCAACGCAGACAGCTCGCGCGCGATGCCATAGACCGACAGGCCATGCGCCAGGTTCGGTGTCAGCTTGAGCGTGAGCAGCGTGTCGTCGAGCTGCAGCACGTCGCGCACATCGGCGCCAAGGGGTGCATCCGCCGACAGCTCGAGCAGGCCGCCATGGTCGTCGCTCAGCTTGAGTTCGCTGGCCGAGCACAGCATGCCCTGGCTCTCCACGCCACGCAGCTTGCCCATCTTGATGAGGAAGGGCTTGCCATCATCGCCCGGGGGCAGTTCGGCGCCGACCAGTGCGCACGGCACCTTGATGCCGACGCGCGCGTTGGGCGCGCCGCACACGATGTTGAGCAAGGCGCCCTGCCCCACGTCGACCTGGCACACGCGCAGGCGATCGGCGTTGGGGTGCTGCACGACCTCCTTGATCTCGCCGACAACGATGCGGCTGAAAGGCGGCGCGGCGGGACGGCTCTCTTCGACTTCGAAGCCGCCCATGGTGAGCGTCTCGGCCAGTTCGGCGCTGGACAGCGGCGGGTTGCAGAACTCGCGCAACCAGGACTCGGGGAATTGCATCTTCTCGTTCTCTCTGGAAACTGATCGGGACCGGCTTATTGGAACTGCGACAGGAAACGCAGGTCGCCGTCGAAGAACAGCCGCAGGTCGTTCACGCCATAGCGCAGCATCGTGAGCCGGTCGGGGCCCATGCCGAAGGCGAAGCCGATGTAGCGTTCGGGGTCGAGCCCCATGTTGCGCACGACGTTCGGGTGCACCTGGCCAGAGCCCGCGACCTCGAGCCAGCGGCCGGCCAGCGGGCCGCTCTGGAACTGGATGTCGATTTCGGCGCTGGGCTCGGTGAAGGGGAAGAAGCTGGGGCGGAAGCGCAGCACCAGGTCGTCGCTCTCGAAGAAGGTGCGACAGAAGTCGGTGAAGACGACCTTCAGGTCCTTGAAGCTGACGTTCTCGCCGAGCCACAGGCCTTCGCACTGGTGGAACATCGGCGAGTGCGTGGCGTCGCTGTCGACGCGGTAGGTGCGGCCCGGTGCGATCACGCGGATCTCCGGCGCCTTGATCGTGCCGGTCGTGTCCTTGGCGGCCGCCTCGAACTCGGCCGCGTACTTCTTGATGTGCTGGTGGGCGTAGCGCACCTGCATCGGGCTGGTGTGCGGGCGCAGGTTGTACGGAATGCCGTCATCGCCATTGATGTCGACATAGAAGGTGTCCTGCATCGAACGCGCGGGGTGGTTGGGCGGGTTGTTGAGCGAGGTGAAGCTGTGCCAATCACTTTCGATCTCCGGGCCGTCGGCCACGTCGAAACCCATGCTCGCAAAGATCGCCTCGATGCGCTCCAACGTGCGGCTTACGGGGTGAAGGCCACCGCCGGCAGGCCGACGCCCCGGCAGGGTGACGTCGAGCGATTCCGCGCGCAGCTGCACCGCGAGTTCTTCGTCGGCCAGTTGCTGACGGCGTTCGGTCAGGGCCGCCTCGATCGCCTGCTTGACCACGTTGATCGCCGCGCCGCGCGACTTCTTCTCGTCGACCGGCAGCTGGGCCATGCCCTTCATCAGTTCGGTGATGCGGCCGGCCTTGCCGAGGAACAGCGCCTTGGCGTTCTCGAGATCGGCGGGCGCCTTGGCGTGGGCAAAGGCGGCCCGTGCGGTGTCGACCAGGGAGTCCAACTCGTTCATGACATTTCTTCGAGGGGGAAAATAAAACACGACTCACGCAAAATGAGTTCAAGCACAGCGCTTTGCTCCTGAATGCAGCACCTGTGCATCCTTGTTTGCGTCAATCCAAATAAAAAAGGGCTGGTGCTTTTTCAAGCGCCAGCCCTTGTGCCGTGGGCGCAGACGGCCGCCCCGAAGAGCGACAGACTGCTGTGCGGGTCAAGCAGCCAGCTTGGCCCTGACCTGCTCCACGATGCCGGCAAAAGCGGCCTTGTCGTGCACGGCGATATCGGCCAGGACCTTGCGGTCGATCTCGATACCGGCCTTGCGGATGCCGTTGGCGAACTGGCTGTAGGTCATGCCCAGTTCGCGGGACGCGGCGTTGATACGCGCGATCCACAACTGACGGAACACGCGCTTCTTGGTGCGGCGGTCACGGTAGGCATATTGACCCGCCTTCATCACCGCCTGTTTGGCGACGCGGAAGACATTACCGCGGCGACCGCGGAAACCCTTGGCGAGGGCGAGAACTTTCTTGTGGCGGGCGCGAGCCGTTACACCACGTTTGACGCGAGGCATGTGTTACTCCTGTTCGTCTGAATTAAATGCCCATGCCGGGCAGCATGGCAGCCATCGAAACCATGTTG
Organism: Variovorax cryoconiti; assembly: GCF_051216395.1. Lineage (NCBI taxonomy): Bacteria > Pseudomonadati > Pseudomonadota > Betaproteobacteria > Burkholderiales > Comamonadaceae > Variovorax > Variovorax cryoconiti. The sequence continues at coordinate 702,235 of NZ_JBPJZI010000001.1, read as the reverse complement.
GTTTCGTGAACCGTCACTGCACCGCGCAGATGGCGCTTGTTCTTGGTGGTCTTCTTGGTCAGGATGTGACGCTTGAAGGCTTGCCCGCGCTTGACGGTGCCACCGGGACGAACGCGGAAACGTTTTTTCGCGCTGCTCTTGGTCTTCATTTTGGGCATGTTCATGCTCCTTTAATTTGTGCTCGTGAGGCGCTGCGGATACTCCGCAGACTTGTTGGCCCCGAGACACTTCTTTATCCCGCCGCCGCCCCGGTCCGAAGACCGGGGCCACCGCGAAATCCCTTCAAAACCTCTTCTACAAGCTCAGGCCGTGGCCGGTGCCGAAGCACCAGCCTCGGTCGCCGGCTTGCCGCCGTTGGGCTTCTTGCGGCCCGGCGCGATCATCATGATCATCTGGCGGCCTTCCAGCTTCGGAAACTGCTCGACCGTGATCACGTCGGCCAACTCGTCGCGAATGCGATTAAGCAAAGCCAGCCCAAGCTCCTGGTGCGTGATCTCGCGGCCGCGAAAGCGCAGCGTGATCTTGCATTTGTCGCCCTCTTCAAGAAAGCGCTTGATGTTGCGCATCTTGATGTTGTAGTCGCCATCGTCGGTACCGGGCCGGAACTTGATTTCCTTGACCTCGATGACCTTCTGCTTGGACTTCGCTTCCGCGGCTTTCTTCTGCTCGTGGTACTTGAACTTCCCGTACTCGATCAGACGGCAGACCGGCGGATTGGCCGCAGCCACCACTTCGACCAGGTCCACGTCGGCCTCACCGGCCAGACGCAGCGCCTCGGAAATACTCATGACACCCAATGGCTCGTTTTCCGGGCCGACCAGGCGGACTTCCGGGGCCATGATTTCCCGGTTCAGGCGGTGTTGGCGTTCCTCGCGGTGGCGGCGGTCGCGAAATGCAGTAGCGATGGTCAGAATCCTTCAATCAAATTGCTACAGAAACTGTAGCTAACACCGTCGAATCCACGCCCACAAACGGACTTCTCGAAAAAATCAGCGTTTGTGTTGAATGTCGTCGGCGATCTTTTGCGAGAACGCCTCTACCGACATGGCACCGAGGTCAACATTGCCTCGGGCGCGCACTGCGACGGCACCTGCTTCCTTCTCTTTGTCACCTACGACAAGGATGTAAGGAAGCTTTTGCAACGAATGCTTCCGTATTTTATACGTAATCTTTTCGTTGTGCAGATCGAGCTGAACTCTAAGCCCTTGATTCTGCAGCGTTTTCGCCACTGATGCCGCGTAGTCTGCTTGGCCTTCACTGATGTTGAGCACCGCGACATGCACCGGTGCAAGCCACGCAGGCAGCGCGCCGGAGTGGTGTTCGATGAGCATGCCGATGAAGCGCTCGAGGCTGCCGACGATGGCGCGATGCAGCATCACCGGGTGCGCGCGGCCGCTCGTCTCCGTCACGTACTCGCCACCCAGTCGCTCGGCCGTGTTGAAGTCCACCTGCATCGTGCCGCACTGCCATTGGCGGCCGAGCGCGTCCTTCAGCGTGTACTCGATCTTCGGGCCGTAGAAGGCGCCGTCGCCGGGCGAGATGATGAAGTCCACACCCGACCGGCGCAGTGCTTCCATGACCGCGTGCTCGGCCTTGTCCCACAGTTCGTCCGAACCGACACGGTTGTCCGGCCGCGTGGCGACCTTGTAGAGGATGTCCGTGAAGCCGAAGTCGGCGTATACCTTCTGCAGTTGCGCCGTGTAGTTGACGCACTCTTCCAGGATCTGGTCTTCCGTGCAGAAGATGTGGCCGTCGTCCTGCGTGAAGCCGCGCACCCGCATGATGCCGTGCAGTGCACCGCTGGGCTCGTTGCGGTGGCACTGGCCGAACTCGCCGTAACGCAGCGGCAGGTCGCGGTAGCTGCGCAGGTCCGACTTGAAGATCAGGACGTGGCCCGGGCAGTTCATCGGCTTGAGCGCATATTCGCGCTTCTCCGATTCCGTCGTGAACATGTTGTCGCGGTAGTTCTGCCAGTGGCCCGTCTTCTCCCACAGGCTCTTGTCGAGGATCTGCGGGCCCTTCACTTCCCAGTAGCCGGTGTCGCGGTAGATGGCGCGCATGTACTGCTCCACCTGCTGCCACACCGCCCAGCCCTTGGGGTGCCAGAAGACCACGCCCGGCGCCACTTCGTCGATGTGGAAGAGGTCCAGTTCCTTGCCCAGCTTGCGGTGGTCGCGCTTCTCGGCTTCCTCGATGCGCTGGATGTACTGCTCGAGCTGCTTCTTGTCGGCCCAGGCCGTGCCGTAGATGCGCTGCAGCTGCTCGTTTTTCGCATCGCCACGCCAATAGGCGCCGGCCAGCTTCGTGAGCTTGAAGACCTTCAGGAAGCGCGTGTTGGGCACGTGCGGGCCGCGGCACATGTCGACGTATTCCTGGTGGTAGTACAGGCCCATCGCCTGCTCGTCGGGCATGTCTTCGACCAGGCGCAGCTTGTAGTCCTCGCCACGCGACGTGAAGACCTCGATCACCTCGGCGCGCGGCGTCATCTTCTTGACGACGTCGTAGTCCTGCGCGATCAGCGCCTTCATGCGCTCCTCGATCGCCGTCATGTCTTCCGGCGTGAAGGGGCGCTCGTACGAGATGTCGTAGTAGAAGCCTTCGTCAATCACCGGCCCGATCACCATCTTGGCCGTCGGGTACAGCTGCTTGACCGCATGGCCGACCAGGTGGGCCGTCGAGTGGCGAATGATCTCGAGGCCTTCCTCGTCCTTCGGCGTGATGATCTGCAGCTTGGCGTCGTGGTCGATGATGTCGCTGGCGTCGACAAGCTTGCCGTCGACCTTGCCGGCGACTGTCATCTTGGCCAGGCCGGGGCCGATGGATTGGGCGACATCGGCCACGGACACCGGGCCGGGGTACTCGCGCTGCGAGTTGTCAGGAAGCGTGATCTGGATCATGGAGAAAACCTCGGACTGAAAAACAAAAAAAGCGCGGAGGACCGCGCTTTGTTCTGGTGATACGACTGGCGGACCAGCGTGCGCGGATTACCGGTGCGTTCCTTCGAGGGAAGCGCCGCAGGTAGCACGGGTCGTAGTTCGCGGTGTCATAACCAGATTGCCTTTCTCGCTCTTGTGGGTGAGACAGAAGCCGCCGATTCTATCCGCAGCACAGAAAAAAGCCCGGCACGCGGGCCGGGCTTGAAGGTGACAGCAGATCGATCTCAGTGGAACTGCTCTTCTTCGGTCGAACCGGTCAGCGCCGTCACACTCGACTTGCCGCCCTGGATGACTGTGGTCACCTCGTCGAAGTAGCCGGTGCCGACTTCCTGCTGATGCGACACGAAGGTGTAACCGCGCTCGCGTGCCGCGAACTCGGGTTCCTGCACCTTCTCCACATAGGCCGACATGCCGCGCTGCGCGTAGTCTTGCGCCAGATCGAACATGTTGAACCACATCGAGTGGATGCCTGCCAACGTGATGAACTGGTACTTGTAGCCCATGGCGCCCAGTTCCTTCTGGAACTTGGCGATGGTCGCGTCGTCGAGATTCTTTTTCCAGTTGAACGACGGCGAGCAGTTGTACGCCAACATCTTCCCCGGGTGCACCTTGTGCACGGCTTCGGCGAATCTGCGGGCGAACTCGAGGTCCGGCGTGCCCGTCTCGCACCACACCAGGTCGGCATAGTGCGCGTAGGCCACCGCGCGGCTGATGGCCTGCTCCATGCCCTTGTTGGTGCGATAGAAGCCTTCGGCCGTGCGTTCGCCGGTGATGAAGGGCTTGTCGTTCTCGTCGTAGTCGCTGGTGATGAGATCTGCGGCTTCTGCATCCGTCCGTGCGATGACCAGTGTCGGCGTGCCGCACACGTCGGCGGCCATGCGCGCGGCGATGAGCTTCTGCACGGCTTCGATGGTCGGCACCAGCACCTTGCCGCCCATGTGACCGCACTTCTTCACCGACGCGAGCTGGTCTTCGAAGTGCACGCCACCGGCACCGGCCTTGATCATGGCCTTCATCAGTTCGAAGGCATTGAGCACGCCGCCGAAGCCGGCCTCGGCGTCCGCCACGATCGGCGCGAAGTAGTCGACGTAGCCCGCGTCGCCCGGGTTGGTGCCCTTCGACCACTGGATCTCGTCCGCACGGCGGAAGGTGTTGTTGATGCGCTCGACGACGGTCGGGACCGAGTCGACCGGGTACAGCGACTGGTCCGGGTACATCGATGCGTAGCTGTTGTTGTCCGCTGCGACCTGCCAGCCCGACAGATAGATGGCCTTGATGCCGGCCTTGACCTGCTGCATGGCCTGGCCGCCCGTCAGCGCGCCGAGGCAGTTCACGTAGGGCTCGCTGTGCACGAGGTCCCAGAGCTTCTCCGCACCGCGGCGCGCGAGCGTGTGCTCGATGGGGAACGAACCGCGCAGCCGCACGACCTCGGCAGCGGTGTAGCCACGCTTGATGCCCTTCCAGCGCGGGTTGGTGGCCCAGTCTTTTTCGAGGGCTGCGATCTGCTGTTCACGGCTGAGTTGTTCGGTGAGGGTCTGCGGCATGGTGACTCCGTTGCGGTTGATTGATGGGAAGGCGCTGGGCCTTGGCATTCACTGTATGCGCAGGCTTCTGTCTTATGTCTTATATAAGACATATATTTTCTTCAATCAGAACAACAACTTAATCATCAATTTCCTCAATGCGAAATTCTCTTTCTCATATCGAGAAAAAATAGTGCGCCGCAACATGCGCGCATTGCACATCGCGAAAGGCGTTTCCGACAATGAAACGCCGGCTCAGCGGCGAAGCCAATCACCGCCAGGGATCACGGGCCGGCCGGACAGGCGCTCCGGATGGATCTCGTAGACCAGGCAGTTCAACGACTGACCGGCCATCACGACCGGCACCTCCCGCTTGCGGTATTCGCCCGATCCGTCGGCTTTCACTTCCTCGAGAATGTCGAGCGCGGCCTCCACCGCAGCGGTGATGCGGTAGACCTCGCCCACCACCTGGCCGCCCTCGCCCAAAACGAGCCCGGGGTAGGCCCCGAGGTCGTACAGACAGCCGTCGATCGCCGCCGGGCCGACGAACAGCGGCAGCGGACGGTAGCGTGCGATGTCGTTGCGCTCCCCGCGGCGCAAGGTGCCGTAGACGAACACATGGCGAGTCGCCTCTTCGGGTTGGGGCATCATCGAAATCCAATCTCCAGCATCGATCGCCAGTCTAGTGAGCCCTGCCGCCAACGATCCACGCCGCCTCGTCGCCTATGGCTGTCTTGCCCTGAGCATGTCTTTGGTGGGCGCGTACGTGGCGCTCTCCAAGCCGCTGGTCGCTGCCTTTCCCGTGCTGTTGCTCGCGTGGTTGCGCTTCGGCATCGCCGCGCTGGCCATGCCGCACTGGCTGCGCCGGCCAGCCGACGAAGCGCCGATGACGCGGCGCACGCGCAGACTCGTCTTCCTCGAATCCTTCCTCGGCAACTTCATGTTCTCGATCTGCATGCTCTTCGGCGTGAGCCTGACGAGCGCGGTGTCGGCCGGCGTGATCATGGCGTCGATCCCTGCCGTGGTCGCGGTCGCAAGCTGGCTCTTCCTGCGTGAGCGCATCGGCTGGCGCATCGGCATGGCCATCGGTTGCGCGGCCATCGGCATCGGCTTGCTGGCACTGACGCCTGCGCATGCGCCCGTCGACAGCGCGGCGCCGCGCGCGTCGATGCCGTGGCTTGGCAACGTGCTGGTGTTCTGCGCGGTGCTGTGCGAAGCGTCGTACGCCGTCATCGGCAAGTCGCTGACCGGACGACTCGGCCCCAAGCGCATCTCGTCGCTCATCAACCTCTGGGGCTTCGTGCTGTCGACGCCCTTGGGCATCTGGTTCGCGCTGCGTTTCGATTTCGGCGCCGTCAGCGCAGGCCTCTGGGCGCTGCTCGTCGTGTACGCGTTGGCCGCGAGCATCTGGACGGTGTGGCTCTGGATGACCGGCTTGCAACGCGTGCCTGCCGCGCAGGCCGGCGTGTTCACCGTGATGCTGCCCGTGAGCGCGGCCGTCGTCGGCGTCGTGGTGCTCGGAGAAACACTCAGCGCGCCGCAGATCGGTGCCTTCGCGATGGCCCTGGCGGGCGTCGTTCTCGCCACCTGGCCATCACGCACATCGACGCCGATGGCGCACTGAGCGCGCAACGCGTGCGCCCAGAGTGATGAAAGCACCGCTTTCCCCTCTGAAAAAACAACAGCCCCCAATGAAAAAGTCCCGTTTTCCCTTGGAAACGCGTTTTTTCTCCTTTAGCATGCGCTCTGCCAGTGGAGACGCAGCTTTTCATTGGTGAAATGTCCAACCAAAAAAGGAAATCAACCATGGCAACTGCAAAGAAGGCTCCGGCCAAAAAGGCTCCCGCAAAGAAGGCTGCACCGGCCAAGAAGGCGGCAGCACCTGCGAAGAAGGCTGCTCCGGCCAAGAAGGCTGCGCCCGCCAAGAAGGCCGCTCCGGCCAAGAAGGCACCTGCGAAGAAGGCTGCACCCGCCAAGAAGCGCACGCCCAACGCAGCGTTCATGAAGGCCCTGACCCCCAGCCCGGCACTCGCCGCCGTCGTCGGCTCCACGCCGCTGCCGCGCACCGCTGTGGTCAGCAAGCTGTGGGACTACATCAAGAAGAACAACCTGCAAGACAAGGCCAACAAGCGCAACATCAACGCCGACGCCAAGCTGAAGGAAATCTTCGGCAAGGCCCAGGTCTCGATGTTCGAGCTCGCCGCCCTGATCGGCAAGCACGTCAAGTGAGCCCCCGCGGCGCCTCGTGCGCTGCATCGAAAAAGCCGGCAACCGCCGGCTTTTTTTTCGTCCGCTGCTTCTGCGTTCCGCATCGTCGATGCGACGGAGGCAGCCACCATAATTCCCTCCCCGGTTAGTCTGAACCCGAACGATGGCCTCTTCCTCTTCGCCCCCGCGCCTGCGCGACGCCGACAAGTCCCAGCTGACCATCTTGACTGCGGCGCTCGATGAGTTCTCGCAGTTCGGCCTCGCCGGCGCGCGCGTCGACCGCATCGCCGAGCAGGCCGGCGTCAACAAGCGGCTCATCTACTACTACTTCGGCAACAAGGACGACCTCTTCCTCGCGGTGCTCGAGCGCACCTACGCCGACATCCGCGCGGCCGAGCAGGCGCTGCACCTCGATGCCATGGACCCGGTCGAAGCGGTGCGGCAGCTGGTGTCCTTCACCTGGCGCTACTACCTCGAGCATCCGGAGTTCATCACACTGCTCAACAGCGAGAACCTGCACCAGGCGGTGCACCTGAAGCAGTCCGCGCGCATCCAGGAAATGAACTCGCCGCTGGTGCAGTTGCTGGCCGACGTGCTCGACCGCGGCCGGCAGCAAGGCCTGTTCCGCGACGGTGTCGACCCGATCCAGCTCTACATCTCGATCGCGTCGATCTGCTACTTCTATCTTTCCAACAATGCCACGCTGTCCGCCATCTTCGGCCGCGACCTGAAGGCGCCGAAGGCACTGGCCCAACGCCTGTCGCACATGACGGAGATGGTGCTCGGCTACGTGCTGCGCTGACCCGTGCTTTCCCTAGGTGTCGTTGACACCGCATCGACCGCGCTCCAACAATTCACCGCTTGGTGATTTAAACGCGTCGTCGATGTGATGCGCGTCCCCGGAGACCACGCTCGATGCTTCGCAGGCTTCTTCTGCAACCGGCCCTGCGCCCGTTCTTTCTCATCGTCGTGCTCCTGGTGCTCTGGGACCTGGCCATCCGTCTCTTCAGGATCCCGGCCTACCTGATCCCGCCGCCACTCGAGGTCGTGAAGCAGCTCATCGCCGAATGGCCGCGCCTGCTGAGCGAGAGCTGGAAGACCACGCTCGCCACACTCGGTGGCTTCGGGCTCACGATCGTCATCGGCATCCCGATGGCCATGGTCATCGCGTACTCGCGGCTTGTCGAGTCGTACGTCTATCCGCTGCTGGTGTTCTCGCAGAGCATCCCCAAAGTCGCCATCGCGCCGCTGTTCGTCGTGTGGTTCGGCTTCGGCATCTTCCCGAAGGTGATCTCGGCCTTCCTGCTGGGCTTCTTCCCGGTGGTGGTGTCGACCGTGATGGGCTTCAAGTCGGTCGAGCCCGACATGCTCGACCTGGCCCGCTCGATGGGCGCGAGCCGCCTGCAGACCTTCTTCAAGATCAGCCTGCCGCAGGCACTGCCGGCGATCTTCAGCGGCCTGAAGGTGTCGGTCACCCTGGCCGTCGTCGGCGCGGTGGTCGGCGAATTCGTCGGCTCCAACTCGGGCATCGGTTACGTGCTGCAGGTGGCCAACGGCAACTTCGACCTGCCGCTGATGTTCGCCGCGCTGGTGGTGCTGTCGAGCATCGGCGTGGTCCTGTTCGTCGCCGTCGACCTGGCCGAGCGGCTGATGATTCCCTGGCACGCCTCGCAGCGCCAGCTGCAGTGAGTCCCGCCCTTCTTCATTCCTGCACACAGAGACAACTGGAGACCACACCATGAAGAGACTGCTCCCCACACTGATCGCCGCCGCTGCCACCGCGGCGCTCCTGGCAGCGACGCCCGCCCACGCGCAGACCAAGGCGCCCGAGAACGTCACGCTGATGCTCAACTGGTACCTCTACAGCGAGCACGCGCCTTTCTTCCTCGGCAAGGAGCGCGGCTTCTATGCCGAAGAGGGCATCGACCTCGACATCCAGGAAGGCCGCGGTTCGGCCGTCACGGCGCAGGCCGTGGCCGCGAAGTCGGCGACCTTCGGCTACATCGACGTCACGACCATGATCAAGGCCGCCGCCAAGGGCGCACCGCTCAAGTCGACCGGCGTGCTGTTCCAGGTGAGCCCGATGTCGGTGATGGGTTTCACCGAGAAGAACATCAAGACGCCGAAGGACATCATCGGCAAGACGGTGGCGACCACGCCGGGCGACTCGATGTCGCAGATGTGGCCGCTCTTCCTCAAGGTCAACGACATCAAGCCCGACCAGGTGAAGATCGTCTCGGGCGACGGGCAGACCAAGCTCAACGCCGTGATGAACGGCCAGGCCGACCTGCTGCTGGGCTACGTGATGGACCAGGCCATCAAGCTGCAGGACGCCACCGGCAAGCCGGTCACGCCGATCCGCTTCGCCGACTCGGGCGTGAACCAGATCAGTTCGGGGATCATCGCCAACAAGAACCTGCTGACCGAGAACGCTGACCTGGTGAAGCGCTTCATGCGCGCGTCGACCAAGGCCGCGGAAGCCGCCGAGAAGAGCCCTGAAGCCGCCGTCGATGCGATGCTCAAGGCCAACCCCAAGGCCGGCGTGCGCGACACGCTCATCGTCGGCATGAAGCAGAGCGTCGCGCTCTATCACACCAAGGAAACGGCGAACCAGCGCCCCTTCCGCGTGAGCATGAAGAACGTGAACGACTCGCTCGACCTGCTGGTGCAGTACGGCGGCATGGACGCGGCCACGCGCGGCAAGCCCGAGGACTACGTGACCCTCGACTTCCTACCCGCGAACTGACCCCTCCTCGTCCATGTCCGATGTCCTGATCGAAGCCCGCGGGGTCACCAAGGTCTACCAGACCAAGGACGGCCCGGTCGAGTCGCTGAAGCCGCTCCACTTCGCCATCCACCGGGGCGAGTTCGTCTCGATCGTCGGTCCGTCGGGCTGTGGCAAGAGCACCTTGCTGAAGATGGTGGCGGGCCTGCTGCCGATCACCGCCGGCGCACTCACGCTGTCGGGCAAGCCGATCCAGGGCGCACAGAAGGACGTGGGCATCGTGTTCCAGAGCGCGGTGCTGCTGGCCTGGCGCAGCGTGCTCGACAACATCCTGCTGCAGGCCGAGATTCGCCGCCTGCCGATGGCTGCGGCGCGCGCACGCGCCGCCGAGCTGATCGCGATGGCTGGCCTGAAAGGCTTCGAGGGCAAGTACCCGTGGCAACTGTCCGGCGGCATGCAGCAGCGCGCATCGATCTGTCGCGCCCTGCTGCACGACCCGACCGTGCTGCTGATGGACGAGCCCTTCGGCGCGCTCGACGCGATGACGCGCGAGAAGATGAACCTCGAGCTGCGCCGCATCTGGGCGGCGTCGGGCAAGACGGTGATGCTCATCACGCACAGCATTCCCGAGGCGGTGTACCTGTCGGACCGCGTCATCGTGATGAGCGAGCGGCCGGGCACCATCGCCGCCGTCTACGACATCGACCTGCCACCCGAGCGCCCGCTGGACATCATGGGCTCGGCCGCCTTCGGCGACTACGCCCGAACGATCCGCGCGCATTTCTTCTCGCAAGGCATCCTCGACCACTGAGCCGCGTGCGTCGGATGCGCGCTGGAGATTGCACATGGCCCCTGCGGCGCCCCGCTTCCACGTCGACGACATCCGCTTCACCGAACGCGAGGTCCGGCTGCGGCTCCCCTTCCGCTTCGGCGCCGTGACGGTCACCGCCTGTCCGCAGGTGTACGTGCGCGCCCGCATCCGCTTCGAGGATGGCCGCACCAGCGAAGGCTGCGCGGCGGAGATGATGATCCCCAAGTGGTTCGACAAGAACCCGGCACTGTCGAACGCGCAGAACTTCGAGCAGCTGCGCCAGGCGCTGCGCAACGCACGCGAGGCCTACACGACGACCGGTGCGGCGCAGTGCGCATGGGACCATTTCGCCGAGCACTACGAGGACGTGCTGGCGACGGGCTCTCGCCAGGGCCTGGGGCCCCTGGTGGCCAGCTACGGCCCCGCGCTGATCGACCGCGCCGTGCTCGACGCCGTGTGCCTGCATCGGGGCTGCAGCTTCGGCGAGGCGATGGCCCGCAACCTCGCCGGCATCGACCTGGCACGCCACGGCCTGGCACCCGACCTGCACGATTTCGACCTCGACGGCTTCCTGGCGCAGCCGCGCGGACGCCCATCGATCGCGGCGCGACACACCGTCGGCCTGGCCGATGCCATCCGCGATGCGGACCTCGGCGATGCTGCACCCCACGACGGCTTGCCCGCGTCGCTCGAAGCCGCCATCGCACGCTACGGCCACCGCCACTTCAAGCTCAAGCTGTCGGGCGACACGCACGCCGACCTCGACCGCCTGACGCGCATCGCCGAGGTGATCGACACGCAGGCTGCATTGGTCACGCTCGACGGCAACGAGCAGTACGCAGACGTCGAGGCTTTCTCGCAGTTTCTCGACGCCTTCCTCGCCGCGCCGCAGCTGAAGACGATGGCCGCGAAGACGGCCTTTATCGAACAGCCCATCCAGCGCGCGCACGCACTCGAACACGACGTGCGCACGGCCGCAGCACGCATCCCGTTGCTGGTGGATGAATCCGACGCCACGCTCGACAGCTTCCTGCAGGCCCGCGCGCTCGGCTACACCGGCGTGTCGAGCAAGAGCTGCAAGGGCTTCTACAAGTCGATCGTGAATGCGGCGCGCTGCGCACAGTCCCGCGCACAGGGCCAGGCGCTGTTTCTTTCCGGCGAAGACCTCACGATGCAGGCCGGCGTCGGGCTGCAGCAGGACCTGGCGCTCGTCGGCTGGCTGGGCCTCGAGCACGTCGAGCGCAACGGCCACCACTACGTCGACGGCATGGCCGCATGGCCCATCGACGAGCAGCGTGCCTTCGCGGTGCGGCACCCCGCGCTGTACGCCGAGAGCCACGGCGCGGTGCGCCTGCGCATCGTCGGCGGACAGATCGACCTGTCGTCGCTTGGTACGACCGGCTTCGCCACCGGCGAGCGCGGTGCCGGCATCCGCTGGGATGCCATGGGCACGGCCTACTGAACCCCACCCGACGCGGGTCTGCGTGCCCGGGTAATCCCTGACCCCGACCTTCCGCACGGCAATTGACCGTCGATGGCCATCGGCCGAAAATCATCCTCAATTCACCAATTGGTGAATTAACAAGTTCACCGGCGCCCGCGCGGGTGCGCCCAAGAAATCAACGGAGACTTTCATGACCACTTTCGCCCGCATCGCCACGGCCGCCTCGATGGCGTGCATCGCCGCATTGACCACCCCAGGCGCCGTCGCGCAGAACGCCTATCCCAACAAGCCGATCCGCGTGATCGTGCCCTTCGCCGCCGGCAGCACCACGGACATCATTGCCCGCGCCATCACCGACAAGATGGGCCAGAGCATGGGTCAGACGCTGGTGGTGGACAACCGCGGCGGCGCCAGCGGCACGATCGGGCAGCAGGCCGTGGCCACGGCCGCGCCGGACGGCTACACGATCATGATCCACTCGTCGTCGCACACGGTGAGCCCGTCGACCTTCGCCAAGCTGCCCTTCGACACCGTGGCCGACTTCACCGGCATCACGCCGATCTCCACGCTGCCGAACGCGCTGGTCATTTCGCCGTCGAAGAACATCAAGACATTGAAGGATCTGGTGGCGGCCGCCAAGGCCAAGCCCGGCACCATCAACTTCGCCTCCGCCGGCCAAGGCAGCGCGACGCACCTGAACGCCGAGAAGTTCAAGATGGCCGCGGCCATCGATGCGACCAACATCCCGTTCAAGGGCTCGGCCGATGCGGTGACCGAGGTACTGTCGGGCCGCGTCGACTACTACTTCTCGCCCATCGCGCCGGTCATCGGCCAGATCAAGGAGGGCCACCTCTTGGCGCTGGCCGTCGGTTCGCCCAAGCGCGCGGCCGCGCTGCCCGACGTGCCGACCACGGCCGAAGCCGGCGTGCCCGGTTCGGAATTCAACTTCTGGATCGGAATGATGGCGCCGGCCAAGACGCCGCGCGACATCGTCACACGCCTGCACGACGAGGTCGTGAAGGCACTCGCAACGCCCGAGGTCAAGGAGCGCTTCCTGAAGCTCGGCGCCGATGCCTGGACGCTGCAGCCCGCGCAGTTCGACGCCTACATCAAGGAAGAGATCGGCAGCAACGCCAAGCTGGTGAAGGCCGCCGGCCTGTCGCCGCAATAAACCTCCACCCCATTCCAACCGCAGCAAGCAGAGAAACCATGGCTACACAACGACTCGGACTCATCATGCACGGCGTCACCGGGCGCATGGGCATGAACCAGCATCTGATCCGCTCCATCTGCGCCATCCGCGCGCAAGGCGGCGTGACGCTCTCCAACGGCGACAAGGTCATGCCCGACCCGATCCTCATCGGCCGCAACGCCGAGAAGATGGAAGCACTGGCCAAGAAGCACGGCATCGCACGCTGGGGCACCGACCTCGACAAGGCGCTCGAGAACCCGGACGACACGATCTTCTTCGACGCCGGCACCACGCAGATGCGCCCCACCCTGCTGGCGAAGGCGATCCGCGCCGGCAAGCACGTGTACTGCGAGAAGCCGATCGCGACCAACCTCAACGAAGCGGTCGAGATCGCGCGCCTCGCCGAAGGCTCGGGCCTCAAGCACGGCGCCGTGCAGGACAAGCTCTTCCTTCCCGGTCTGCGCAAGCTCGACATGCTGCGCCGCGCCGGCTTCTTCGGCCGCATGCTGAGCGTGCGCCTGGAGTTCGGCTACTGGGTGTTCGAGGGCGACCTGCAACCCATCCAGCGTCCCTCGTGGAACTACCGCAAGGAAGACGGCGGCGGGATGATCCTGGACATGATGTGCCACTGGCGCTACGTGCTGGACAACCTGTTCGGCGAAGTGAAATCGGTGAGCTGCATCGGTGCGACGCACATTCCCAAGCGCTGGGACGAGAACGACCAGCCCTACGAAGCGACCGCCGACGATGCCGCCTACGCCACCTGCGAACTCACCGGCCACAACGGCGAGCCGGTGATCGCGCAGATCAACATGAGCTGGGTCACGCGCGTTCGGCGCGACGACCTCGTCACCTTCCACGTCGACGGCACCGACGGCTCGGCCGTGGCCGGACTTTCGTCGTGCCGTGCGCAGTCGCGCGTGGCCACGCCGCGCCCGGTGTGGAACCCCGACGAGAAGCAGACGATGAACTTCTTCGACCAGTGGCAGGAGATTCCGGATTCGCAGGTCTACGACAACGGCTTCAAGATCCAGTGGGAGCATTTCATCCGGCACGTGGTGGAGAACGAGCCGTACAAGTGGACGCTGCCCGAAGGCGCCAAGGGCGTGCAGCTGGTCGAGGCCGCACTCGAATCGTGGAAGGACCGCCGCTGGGTCGACGTGCCCGCGCTGAAGGTCTGAGGAGCGACGCCATGGCACTCACCCTCACCCTGCCGACCGCGAGCGGCTCTCTCGCACCGTACACGCTGCGCGGCAGCGTGCCGGTGAAACCGCCCGCCGGCGTCCAGTTCAACCGCATCGCCTACTCGGCCGCGCACGTCGTGGCCGACCCGCTCGCCGTGGTCGACCCGTGGCTGCAGGCCGCCGTCGACTGGGACACCACCATCGCCTACCGCCAGCACCTCTGGTCGCTCGGCCTGGGCGTGGCCGAGGCGATGGACACCGCGCAGCGCGGCATGGGCCTGGACTGGCCGACCTCCCTGGAACTGATCCGCCGCTCGCTCGACGCCGCGAAGGATTTTTCTCGTGATGGAAGCGGCGCGCTGGTCGCCTCGGGCTGCGGCACCGATCACCTGAACCTCGACGACGTGAAGAGCGTCGACGACGTGATCCGCGGCTACGAGGAGCAGATGGCCGCCATCGAGAAGCTCGGCGGCAAGCTGATCGTGATGGCGAGCCGCGCGCTGGCTCGGGTCGCGAAGAGCCCGGCCGACTACGAGCGCGTGTACGACCGCATCCTGTCGCAGGCCAAGCAGCCCGTGGTGCTGCACTGGCTCGGCGAGATGTTCGACCCGGCGCTCGCGGGCTACTGGGGCACGTCGAACGTCGATGCCGCCATGGACACAGCCGTGGGCATCATCGCGGCGCACCCGGACAAGGTCGACGGCATCAAGATCTCGCTGCTCGACAAGGACAAGGAGATCGCGATGCGCCGGCGCCTGCCTTCCGGCGTGCGCATGTACACCGGCGACGACTTCAACTACGCGGAGCTGATCGCGGGCGACGGCTTCGGCGCCGAGCCGATGCATGGCCAGAGCGATGCGCTGCTGGGCATCTTCGACGCCATTGCGCCGGCCGCGAGTTCGGCGCTCGGCGAGCTCGCGCAGGGCAACGTCGAGAAGTTCCACGCCATCCTCGGCCCGACGGTGCCGCTGTCGCGCCACATCTTCGCGGCGCCCACGCGCTTCTACAAGACCGGCGTCGTGTTCATGGCCTGGCTCAACGGCCACCAGAAGCATTTCACGATGGTGGGCGGCCAGCAGAGCACGCGTTCGCTGCAGCATTTCGCGGAACTGTTCCGCCTGGCGGATGCGGCCAGCGTGCTGGAGAAGCCGGAGCTGGCGGTGCAGCGCATGAGGACGCTGCTGGCGCTGCACGGCGTCGAAGCCTGAACGAACCGCCACTTCAGACAACAACAACCGGAGACAAGACCATGAAGAAGAGATTCCTGCTGAAGGCCATCGTGCCGCTGGTGCTGGCCGCCGTCGCCGGGGTCGCGTCCGCGCAGGCCTGGCCGGCCAAGCAACCGGTGCGCGTCGTCATTCCCTTCCCGCCCGGTGGCACGCTCGACACGGTGGGCCGTCTGCTGGCGCAGAAGCTGGGCGAGCAGACCGGCCAGACCTTCATCGTCGAGAACCGACCCGGCGGCAACGGCACCATCGGCGCCGACAATGTGGCCAAGGCACCGGCCGACGGCTACACGCTGCTGTTCAACGCCTCGACCTTCACGACGGCGCCGATGACGATGAAGTCGGTGCCCTACAGCGTGGTCGCCAACTTCACGCCGGTGGCGCTGGTCGCCAAGGCGCCGCTGTCGGTGGCCATCAACAAGAACCTGCCGATCACCGACGTGAAGTCGCTGGTCGCTTACGCCAAGGCGAACCCCGGCAAGATGACCTTCGCGGTCGGATCGATCGGCTCGGCCGGCCACCTGTCGACCGAGATGCTCAAGCGCGCCGGCAAGCTCGACTACCTGATCGTTCCGTACAAGGGCACGGCGCCCGCGTTCCAGGACCTGATCGGCGGACAGATCGACGGCTTCATCGACCCGATCCTCGGCTCGCTGCAGTACCACAAGAGCGGCATGCTGCGCGTGATCGCCGTGACCTCGAAGGCGCGCGCGGCCAGCCTGCCCGACGTGCCCACGGTGGGCGAGACGATCGACGGCTACGAGTTCTACAGCTGGTACGGCCTGTGGGGCCCGGCCAAGCTGCCAGGCGACATCACGCAGCGCCTGAACGCCGAGGTGAACAAGGCGCTGGCCAGCGCCGACATGCGCGAGAAGCTCACGCCACAGGGCCTGCTGCTGACGCCAGGCTCGGTCGACGACTTCGCGAAGTTCCAACGCGACGACATGGCCGCGTCGCAGAAGATCATCACGGAAGGCAACATCCGTGTCGAGTGAACGGCGGCACGCTGTCGTCACCGGCAGCAGTTCGGGCATCGGCTTCGCCATCGCCCGGCGGCTGCTGGACGATGGCTGGCAGGTCACCGGTTTCGATATGGCGCCGGCCGCGCTCGATCACGCCGCCTTCAACGCGGTCGCGGTCGACCTGCGCAACGGTGCGGCCACCGAGCAGGCGAGCCGCGTCGCGCTGAACGACGGCGCCGTCGATGCTTTGGTGCATGCCGCCGGCGTGCTGCGCGTGGGGCCGCTTGGCGCGCTCGACGCCGACGAGGGCCAGCTGATGTGGCAGCTGCATGTCGATGCGTTGACGCGCATCGCAGGTGTGCTCGTGCCACGCATGCAGCAGGCGGGCCATGGCCGTGTCGTGATGGTCGGCAGCCGCGTCGCGCGTGGTATGGCCGGACGCAGCCAGTACGCGGCGACAAAAGCTGCGCTCGTGGCGCTGGCGCGCAGTTGGGCTGCGGAGGCGGTCGCCCACGGCGTGACGGTGAACGTCGTCTCGCCCGCAGCGACTGCAACCGCGATGCTCGACGACCCGGCGCGCCAGTCGGCGGCGCCGCGCGTGCCGCCGATGGGCCGGCTGATCCAGCCGCAGGAGATTGCTGCCCTGGTGGCGTACCTGCTGTCGCCCGATGCGGCGGCGATCACGGGGCAGGAGATCCAGATCTGCGGTGGGGCGTCGCTGTGACCTCGCCGTCTTTGCCTCGCCCAGCGTTCGATCGATCGCTGCCGGTCGGCCTCGTCGGTCTCGGCCTGGTCGGCACCGCACTGGCACAGCGCCTGACGCAGGCGGGCTTCGAGGTCGTCGGTTTCGACATCCGGGCCGAGGCGCGCGATGCGCTGCAATCGCAAGGATTGCGCGTCGCCGCATCGCCCCGAGAACTCGGCGCCGTCTGCCAAGTCATCGTGCTCGCCGTGTTCGACACCACCGGTGCCATCGAAGCCATCGAAGGCCCGGAGGGCCTCATCGCAGGCGGCGCGGTGCGCGCGGTCATCGACTGCTCGACCGGCATCCCCGAGGCGCTCGAAGCGCTGGGCCAGCGGCTGAGCGCACACCACATCGACCTCATCGAAGCACCGCTGTCGGGCTCGAGCCGCCAGATCGCCGCCGGCGAGGCCACGCTGCTGCTGGGCGGCGACACCGAAGCGATCGAGGCGCTGGCACCCTGGCTGTCGGCGCTGTCGTCCAAGCGCATCCATGTCGGCGGCGCCGGGGCCGGCGCGCGCGCCAAGCTGGCGACCAACCTGGTGCTGGGCCTCAACCGCGCGGCCCTGGCCGAAGGCATGGTGCTGGCCGAATCGATGGGCATCGCACCGGCGCGCTTCCTCGAACTCGTGCTGGCCACGCCGGCGCGCTCCGACGCCGCGCTGGCCAAGGGCGCGATGATGGTGAGCGAAGACTTTGCGCCGCAGTCGCGCATCCGCCAGCACCTCAAGGATGTCGACCTGATGCTCGCCCACGGCCAACGCACGGGGCAGCGCCTGCCGCTGTCCGAGACCCACGCCGCGCTGATGCGCGCCGCCGTCGCCGCGGGCGATGGCGAGCTCGACAACGCCGCCATCCTGCGCCAGCTGCGCCGAGAGCGGACATCCCCCAACGTCACCGACACCCACTGAGATTCCGATGCGCGACTTCTCGCAGAACCACGACTGGCTTTCCATCAACACCGCCACGGTGCGCAAGCAGCGCGGCGCCGAGGTCCCGCTCGACCGCATCATCGACCAGTGCGCCGAACGCAGCATCCGCGCCATCAGCCCGTGGCGCGACCAGGTCGCCGCCGTCGGCCTCGACAAGGTCGCCGCGCAGCTGAAGGCGCACGGCATCGGCCTGTCGGGCTACTGCCGTGGTGGCTTCTTCCCGGCGCCCGACGCGGCCGGCCTGAAGGCCGCGCTCGACGACAACCGCCGCGCCATCGACGAGGCGAAGACGCTGAACGCGCCCTGCCTGGTGCTGGTCGTCGGCGCCCTGCCCGGCGCGCTCGATGGCAAGGCCGCCTACACCGACATCGCCCGCGCGCGCAGCGAGGTGCGCGACGGCATCGCCGCGTCGCTCGACTACGCCCGCGAGGTCGGCATGCCGCTGGCCATCGAGCCGCTGCATCCGATGCAGGCGGCCGACCGCGCCTGCATCAACACGCTCGAACATGCGCTCGACGTCTGCGACGAGCTCGACCCACAGAAAAGCGGAATGCTCGGCGTGGCGCTCGACATCTACCACGTGTGGTGGGACCCGAAGCTGCAGCAGCAGATCGCGCGTGCCGGAAAGGAGCGCCTGCTGGCCTACCACGTGTGCGACTGGCTCACGCCGACCCGCGACCTGCTCTCCGACCGCGGGATGATGGGCGACGGCGTGGTCGAGCTGAAGAAGATCCGCGGCTGGGTCGAGGCCGCGGGCTTCGACGGCTTCAGCGAAGTGGAGATCTTCTCGATGCTGGACTGGTGGCAGCGCCCTGGCGAGGAAACCCTGGACGTCTGCATCGAGAGGCACAAGACCGCGGTCTGAACGCCCAGAGCGGGCCGGGTTTGGCTGTGCTGCAATCGGCATATGGCCGACCCCACCCTCGACGACCTGCGCCGCTACGCCGTCGCCCGCACCCTCTTCAAGCCCACGACGCTGCCGCGCGCCATCCGGCAGCTCGGCTTCGTGCAGGCCGATCCGATCCGCGCCCCGGCGCGTGCGCAAGACCTGACGCTGCGGCATCGCGTGAAGGACTATCGCGCGGGTGACCTCGAGCGCCGCTACGCCAGGCTCGACATCGAGGAGGACTGCCTGGTCAACTACGGCTTCCTGCCGCGCGAGCACCTCGCACTCATGCATCCGCGCGAACCGAAGAAGAAGCCGTGGGATGCGGCCACGCGTCGCAAGGCCGCCGACGTCCTGGCCTTTGTGTGCGAGCGCGGCGAAGTGCATCCGCGAGAGGTTGAATCACACTTCGCGCATGGCCGCATGACCAACTACTGGGGCGGCTCCAGCAATGCCAGCACGCACCTGCTCGACGGCATGCACTACCGCGGCATGCTGCGCGTGGTGCGGCGCGACAGCGGCACGCGGATCTACGCGGCGGTGAACCACTCGCCGCCGATCGACGACAGCCCGACCGGCCGCGCCCTGCGTGCCGCGGCGCTGCTCGAACTGATCGTGCGCAAGTACGCGCCGCTGCCCGCAAGCAGCCTGACCTATCTCGTGCGCCTGCTCAACTACGGCGCCCCTCATCTGGCGACGCAAACCCAGGCCGCATTGCGCGAAGCCCGCGAGGTGCTCGGCAGTTGCCGCATCGATGGCACGACCTGGTACTGGCCCACGGACGAAAACCCGCGCTCGCGCCGCCACGCACCGGACGATGCAGTGCGCCTGCTCGCGCCCTTCGACCCGGTGGTGTGGGACCGCCGACGCTTCGAGCTGCTCTGGGGCTGGGCCTACAAGTTCGAGGCCTACACGCCCGAACCGAAGCGGCAGTTCGGCTACTACGCGTTGCCGATGCTGCAGCACGAGTGCGTGATCGGCTGGGCCAACGTGTCCGCACGCGCGGGATCGCTGCAGCCGAGCTTCGGCTACGCCGGCAAGAAACCGACGGGTGCGGCGTTCCGCGCGGCGCTCGACGACGAAATGCAGCGCATGACGCACTTTCTTGCAGGGCGCTGAGCAGCCACCTCGCGGCGCCCAAGGGTTTTGCCGCAGGGGCGACAGCGTCCATTTCGCGCCGTGCCTAGAATCCACACCGCCCCGGTGCAAGCCCGGGCATGCGTTCTCAGGGCGGGGTGAAACTCCCCACCGGCGGTGATGGCGACTCGTTCGCACAAGCCCGCGAGCGCCTGCGGTGCGTCACGTGCAGCAGGGTCAGCAGATTTCGGTGCGATTCCGAAGCCGACGGTCACAGTCCGGATGAAAGAGAGCGCGTCATCGTGAGCCCGGCCGCGCGGTTTCGTGCGACTGGACGCATGGTTGCGTGCGCCCTGATTCAGGAAACCTGCTTTCAAAGGCACGCCATGAGTCAGATCAACGACCTTCCCCTTTCGGCCATCTCGGCCTCCGAGCCGCAGCGCGTCGCCTTCATCGAGGCGCAGTGGCATGCCGACATCGTCCACCAGGCACGCCATGCCTTCCTTGCGGAAATGGAACGCCAGGGCTTCGCGCGCGACCGCATCGACGTGATCGCCGTGCCCGGTGCCTTCGAGATCCCGCTGCATGCCAAGCGCCTGGCGCTGTCGGGCCGCTACGCCGCCATCGTCGGCTGCGCGCTGGTGGTCGATGGCGGCATCTACCGCCACGAGTTCGTCGCCCACACGGTGGTGGGCACGCTGATGTCGCTGCAGCTCGAGACCAACGTGCCGATCCTTTCGGCCGTGCTAACGCCGCACCACTTCCACGAGCATGTCGAGCACCGCAAGTACTTCCACGCGCACTTCGCGGTGAAGGGCACCGAAGCGGCCGACGCCTGCATCAGGACCATCGAAGGCCTGCGCCAGGTCGAGGCGCTGCTGGCCGCCTGAGCGGTTATCCGTAGCCCTCGAGGGGGAGGAGCCGCAGGCGCATCCGGGGTGGGCTTTGCTCAGCGCCCGGACGCCACCGCGGTGCTGGCCGCGCAGGGCTCCCCCTCGCAACAGTTCTCGGTGAGGTACCCGATCAACGCGCTCATCCGGCCGAAGGCTGCGCGGTAGATGAGATGACGCCCGCTGCGCTCCTGCGTGACCATGCCGGAATGCAGCAGCTCCTTGAGATGGAACGACAGGCTCGTGCCAGGCACCGCGATGGCGCCGATCAGCGCCCCGGGCGTCATGCCCTCGGGCCCGGCGACCACCAGGGCGCGAAAGACCTGCAGGCGCACCGGTTGCGCAAGGGCAGCGAGGGATTTGACGGCGTCGTGAGCTTCCATCATTCAATATTAGTTGGATAATTGTATCCATGCCATCCACACGCCCCGCCATCACCATCTTCCACAACCCGGCCTGCGGCACGTCACGCAACGTGCTGGCGCTCATCCGCAACAGCGGCGTCGAGCCCGAAGTCATCGAGTACCTGAAGCAGCCGCCCGGCAAAGAACGCCTGCGCTCGCTCGTCGCCGCCATGGGCACCGGCGTGCGCAGCCTGCTGCGGCAGAAGGGCACGCCCTACGACGAGCTGAAGCTGGACGACACCACCTGGAGCGACGAGCAACTGCTCGACTTCATGGTGCAGCACCCGATCCTGATGAACCGTCCGGTGGTGGTCACGCGGCTGGGCACCCGGCTGTGCCGCCCCTCGGAGACGGTGCTCGACATCCTGCCCTCGCCACAGCAGGCGGCCTTCCGCAAGGAGGACGGCCAGCCGGTGGTCGGCGAGGACGGCCGCCGTGTGGACTGACGACCTGACCCTGCCGGCACTTGACGCCGCCCTCTTCGCGCCGACCGACATCGCGCGGCTCTGGCCCCCGGCTCGCGCAACGCATGCGCCGCGCATCCTGATGCTCTACGGCTCGGTGCGCGAACGCTCCTTCAGCCGCCTTCTCAGCTGGGAAGCGGCGCGGCTGCTGCAGGCACTGGGCGCCGAGGTGCGGGTGTTCGACCCGCGCGGCCTGCCCCTGCCCGACGACGCGCCCGACAGCCACCCGAAGGTGGCCGAGCTGCGTACGCTCGCCGCCTGGTCCGAAGGCATGGTGTGGACCTCGCCGGAGCGGCACGGCGCCATGACCGGCATCCTGAAGTCGCAGATCGACTGGATCCCGCTCGCCCTGGGCGCGGTGCGGCCGACGCAGGGCAAGACGCTGGCCGTGATGCAGGTCAGCGGCGGCTCGCAGTCCTTCAATGCCGTCAACCAGATGCGGGTGCTCGGCCGGTGGATGCGGATGCTCACCATCCCCAACCAGTCGTCGGTGGCGAAGGCCTTTCTCGAGTTCGACGAGGCTGGCCGCATGCGGCCTTCGGCCTGCTACGACCGGGTCGTCGACGTGATGGAAGAGCTGGTGAAGTTCACGCTGCTCACGCGCGACAGTGCGGGCTACCTGGTCGACCGCTACAGCGAGCGCAAGGAAAGCGCCGAGGCGCTCTCGGCACGAGTGAACCAGCGCGCGATCTGAGGCAGCCCCGCTCAGCGCTGCAGCAGCGCCGGCAGCGAGGACGCCAGCAGCATCACGCCCGACACCGTCAGCAAGCCCAGCACGATCTGGCGGAAGGCCGCGTCGCTGATGCCGACGTAGAGCCGCGCACCGAGCAGCACCGGCACCAGCACGCAGCTGGCGACGATGGCCAGCATCGGCAGCATGGCCAGGCCCACGTTGCCGGCGCCCAGGTGCAGGGCGAAGGCGACGGTCAGCATGGCGAGGTTGAAGTTCTGAATGACGGCGCGCTGCGCGTCCTTGTCCATGCGGCGCAGCGTGCACCACAGCGTCGGGATGGCGCCGGCGAAGCCGCCCACGCCGCTGCAGACGCCGCCGGCGAGGCCCGCCACCGCATCGGCCATGCGTCCGCCGGCCGTGACGCGCGGCAGGTTGCGCGCCATCAGCATGGCCGGACACCAGACCACCAGCAGTGCGCCCAGGCAGGCCTTGAACACGGTCACGTCGAGCCGCGGCAGCAGCCAGACGCCGAGCGGCACGCCGACCAGCCCGCCGACGACGAAGGGCAACAGCAGGCGCTTGTCGAAGCGGCGCTTCTGCGAGAAAGCGGCGATGAGCTGCCCGGTCAGCGCGCCGAAGGTGGCCAGCACAGCGGCGAGCTTCGGCTCGACCGTCCAGGCCCAGATCGACATCGCGACCAGGCCGAACGCAAAGCCCGACAGGCCCTGCACGAAGCCCGCCACGGCCGCGCCGAGTGCGACCAGCAGGTAGAGCGAAAGCGGCTCCAAGCGCCGCTCAGGCCGAGGCCGGCACCAGCGCCTCGCGCCGCACCCGGCGCACATTGAAGGCGCTGGCGATCAGCACGCCCTGGACCAGCGCCAGCCCGACGATCACCGCCGTGTAGCGGCCGCTGTCCATCAGGCGCCCGAAGACCAGCGGCGCCACCGCCTGCCCGATGTCGAGCCCGGCGTAGACCACGCCGTAGACGCGACCCGTGGCGTTGGCCGGCGTCGACTTCTTCACCAGCAGGTCGCGCGACGGGCCGGCGATGCCCGATGCGAAACCCATCGCACCGAACAGCACGGGCACCAGCACCGGCGCGAAGTCGCCGAACGCCAGGAACAGCGCCAGCATCGCGGCAATGCCGAAGCCCGCCCCGACGATGCGCTCGCAGCGCGACGGGTCCGACGCGAGGAAGCCGCCGACCACCATGCCGGCCGCGCTCGCCACCATGTAGACCGTCAGGCACACCGCGATCAGCGCCACCGGCACGGCGTGCAGATGGCCGGCCGCGGCCGGCGCGAAGGTCTGCACCACGCTGATGACCATCGCGTAGAAAAAGAAGAAGCCGAAGCACATCCACACCGCCGGGATGCGCAGGAAGTCGAACTGGCCCGCCGTCGGCAGATGCGCGTCCTGCCCGGTGACCTTCTGCACCGCCTTCACGTCGAGCGCGAACACGCCGCGGTAGAGCCACAGCACCACCAGCACGGCCAGCGCCAGCGCGCCGGCCGCGGCGAGCGCCACGCGCCACGAACTCGCCAGCGCGATCGGCACCACGAAGGCCGGCGCCAGCGCCCAGCCCAGGCTGCCGGTGATGCCGTGCACGCTGTAGGCATGGCCCAGCCGCGTCGGCGCGACCTTGCGGTTGAAGAGCGTGTAGTCGACCGGGTGGAACACGCCGTTGCCCACGCCGCCGACCACCGCGCTGGCCAGCAGCATCCAGTAGCTCTGCGCCATCGCATAGCCGAAACCGGCCAGCCCGAGCAGGCCGAGCCCGACGAACAGCACGGGCCGCGGGCCCAGCTTGTCGACGATGAAGCCCGAGGCCGCCTGCACCAGGCACGAGACGACGAAGAACACGGTGAGCACCGCGCCCAGCTCGGTGTAGCTGACGTTGAACGCGTCCTTCAGCCAGGGGAACAGCGGCGCCAGGATCAGCTGGCTGAAGTGGCTGATCGCGTGGGCCAGGCCCACCAGGCCGATGAGCTGCGCGTCGGTGCGCAGTGTGTTGTCGGCGGGCGAGGGGGAAGCGGAGGCTTGGGACATGGCGGCGTGCGAAGGGAGCGGGCTCCGATCGTAGGCCGGGCAGACGCGGCAGAATGCCGATAGATGGACAACATTTGTCGAAACCATGACAGTTGCTGAAACCAAGACCGAAACCGCCCGACCACGGCCCCTGAACCCTCCGCCGACGACCACGGTGGAGCCGCTCACCCCGCACCTCTACGCGCCCGACGCGGTGCGCCCGCTGCGCGCCAAGGAGCACTTCCTGCAGGCCGACACCTTCGTCGAACTGCACGTCCACCCCTGGCCGCAACTCACCTTCTCGACCCGCGGCGTGATCCGGCTGAGCACGCAGGACGGCAGCTACATCGTGCCGCCCTCGCGCGCGTTGTGGGTGCCGGCGGACGTGCCGCACAGCATCACGCTGATCGAGGACGCCGAGCTGCGCACGGTGTACGTCCACAGCTGGCTGGCGCCGCCCTGGGAGCGCTGCGAGGTGCTGGAGATCAGCCCGTTGATGCGCGCGCTGATGCTGGCGCTCGACACCACGCCCGACGGCCGGACGCCGGCCGACCCGCAGGCGCCGCACCGCGAACGGATGATCGCGCCGCTGCTGATCGACGAGATCGAGCGCGCCACGCAGATCCGCATCGACGTGCCGCTGCCCGCCGACAAGCGCCTGCGCCAGCTGTGCGAAACGCTGCTGCGCAACCCGGCCGACCGCGCGACGCTGGCCGAGCGCGCCACCGCCATCGGCGCCAGCGAGCGCACCGTGGCGCGCCTGTTCCACCACCAGCTGGGCATGAACTGGCAGCAATGGCGACAGCAGGCCGTGATGGCGCACGCCCTGCCGCTGCTGGCACGCGGCATGGCGGTGAGCCAGGTCGCCACGGCCTGTGGCTATGCCACCGACAGCGCCTTCTGTGCGATGTTCAAGACGGCCACCGGGCGCTCACCCACCGCGTTCCAGCACAAGAAGCCCAGATAATCCTGCGGTGCATCTCGAACCCTCCCGCGCGCCGGCGTCATGGCGATGAACCGCGACCAGCTTCTGCGCTGGTTCCCCTTCCTGGCCTGGCCACGCCCCGACCGTGCCCTGCTCGTCAACGAAGCGTCGGCCGGCATCACCGTCGCGCTGATGGTCATTCCGCAGGGGGTCGCCTACGCCGCGCTGGCGGGCATGCCGCTGGTCACCGGCGTCTATGCGGCGCTGTTCCCGGCCCTCATCGCGGTGCTGTTCAGTTCGTCGGCGCGGCTGTCGGTCGGGCCGACCGCCCTCACCAGCCTGCTGGTCGGTGCGTCGCTGGCACCGCTCGCCGTCCCGGGCAGCCGCGAATGGGTGGCGCTCGCGGTCTGGCTCACGCTGTTGTCGGGCGGGATGCAGTTGCTGCTGGGCGTGGCGCGCTTCGGCTGGCTGCTGCGGCTGGTGAATTCGCCGGTGCTGATGGGCTTCACGCAGGGCGCGGCGGTGCTCATCACGCTGTCGCAGCTGCCCGCCCTGCTCGGCTTCACCGGGCGCAGCTACGCGCAGTTGCTGCAGGGGCCACCGCCCGATTTCCTGGCGATCGGCTTCGGCCTCGGAGGCATGGCGATGCTATGGGTCGGCAAGCGTCTCGCGCCGCGCTTCCCCACCACGATGGCGCTGGTGGCCGTCAGCGCCGCGGCGAGCGCCGCCGTCGGCTATGCGCTCAAGGGCGGTGCCGTGATCGGCGCCTTGCCGTCGGGCCTGCCCTCGTTCTACTGGCCCGGCGGGCTGAGCGCCACCGAGCTCGGCACCCTGCTGCTACCGGCCTTCCTCATCACACTGGTGAGCTTTCTGGAAACGGCGTCGAGCGCCAAGGTCGACAACGCGCGCGCCGGCAAGCTCTGGAACGAGAACCAGGACCTGATCGGTCAGGGCCTGGGCAAGATCGCTTCCGGCCTCACCGGCTCGTTCCCCACCAGCTCCTCGTTCTCGCGCTCGGCCATCACGCTGTACGCCGGGGCCAAGACGCAGTGGTCCACGCTGTTCAGCGTGCTCGTCGTGGCGGCTGCGCTGCTGTGGGCGATGCCGCTGCTGTTCCATGTGCCGCAGGCCGTGCTCGCGTCGGTGGTGGTCACGGCCACGCTGGGGCTGCTGAAGCCCCGGGCCTTCGTCGCGCTGTGGCGCATCTCGCGCATCGAAGCCGCCATTGCGGTCGCGACCTTCGTGTTGACCATCGCGACCGCACCGTCGATCTACTGGGGCGTGCTCGGCGGGCTTCTGGCGGCGCTCGCGCACTACATGTACCGGCACCTGCACCCCCGCATCATCGAGGTGGGCCTGCACGCCGACGGCAGCCTGCGCGATCGGCACCTGTGGCACCTGCCGCCGCTGGCGCCGAACCTCTACGCCTTGCGCATGGATGCGGAACTCGACTTCGCCTCGGCCAGCACGCTGGAACACGCCATCACCGCGGCCCTGGCCGAGCGGCCGGGGCTCACCGATGTGTGCCTGTTCGCGCACCCCATCAACCGCGTCGACCTGACCGGCGCCGAAGTCTTCGGCAACATCCGCCGCCTGCTCGAATCGCAGGGCGTGCGTCTGCATCTGTCGGGCCTCAAGCTGCCGGCCCAGCAGGTGCTGGAACGTGCCGGGCTGCTGAAGCCCGGTGCGCTGTTCTTCAGCTACCGAACCGATGCGGAGGCGCTGGCGGCGCTGTCGCGGCCCCCGCACGAGGTGCCGGTCGCCGCCTGAGACGGCCCTCGGTCGGCCTGTCAGTGGTTCCCGAGGTACAGCTGCGCCATGCGCTCGTCGTCGAGCAACCCTTGCGCTGCGCCCTGCAGAACGCAGCGCCCCTGGTCGAGGATGTAGCCCTGCTGGCTGATCTGCAGCGCCTGGCGCGCGCGCTGCTCGACCATGAGCACGGCCACGCCGGCGGCCGGGAGCTTGCGCACCATGTCGAAGACCTTGCCCACCAGCGACGGTGCGAGTGCGGCCGTGGGTTCGTCGAGCACCATGATGCGCGGCGACGGCATGAGCGCGCGGGCAAAGGCCAGCTGCTGGCGCTCGCCGCCCGACAGCTCGCTGGCCGGCTGCGGCAGGCGTTCGACCAGCGCGGGGAAATCGACCAGCACCTCGTCCATGCGGCGCCTGACGTTCGGCACGCCGCGCACCACCAGCAGGTTCTCGCGCACCGTCAGCGAGGGGAACACGTTGGCCACCTGCGGCACGTAGGCCAGGCCGGCGTCGAAGCGGTCTTCGGCCGACAGCTTGGTAATTTCTCGCCCGTTCAAATGGATGCTGCCCGACACGCGCGGCAGCAGCCCCAGCAGCGCCTTCACCACCGTCGACTTGCCGGCGCCGTTGGTGCCGGCGATGGTGACGATCTCGCCCGGCGCGACGGCCAGGTCGATGCCATGGATGATGTCCACTTCCGAGTAGCCGCCGCGCAGCTGCGCAATCTGCAGCAGGTTGCCCGCCACGCTCATACGACGCCTCCCATATAAGCCTCTTGCACGCGCGGGTCGTCCAGCACGGTGTGCGGGTCGCCTTCGGCGAGGATGCGTCCGCGGTCCATCACGATCATCCGGTTCGACAGCGCCTTCAGCGCCTGCAGGTGGTGCTCGATCACGACGAAGGCGATGCCGCGCGCATGCAGTTCACGCACGCGCTCGCAGATCTCCTCGATCAGCACCGGGTTCACGCCGGCGAAGGGTTCGTCCAGCAGGATGCAGCGCGGGTCGAGCATGAGCACACGGCCCAGTTCGACCAGCTTCTTCTGGCCACCCGACAGTCCGCCCGCCTTCACGTCGCGCACCCGCGCCAGGTTCAGGAACTGCAGGATGCCGTCGGCCTTGTCGGCCAGTTGCGCTTCGTGCGCGCGCAGGCTGCGCGTCTGGAAGAAGGCGTTGACCAGGCGCTCGCCTTGCGGGTTGGCCGCGGCTGCGAGCAGGTTCTCGTGCACCGTGAGGCTCTTGAACTCGCGCGGGATCTGGAAGGTGCGCACCAGGCCCATGCGCGCGCGCCGGTACGGCGGCGTGCGCGTGATGTCGTGTCCGTCGAAGGTGATGCGCCCGGCATCGGCCGGCTGCTGGCCGGCGATGGCGGCGAACAGCGTGCTCTTGCCCGCGCCGTTGGTGCCGGCGATGCCCAGGATCTCGTTCTTGGCCAAGTGCAGCGACACATCGTCGACCGCCTTGAACCCACCGAATTGCCGTGTGACGGCTTCCACAGTCAGCATCATTTCGCCTTGCCTCCGAAGAGGCCGTTCGGCCGGTACAGCGTGACCAGGATCAGCGCCAGGCCCACCGCCGCGAGGCGCAGGCTGGCCATGCCCACTTCGGACACGCCCGGCACCCAGTCCTTGGCGAAGCGCGAGCCTTCCAGGAACACCATCAGCAGCAGCGAGCCGAACACCGCCCCGCGCACCGTGCCCGTGCCGCCCATCACCAGGCCCATCCACACATAGAAGGTGATGAGCGGGATGAACTGCTCGGGCGTGATGAAGGTGATGAAGTGCGCGTAGAACGCACCGGCCACACCGGCCAGCGCCGCACCCAGCATGAACACCTGCACCTTGAACCAGGCCGGGTCCTTGCCGAGTGCGGACAGCGCGGCCTCGTCGTCGCCGATGGCCTTCAGCAGGCGCCCGAAGGGACTGCGCGCGAGGCGCACCGTGCCCCACGACACCACGGCGACCAGCACCAGCAGCGTCGTGAAGATCGCCATGTCGGACGCCCCGCCCCACGCGGCGAACAGCTTGGGCAGAC
This sequence comes from Variovorax cryoconiti, assembly GCF_051216395.1. NCBI lineage: Bacteria > Pseudomonadati > Pseudomonadota > Betaproteobacteria > Burkholderiales > Comamonadaceae > Variovorax > Variovorax cryoconiti. The sequence continues at coordinate 673,218 of NZ_JBPJZI010000001.1, read as the reverse complement.
CGGGCAGCCCCTGCACGCCGTGCGTGAGCCAGCCTTCCTGCTGGATCGAGATGCGCACGGCTTCGGAGAAGCCCAAAGTAACAATGGCCAGGTAGTCGTCGCGCAGGCGCAGCGACAGCAGGCCAATGGGCAGCGCGAGCAGGCCCGACAGCACGCCCGCCGCCACGAAGCACAGCGGCAGCGGCACGCCCTGGAGCGACAGCAGGCCCGAGGTGTAGGCCCCCACGGCGAAGAAGGCCACGACGCCGAAATTCACCAGCCGCGTGAGGCCGAACTGCAGGTTCAGGCCCAGCGCCAGCAGGCAGTAGATGAGCGCGATGATGCCGATGGCGCAGAGGTAAGCAATCATGAAGTCGACTCCTTGCTCAGCGCACCAGCTGCACGCGGCCCATGATGCCGGCCGGGCGCAGCAGCAGCACCAGCGCGAGCACCACGAAGGACAGCACCAGCTTGTACGACGGCCCCAAGAGCGGCACCGACAGCTCCTGCGCCACGCACAGCAGCAAGGCGCCCAGCACGGCGCCCACCGGGCTGCCGATGCCGCCCAGCACCATCGCGGCGAAGGCGGGGATCAGGCTCTCCCAGCCCATCTCGGGACTGACGATGGACTTCATGCCGAGCAGCACGCCGCCCACAGCGGACAGCGCGCCCACCAGCAGCCACAGCGTCAGCATCAGGCCATTCGCGCGGATGCCGCTGGCGCGGGCCAGGTCGGCACTGTCGGCCACGGCACGCAACTGGCGGCCGAAGCTGGTGCGGTAGATCAGCACGAACACCACCAGCAGGCAGGCCGCGGCGATGCCGGCGATGACCAGGTCGGTCGGCAGCACGCGCACGCCGCCGAAGTTCCAGGCGCGCATCAGCGGCAGGTCGAAGGTGCGCTGGTCGTGCCCGGCGAAGAAGGAGATCAGGCTGCGCAGCAGGAAGCCGAGACCGATGGCCGCGAGCATCGACGACACCATCGGCCGCCCGGCCAGCTTGCGGAAGATCAGCGCGTACGAGCCGGCCGACACCACGGCGGTCACCGCCATGCTGGCCAGCGCGGCCGCCCACAGCGGCCAACCGCCGAGCATCTGCACCGCCACGGCGGCGTACGCCCCCGTGGTCATGAAGTCGCCCGCGGCCGCGTTGGGAAAGCGGTTGACGCCCATCACCAGGGTCATGGCCAGGGCGGGCAACGCCACCACGAGGCCCTCGATCAATCCGTTGATCAGCAGGTTGGCAAAGTCGATCCAGGTCATTGCGTCATCAGGTCGTGATCGACACCACGTCGCGGCGCACCAGCTGGCCCTTTTCGATGATGTACACACCGAAGTCGGGTGTCGCGTCGCCGGCCTTGTCGAAGTCCAGCTTGCTCGATGCGCCTTCGTAGTTCACCTTGGCCTTCTTGGCCAGCTGCGCCTTGCCTTCGGCGAAGGTGAACACGGCGGCGCCGGGCGCGTTGGACACGTCGCGGATCTTGGCGTTGATCTGCTCGATCGTGGCGCGCGGGCCGGCGGCTTCCATGGCCAGGCCGAGCGCGATCACCATGTCGTAGGCCATCGCGGCGTAGATGTTGGTCGATGCCGCCTTGCCGCTGGCCTTGGTGAAGGCCGCATCGAAATGCGCGTACGACGCGCTCTTCTCGTTGGACACGGTGTCCACCGAGATGATGCCTTCGCACACGTCGGGGCCCAGCGCCTTCACGAGGTCGGGGTTGGCGGCCCAGCCGGGGATGATCCACTTGTTGTCGCCGCCGGCCTGGAACCACTCGCGCAGCAGGATGGTGGTGTCGGGCAGGTACGAGCCCATCACGATCACGTCGGGCTTGGCCGCGAGGATCTTCTGCAGCTCGCTGCGGTAGCTCGGGCGGGCCGGCTCGTAGGTCACATGCTCGACCACCTTGCCGCCGCGCTGGGTCCAGGCGCGCGTGAAGCCTTCGACGTTGCCCAGGCCCGACGCGTTGTTGAACGCCATCGTCGCGGGGCGCTTGAAGCCGCGCTTGGTGCAGATCTCGGCGAACGCCGCGCCGAAGCGGTCGTTGGTCGCCTGGAAGCGCCACACCAGGTCTTTCGTGTCGAGCGTGGAGATGGCCGGCGCGCCGGAGACGTTCATCTCGATGAGGCCGGCCGCGTCGGTCAGCGGCATCACGGCAAGCGTCACGCCCGAGGCCCAGGTGCCCAGCAGTGCCTGCACCTTGTTCACTTCGATCAGCTTCTTGGCCGCGAGCACGGCGGCGTCGGGCTTGGTCTGGTCGTCTTCGGTGAAGAGCTCCAGCTTGCGCCCGCCGGCACCGCCCGCGGCGTTGATCTCGTCCACGGCCAGGCGGATGGCCTGCTGCATGCCCGGGCCGTAGGGGCTGCCGGCACCGGTGATGGGCGTGAGCGAGCCGATGCGGAAGACGTCCCCCTGCTGGGCGAAGCCGATGGTGGGCAGGCATTGCAGTGCGGCAGCGGCGCCGCCGAGCTTGACGAAGTTTCTACGTTGCATGGTTGTCTTCCGGTCAGGGGTTGGAGTCAGAGGGTGTTCTTGAAGATCGCGCCGTCCTTGACGATGGCGCGGATGCGCTCGCCCTGGTTCAGCAGGCAGCCGATGTCGGTGAGCGGGTTGCCGTCGACCAGCAGCAGGTCGGCGATGGCGCCGGCCGTGACTTCGCCGAGCTGGCCTTGCTGGCCCAGGATCTCGGCGCCGATCAGCGTGGCCTGCTGCAGCACCGGGCCGTTGCCCAGCACGTCGGCGCGCAGCCGCAGCTCGTCGGCCTGCAGGTAGTGCGTCTCGGCCAGCAGGTCACTGCCCAGGCCCATCTTCACGCCGGCCCTGGCCAGGATCTCGATGGCCGCACGGCCCTGCCCGCGCACAGAGTCGATCTTGGCGATCGACGCGGCCGGCAGCCCGTAGCGCTCGCCTTCGTTGGCCAGGCCTTCGTAGGTGATGAGCGTGGGCACCATGAAGGCGCCCATCTCGGCCATCAGTTCGGCCGTGGGGGCGTCGACCAGGTTTCCGTGCTCGATGGTGCGCACGCCGCAGCGCACGGCACGCGCGATGGCGCGCGGCGTATAGGCGTGGGCCATCACGTAGGTGTTGGCGTTGGAGGCTTCTTCGACGACGGCGCGCAGTTCGGCTTCGGAATAGCCCAGGTTGCCGATCGGGTCGTTGGGCGACGCGACGCCGCCCGAGGCCATCACCTTGATCTGCGTCGCGCCCTTGAGGATTTCCTCGCGCACCGCGATGCGGCAGGCGTCGACCCCATCGACCACGCGGCCGATGTTGCCCAGCTTGTAGGCGCACGAACACACGTCGAGGTCGTCGTTGCGCTGGCGGAAGTCGGCATGGCCGCCAGTCTGCGACAGCGCCTTGCCCGACGGGAAGATGCGCGGGCCCGGCACGAGCCCGGTGCGCACCGCTTCGGCCAGCGACCAGTCGGCCCCGCCCGCGTCGCGCACGGAGGTGAAGCCGCGCTCCAGCATGGCTTTCATGATGGGCAGCGAGCGCAGCATCACGAACACGTTGGGCATCTTCGCGACCGTGCCCAGGTTGAAGGACGAGGCCACCGTGTGCACGTGGCAATCGATCAGGCCGGGCATCAGCGTCATGCCCTTGGCGTCGATCACCGGGGTGCCGACGGGCGCCTGGACGTCGGTGCCAAGCGCGGCGATGCGGCCGTCCTGCACGAGCACCGACAGGCCGCGGCGCAAGGTGAGCGCATGCACATCCAGCACATGGCTGTTCTCGATCAACAAAGAGGTCATGAAGGGTTCAGGGATTCGGGAGGGCTTCGGATTACTCATGGCCGACAGGCGGCATACCTTCGGCAGGGGTTGCATTTATCGGGCCAGACCGCATGAACCGCAACACCTAAAATCTCACCCGCCCATGACTCCTGCTCATACCCCCGCATGCGCCGCCTCTGCCCGACCATCTCCGAACTGAACGCCTTCCACTCGGCAGCCAAGCACCAGGCCTTCACCATGGCGGCCAAGGAGCTGTGCGTGACGCAGAGCGCCATCAGCCGCCACGTCGCCGGGCTGGAGGACTACCTGGGCCAGAAACTGTTCGTCCGCAAGTCATCGGGCCTGGAGCTGACCGATGCCGGCGCCACCTACCTCAACGCCACACGCCCGGCCATGGCCGCGCTCGAATCGGCCACCGCGCAGCTGATGTCCCACGGCGGCGACGGCGGCACGCTCAACATGTCGGTGCCGCCCACCTTCGCGGCGCAATGGCTCTTTCCGCGGCTCGGGCACTTCAAGCGGACCCTGCCGCAGGTGTCGCTGAACTTCGTGCGCTACCAGCATGCGCACGACTTCGCGGTGTCGCACGAGTTCGACGCCGCCATCCAGTACGGCTATGGCAACTGGCCCAGCGCCAATGCGCGCTACCTGGTCGGCAAGGAAACCAGCATCGTCTGCAGCGCCCAGTTGCGCGATTCCCTGCCCCTGCGCACCGCCGACGACCTGCAGCGTGCCACGCTGCTGCAACACATCGAGGTGCCGCTGGCCTGGCACGACTGGATGGAGGTCAACGACGGCGACACCAGCGGCAGCCGCTTCGGGCCGGGCTTCAACCTGTACTCGCTCATCATCCGCGCCGCAGTGTCGGGCTTCGGCGTCGGCATCGTGCCGACCTGCCTGGTGGAAGACGAGATCCAGGCCGGCACGCTGGTCGAGCCGCTGGGCCGACGCTACGAGAGCCCGCTGGGCTACTACCTGTGTGCGCCGATGACGCGCACCAACCTGTCGGTGTACCGGCTGGTCGGCGGCTGGCTGGAGCATTGCTGCAACCACGAGGCTGGCACCCAGACCGCGCCGGCATCGTCCTGCATCTTCTGCAGCCCACAGGCGGCGCTCGCTGCTTGATCAGTCCTGGACGCGGCCGCGCAGGCTCTTGGTTTCCGAGCGCTGGCTCTTGCCTTCGAGGCGGCGTTGCTTGGAGCCGTACGTGGGCTTGGTTGCACGCCGGGCGCGCGGCGGCGTGGCGACGCTGTCGATCACGGCCTGCAGCCGCGCCAGCGCATCGCTGCGGTTCATCTCCTGGGTGCGATGCTGCTGCGCCTTGAGCACCAGCACGCCTTCCTGCGTGATGCGGCTGTCACGCAGGGCCAGCAGGCGCTCCTTCACGTCCGGCGGCAGCGAGCTGGCGAGGATGTCGTAGCGCAGGTGCACCGCACTCGACACCTTGTTCACGTTCTGGCCGCCCGCGCCCTGCGCGCGGATGGCGCTCATCTCGACCTCGTCGGGGTCGATTTCCAGGGGGCGGCGGCTCGGGGTCATGGGGCGATTGTCCGGGAAGCGCGGCCCCGGCGCCGCCCGCCGGAATGCGCCACCAAACGTTACCGGCTCGGCGGGGGTCGCGGTGTAGACTGCCGGGTTTTTCGAAGCTCGCGTATGGTGCAAGTCCCCCGGCGTACAGCCTTCGCCGATTCGGCGCTGGTCCGCCTGCTCGCGCGCTGGAACGAGGCCGAGGTGCGCGAGCCCGCGGCCTCCACCGCGGAACGCCTGAGCCAGTGGCTGGCCTGGACCGACGCCATCGCGCTGTCGACGGTACTGAACGCCCCGGCCACCCGCGCCAAGGCCATCGCCGGCCCGCCGGACGACGAGTGCGCTCGGGTGCGTGACGGCCTGGCGCGGACGATCCGCGACGACAGCCTCTATGCAGATGTCGATGAGGCCGCTGTGGGAACCATCGACTTCGCGCCCTACCGCCTGCGCTACCTGGCGCGGCAGCAGGCGATGGAGGCTGGCGTCGGCCCGCTGCGTGCCAAGCTGCGCAGCGCACTGGCGGCGCGCTCTGCGGCGATGGCCAAGCTCGCCACGGTCGACGCGGTGATGGAACAGGCGCTGGAAGCGCGCGGGCACAGCCTGCTCGCGACCGTGCCCGCGATGCTCGAGAAGCGTTTCAAGCACCTGCATCAGGCTGCCCTGCCAGCGCCGGACGCACCCGAGACCGACGCCGCGCCGACGGCCTGGCTGCCGGTCTTCCACCAGGACATCCGCGATCTGCTGCTCGCGGAACTGGACTTTCGATTTCAACCGGTCGACGGGCTGCTCGAAGCCCTGCGATCGCATTAGGGCCTGTTGCCCTTAGGTGTTCATGAACAGATTCCTTCAACCCCTCGTCTTCGCCGCCGGCCTCGCCGCCATCGGCTGGGTCGGCGTCGGCTACATCGGCCACCATCCACTGGCGCTGGCCATCACCGCGCTGATTGCCGTCTTCTACTTGATCGGCGCACTCGAACTGCACCGCTACCAACGTGCCACCGTCGGCCTCGCCGACGCGCTGCAGGGCCTGAACGAAGCGCCCGCCCGCCTCGGCCCGTGGCTCGACCGGATCGACGCCTCGCTGCAGAACGCGGTGCGCCTGCGCATCGAGGGCGAACGTGTCGGCCTGCCCGGCCCGGCGCTCACGCCCTACCTGGCCGGACTGCTGGTGCTGCTGGGCATGCTCGGCACCTTCCTTGGCATGGTGGTCACGCTCAACGGCACCGGCGCCGCGCTGCAGGGCGCGACCGACCTGCAATCGATCCGCGATTCGCTCTCCGCGCCCGTCAAGGGCCTGGGCCTGGCCTTCGGGACCTCGGTGGCCGGCGTGGCCGCCTCGGCGATGCTCGGCCTGATGTCGGCCCTGTGCCGCCGTGCGCGGCTGCAGGCGGGGCAGCAGCTCGACACGCGCATCGCGACCACGCTGCGCCCCTTCTCGCTGGCGCACCAGCGCGAGGCCTCGTTCCAGCTGCTCGAACGGCAGGCCCAGGGCATGCCCGAACTGGTGGCCCAACTGAGCGCCATGACGGCCGCGATGGAGCGCCAGAGCGAAGCGTTGAGCGAACGCCTGCTCGCCGGCCAGGACCGCTTCCACACCGAAGCCGGCGGTGCCTACACCGGCCTGGCCGCATCGGTCGACCGCGCGCTGAAGGACAGCCTGATCGAAAGCGCCCGCCTGGCCGGCGCCACCATCCGCCCGGTGGTCGAGGAAGCGATGGCCGGCATCGCGCGCGAAACCACCGCGCTGCACGGCGCCGTGGCGCAGACGGTGCAGCAGCAGCTCGACGGCGTGTCGGCCCGCTTCGACGCCGCCACGGGCGACGTCACCGGCACCTGGAAGGCCGCGCTGGCCGACCACCGCCAGACCAGCGAGACGATGGCCGGCGACCTGCGCCAGGCGCTCAATGGTTTCAGCGACACCTTTGCGCAACGCTCGGCCGCGCTGGTCGACGGCGTGTCGACGCGCCTCGACAGCACCGTCGGCACCGTGTCGACGCAATGGAGCGGCGCGCTCGCGCAGCACGAACGCACCAGCGCCCAACTGGCCGCCGACACGCAACAGGCGCTGACGCGCGCCGCCGACAGCTTCGTGCAGCAGGCCGCCGGCCTGCTGCAGAGCGTCGACCAGGCCCATGCCGGGCTGCAGACCGACATCGCATCGCGCGACGCGCAGCGGCTGGCCGCATGGACCCAGGCCCTCGAAGCGATGGCCGCCGCGCTGCGCCAGGAATGGCAACAAGCCGGCGAGCACACCGTGCGCGAACAACGCCAGCTCGGCGAGACGCTCACGCAGGCCGTGCGCGAGATGTCGGAGCGCACCGAGGCGCAGGCCAAGAGCACCATCACCGAAGTCGCCGGCCTGCTGCAGGCCGCAGCCGAAGCGCCACGCGCCGCCGCCGAGGTGGTGGCCGAGCTGCGCACCAAGCTGTCGGACAGCATGGCGCGCGACAACACGATGCTGGAGGAGCGCGCCCGCATCCTCGAGACGCTGGGCACCCTGCTCGATGCGGTCAACCATGCATCGACCGAACAGCGCGCGGCGATCGACACGCTGGTCGCGTCGTCGGCCGACCTGCTGGAACGCGTGGGTGGCCGACTCACCGGCCAGATCGGCGAACAGGCCGACAAGCTGGCCACCGTGGGCGCGCAGATCACCGGCAGCGCCGTCGAGGTCGCCAGCCTGGGCGAGGCCTTCGGCTTCGCGGTCGAGCGCTTCGGCGAATCGAACGACAAGCTGGTGGCGCACCTGCAGCGCATCGAAGGTGCGCTGGGCAAATCGATCACGCGCAGCGACGAGCAACTGGCCTACTACGTGGCGCAGGCGCGCGAGGTGATCGACCTGAGCATCATGTCGCAGAAGCAGATCGTCGAAGACCTGCAGCAGATCGCCGCGCGGCAGACGGCGGGCAGCGACGCATGATGCGCGACGACATCGACGAGGCCGACGGCGCCGGCGTGGCGCAGACGGTGCCCGTCTGGGCCGTCTTCGGCGACCTGATGGCCGGGCTGGTCGGCGCCTTCGTGCTGATCCTCGTCTACGCCATCGGCATGCAACTCGACCTGGCCAGCAAGCTCGAAGCCGAGGTGCAGCAGCGTCAGGTCGCGGCGAAGCGCCTGCAGGCGCTGGAAGAAGCGCTGGCCGGCCCGCTCGCCGCCGGCCGCGTGACGATCGCCAACGGGCGCATCGGCATCAGCGGCAGCGTGCTGTTTGCCTTCAACTCCGCCGACCTGCAGCCCGAAGGCCGCCAGGTGCTCAAGAGCCTGGCCAGCCCGCTGGCACGCTACCTGCGCGAGCGCAACGAGATTTTGATGATCAGCGGCTTCACCGACGACCGGCAGATGCGCGGCAACGCGCGCCTCTTCGCCGACAACTGGGAGCTGTCGGCCCAACGCGCACTGACCGTGACGCGTGCGCTGATCGAAGAAGGCATGCCCGCGGCGTCGGTGTTCGCCGCGGCCTTCGGCTCGGAACAGGCGGTGGCGTCGAACGCCGACGCCGAAGGGCGCGCGAAGAACCGCCGCGTGGAGATGGCGCCCACGCCGAAGCCATCGAACGACATCGGCGCGAAGCCCCGTGGCTGACGGCGGGTCGACGGTGGCCACGGTCAGCGAAACGCTCGACGCATGGCGCCAGCACGGCGCCGATCGGCTCGACCCGGTGCGCTTCCGCTTCATCGAAGCCCTGGCGCGGCGCACGGCCGCGCACGAGGGCGAGGCGCGCCGCCGCCTTGACGAGCGGCTGGCCGAGCTGGTGACCGCGTACAGCGCGACGCTGGCCGCGAGCGACACATCGAAGAAGAAGACAGTGCCTGCGACGACGCCCGCTGCGAGCGGATTGGCGGAACTGCTTGCGCACGTCGCCGAGCGCAACGGTGCGACCGAAGGCACTGCCCCACCGGCCGTACTGCAGGGCACCTCCGACCTCAAGTCACTGCGCTACTTCCGCAGCACCTGGTCACGCCTGAGCGCCGACCGGCGGCTGACCCAGTCGCAGGCCAGGATGCCGGAGAACGCCGGGCCGCTCAATTCGCAGCACCTGGTGCACCGCGCGATCACGCTGATGCGCGATGTGTCGCCGGACTACCTCAATCGCCTGATGGCCTACGTCGATACGCTGTCGTGGATCGAGCAGGCGAATGCGAGCGCGGCGCCGCCCGCAGCGGCCCGGCCCGAAGGTCGCAAGGCCGCGCGCAACAAGAACGCCTGAGCGCCGCGCGCGACGCGTTCAGACGCGCTCGAAGATCGCCGCGATGCCCTGCCCGCCGCCGATGCACATCGTCACCAGCGCATAGCGCCCGCCCGTGCGGTGCAGTTCGGCGATCGCCTTCGTCGTGATGATCGCGCCGGTCGCGCCGACCGGGTGGCCCAGCGAAATGCCCGAGCCGTTCGGGTTCACCTTCGCCGGGTCGAAGCCCAGTTCCTGGATCACCGCACAGGCCTGCGCCGCAAACGCCTCGTTCGACTCGATCACGTCGAGGTCGGCCACCTTCAGGCCCGTGCGCTCCAGCACTTTGCGCGTGGCCGGCACCGGGCCGATACCCATGTACGCCGGCTCGACGCCCGCGTGCGCATAGCCGACCAGGCGCGCCATCGGCTTCAGGCCCAGCGCCTTCACGCGGTCGCCGTTCGCCAGCACCACGGCGGCCGCACCGTCGTTGATGCCCGAGGCGTTGCCGGCCGTCACCAGGCCGTCCTTCTTGAAGGCCGGCTTCATCTTCGACAACGATTCGACGGTGGTGTCGGCGCGCACATGCTCGTCGGTGTCGAACAGCACCACGCCCTTGCGCGTCTTCACCTCGACCGCAACGATCTGTTCCTTGAAGCGGCCGGCCGCGATGGCGGCGGCGGCACGCTGCTGGCTCTGCGCGGCGAGCGCGTCCTGCATCTCGCGCGAGATCTGGTAGCGCGCGGCCACGTTCTCGGCGGTGATGCCCATGTGCATCTTCTCCCACGGGTCGTGCAGGATGCCGAGCATGTAGTCGACCAGCACCGCGTCGCCCATGCGCATGCCGTAGCGCGCCGAGGTGTCGAAGTACGGGCCGCGGCTCATCGACTCCGAACCGCCGCCGATGGCGATGCCGCAGTCGCCCAGCGCGATCGCCTGCGCCGCCGACACGATCGCTTGCAGGCCGGAGCCGCAGAGGCGGTTGACGTTGAAGGCCGGCGTCTCGATCGGGCAGCCCGCGTCGATGGCGGCCACGCGGCTGAGGTACGCGTCCTTCACGTCGGTGGGGATCACGTTGCCCATCACGACGTGGCCGATGGCGTCGGGCGCCACGCCGCTGCGCTCGATCGCGGCCTTCACCGCGGTGGTGGCGAGCTGGGTGTTGGGCACGTCCTTCAGCGCGCCGCCGAAGGTACCGATGGCGGTGCGGGCGGTGCCGACGACGAAGATGTCCTGGATGCTCATGGGTTGCTCCTGAAGATGAAGAGGTGTCGGCCTAGCGGCCGGTGAAGGTGGGCGTCTTCTTCGCGAAGAAGGCGTCGATGCCGAGTCGGAAATCATCGCTGGTGGCGCATTCGCGGAACGCCGCGGATTCGGCGTCGAGCTGGCCGGGCAGGTCGCGCTCGAACGAGGTGCGCATCAGACGACGCAGCCGCCCGAGCGCCACCGTCGGCCCCTGGGCGAGGCGCTGCGCGAAGGCCATCGCCTCGCGCTCGAGGTCGGCGGCAGGCAGCACGCGGTTGATCAGGCCCATGCGCTCGGCGGCGGCGGCGTCGAACATCTCGCCCAGCATCGCGATCTCCAGCGCGCGGCGCAATCCCACCAGCCGCGGCAGCGCCCACGAAGCACCGACGTCGCAGCTGGCACCGATGTTCACGTAGGCCAGATTGAAGCGCGTGCCCTCGGCGGCCAGCACGAAGTCGGCTTGCAGCATCAGGCTCAGTCCGGCGCCGGCCGCCACGCCGTGCACCTGCGCAACCAGCGGCGCGTCCATGCCCGCGAGCACCGTGAGCGCCTCGTGCAGCGGGCCGATCAGGTCGGCTGCACCCTGCAGCGGATCGGCCTGCAGCACGGCGAGGTCGCCGCCGGCCATGAAGCCCTTGCCGGCGCCACTGAGCAGCACGGCACGCACGCTCCGGTCGGCAGACAGTTCGCGTGCCGCGGCAAGGAAGGCATTCGCCATCGGCACGTCGATGGCGTTCAGCGCACCCGGCCGGTTGAAGCGCAGCGTGGCGACGTCCCCTTCACGGCCGACGAGGAGCGAGGGCTCGGAGGTGGTCATGCTTTTCCTTTCTTGCGAGGCGTCTTGGCGGCGGCCTTCGAAGCCACCGCCTTTTTGGCAGCCACAGGGCGCTGGAGCACGCCGTTGAGCAGCAGGTCGATGCCCTGCTCGGCAATCTCTTCGGGCGTGAGATGACCGTCGCTGCGGTACCAGCGGCCGACCCAGCTCAACGCACCGGCGAGCATGAAGGCGGCCATCTTCGGGTCGCACGGCGCGAGCGAACCCTCGGCCACGCCGTCGGCGATGAGGCGGCGGAACTGATGGTCGATGCCCGCCTTGAGCCGACGCAGCTCGGTCTTGAGCGGATCGGGCAGTGGGTCTTCGCCGATGCGGATCACGCACATGCCGAAGTCCTGCGTGACGACGCCGGTGTAGATGCGCATGCAGGCCTTGAGCTGCGCGATGGCGCTGCCGCCGGCCGCACGCACCGCTTCGATGCCGTCGTGCATCAGGTCGAGCGCGGTGCGCACGCACTCGAGCAGGATCTGGTCCTTGCTCTCGACGTAGTAGTAGAGCGTCGGCTTGCTGACGTTGAGCCGCTCGGCGATGTCGTCGAGCGAGGTGGCGTGGAAGCCGCGCTCGTTGAAAAGCTGCGCCGCGGTCTGCAGCACGGCATTGCGCTTGACCTCGCGCTGCTGGGCGCGGGTGCTCGCCGGCTCCCAGGGCGATGCCGGGGCGGCGGTGCGAAGGGCGGAAGTGGCCATGGCGAGAAGGGTGGGCACGGGAAAGTCCGGATGCCGCGACCTGCGGCGAACGGTGACATTACCGGCGAGTAGAAATTCTACGGACAAGTAGATTTTCCCGCTGGTCACGCAAACCCTAGCCATCTTTTCCGCACGCACGCGCCAAGCTCCGTCACCATGTCCGCATCGCTCGCCGGCCACGTCCCCGCCCCTGCATCGCCGGTGCTGCAGGTCGAGGCGTTGACGCTGGCCTTCGGCGGCGTGAAGGCGCTCACGGGCGTGGGCTTCGGCGTGCAGCCGGGCGCCATCACCGCGGTGATCGGCCCCAACGGCGCAGGCAAGACCTCGCTCTTCAACACCATCTCCGGCTTCTACCGACCGGCCGCCGGACGCGTGGTGTTCGAGGGCAGCGACATCACCCGCATGCCGCCGCCTCAGCGCGCCAGGCTGGGCCTGGCACGCAGCTTCCAGAACATCGCGCTGTTCCGTGGCATGACGGTGCTCGACAACATCAAGCTGGGCCGCCACGCGCACCTGAAGACCAACGTCTTCGACGCCCTGCTGTACATCGGGCGCGCGCGCCGCGAAGAGGCCGAGCTGCGCCGCGACGTCGAGGAACGCATCATCGACTTCCTCGAGATCGACCACATCCGCCACGCACCGGTCGCCGCCCTGCCCTACGGCCTGCAAAAGCGCGTGGAGATGGCGCGTGCGCTCGCCATGCAGCCGAAGGTGCTGATGCTCGACGAGCCGGTCGCGGGCATGAACCGCGAAGAGACCGAGGACATGGCGCGCTTCATCCTCGACGTGCGCGACGAATGGGGCGTGACGGTGCTGATGGTCGAGCACGACATGGGCATGGTGATGGACCTGTCGGACCATGTCGTGGTGTTGAACTTCGGCCAGGTCATCGCACAGGGCGCACCGGCGCAGGTGCAGGCCGACCCCGAGGTGATCCGCGCCTACCTCGGCGCCGGTGACGTGGGTGACCTTCGCCGCAAGCTGCGCGGCGAAGCCGTGCCGAGCGAGGCCGCATGATCGACTGGCCCTACCTCTTCGAGATCAGCCTGACCGGCGTCGCCAGCGGCGGTCTCTATGCGCTGGCCGCCCTCGCCTTCGTGCTGGTCTACAAGGCGACGCGCGTCGTGAACATCGCCATCGGCGAGATGCTGATGGTCGGCGCCTACCTGTTCTTCACCTTTGCAGCCAGCTTCGCGCTGCCGATCTGGATGGCGGTGATCGGCGCGGTCATCGGCACCGGCCTGCTGGGCGCCGTCGTCGAGCGCACGATGATCCGCCCGCTGCTGGGCGAGCCGCCGATCTCGGTGTTCATGGTGACGGTGGGGCTGGCGTCCATCCTCGTCGGCCTCGTCGAGATCATCTGGACCTCCGACCAGCGGCGCCTGCCCGAGTTCCTGCCCAAGGCGCCGATCATGGTGGGCGACGCCTTCCTCGCGCCCAAGGTGTTCTACGGTGCGCTGATCGCGGCCGTGCTGATCGGTGCGGTGCTGCTGGTATTCCGCTTCTGGCGCGGCGGCGTGGCCCTGCGCGCCACGGCGTCGGATCAGGCGGCCGCCTATTCGATGGGCATCAACGTGCCGCGCGTGTTCTCGCTGGCGTGGGTGGCCTCGGCCATGATCGCCTCGGTCGCCGGCATCATGGTCGGCGCCATCGGCGGCATCTCGTCGTCGATGGGCGTGTTCGGGCTGTCGGTGCTGGTGGTGGTGATCGTGGGCGGTCTCGACAGCGTGCTGGGAGCACTGGTCGGCGGCGTCTTCATCGGCCTGATCGAGGCACTGGCCGGGGCGTTCCTGGGCGGCGAGTACAAGCTGCTGGCCACGTTCATCGTGCTGGTGCTGGTCTTGATGGTGCGGCCCTACGGGTTGTTCGGCACGCATGAGATCGAGAGGCTGTGATGACCGCGCTTCCTTTGCTTGAGAGCGTTTGGAGTCATTCGGGGCGAGATCACGCCGACGGCGTACTCTGCTCCGCGAATGTCCCCCGGCCTGCGGCCTCCTCCTTGATTTCGCTGCGCAGAGCACACCATCGACGCGATCCGGACGCGCAGTGGTTGATCGCCGGCGGCAGCCTGCGCACACCGCGTCCACGTGCGCAGGGTATCGGGTGCTCCCCGCAGCGAAATAAAGGAGGAGCCGAAGGCGGGGGACATTCGCGGAGGGGAGTACCCGGTGGCCTGCACACGCCCCCCGAACAGCAACGCAACAAACACGAGCAGGCGCACCCATGCGCATAGGCACCCTCAAAGAAAGCTACGTCGCCGACGCCGCGCTGTTCGACTCGCGCACGCAGAAGGCCTGGCTCGCCATCGGCGCAGCGCTGTTGCTGCTGTTCCCCTTCATCGCCAGCGACTACTGGCTCTACCTCGCCTGCCTCGTCGCCATCAACGTGGCCAGCGCCACGGGCCTGAACATCCTCACGGGTTACACCGGCCTGGTGAGCCTCGGTCAGGCGGCCTTCATGGGGCTCGGTGCGTACACGGTGGCGATCCTGGAGACGCGCCTGGGCACGCCCTTCCTGCTGAACCTGATCGCGGGCGGCGTTGTCGCGATGCTGGGTGGCCTGGTGGTGGGCATTCCGTCACTGCGCGTGAAAGGCCTGTACCTGGCCATCGCCACCATCGCCGCGTCGTTCATCACGCACTTCCTCTTCGCCAACCTCAAGCTCACCCGCGGCACCAGCGGCATCTCGCTGCCGCCCGCGACCTTGTTCGGCGTGGCGCTCGACACGTCCTTTCGCCTCTACTGGCTGATCGTGCCCGTCATGGTCCTGATGGTGCTGGGCGCGGCCAACCTGTTCCGCACGCGCGTGGGGCGCGCCTTCATCGCGATCCGCGACCGGGACATCTCGGCGGAGGTGCTGGGCATTCCGCTGCTGCGCTACAAGCTGCTGTCCTTCGGTCTCTCGTCCTTCTACGCCGGCGTGGCGGGCGGGCTGTGGGCCTACTTCTTTCGCGTGGTCACGCCAGAGAGCTTTCCGCTGCTGATGTCGATCTTCTTCCTGGCCGCGATCATCGTGGGCGGCATGGGCTCGATCCTCGGCGGCATCTTCGGCGCGGTCTTCATGACCATGGTGCCCGAGCTGCTCAAGCTCATCGTCGACATCCTGCCCGGTGGCACCGAGATGACGGTGTTCCTGTCGCCGGTACGCACCGTCGTCTTCGGTCTTCTCATCGTCGGATTTCTGGTGTTCGAGCCGCACGGGCTCGCAGAAGTGTGGCGGCGCACGCGCCGCTTCTTTCATCTATGGCCGTTCAGAAACTAGACCCCAGGAGACAAGCATGAAAAAGACATCGACGCTCTCGCAGAATCGCCGCGCCCTGTTGCTCGCAGCCGGGATCGGACTGGTGGCGCCCCTCGCGCACGCCCAGGCCAACGAGGACATCGTCATCGGCGGCTCGATCCCGATGACCGGCGTGTTCGCCTTCGCGGGCATCGGCATCAACGCCGGGATGGCCGACTACGTGAAGATCGTGAACGACGCCGGCGGCATCAAGGGCCGCAAGCTGCGCTACGTGCCGGAAGACACCGGCTACAAGGTCGACGTGTCGGTCGCGGCCTTCAAGAAGATCACGAGCCAGAACAAGGTCAACCTCTACTACGGCGACTCGACCGGCTTCTCCAAGACCATCAATCCCGAGCTCGACCGCAACGGCCAGATCCTGATGGCGGGCGCGTCCTTCGCGACCGAACTCAACGACCCGGCCAAGTACCCGAACCAGTTCCTGGTCGGCCCCGACTACACCGAGCAGATCGGCATCCTGCTGCGCCACATCGCCAAGGAAAAGCCGGGCGCCAAGGTCGCCTTCGTGTACTCCGACTCCGAGTTCGGCCGCGACCCGATCGAGGCCAGCGAAGCCGCCGCGAAGAAGCTGGGCCTGTCGGTGCCGATCAAGCTCATGACGCCGCCGGGCAGCGTCGACGTGTCGACCGAGGTCATCAAGCTGCGCCGCGCCGCGCCCGATTACACGATCTTCCACGGCTACGTGCTGGCACCGATTCCGGAGTTCGTCCAGCAGGGCAAGCAGATGGGCATGACCAGCCAGTGGATGGGCACCTTCTGGACCATGGACAGCTCCACCGTCATGAAGATGGGTGAAGGCGCCGACGGCTTCATGGGCGTGATGCCCTACCGCTACTACTACGACACCTCGGCCAAGTCGCCGATGCTCGACAAGATCCGCGCGCTGCGGCCTGAGTACCAGAGCACCGCCTACACGCAGGGCTTCCTCACCGCGATGCTCTTCACCGAGGCCGCCAAGCGGACGCTCGATGCCGGCAAGCCGCTGGACGGCAAGAACCTGAAGGCCGCGCTCAACACCATCAAGGACTTCGACACCGGCGGCCTGATCGGCACGCCGATCACCATCAGCGGCAACTCGATCCCCGTGGGACGCGTCTACAAGGCCGACATGAAGGCGCAGAAGATGGTGCCCGCGTCCGACTGGATCAACCTCAGCAAGTAGGCCGATGGAAGCAGGCGCGGTCATGGCAGGCGAGATCGTCCTCGGTGTGAACAACATCGAGGTGGTCTACAACAAGGTGGTGCAGGTGCTGCGCGGCCTGTCGCTGGCCGTGCCGCGCGGCGAGATCGTCGCGCTGCTGGGCAGCAACGGTGCAGGCAAGTCGACCACGCTCAAGGCCATCTCGGGCCTGCTCGCGCTCGAAGACGGCGAGGTCGAGGCCGGCCGCATCGAGTTCAACGGCCGCATCACGGCCGACCGGCTGCCGCAGCAGCTGGTGCGCGACGGGCTCAGCCACGTGATGGAAGGCCGCCGCGTCTTCGAGGACCTGACGATCGAGGAGAACCTGGTCGCCGCGACCTACGCACTGACCGGCCGCAAGGACGCGAAACCCGACTTCGACGCGGTCTACAGCTACTTCCCGCGCCTGCACGAGCGGCGCAAGGGCCTGGCCGGCTACCTCTCGGGTGGCGAGCAGCAGATGCTGGCCATTGGTCGTGCGCTGGTGGCGCAGCCGCAACTCATCCTGCTCGACGAGCCGTCGCTGGGCCTGTCGCCCAAGCTGGTCGAGGACATCTTCACCATCATCGCGCGCATCAACGCCGAGCGAGGCGTGTCGATGCTGCTGGTGGAACAGAACGCGACGGTGGCATTGGCCGTGGCGCACCGCGGCTACATCATGGAGAACGGCAAGATCGTGATCGACGGCAGCGCGGAACGGCTCGCGTCCGACCCCGACGTGCGGGAGTTCTACCTGGGCGTGGGCGGCAGCGGCGAGGCGCGCAGCTTCAAGGCCATCAAGCACTACAAGCGGCGCAAGAGATGGCTGTCGTGAAGCTGCCCGAACTCACCCTCCCGCAGATGCTGCGCGAGCAAGCGCGGCTCAAGCCGTCGCACATCGCGATCCGCCAGAAGGACTTCGGCATCTGGAAGCCGCTCTGCTGGCAGGCCTATGCCGAGCGCGCGATGCATGTCGGGCTCGGCCTGCGCGCGATCGGGCTCGCGGCCGGCGGCCATGTCGGCGTGCTGTCGGAGAACCGCACCGAGTGGGTCCTGGCGCAGATGGGCACTGGCCTGGTCGGCGGCGTGACGGTCGGCGTGTACCCGACCAGCCCGGCGAGCGAGGTCGCCTACGTGGTCGGCCATGCGGACATCGAGGTCCTCGTCTGCGAAGACCAGGAGCAGACCGACAAGGTGATCGAGTCGCTCGCCCTGCTGCCGCGCCTGCGCCGCATCGTCGTGATCGAGACCAAGGGCCTGCGCAACCTGGCGCCGGAACATCGCGACCTGGTGACGCCCTTCGCCGAGCTTGAGCGGCTCGGTGCCGCGTCTGCCGCGCAAGGCGGCGGTGCGCTGGTCGACACGGCGCTCGCCGCGCAGACGCTCGATGACATCGGGCTGATGATCTACACATCGGGCTCGACCGGCAAACCCAAGGGCGCAATGCTGTCGTACCGCAACATCCGCGGCGTGGTGCCGGGCATCGTCGACCGGCTCGGCCTCGACGCCGACACCACGCACCTGTCGTACCTGCCGCTGTGCCATGTGGCCGAGCAGATGCTGACGGCCTTCGTGCCGCCCTACCTCGGCTCGCAGGTGAACTTCGGCGAGTCGATCCGCACCGTGCAGGAAGACCTGCGCGAGGTCGCGCCCAGCATCTTCCTCGGCGTGCCCCGCATCTGGGAGAAGCTGCACGCGTCGATCAGCATCAAGCTGCAGGAGACCGGCCGCCTGCAGCGCGCGCTGTTCGACCGCGCATGGAAACGCTGCGAGGCGCTGGCCGCCAAGCCGCGCACGCACTGGTCGCTGGCCGACCGCACGGCGCATGCCGCGAGCTACTGGCTGGTGCTGCGCGCGCTGCAGAACTTCATCGGCCTGCGCCGCGTGCGCGTGGCGCTCACCGGCGCGGCGCCGATCCCGCCGGACATCGTGCGCTTCTTCCGCACGCTGGGCGTGCCGCTGGTCGAGGTGTATGGCCTCACCGAATCGAGCGGCATGGTGACCGGCCACCGGCCCGTCGACGTGGTGGTCGGCACGGTCGGGCCGCCGACGCTGGGCGTGGAACACCGCGTGGCCGACAACGGCGAACTGCTGCTGCGCGGCGACATGGTCTTCGCGGGCTATTACAAGAACGACGAGGCCACGGCGCAGTCGATCCGCGACGGCTGGCTGCACACCGGCGACGTGGTGCGGCAGGAGCCGAACGGCCACCTGCGCATCGTCGACCGGCTCAAGGACATCATGATCACCGCCGGCGGCAAGAACCTCACGCCCTCGGAGATCGAGAACACGATGAAGGGCAGCCCCTACATCAAGGAATGCGTGATCGTGGCCGAGGGCCGCAAGTTCGTCGGTGCGCTGATCCAGATCGACTACGAGACGGTCGGCAAATGGGCCGAGGCGCAGCGCATTCCCTTCACCAACTTCCGCTCGCTCACCGAGCACGCCGACGTGTTGAGGCTGATCGGCGACGAGGTGGCGCGCGGCAATGGCAAGCTGGCGCAGGTGTCGCACATCCGCCGCTTCCACCTGCTTGCCAAGGAACTGGACCACGACGACGGCGACGTCACCGCAACCATGAAGGTGCGGCGCTCCGCCATCTACAAGAGCTACGCGAACGAGATCGAGCGGCTCTACGTCTGAGGGAAGCGCGACGGCACCGATGAGGGCGATCAGGCGCCGAAGGCACCGTCGATCGTGTGCATCGCCCCCGTCACGAAACCGGCTTCGGGCCCCGCCAGCCATGCCACCATGCCTGCCACCTCTTCCGAACGGCCGTGGCGCTTGATCGCCATGAAGCTGTGCATCAGATCCTTCATCGGCCCGTCTTCCGGATTCGCGTCGGTGTCGATCGGACCCGGCTGCACGATGTTGATCGTGATGCCGCGCGGGCCGAAATCGCGGGCCAGCCCGCGCGCCATTCCTTGCAGCGCGGACTTGCTCAGCGCATAGGACGCCATGCCGGGGATCGGCATGCGGTCACCGTTGACCGATCCGATCACGATGATCCGCCCGCCTTGCGGCATCTGCCGCGCTGCCTCGACCGAGGCGTGGTACGGCGCATGGACATTGATGCGGAACAGGCGATCCACGGCATCGGGGTCTTGCTCCAGCGCATCGCCGAAGATGGCGATGCCGGAATTCACCACCAGCACGTCCAACGGGCCGCTGTCGCGGACGCGGGCGATGACCGCGTCCCGGTCGGCACTGTCCGCCAGGAACGCGGTGCTGCCTGTTTCGGCCGCCAGGCGCTGTGCCGCTTCCGGCGAGCCGGCGTAAGTGAACGCCACCCGCGCACCGTCCGCCACGAAGCGCCGCACGATGGCCGCCCCGATTCCCCGGCTGCCGCCGAGCACCAAAACCGACTTGTCTTTGAACGCTGACATGGATCACTCCTGGGTATTAATGTAGTGCATGATACATAATGTACCCTGCCCCTTGTCAAGGATTTTGTAATCATGGCTACAGATATTTCGCGCACCCGCGGTCGACCGCGGGGATTCGACCCGGACGAAGCGGTCGTGACCGCGCAGCGCCTTTTCCACGAGCGCGGCTACGACGCTGTCAGCGTGGCGGACCTGACGAAAGCGCTGGGCATCAACCCGCCCAGCTTCTATGCGGCCTTCGGCAGCAAGGCCGGCCTGTATGCACGCATCCTCGATCGCTATGCCGAGACCGGTGCCATCCCGCTTTTGGAGATCCTGGGCGCCGACCGGCCGTTGGCCGTGTCGCTTGCACAGGTGCTGGAGCAGGCCGCTCGCAACTACGCCGCGGACCCCACCGCGACGGGCTGTCTGGTACTGGAGGGCACACGCTGCAACGACCCGGAGGCGCGCGACGCGGCCTGCGGCTTTCATGTGGCTGCGCAAGACGTGATTCGCCGCAGCATCGCCGAACGCTACCCGCAGGAGGCGGATCGGCTGGCGGATTTCGTCAGCACCACCATGGCGGGGCTCTCGGCCAGCGCCCGCCACGGGCAAGACCTCGATCGCCTCCTGGCCACCGCGCGGCTTGCCGGCATGGCGCTCAAGCAGGCGATTCCTGCTTAGCTGCGTCTACGTCTAAAAATCTCGCGCGCCCACAAAGACCGCGCCTCAATCAACCCGCAGGGCCGCTTCGACCGCCAGCGCCACCGCGGCGAGCCGCGCATCGTCGCCGCGCACCGACGACAGCATCAGTCCGACCGGCAGCTCGCCTTCGCGCTGGCACGGCAGGCTGAACGAACAGCCGTCGAGGAAGTTGATGGCGAAGGTGTTGCGCAGCAGCAGGCCATTGGCTTTGAAGAAGGCCTCGTCGGTCGCCAGCGCGTCGATGGCCGGCGCGACGATCGGCACCGTGGGGCACAGCAGCGCGTCGAAGCCTTCGAGGGTGCCTTCGACGCGCCCGATCCAGTCGCGGCGGCGGTCCTGCATGACGATGTAGTCGGCCGCGCTCACCGACATGCCGAGGTCGACGCGGGCGGCCACGCGCGGGTCGAAGCGCTCGCGCTGCGCGCCGATACGCGCGCGGTGCACGGCCGAAGCCTCCACCGGCGAGAAGCCGCCGGGGGCGTTGATCTGCGCGATCTCGGCCAGCTCGGCCAGCGTGAGGTCGACCACGATGGCGCCCGCAGCGGACAACACGCCCAGCGCGCGGTCGAAGGCCTGGGCGACCGCGGGTTCGATGCCGTCGAACATCATCGTGCGTGGCACCGCGAAACGCATGCCTTGCAGCGGGCGGCGACGCACGGTCAACGGCACATCGGCGATGGCCGCATCGACGATCAAGCAATCGGCCACGCTGCGCGTCATGGCGCACACCGTGTCGAGCGAGCGTGCCAGCTCGAAGGCGCCGGTGCGCGGCACGCGCGACTGCGTACTCTTGAAGCCGACCAGGCCGCACAGCGCGGCCGGAATGCGGATCGACCCGCCCGTGTCGGAGCCCAGCCCGGCCACCGCCAGACCCAGCGCAACGGACACTGCCGCGCCCGACGACGAGCCGCCCGGGATGCGCGCGACCGCGGCATCCGCCGGATTGCGCGGCGTGCCATGGTGCGGGTTGATGCCGACGCCCGAGAAGGCGAACTCGGTCATGTTGGTCTTGCCGACGATGGCGGCGCCGGCCATGCGAAGACGCGCCACGGCCACGGCGTCCGCCGTTGCAGCAGCCTCGCCCTCGCACACGACGGAGCCGGCCATCGTGGTCTCGCCGGCCACGTCGTACAGGTCCTTCACGGTGACGGGCAGGCCGGCCAGCGCGCGCAGCGCCACACCGGCGCGTTGCGATGCATCGGCATGGCGCGCGGCGGCCAGCGCGGCGTCGCCGTAGAGGCGCGTGAAGACGTGCTTCGCTGCATCGGACGACGCGCCCTCGATCGCCTGCGCGACGACGGCTTCGTGCGACAACTCGCCCCGCGCGATGCGGGCGCGCAGTGTCGTGATGTCCAGGCCTGCGGCGGCGGCCATCAGGCGACCACCTCGAGCGCCTGCACGGCGTAGCGATGCACGATGCTGCGCTTCAAGCGCGGGTCGTGGATCTCCAGTTCCATCTCGGTCGCAGGGCGGATGCCTTCGCCCTTGCCATTGGGAATGGCGCCCAGCGTGCCGCAGGTCATGAAGCGACCTTCGGCGCCGCCCTCGGCCTGGTAGATGCCGTCGCGCAAGGCCGCCAGCGGGCGGATCGAGACGAAGCTGCCCTTCTGGTAGTCGATCCACTGGCCGTCTTCGAGGATGCGCGAGCGCAGCTGCAGTTCGTCCTGGTAGCCGGCCACGTCGCGCCAGCGCCAGGCGGCGGTGGCCAGCGGCTTGGCGCACATCTGCTTGGACACGACGACCGAGTAGGTCTCGACATGGCGGTCGGTGTGGTCGGACGCGACCGTCAGCCACCACTCGCCGTCGGCGAAGAAGAGCATCGGCTCGGCCTCGCCGGAGCTCTGCGCGCCGAGCGCCTCGATGACGGGTGATTGCGTGAGCAGGCCGGCGCCGACGCGGTAGTACAGCGGTACGCTCGACGGCCGCGGCACGCCGATCGCTTCGAGTTCTTCGATGTGGTGTTCGATGGCGGCGGCGTCGCGGCCGGTCCAGCCGGCGATGACCAGCTGGCGCGGCACCACCGACAGCAACTGCGTGGCACGGGTGCCGTCGGCCGCCACGGATTCGCCGGCGAAAGAAAGGGTCAATGACATGAAGGGAGGCTCCGCAAAAAAGGGGATCACATGAGGTAGGCCGGCAGCCACAGCGCGATGGCAGGAAACACCATCAATACGATGATCGCGAGCATGTAGACGAGCATGAAGGGCATCACGCCGGCGAACACATCGGTGATGGGTCCGGGTTGCCGTCGCATGCCCTGCAGCACGTAGAGCACCGTGCCGTCGGGCGGGCTGATCATCGCGATCTCCACCAGCATCGTGATGACCACGCCGAACCAGATCGGGTCGTAGCCCAGCGCCGTGACCACCGGGAACAGCAGCGGGATGGTGGTGATCACCATCGACATGCCTTCCATGAAGGTGCCCAGCGCCAGGTAGAAGCCGATGATCACCAGCATGATCACCCAGCCCGGAAACGGCAGCCCCGTGAGGAACTTCGCCAGCATCTGCGGGATGCCCAGCGACGACAGGATGTAGTTCAGGAAGTACGCCCCGAACAGGATCAGCGCGATCATCGAGGTGGTGCGCGCGGTCGCCTTCATCGACTCGGCCAGCATCTTCCACTTGAGCTTGCGGTCCACCAGCGCCAGCACCAGACTGCCCGCCACGCCGAGCGCGGCCGACTCGGTGGGCGTGGCCCAGCCGGCGTAGATGGTGCCCAGCACCAGGCCGATCAGCAGCGCGGTGGGCACCAGGTCCGACAGGCTGGCGATGCGATGCTGCCAGGTGATGGCCTTGGACGCCTCGTCGCCGTGCAGCTTGAGCTTGTAGCTGTAGTACAGGATGACGGCCGTGAACAGCGCCACCACCAGGATGCTCGGCCCCACCGCCGCCAGGTACAGCGCGCCCACCGAGGTCTCGGTGATCAGGCCGTAGATGATGAAGGTGATGCCCGGCGGGATCAGGTTGCCCAGCGCACCGCCGGCGGCGAGCGAGCCCAGCACCAGCTTGGGCGGGTAGTGGCTCTTCTCGAAGTACGGCAGCGCGACCGAGCCCATGGTGGCGGCGGTCGCCACGCTGGAGCCGGCCACGGCCGAGAACACGCCGCACGAGATGATGTTGGTGTGCAGCAGGCCGCCGGGCAGGCGGCCCATCCAGATGTTGAGCGCACGGTACAGCCGCTCCGACAGGCCGGCGCGCAGCATCACCTCGCCCATCAGCAGGAAGAGCGGCACCGACACCAGCACGAAGTTGGTCGACGGGCTCCAGATCATCTCGCCGATGAAGTTCCAGAACGGGCGGTCCGACAGCGCATAGCCGGCCAGCAGCGACAGTACCGCGAGCGCGGCGCCCACGTAGATGCCGCCCGCGAAGAAGCCGACGAAGGCCACCAGCACCGAGGCCAGCGCCCACCAGGGCACGCCGGAGGTGGCAATGGCCGCCGCATGGTCGTGCATGCCGAACAGCGAAGCGCCGCCGATCAAGAGGCCAATCGCGACGATGAAGACGATGGCGATCATCGCGAAGCTCCTGTGGTCGTGGAAACGGCAGGTTGTTGCATGCCTTGCTGCGCCTCGGCCACGGCCTCCAGCGTTTCGGCCGCTTCGTCGACGTAGGTGCGCGCCATCAGCATGCGGTCCATGCCGTCGGCGTCGCCCTGGGCGAGCTGGCGCACGGCGCGCGCGCCGATGGCCACGCAGGCGAGCAGCATCAACACCAGCCCGGCGGCCCACAGGCCTTGCGGGATGGCCAGCGGTGTGTGCAGCGCCGAGAGGTCGGTGGCACCGAAGTCCCACGAATCCTTGGCCAGCGAGAAGGCGCCGAAGGCGAAGAAGCCGGTGGCCACCAACAGGGCCAGCAGCGACGCCAGGTGGAGCCAGACGCGCACCTTCAGCGGCATCTTCTGCACCAGCACGTCGATGCGCACATGGCCGCGCTCGAACAGCGTGCCCGCCAGCCCCCAGCTCATGCCGATGGCCATCAGGTAGCCGGTGACTTCGGTCGTCGCCTCGGTCGAGAAGCCCAGCAGGCGCCGGGCCGCGATGTCGAAGCAGATCAGCAGGGTGATCACCAGGTAGCACCAGCCGGCGATGGTCATCGCCTTGGCGCTCACCCATTCGAGCGCACGGAACATCACTTGGCCACGTACTTGATGCCGGTGATCGGGGCGATCACCTCGGTGTACACCGCAGCGCAGCGGTCACCGCAGCGCTTGATCCAGCCGGGCAGCACGTCGTCGGCCAGGTGCTTCTGCAGCGACACGGTCACGCCGGCTTCGGGCTTGGCTTCGACCATCGGCTTCTTCATCAGCGTGTGCAGCTTGCAACCTTCGGCGCGGCCGACGTTGCAGGCGATGCCGTCGTTGGTGGCTTCGACGCCGAGCTTCCACTGCGCTTCCTGCACCTCGCTCATGGTCTTCTCGAACTGGCCGCGCACGGCCGGGTCGAGCTTGTTCCACCAGGCCAGGTTCACGAAGTAGCCCGAGGTCGACCACGACAGCGGCAGTGTGTAGAGATGCGTCGTGACTTCCGGCCACTTCACGCCGTTGCCCGAACCGGCACCGGTGATGCCGCAGTCGACTGTGCCGCGCTCCAGCGCGGTGTAGACCTCGCCGAAGGCCAGCGACACCGGCTGGCCGCCAAGCGACTTGATCAGGTCCGACGCCGACGGGCCGTTGGTGCGCACCTTCAGGCCCTTGAGGTCGGCCAGGCTCATCACCGGCTTGCGGCAGAACAGCATCTGGCCGGAGAACGGGTAGGTCGCGACCAGCTTGATGCCCAGGCGCTCCAGTTCCTTGTTGGCGACCGGCACCATCGCGTCGGCCACCTTGCGAGCCTGGGCGATGTCGGCGTTCATGCCCGCGAGGTCGACGCCGTCGAGCATCGGCACGTCGCCCGACACGGTGGTCAGCGGCGCGGCGGCGATGTCCACCTGGCCGGAGCGCACCAGGCGCAGCACTTCAGGGCCGTTCACGTTGCGTTCCGGCCAGGACGACAGCGTGACCTCGACGCGGCCGTTGGTGGCCTTGTTGATGCCGTCGCGCAGCAGCGGCTGGTCGACCTTGGTGTACTGCGGCAGGTTGGGCGCCACCTGCGTGATGGCCTGCACGGCGATCTTGGGACCGGCCGGCACCTGGGCGACGGCGGTGCCGGCGAGCAGCATGGCGGCCACGGCGACAGATGCGAGGGAAGAGAGCGTTGGCTTCATCGAGGACTCCTGAAGAAAAGAAGAAAGACGGCGACTAGAAACTGGCGATGCGGTGGTTGAGCCAATCCGTGACCAGCATGCAACCCGGCGCATGCGTGATGCAGAACGAGGGCTTGGCGGCCATCACGACGGACTGCGGCGTGACGCCGCAGGCCCAGAACACGGGCAGCTCGTCGTCCATCACGGCCACCGGCTCGCCAAAGTCCGGTGCACCGAGGTCGGCGATGCCGATGAGGTCGGGCCGGCCGATGTGCACCGGCGCGCCGTGCACCTGCGGGAAGCGCGAGGTGACCTGCACCGCGCGGATCGCGTCGGCCGCCTTCATCGGACGCATCGACACCACCAGCGGGCCCTGGAAGATCCCGGCGGGCACGGTCGACACGTTGGTGCGGTACATCGCGACGTTGCGGCCCTCGGCCACGTGCCGCAACGGCACGCCGGCTTCGAGCAGTGCTTCTTCGAATGAGAAGGAACAACCGATGACGAAGCTCACCAGGTCGTCGCGCCAGAGCGCGCCGATGTCCTGCACCTCGTCGACCAGCACGCCGTCGCGCCAGACGCGGTAGAGCGGCAGGTCGCTGCGGATGTCGATGTCTTCGCCCAGCGTCGGCAGCGCCGGGTCACCCGGCTCCGACACCGCCAACAAAGGGCAGGGTTTGGGGTTGCGCTGGCAGAAGCGCAGGAAGTCATCGGCCTGCGCCTTCGGCAGGATCGCGAGGTTGCCCTGCACGTGGCCCGGCGCCATGCCGGCCGTGTGGCCGCCGTAGCGCCCGCTGCGCATCAGCAAGCGCGCATCGCGGCCGGTGGGCGCCAGGGTGGCGAGGGAAGAAGTGGCGGTGCTCATTCGTAGTACTGGATCTCGAACATCACGCAGCCGGTGCGGGAGACGAAGGGGCCGTGCACCGCGCCCGGCGGGCGGCAGGCGAAGGTGTAGGGACCGAAGGCTTCACCGCCCTCGCCTTCGGCGTCGCAGCCGACCACCAGCTCGCCTTCGACGATGAAGACCTCTTCATGGAAGTCGTGGACCACCGGCCGGTCGATCAGCGCGCCGGCCGACCAGCGGGCCAGCCGCGTGCGCGAGCCGGTGCCGGCCGCCGTGTCGAGGTTGTCGGCCAGAATGATCTCGTCGATGCGGCCGGCCGAGCAGGCCACGGGCGACCATTCGGTGGACGCGGCGGCAGGACGGATCGCGAAGAACTCGCGATGTCTTTTGGCGGTCATGGACTTGTGCATGGCGCGCAGTGTTGTCGCGCGCCCTCGCAGGGTCAAACGGGAAATTCTTTCGGCGACCCATAGCGTTTCGTGATGCACAGCCCTGGCGCACCCAACCGCCCCAGCTTCGGGCGCAATGTGGGCCGGATCAGGGCGCGAGCACGTCGTCGCGGCAGGTCGCGATGAACTGCTCGCATGCGGCCTGCGCCATGGTGATGAGCGCTTCGGCCAAGGGCGACGCGGGTTCCAGGCGCATGCTGGCGACCAGTGGCAAGGGGATGGGCACCGGGTCGACGTCCAGCACCACCAGCTTGCCCTGCAGCAGGTCCTGCTGGATGACGGCCAGCGGCAGCAGCGCCGTGCCGAAGCCGGAGCGCGCCAGATCGACCATGGCGCCGAGCGACGAAAAGTAGCTCACCCGCAGGTTTGCGCAGCCACTCGCGTTCTGCGCGATGTTGCGGTAGACGCTGGAATCGCGGTGGAAGGAGATGATGGGCTGCTCCGCGATGTCGGCGAAGGACAGCAGCCTGCGCGACGGAAACTTCAGCGCCAGCGACGGACTGGTCACCCACCGCATCGCGAAGTTGGCGATGCGCCGGTTGTCGATGAAGCCTTGGGTGATCTCTTCCGACAGGATTGCGCAGTCGAGCGTGCCCCGCAGCAGATCGTCGCGCAGCCGCGGCGTGATGTCGGAGATGAGCTCCAGCGTGGCGTTCGGGTATTTTTCGGCGAAGCGCGAGAACAGGTCGGGCAGCCAGGTGTGGGCCACCGTCTCGATCACGCCGATGCGCAACATGCCCGAGTACGCGTCGGTCTGGCCCATGGCCGCCACCATGCGCGCCTGCAACTCGATCATGCGCTCGGCGTGCGGCAGTAGCTCGGTGCCCTGGTAGGTGAGCAGCACGCCGCGGTGCTCGCGGTCGAACAGGCGTACGCCGAACTGCTCTTCCAGCGTCGCGATGCGGCTGGAGATGCCGGCCTGGGTGGTGTGCATCTTTTCGGCGGCCGCCTTGAAGCTGCCCAGCTTGGCAACCCAGACGAAGGCCTCGAGAAAACGCACGTTCATGCGCGGAGTCTACGGGCAGTGCCGGCCCAGCCGGCGGAGGCTCACTCGCCGCGCGTGGCGGGGCGGGCCCGGACGTCGGTCACCTCGCCGACGTCGCCCAGGGCAGCGACCGGGCTGCGCGCCGACTCACCCCGCGCCCGGGCGCTGACCACGTCGGCCGCGGTCGGCTCGGCGGGTTGCTGCGCCGCACGAAAGCGGTCGAAGCCGCTGCGCGGGTTGAAGCGCCCACCCAGCGTGGCACTCCACGGCGCGACCGGCTGGCCTGTCAGGCGCGCCCAGCCGTAGCGCAGGCCCCACACGGCCGCCAGCAGCAGCACTGCGACGGCCAGGCTGGCCGCGAAGACCAGCCCCAGGCAGAAGAGAACGAAGCGGAGGATGAAATTCATCATCGGCATTAGGCCAGCGCTTGGGCCGATGGTTCCCCGCCCTTCGTGAACGAGAACTGCCCGGGCGACTGGATCGGGTCGGTTTCCACCCGGATCGTGTCCTTCGGCCCGAAACTGCCGTCCAGCAGCAGCTTGCTCAGCGGGTTCTCGATGCGCTGCTGGATCGCCCGCTTGAGCGGCCGCGCACCGAAGACCGGGTCGAAGCCGACCTTGGCGATCTCCGCCAGCGCGGCCGGCGACACATCGAGCGCCAGGTCCATCTTCGCGAGCCGCGCCTGCAGCACCTTCAGCTGGATCGCGGCGATCGATTCGATGTTCTTCGCGTCAAGCGCGTGGAACACCACCGTCTCGTCGATGCGGTTCAGGAACTCGGGGCGGAAGTAGTTCTTCAGCTCGTCCCACACCGCGTCCTTGATGTCCTGGCTCGGCTGGCCGACCATCGCCTGGATGATCGGCGAGCCGATGTTGCTGGTCATGACGATCACCGTGTTCTTGAAGTTCACGGTGCGGCCCTGCCCGTCGGTCAGGCGGCCGTCGTCCAGCACCTGCAGGAGGATGTTGAACACGTCCGGGTGCGCCTTCTCGACTTCGTCGAGCAGCAGCACGCTGTAGGGCTTGCGGCGCACGGCCTCGGTGAGGTAACCGCCTTCCTCGTAGCCCACGTAGCCGGGCGGCGCACCGATCAGGCGTGCGACCGAATGCTTCTCCATGAACTCGCTCATGTCGACGCGGATCAGGTGGTCTTCGCTGTCGAAGAGGAAGCCCGCGAGCGCCTTGCACAGCTCGGTCTTGCCCACGCCCGTCGGGCCGAGGAACAGGAAGGAGCCGGTCGGGCGGTTGGGGTCACTCAAACCCGAGCGCGAGCGGCGGATCGCATTCGCGACTGCACCGATGGCCTCGTCCTGGCCGACCACGCGCTCATGCAGCTTGTCTTCCATCACGAGCAGCTTGTCGCGCTCGCCCTGCATCAGCTTGGCGACCGGGATGCCGGTGGCGCGCGCCACGACCTCGGCGATCTCTTCGGCACCGACCTGCGTGCGCAGCAATGTGGGCTTGTTCGAGCCACCCTTGCTGGCTTCGCTGGCTTCGGCTTCCTTCAGGCGCTTTTCGAGCGCGGGCAATTGGCCGTACTGCAGTTCGGCCAGTTTGTTGAAGTCGCCCTTGCGCTCCCAATCCTTGATCTCGATCTTGAGCTTCTCCACCTCCTCGCGGATGTGTGCACTGCCCTGTGCCTGGGCCTTCTCGGCCTGCCAGATTTCGTCGTAGTCGGCGATTTCCTTCTGCAGCCGCACGATCTCTTCCTCGATCAGGCCGAAGCGCTTTTGCGACGACTCGTCCTTCTCGCGGCGCACGGCTTCGCGCTCGATCTGCAACTGGATCAAGCGGCGGTCGAGGCGGTCCATCACCTCGGGCTTGGAGTCCATCTCGATCTTGATCTTGGCCGCGGCCTCGTCGATCAGGTCGATCGCCTTGTCGGGCAGGAAGCGGTCGGTGATGTAGCGGTCGGAGAGCTCTGCCGCGGCGACGATCGCCGGGTCGGTGATCTGCACGCCGTGGTGCACTTCGTACTTTTCCTGCAGGCCGCGCAGGATGGCGATGGTCGCTTCGACCGAGGGCTCGCCGACGATGATCTTCTGGAAGCGGCGCTCCAGCGCGGCATCCTTCTCGATGTACTTGCGGTATTCGTCGAGCGTGGTCGCGCCGACGCAATGCAGCTCGCCGCGCGCGAGGGCCGGCTTGAGCATGTTGCCCGCGTCCATGGCACCCTCGGCCTTGCCGGCGCCGACCATGGTGTGCAGCTCGTCGATGAAGACGATGGTCTGGCCTTCGTCCTTGGCCAGCTCGTTGAGCACGGTCTTCAGGCGCTCTTCGAACTCACCCCGGAACTTGGCGCCGGCCAGCAGCGCGGCCATGTCGAGCGACAGCACGCGCTTGCCCTTGAGCGACTCCGGTACCTCGCCCGCGACGATGCGCTGGGCCAGGCCTTCGACGATCGCGGTCTTGCCGACACCGGGTTCGCCGATGAGCACCGGGTTGTTCTTGGTGCGGCGTTGCAGCACCTGGATCGCACGGCGGATTTCCTCGTCGCGTCCGATCACCGGGTCGAGCTTGCCCAGGCGCGCACGCTCGGTCAGGTCCATGCAGTATTTCTTGAGCGCCTCGCGCTGGCCTTCGGCGTCGGCGCTGTTCACGCCCTGCCCGCCGCGCACCGCGTCGATGGCGGCTTCGAGCGACTTGCGCGTCATGCCATTGGCACGCGCCAGGTTGCCGACGTCGGCCTTGGAATCAGCCACGGCCAGCAGGAACAGCTCGCCCGCGATGAACTGGTCGTTGCGCTTGATGGCTTCCTTCTCGGTCGCCTGCAACAGCTTGTTGAGCTCGTTGCCGACCTGGACGGCCTCGCCGCCCTGCACCTGCGGCAGCTTCTTGATGGCGGCCTCGGCCGCCTGTGACAGGCCCGGCACGTTGACACCGGCGCGCTCCAGCAGCGCGCGCGGGCCCTCGTCCTGCCGCAGCATGGCGGCGAGCAGGTGGACCGGCTCGATGTAGGCGTTGTCGTTGCCCAGCGCGAGCGATTGCGCATCGCCCAGGGCTTCCTGGAACTTGGTGGTGAGTTTGTCTTGGCGCATGGTGTGATTTCCTTGCCTTCAAAATAGGAGCGTTCGCGCACCGTTCAAGAGCGCGGACAAAATCAGGCACGGCTATTGCACCGCCGCCCGCTTATCTCATTGATTGGAGTCGATCATGGTTTTTTCAACGCAGCGTGCTCAACCGGTTCGCCGGGCGCTGACGCTCGGCCTCGTTGTAGCCTCCCTGAGCCTGTCGGGCCTTGCGCAGGCGCAAGGCGGCACGCCGCTTCGTCTGCTGGTGGGCTTCCCGGCCGGTGCGGGCACAGACGCCATCGCCCGGACCCTGGCGGAAAAACTCAAGGACGAACTCGGCTCGCCGGTCGTCGTCGAGAACCGCGCGGGCGCGGGCGGTCAGATTGCGGCGCAGGCCCTGAAGGCCGCCCCGGCTGATGGCCACACGCTGTTCCTGACGCACGATCACAGCATCTCCATCCTGCCGCAGGTGGTCAAGAACCCGGGCTTCAACCCGGCGACCGACTTCGTGCCCGTGGCCGGCTTTGCCACCTTCGCCAACGTGCTGGCCGTCTCCGGTGGCACCCCGGCGAAGACGATGGACGCCTACGTGAAATGGGTGCAGACCGCGCGCGGCGGCAAGGAGACCATCGGTGTGCCGGCGCCCGGCTCGATCCCCGAGTTCCTGGTCAAGCTGATCGGCGAAAAGTACAAGCTCGACCTGCAGGCCGCCCCCTACCGCGGCAGCGCCCCGATGACGGCCGACATGCTGGGCAACCAGATCACCGCCGGCATCGCCTCGGTGCCCGACTTCATCGAGAACCACAAGGCCGGCAAGGTGACCATCGTGGCCGTGATCGGCGCCAAGCGCCAGCCGCTGCTGCCGCAGGTGCCGACCTTCACCGAACTGGGCTTCGCGAACCTGGACGACTACCCCTACTACGGCCTGTTCGCACCGGTGGGCACGCCCCAGCCGGTGATCGACAAGTTCGGCACCGCGCTGCAGAAGGTGCTGGCCATGCCCGATGTGAAGAAGAAGTTGACGGACATGGGCCTGAACGTTGCCTACGAATCGCAAGGCCAGTTCGCAGGCCGGGTGCGCACCTACACCAGCGCCTGGGAAAAGATCATCCAGGCCAGCGGCTTCAAGCCACAATAAGGCGCTTCAGGCGTTCGGGGCATCGATGCCCCAGCGCGCCAGGGCCGCGTCGTCGGCGACGCGTGCATCGACCCAACGGGCGCCTTCGGGCGTCCGTTCCTTTTTCCAGAACGGCGCCTGCGTCTTGAGGTAGTCCATCAGGAACTCGCAAGCCTGGAAGCTCTGACCGCGGTGTGCCGAGACCACGGCGACCATCATGATCTGGTCGAGCGGCTGCAGCAGACCGACGCGGTGCACCACGCGCGCGCCGAGGATGTCGAAGCGGCGATGCGCGGCGTCGATCATGGCCTCGATGGCCTTCTCGGTCATGCCGGGGTAGTGCTCCAGCTCCATCGAGGTGATGGTGCTGCCGTCGTCTTTCGCCGCCGGGCCGCCCCAAGGCGAAAGCACCCCCTCGGGAGGCAGCGAGGACACGTCAGTGCCGAGCGTGGGGGCCCTATTTCTGTCGCGCACCGTGCCGATGAAGCTGCAGACGGCGCCGACGCGCGTGTCGCCGGCGCGCAGCGTGGCGATCTCCTGCTGCAGGTCGAAGTCGGCGGTCTGGATGGAAACGCGTGGGCCGGTCATCGCCGAATTGTGGCATCGCGATAGACTCCGGTCATGCCCTCCTGCACTTCGCATTCCCTCTCGCCTTCGACCGAAGGCCGGGGCTGCGTGCACCGGAACGGCAAAGCCAAAAAACCACAGTTCGTCTGACCGGAGCTGCGGTTCCGTCGTCGGATGAGCGACGGAACCGGCAAGGCTCAGGCTGTAGCCCGTGGCGCACGCGCATCCGACGGTGGTTCTTCCATCGGTCGCTTCCGCAAGGAGCTTTTGCGTGCCTTACCTTTCAGACCCTTCTCAGCAGACACCCGATTTTTCGGGTCTCTGGATTCCGTTGATCACGCCGTTTCGCGATGGCGCGGTCGACCACCTGGCCCTCCGCGCGTTGGTGCGCCGGCTCGCATCCACCGGCATTGCCGGTTTCGTCGTGTGCGGCTCGACTGGCGAAGCCGCCGCCCTCGAAGAAGCGGAGCAACTGGCGGTGCTGGCCACCGTGGCCGACGCTGCACCGGATCTGCCGCGGATCATGGGCATTTCCGGCAGTCACCTCGAAAAGACGCTGGCCTGGGTGCGGCGCTTGGCTGCCGAACCGCTGACGGGGCTGCTGGTGCCGGCGCCCAGCTACATCCGCCCGGCGCAGGAAGGACTGCTGCTCTGGTTCCGCGCCATCGCCGAGGCGAGCCCATTGCCGATCCTGATCTACGACATCCCCTATCGCACGGGCACGACGATCTCGATGGAGACCTTGCTCGCGTTGTCGGCTCACCCGCAGATTCGCGCCGTGAAGGACTGCGGCGGCGATCCGTCGAAGACGCACGCACTGATCGTCGATGGCCGTCTGCAGGTGCTCGCGGGTGAAGACGCGCAAATCTTCGCGACGCTGGCCGAGGGTGGTGCCGGCGCCATCGCCGCCAGCGCGCACCTACACACCGAGCACTTCGTGCGACTGCTGCACCTGCTTGCCGAAGGTCGGTTGGCCGATGCCCGCGAAACCTGGCGCTCGCTGCGCCCGCTGATTGCGCTTTGCTTTGCGGAGCCCAACCCCGCCCCCGTGAAGGCCATGCTGGCAAGCGGCGACGCGCTGTGCGATGAACTTCGCGCGCCCATGACGCCCGCCAGCGCGGCGCTGCGCGAACGTCTGCGCGTCGCCGTCGAATTGCTGGATTAGCCGCCCGTCACCGGCGGAAAGAAGGCGACCTCGCTGCCGTCGTGCAGCGCTGTCGACTCCGGGCACATGACCTGGGCCATCGCCATGCGAACGGCCTTGCCGCGCGCCAGTGCGTTGGCGTGCGGGCCGCCGCGGGCGATGAGTTCGTCGCGCAGCTCGGCCAGGGTGGCGACCTGCGTCTCAACGGTTTCGCCGTTGCCCAAGGCTTCGCGCACCGAGGCGAAATAACGGATGTCGATCTTCATGATCAAAGACTCTCAGGCCAGCAGGGAGGCGAAGGGAATGAACTGCACCGTGTCGCCCTTCTTGAAGGACTGTCCCGCCGGCGTGTCGATCACCCCATCGCCCCAGACGGCCGAGGTGAGCACGCCGGAACTCTGGTTGGGGAACAGGTCGAGCCCGCCCGCCGCATTGCGCCTTGCACGCAGGAACTCGCGGCGGCGATCGGCGCGCGGCCATTCGAAGTCTGCGCGCATGGCCACCGGTCCCGGTGCCACGCGTGTCGCGCCCTGCAGCGTCAGCAGGAAGGGGCGCACCAGCAGGAGGAACGTTAGGAAGCTCGAGACCGGGTTGCCGGGCAGGCCGGTCACATGCGCGTTGCCGATGCGGCCATAGGCGAAAGGCTTGCCGGGCTTCATCGACAGCGACCAGAGCTGCAGCTCGCCGAGCGCTTCGACGGCCGCCTTGATGTGGTCTTCTTCGCCCACCGACACGCCGCCGGTGGTGACGATCAGGTCGTTGTGTTCGGCCGCGGTGCGCAGTGCGTCAATGGTGGCGTCGCGCCGGTCGGGCACGATGCCCAGGTCGCTCACGTCGCAGCCCAGGCGTGTGAGCAAGGCACGCATGAAGAAGCGGTTGGAGTTGTAGATGGCGCCGGGCTTCATGGCCTCGGGTGCGACCTCGCCGGGCATGACCAGTTCGTCGCCGGTCGACAGCAGCACGACCCGCGGCCGGCGCGCGACCTGGAGGCGGTCGAAGCCGACGCTGGCGGCCAGGCCCAGCGCGGCGGGCGTGAGGCGCTCACCGCGCGCCAGCACGACGTCGCCGGCGGCCACGTCCTCACCGGCACGGCGGATCCACTGGCCGGCAGCCGGCACGGTGTCGATGCGCACGCGGCCGAGCGAACCTTCTTCGGGCAGAGCACCGGTGTCTTCCTGCATGACGACCGCGTCGGCGCCTTCGGGAATCTGCGCGCCGGTGAAGATGCGCGCCGCGGTGCCGGCTGCCAGCGGCGTGCCGACGCTGCCCGCGGGAATGCGCTGAGCCACCGTCAGCACCGCACCGACGGCGGCGCAATCGGCCGCGCGGACGGCGTAGCCGTCCATCGCGCTGTTGTCGCGCGGCGGCACGGTGAGGCCGGACACCACGTCCTGCGCCAGCACCCGGCCATCGGCCTCGAAGGTCGACACGCTTTCGGTGTCCAGCCGCGGCGTCGCCTTGGCAAGCAGGCTCGCCAGGGCCTCGTCCAGGGGCATCAACAGAGGGCGTTCAGAGGGGCGGGACATGATCGTCGGCTCGGTATTCGAAACGATGGGCATTGTCGAGCAGCCATTGCGCGAGCGCATCGACATCGTCGATATCGAACACCGGGATCAGGGTCGGCCGCGGCAGGTCGTTCGGGGTGTCGGTAGCCAGCGCGACGATGAAGGGGTCGTCGCCGTACTGGGCCGGCCGCGGCGGCTCGCCGGCCGCGGGCTCGCGCCAGATCTCGACCTTGTGCAGGTCGCTGTGCTTGAAGCCTTCGACCAGCACCCAGTCGACGCCGTCGTAGAGCTCCGCAATCAGGTGGTGCACCGACAGCTGGGCCGGCTGCTCGAACTCGCGCATCAGCGCCAGCCGCTTGTCGGACGCCACCACCACCTCGAAGGCACCGGCCTCCCGGTGGCGGTAGGTGTCCTTGCCGGGATGGTCGATGTCGAACTTGTGGTGCGCGTGCTTGACCACCGACACGCGCTGGCCCTGCAGCCGGAGCACCGGGATCAATCGTTCGACCAGCGTGGTCTTGCCTGCGCCGGAATAGCCGGCAAAGCCGATGACGTTCATGCGGTGGTCGGTGCGGTCATTCGTCGCAATGCTCCGCGATGTAGGCCTTGACGGCTTCGGCATCGGCCGGCAGTTTGACGACGCGCTTGGGCAATGCCTCGATCCCCTCGAACCGGGCGGGCCGGTCGGGCTCGTGGCCCAGCGCCTCGACGATGGTCGCCGCGAACTTGATCGGCAACGCGGTCTCGAGCACGACCATCGGCACGCCCGGCACGACGTGCTCGCGCGCCGCCTTCAGGCCGTCGGCCGTGTGCGTGTCGATGAGCACGGCGAAACGCTTGTCGGTGTCGCGGATGGTGGCCAGGCGGTCGGCGTGCGTGCTGCGGCTGCTGACGAAGCCGAAACGCGCTGCGGCCTGCGCGAAGGCGGGGTCGGCACTGAGGTCGAAGCGGCCGCTGCGGCCGAGCTCGTCCTGGAACAGCGCGCGGGTGCGGGCGCCGTCGCGGCCGAGCAGGTCGAACACGAAACGCTCGAAGTTGCTGGCCTTGCTGATGTCCATCGACGGGCTCGAGGTCTCGTGCGTGTCGGCCGCGGCGCGCACGCGGTAGACGCCGGTGCGGAAGAACTCGTCGAGCACGTCGTTCTCGTTGGTGGCGACCACCAGCGTGCGGATCGGCAGCCCCATCATGCGGGCGACGTGGCCGGCGCAGACGTTCCCGAAGTTGCCGGACGGCACGGTGAAGCTGACCTGCTTGTCGTCCTTGCTGGTCGCTTGAAAATACCCGGCGAAGTAGTAGACGACCTGCGCCAGCAGCCGCGCCCAGTTGATCGAATTGACCGTGCCGACGCGGTACTTGCGCTTGAAGCCGAGGTCGTTCGACACGGCCTTCACGATGTCCTGGCAATCGTCGAACACGCCGGCGATCGCGATGTTGTGGATGTTCGCGTCCTGCAGGCTGAACATTTGCGCCTGCTGGAAGGGGCTCATGCGCCCGTCCGGCGAGGTCATGAAGACGCGCACGCCCTTTTTTCCGCGCATGGCGTATTCCGCCGCGCTGCCGGTGTCGCCGCTGGTCGCGCCGAGGATGTTGAGTTCTTCGCCGCGGCGGCCCAGTTCGTACTCGAACAGGTTGCCCAGCAGTTGCATCGCCATGTCCTTGAAGGCCAGCGTCGGGCCGTTCGACAGGCCCTCAAGGTACACGCCGTCTTCCAGTTCGCGCAAGGGCACGATCTCGTCGCTGCCGAAGACCTCGGCCGTGTACGTCTTCGCGCACAGCGCCTTCAGGTCGTCGGCCGGAATGTCGTCGATGTAGAGCGAGAGGATCTCGAAGGCCAGCTCGGCGTAGGGCAGCGTGCGCCACTTGGCGAACATCGCAGCATCGACCTGCGGGTAGTGCTCGGGCAGGTACAGCCCGCCATCGGGCGCCAGGCCCTCGAGCAGGATGTCGCAGAAACGGCGGCGGTCGGGGTGGCCGCGGGTGGACAGGTAGCGCATCAGGACAGCTCTTCCTTGCGGATGCGCACGATCGGCGCCAGCACCGTCGGCAGCGCCTGGAGCTGCGCCATCGCGTCGTCGAGCGTGCCTTCGCGCGTGTCGTGCGTGAGGATGATGAGGTCGGTCTGCGTGGAGCCTTCACCGCCAATTTCGTCGGCTTCGCGCTGCAGCACGGCGTCGATGCTGATGCCCGCGTCGGCCAGCAGACCGGTGACCTTGGCGAGCACGCCAGCCTCGTCGGCCACCCGCAGGCGCAGGTAGTAGCTGGTGACCACTTCGCGCATCGGAACGACCTTCAGGTCGTCGCTCATGGCGTTCGGGTGGAAAGCCAGGTGCGGCACGCGGTGTGCCGCGTCGGCCGTGTGCAGGCGCGTGATGTCGACCAGGTCGGCGATGACGGCGCTGGCGGTCGGCTCGCTGCCGGCGCCCTTGCCGTAATAGAGCGTGGTGCCCACGGCATCGCCGTGCACGACCACCGCGTTCATCGCGCCTTCGACATTGGCGAGCAAGCGCTTCGACGGCACGAGCGCCGGGTGCACGCGCAGCTCGATGCCACCCTTGGCGCGGCGCGTGATGCCCAGCAGCTTGATGCGGTAGCCCAGTTGCTCGGCGTACTTGATGTCCTGCGCGGCCAGCTGGGTAATGCCTTCGACGTGCGCCTTGTCAAACTGCACCGGAATGCCGAAGGCGATGGCGCTCATCAGCGTGACCTTGTGGGCGGCGTCGACGCCTTCGATGTCGAAGGTCGGGTCGGCTTCGGCATAGCCCAGGCGCTGCGCCTCCTTCAACACGGTGGCGAAGTCCGAGCCCTTGTCGCGCATCTCGGACAGAATGAAATTCGTCGTGCCGTTGATGATGCCGGCGATCCACTGGATGCTGTTGGCCGTGAGGCCTTCGCGCAGCGCCTTGATGATCGGGATGCCGCCGGCCACGGCCGCCTCGAACGCGACCATCACGCCCTTCTGCTGGGCTGCCGCGAAGATCTCGGTGCCATGCACCGCGAGCAGCGCCTTGTTGGCGGTCACCACGTGCTTGCCGGCCGCAATGGCTTCGAGCACGAGGTCCTTCGCGACGCCATAGCCGCCGATCAATTCGACGACGATCTCGATGTCCGGGTTGGCGATGATCTGGCGCGCATCAGCAAACACTTCGGCCGCGTCGCCCACGAGCGCCTGGGCCTTCGCCACATCACGGCGTGACACCGCGACGATCTCGATGCCGCGGCCGGCACGACGTTTGATTTCGGCTTGATTGCGGCGCAGAACCTCGAACACGCCGCTGCCGACGGTGCCGATGCCGAGCAGGCCTACTTGGATGGGTTTCATTCTTTGGAGAGTCAGTTCAGGAAAGCGTCTGCGCCGAATCGGGCGCGGCGTCAGGCGTGGCGGTTGCGGTAGCGCTCGAGGAATTTCGCGATGCGGCCGATAGCCTCTCGCAAATCGTCTTCATGCGGCAGGAACACGATGCGGAAATGCTGGTTGTCCGGGAAGTTGAAGCCCGAGCCCTGCACCAGCATCACGCGCGTTTCGCGCAGCACCTGCATGAAGAATTCGCGGTCGTCCGCGATCGGGTACATCACCGGGTCGAGCCGAGGGAAGATGTAGAGCGCGGCCTGCGGCTTCACGCAGGTCACGCCGGGGATGGCCGTGATGAGCTCGTAGGCCAGGTCGCGCTGACGACGCAGACGGCCGCCGGGCTTGACCAGGTCGTTGATGCTCTGGTAGCCACCGAGCGCGGTCTGTATCGCCCACTGGCCGGGCACGTTGGAACCGAGCTTCAGGTTGGCCAACATGTTCAGGCCCTCGATGTAGTCAGTCGCATTGGCCTTCGGGCCCGACACGATCATCCAGCCCGCACGATAGCCGCACGAACGGTAGGCCTTCGACAGCGAGTTGAAGGTGAGCGTGAGCACGTCGGTCGACAGGCTCGCCATGGCGGTGTGCTTGGCGTCTTCGTAGAGCACCTTGTCGTAGACCTCGTCGACCAGCAGCACCAAGCTGTGCTCGCGCGCGATGGCGACGATGCCGCGCAGCAGCTCGTCCGGGTACAGCACGCCGGTCGGGTTGTTCGGGTTGATCACGACGATGCCGCGCGTGCGCGGCGTGATCTTGGCGCGGATGTCGGCCAGGCTCGGCAGCCACTGGTTGTCTTCCTCGCAGCGGTAGTGCACCGGCTTGCCGCCCGACAGCGACACCGCGGCAGTCCACAGCGGGTAGTCAGGCATCGGCACCAGCAGCTCGTCGCCATCGTCGAGTAACGCGTTGGTCGCCATCACGATCAGCTCGCTCGCGCCATTGCCCAGGTAGATGTCGTCGAGCGTGACGCCCTCGATGCCCTGCTGCTGCGTGTAGTGCATCACCGCCTTGCGCGCGGCGAAGATGCCCTTGCTGTCGGAATAGCCCGCCGAATCCGGCAGGTTGCGGATCATGTCCTGCTGGATTTCCTCGGGCGCATCGAAGCCGAACGGCGCCATGTTGCCGATGTTCAGCTTGATGATCTTCTGGCCGTCCTCCTCCATCTGGCGGGCGGCATCGACGATGGGCCCGCGCACGTCGTAGAGCACGTTGGCCAGCTTGGCCGATTTCTTGAGCTGCTTCAAAGTCCCTCCAGGGGGCGCCTACATAGGGGAAAACCTATAATTTGACCACAGTTCCCTTCCAGTGCCGATGAAGCTCCAGCCCGACAAATCCGACGTCCAGACCCTCACCGCGCACGGCCCGGGCTGGGTGGCGATCAACAACGAACGCGTTGAGCAGAGCGTGGTGCTGGGCTCGCGCGGCGAGCGCTTCGTCTGGAACTGCGCGCGCTTCGAGGAACTCGGCCCCGAGCACTTCGCGCAGCTGGCGGAAATCGGTGCCGAAACCGTGATCTTCGGCAGCGGCGCCCGCATCCGGTTTCCACAGCCTGCGTGGCTGCGCCCGTTGATCGACCGGCGCACCGGACTGGAGACGATGGACACCGCCGCAGCCTGCCGCACTTACAACATCCTGGCCGGCGAAGGCCGGCACGTGCTGGCGGCGCTGCTCGTTGAGGCCCCTACCGCTGGCAAATAGGGCCCATTTCGGGCTAAAATCGCAGGTTGCGAACCGGCGATCCGCCCACAGTGAGCAACGACCAATCCTCCAGCGCTCCGGCCTGCAGCCGCGCGATTGGAACCCAACGGAGAAAACAAGTTTCATGGCGATCGTTGTCAACAAACCCATCCCCGAATTCGAATCCACCGCCACCGGCGGTCTCAAGGTCTCGAACACATCGCACCTCGGGCACGTTCTGGTGATGTATTTCTATCCGAAGGACAACACGCCCGGCTGCACCACCGAGGCGATGCAGTTTCGCGATCGTTACAAGGACTTCGTGAAGGCCGGTGCCACCGTCTTCGGCGTGTCCCGCGACAACATGAAGTCGCACGACGAGTTCAAGGCCAAGCTCGAGCTCCCTTTCGAACTCATCGCCGACACCGAAGAGAAGATGTGCCACATGTTCGGCGTGGTCAAGAACAAGATCATGTACGGCAAGAAGGTCAAGGGCATCGAGCGCAGCACTTTCCTGATCGGCGCCGACGGCGTGCTCAAGGCCGAATGGCGCGGCCTCAAGGTGCCAGGCCATGTCGACGACGTGCTCAAGGCCGTCAAGGCCCTCAAGAAGGAAGCCTGATCCGGCTGCGCCCGCGTGCGCTTTCGCACAGGCCTGTTGGCAAGCTGCCACGCGCGCCTGACGCGACACGCACGTTGTGCATAATGGACGCATGCCGTTGAGCTCCACGACCGCATCCACCGAACAAAGCCGCCCGGGTCTTCTGGCGGCTTTTTCGTTTTCCGGCCCCTACCTTTTGTGAGCACACCGCCCCATGCCATTGCCCCCCGCCCCCACGAAGCGTGCAGCCCTCCTCTCCCCAGATGCACTCGACGCACCGGCGCACACGTCGGCCAAGGCACCGCGACGCGGTGGCCGCGCAGCGGACGACGCGCAAGGCGACGGTCCTCGGGCGCTCGAACTGTTCGATGAACGCGACCGGCCTTCTGCCGGCGGCCGCTCGGCCGCGCCGGAAGCCATGCAGCAGATCGAGACCAAGCCGCGCCCTGCACCCAAGCCGGAGTCGACGCCGCAGCCCGTGCGTGCAGAGCGCGCACCGGCACCCGCAGTGACAGCTCCCGCACCAGCACCCGCACCGGCATCGGCCGCGCGGCCGCGTGCCGAGCGCGGCACTCACGAGACGACCCGGCCTCGCCGCGCGAAGTCGAGCGGCCCGGCCAAGCTGTTCGTGCTGGACACCAACGTGCTGTTGCACGACCCGATGTGCCTGTTCCGCTTCGAGGAACACGACATCTTCCTGCCGATGATCGTGCTGGAAGAGCTGGACGGCCACAAGAAGGGCACGACCGAAGTGGCCCGCAACGGCCGGCAGACCAGCCGCACGCTCGACGCACTGGCCGGCGCCAAGGACGCCGACATCGTCAAGGGCTTGAAGCTGGACGCCACCGGCCACCGCCAGGCAGGCGGCAAGCTGTTCTTCCAGACTGCACCGCTCGACTACACGCTGCCGACCAGCCTGCCGCAGGGCAAGGCGGACAACCAGATCCTGGGTGTGGTGCAGGCCCTGCGCGACCTCTACGCGACGGACCGCCCGGGCATTCCGAAGCAGGAAGTGG
This sequence comes from Variovorax cryoconiti, assembly GCF_051216395.1. Classification (NCBI taxonomy): domain Bacteria; kingdom Pseudomonadati; phylum Pseudomonadota; class Betaproteobacteria; order Burkholderiales; family Comamonadaceae; genus Variovorax; species Variovorax cryoconiti. Next base: position 631,071 of record NZ_JBPJZI010000001.1, on the reverse strand, counting down.
TGCTGGTGTCGAAGGACATCAACATGCGCGTCAAGGCGCGCGCGCTGGGCCTGGCCACCGATGATTACCAGAACGACAAGACGCTCGAGGACGGTGACCTGCTGTATGCAGGCTCGTACGCGCTGCCGGCCGACTTCTGGACGCGCCAGAGCAAGACGGTCGAGAGCTGGCAGAGCGGCAGCAGCACCTTCTACCGCATCAGCGGCCCGATCGTGCCGAACCTGTACATCAACCAGTTCGTGTACTTCGAAGCGCCCGGCGAGCCAAGCATGTACGCACGCATCACCGAGATCCGCGACAAGACGGCCGTGCTCAAGACGCTGAAGGACTACGCATCGGCCAAGAACGCGGTGTGGGGCGTGTCAACCAAGAACCGCGAGCAGAACTTCGCGATGAACGTGCTGATGGACCCCGAGATCGACTTCGTCACGCTGACCGGCACCGCCGGCACCGGCAAGACGCTGATGGCACTCGCCTCGGGCCTGACGCAGGTGCTCGACGACCGCCGCTACACCGAGATCATCATGACCCGCGCGACAGTGAGCGTGGGCGAGGACATCGGCTTCCTGCCCGGCACCGAGGAAGAGAAGATGGGCCCGTGGATGGGCGCGCTGGACGACAACCTCGAATTCCTGGCCAAGGGCGACGGTGGCGGTGCTGGCGAATGGGGCCGTGCGGCCACCAACGAGCTGATCCGCAGCCGCATCAAGATCAAGAGCATGAACTTCATGCGCGGTCGCACGTTCCTGAACAAGTACGTGATCATCGACGAGGCACAGAACCTGACGCCCAAGCAGATGAAGACGCTGATCACCCGTGCGGGGCCGGGCACCAAGATCATCTGCATGGGCAACCTCGCCCAGATCGATACGCCCTACCTCACCGAAGGCTCGTCGGGCCTGACGTTCGCGGTCGACAAGTTCAAGGGCTGGCCGCACAGCGGGCACATCACGCTGGCGCGCGGCGAGCGTTCGCGGCTGGCCGACTTCGCGAGCGAAGTGCTCTGAGACAGCAGCGCACCATGGCTCCAGAGAGCCCGCGCAGCCTGCAGGCCGCGCGGGCTTTTTTTCGTCCGGCGCGACGCGCTCCTGACAAGACGCTGTCAGGAGCCGGCGTGCACCATCGCCGCTCCTTCAACAGAAACGAAAGCGAGTCGATCATGCAAAACGCCCTCAGCTGGTTCGAGATCCCCGTCAGCGACCTGGACCGCGCGCAGACCTTCTACCAAACCGTGCTCGGCCAGGAATTGCAGCGCCAGGACTTTGGCGGCGCACCGCTGGCGGTGTTCAAGTACGAACGTCCCGGCGTCGGTGGCGCGCTGCAGGCCAGCGCCAAGGAAAGCGCTCCGGCGGGCAGGAGCATTCGCATCTATCTGAGCTGCACGCGGTTGGATGCCGTGCTCGAGCGCATCGCCCCCGCCGGCGGCGCCATCGTGTCCCCCAAGGAAGCGTTGCCACAGGGGATGGGCTTCATCGCCCACTTGCGCGACACCGAGGGCAATGCCGTCGGCCTGCACTCGCTCGATTGAAGTCAGCACAAGCAGAGCCTCGACACAGCGACGCTCCGAGACCAGGAATCCATCTGATGCGCCGCGCCGACCGCCTGTTCCATATCGTGCAGCTCGTTCGCGGACGACGGCTCACCACAGCGGCGTTCCTGGCGCAGCGGCTCGAAGTCTCGGAGCGCACGGTGTACCGCGACGTCGCCGACCTGCAGCACCAGGGCGTGCCCATCGAGGGCGAAGCTGGCGTCGGCTATCGCTTGGGCGCTGGCTTCGAATTGCCGCCGCTGATGTTCACCCAGGAGGAAGCGACGGCTCTCGTGGCTGCGGCGCGCGTGGCACAGACATGGGTCGACCCGGCGATGGCACGCGCCATCGAGACCGGCCTTGGCAAGATCCTGTCGGTGCTGCCCCCGGCCGCGCGCGTGTCGGCCGAGGCGCTCACCATGTATGCGCCTGCCATGGCCCTCGACGATGCCACGCGCATGCAATTGCAGACACTGCGTGAAGCGGTGCAGTCACGCAGCAAGCTGCGGGTGTCGTACCGCGACCTGGCGGGCGGCGCGAGCGAGCGCACCGTGCGGCCGCTCGGCTGCCTCTATTGGGGCAAGGTGTGGACGCTGTCGGCCTGGTGCGAACTGCGCGGCGACTTCCGCGGTTTTCGCGTCGACCGCATGGGCACCGTCACCGTGCTCGAAGAACGTTTTCGCGACGAGCCCGGCAAGACGATGGCCGACATGCTGCGCCAGGTCGAGGCCGAGCAGCGCGCACGCCAACGCGCAGCTCAGTAGTCGTTGCTGCTTCCGAAACTCGCCAGGTTCTCGAACTTGGTCAGCGGCTTGAGGAAGGCCAGCTTCACCGTGCCGGTGGGGCCGTTGCGGTGCTTGCTGATGATCACCTCGGCCACGCCCGGCTCCTTGCTGTTCTTATCGTAGTAGTCGTCGCGGTAGATGAACATGATGATGTCCGCGTCCTGCTCGATGGCGCCCGATTCGCGCAGGTCGCTCATCATCGGGCGCTTGTCGGTGCGGCTCTCGACGCCGCGGCTCAACTGCGACAGCGCGATCACCGGGCACTTCAGTTCCTTGGCCAGCATCTTCAGGCCACGCGAGATTTCACCGACCGCCGTCGCGCGGTTCTCGTCGTTCATGCTGCTCGACACACTCATGAGCTGCAGGTAATCGACCACGATCAGCCCGAGCTTGCCGTACTGGCGGGCCAGCCGGCGCGCGTTCGCGCGCAGTTCGCTCGTGGTGAGGCCGGGCGTCTCGTCGATGTGCAGCGAGATCGTCCGCAGCTTCTCGATGGCTTCGGTCAGGCGCGGCCATTCCTCATCGGTCAGCTTGCCGGTGCGCAGATGGCCCTGGTCGATGCGGCCGATGGAACCGACGATACGAACCGCCAACTGCGACGCACCCATTTCCATCGAGAACACTGCCACCGGCAGGCCTTCATTCAACGCCACATGCTCGGCGATGTTGATCGCCAGCGAGGTCTTGCCCATCGACGGCCGGGCAGCGAGCACGATCATGTCCCCAGCCTGCAGGCCCGAAGTCATCTTGTCGAACTCGTAGAAGCCGGTGCGGATGCCAGTGATGTCGTTCGGGTTGTCCGCCATCTCGGTCACGCGATCGAGCAGTTCGACCACCAGCGAGTCCATGCTCTGGAAGCCCTGCTTCATCCGCGAGCCTTCCTCGCCGATGTTGAAGATCTTCTGCTCGGCCTCGTCCAGGATCTTGTCGACCGCCTTGCCCTGCGGGTTGAAGGCGTTCGTCGCGATCTCGTCGGCCGCGCTCACCAGCTTTCGCAGGATCGAGCGCTCGCGCACGATCTCCGCGTAGCGGCGGATGTTGCTCGCACTGGGCACGTACTGCGCCAGCGAGTTCAGGTAGATCAGGCCGCCCATCTCGTCGGCCTTGCCCAGGTTCTGCAACTGCTCGTAGACGGTGATCACGTCGGCCGGCTTCGAGGCATTGATCAAGGTGCCGATGGCTGCGTAGATGAGCTTGTGCTCGTGCCGGTAGAAGTCGGCGTCGACCAGCAGGTCGCCCATGCGGTCCCAGGCGCCGTTGTCCAGCAGCAAGCCGCCGAGCACGCTCGACTCCGCCTCGATGGAGTGCGGCGGAATGCGCAACTGGGCGATCTGGCGGTCGGGCGAAGGGTCGTTTTCGGCGTAAGAGAAGACAGCGGACATGGATTTCCTGAAGGAGCGCCCATGCTACGGCGCAGACGCTGCGCCGTCATGGGATAAGGCTGTGGATAAGCAGTGACTTGCCGGTGCAGCGTCAGGGACAACACCAAAGAAAAAGCCGCCCGAAGGCGGCTTTCGCGATGCGCCGAAGCGCCAGGGCGGACTCAGGCGCTTTCGCCGTAGACCGACACGGTGATGTCGACCACCACGTCGGTGTGCAGCGCGACGCTCACGGTGCTGTCGCCGACGACCTTGATCTGGCCGTTGGGCATGCGCACTTGCGACTTCACGACCTTGTAGCCTTGCTTGTTCAGCTCTTCAGCGATGTCGCTGTTGGTGACCGAACCGAACAGGCGGCCGTCGACGCCGGCCTTTTGCGTGATCTTGACCGCCGTGCCGGCGAGCTTTTCGCCCTGGGCTTGCGATTCGGCCAGCTTGGCGGCCGCAGCCTTTTCGAGTTCGACGCGCTTGGCTTCGAATTCGGCCTTGTTGGCTTCGGTGGCGCGGCGGGCGCGGCCCGTCGGGATCAGGAAATTGCGTGCGTAACCGTCCTTGACCTTGACGATTTCGCCGAGGGTACCGAGGTTGACGACCTTGTCCAGAAGAATGACTTGCATGGTGTCTGCTCCTTAGACGCGGTGCTGGTCGCTGTACGGGACCATGGCCAGGAAGCGCGCGCGCTTGATGGCGGTGTTGAGTTGACGCTGGTAGATCGCGCGCGTGCCGGTCAGGCGTGCGGGAATGATCTTGCCGTTTTCGCTGATGAAGTCACGCAGCGTGTCGATGTCCTTGTAGTCGATCTCTTCGACGCCAGCGACGGTGAAGCGGCAAAAGCGCTTGCGCTTGAACAGCAGCGACTGGGTGTTGCGCTTGGGGCGCTTGTCTTTGTTGAATTTCTTGAACGTGGCCATTTCGGGACCTCTCTTCGAAAATTAATCTTGCTGAAAATCCTGGATGTGCAGCACCGGATGCTTCGCCGTCCCCGGCGTCGCCAGAAAGCCCCTGAACAACCAGAGACTCCCCAACGCCTGCTTCGCGAGCCGTTCGGCCACTGCGCCGAAGGCGACGGCCTTGAGGGCCGCCTTCACCTGTCGGGGCTTGCCGGCTTCGTCGATCGTCGACTCGTGTTCGAGTCGCAGATCCAGAGCAGGCAGACCGGCAGGCGTGAAGCGCAGGGCGCCGAGTTCGGCAACGCAGGCCGTCAGCAACAGCTGATTGGCCGCGACAACCGGGCTCACACCATCAGTTGTTGTTGGCGGCGTATTCGGCCTGCTGCGCCTTGCGGGCTTCTTCGCGCTCGACCGTCTTCATCATCGACGAAGGACCGGTGTCGGCCTTCTTCTTGACCACGGTCAGGTGGCGCAGCACGGCGTCGTTGAACTTGAACGCGTGTTCCAGCTCGGCCATCACGGCTTGTTCAGCCTCGATGTTCACGCACAGGTAATGCGCCTTGTTGAGCTTGTTGATCTGGTAGGCCAGCTGGCGACGGCCCCAGTCTTCAACGCGGTGGATCTTGCCGCCGCCGGCCGTGATCAGGCCCTTGTAGCGTTCCAGCATGGCCGGAACTTGCTCGCTCTGATCCGGATGGATCAGCAAAATGATTTCGTAATGACGCATGGCACTCCTTGTGGATCTTCCGTAGAAGGGATAAAGCCACCCGCAGCGTCGGCGCAGTGTGGCAAGGCAAAGCCGGCGATTATAGCAGTGCGCCCGGGCCTGAGACCCGGAAAGCGCCGAACGGCGGCTCAGATCCCGAGGGCGCGATCGAGGACGGCGGCCTTCTCTGCACCCACCGAGGCACGGATCTTGGGTGCGAGGGCGAGAAGATCTTCGTAGGAACTCGTCCCCTCGACGGCAAGGTTGAGCCGGAATCCTCGCAACCCCAGCCCACCCGTCAACTGCGTGGCGACCGGGTAGGCATCCTTGTAGCGCTGTTGCAAGGAGCGGCCGGCCGGCGACGAGGGCGGCTCCAGCTCTCGAACGGCGGCGGCGCGAGGCGCCAGGTCCAAGGCGTTGGCCTCGAGAAGCACGGGCACAGCCATGGCGACCGGCTGGGACGCGGCCGATGCCACGGCTTGACCGGTCTGGCCCAGCAACCCGAGTTCGATCATCTGGTCGACGTCCTGCGCTGTGACGCCCTCGCAGGCCGTCAGGATGTCACCGATCGAGCGGCGGCCGTCGAAGAGGATGAAGGCGGAGCGTTGCCGCGGTGTCAGCCGGATCGAACGGTCTTTGAAGACCTGTTGGCCGGTCTCTGTCTTGACAAGAATCATGGCGCCCTCGACAGGAGTGTCTCAAGCGGTCAGTTTGCCAGCAAAAAAGCAATTTGTTGCAAATATAACCAACTGACGCAGGGATTACGCCGCACATCGGCTGCTGCGCGCGTTGCGCAGATTCAACATCTGCGCAACGCCTTGCCTCGCCTGACCGCTCAGCGATTGGCCAGTTGCTGCCAGGTGTCGATCACGCTGTCGGGATTCAGAGAGATCGACTCGATGCCCTCGTTCGCCAACCACAGCGCAAAGTCCGGGTGGTCGCTGGGGCCCTGGCCGCAGATGCCGACGTACTTGCCTTGCGCCTTGCAGGCCTTGATGGCGCGGCTGAGCATGGCCTTGACCGCCGGGTCGCGCTCGTCGAAGTCTGCGGCCAGCAGTTCGAGGCCCGAGTCGCGGTCCAGGCCCAGGGTCAGCTGGGTCAGGTCGTTCGATCCGATCGAGAAGCCGTCGAAGAACTGCAGAAATTCGTCGGCCAGGATGGCGTTGCTCGGCACCTCGCACATCATGATGATCTTGAGATCGTTAACGCCGCGCTTCAGGCCTTCCGCGGCCAGCAGATCGGTCACGCGCTCTGCCTGCTTCAAGGTGCGCACGAAGGGCACCATGATCTGCACGTTGGTCAGCCCCATGTCGTTGCGCACGCGCTTCATCGCCTCGCATTCCATCAGGAAGGCTTCGCGGAATTCCTCGCTCACGTAGCGCGCGGCACCGCGGAAGCCGAGCATCGGGTTCTCTTCTTCCGGCTCGTAGCGGCTGCCGCCGATCAGCTTGCGGTATTCGTTCGACTTGAAGTCCGACAGGCGAACGATCACCGGCTTGGGCCAGAAGGCCGCGCCGATGGTCGCAATGCCTTCGGCCACCTTGTCGACATAGAACGCACGCGGCGACGCATGACCGCGTGCCACCGACTCGACCGCCTTCTTCAGATCGGCGTCGACGTTCGGGTAGTCGAGGATCGCCTTGGGATGCACCCCGATGTTGTTGTTGATGATGAACTCGAGCCGCGCCAGACCCACGCCGTGGTTCGGCAGCTGCGCGAAGTCGAAGGCCAGCTGCGGGTTGCCGACGTTCATCATGATCTTGAGGTCGATCTCGGGCATGGCGCCGCGCTTGACTTCGGTCACCTCGGTCTCGAGCAGGCCGTCGTAGATGAAGCCGGTGTCGCCCTCGGCGCAGCTCACGGTCACCAGGGTGCCTTCCTTCAGCAGGTCGGTGGCGTCGCCGCAGCCGACCACGGCAGGAATGCCCAGTTCGCGCGCGATGATCGCGGCGTGGCAGGTGCGGCCGCCGCGGTTGGTCACGATGGCGGCAGCGCGCTTCATCACCGGCTCCCAGTTCGGGTCCGTCATGTCGGTCACCAGCACGTCGCCGGCCTGGACCTTGTCCATCTCGCTGATGTTGTAGACCAGGCGCACGGGACCCGTGCCGATCTTCTGGCCGATGGCGCGGCCTTCGGCCAGCACCGCGCCCTTGCCCAGCAGCTTGTAGCGCTGCTCGGCCTTGCCCTGCTGCTGGCTCTTCACGGTTTCCGGACGCGCCTGCAGGATGTAGAGGTGGCCGTCGGTGCCGTCCTTGCCCCATTCGATGTCCATCGGGCGACCGTAGTGCTCTTCGATGACCAGCGCGTACCGGGCCAGTTGCTCGACATCGGCATCGCTCAGCGAATAGCGGTTGCGCAGCTCGGTCTTGACGTCGGTGGTCTTCACCAGCTTGCCGGTGGCGGCCTTTTCCTCGGGCGTGGCGAACTCCATCTGGATCAGCTTGGAGCCCAGGTTGCGGCGGATCAGCGCGCGCTTGCCGGCTTTGAGCATCGGCTTGTGGACGTAGAACTCGTCGGGGTTCACGGCGCCCTGCACCACCGTCTCGCCCAGGCCGTAGCTCGAGGTGATGAACACCACGTCTTCGAAGCCCGACTCGGTGTCGATGGTGAACATCACGCCGGCTGCGCCCAGGTCGGAGCGCACCATGCGCTGCACGCCGGCCGACAGCGCGACCACGTCGTGCGCGAAGCCCTTGTGCACGCGGTAGCTGATGGCGCGGTCGTTGTAGAGGGAGGCGAACACCTCCTTCATCTTGTGCAGCACGTCGTCGATACCGACCACGTTCAGGAAGGTCTCCTGCTGGCCGGCGAAGGATGCGTCGGGCAGGTCTTCGGCCGTGGCCGAAGAACGCACGGCGAAACTGGCCTGCGGGTTGCCTGCGCTCAGGGTGGAAAACGCGTCGCCGATGGCCTTTTGCAGGTCGGCCGGAAACGGCTGGGCTTCGACCATGGCGCGGATCTCGGCACCAGCCACGGCCAGGGCACGCACGTCTTCGGTGTCGAGCGCGGCCAGGCGCTTGCTGATCTTGTCGGCCAGGCCGTCGTGCGCCAGGAACTGACGGAAGGCATGGGCCGTGGTGGCGAAGCCCGTGGGCACCCGCACGCCCTGCGGCAACTGGGAAATCATCTCGCCGAGGCTGGCGTTCTTACCGCCGACCGACTCGACGTCGGTCATCCTCAGGTTTTCAAACGGTACGACCAGGGCGGTCGCGTCGAAAAGGGCAGACATGGGAAGGCTCCAGAAGTTAAAACCGTGGTCGCATGCGGACGGCGCTGCACGATCGTTCTCGTTGCTGTGGGTGCAGGCGCGGTGGGCATGGGGAAATTCGGGGTGCGAGAAATGCGGTTCGTGGGGGCCGGAATCTCGATAATGGGCCGGATTGTAGGCGCGCGCCCGCCGGTCGTGCCGAAGGACAAAACCGCCAAACCATGACCACACGCTCCGTTTTCTTTGTCTCCGACGGCACCGGCATCACCGCCGAAACCTTCGGCAACGCCGTGCTCGCGCAGTTCGAGATCAAGCCACGTCACATCCGACTGCCGTTCACCGACACCGTGGACAAGGCCCACCAGGCGGTTCGGCAGATCAATCACACGGCCGAGATCGAGGGTCGGCGGCCGATCGTCTTTACCACGCTGGCCAACATGGACGTGCTGGAGGTGATCGAAACCGGCTGCAAGGGCATGCTGCTCGACATGTTCGGCACCTTCGTGCGGCCGCTCGAGATCGAGCTGGCGATGAAGTCGAACCACCGCATCGGCCGTTTCAGCGACGTCAGCAAGAGCAAGGAGTACAACGACCGCATCGCCGCGATCGACTTCAGCTTGCAGCACGACGACGGCCAGAGCAACCGGGACCTGCAGGGCGCCGACGTGATCCTGGTCGGCGTCAGCCGCAGCGGCAAGACGCCGACGTCGCTGTACCTGGCCATGCAGCACGGCCTGAAGGCGGCGAACTACCCGTTGATCCCGGAAGATTTCGAGCGGCTCCAGCTGCCGCCCGCGCTCCTGCCCCATCGCAAGAAGATCTTCGGCCTGACCATCCTGCCCGAGCGCCTGAGCGAGATCCGCAACGAGCGCCGCCCCAATTCGCGCTATGCCAGCCTCGAGAACTGCCGCCATGAGGTGAGCGAGGCCGAGGCGATGATGCGGCGGGCCGGGATCCGCTGGCTCAGCACCACGACCAAGTCGATCGAGGAAATCGCCACGACCATCCTGCAGGAGCTGCAGCCGCAGCGACTGACCTACTGACGAAAAAGGCCACCGCATGCGGTGGCCTTTCCATTGCAGGCGTTGTGCGCTCAGATCACGCGGCCACGGCTTCCGCGTCGATCTTTGCGGCTTCCACCACGGGTGACGGTGTGCGAATCAGGTGGTCGAAGGCGCTCAGCGCAGCCTTGGCGCCGTCACCGGCGGCGATGATGATCTGCTTGTACGGCACGGTCGTCGCGTCACCGGCCGCGAACACGCCGGGCACCGAGGTCTGCCCGCGCGCATCGACCACGATCTCGCCATGCTTGGACAGCTCGACCGTGCCCTTGAGCCAGTCGGTGTTGGGCACCAGGCCGATCTGGATGAACACACCTTCGAGCGGCACGGTATGGCTCTCGCCGGTCGCACGGTCCTTGTAGACCAGGCCATTCACCTTTTGCTGGTCGCCGGTGATCTCGGTCGTCTGCGCATTGGTGTGGATGGTCACGTTCGGCAGGCTCTGGAGCTTGCGCTGCAGCACCGCATCGGCACGCAGTTGCGTGTCGAATTCGATGAGGGTCACGTGGCCCACGAGGCCGGCCAGGTCGATCGCCGCTTCCACGCCGGAGTTACCACCACCGACGACCGCGACGCGCTTGCCCTTGAAGAGCGGGCCATCGCAGTGCGGGCAATAGGCCACGCCCTTGTTCTTGTACTCGTGCTCGCCCGGCACGTTGATGTTGCGCCAGCGGGCACCGGTCGAGATGATCACGGTACGGCTCCTCAGAGACGCGCCGCTTTCCAGCTTGACCTCGACGTAGTCCTTGCCCGGCACCAGCGCGGCGGCACGCTGCAGGTTCATGATGTCCACGTCGTAGGCGCGCACGTGCTCTTCGAGCGCCATCGCGAACTTCGGCCCTTCGGTCGCCTTGACCGAGATGAAGTTTTCGATGCCCATGGTGTCGAGCACCTGGCCGCCGAAGCGCTCCGACGCGACACCGGTGCGAATGCCCTTACGGGCTGCGTACACGGCCGCAGCCGCACCCGCGGGACCGCCGCCGACGATCAACACGTCGAACGGGGCCTTGGCCGCGATCTTCTTCGCTTCGCGCTGGACGCCGCTGGTGTCGATCTTCGCGAGAATCTCTTCGAGGCTCATGCGGCCCTGCCCGAACTCGGTACCGTTGAGGAACACGGTGGGCACCGCCATGATCTGGCGTTCCTTGACCTCGTCCTGGAAGGTGCCGCCTTCGATCATCGTCGTGCGGATGCGCGGGTTCTGCACCGCCATCAGGTTCAGCGCCTGCACGACGTCCGGGCAGTTGTGGCAGGTCAGCGAGACATAGATCTCGAACTCGAAGTCGCCATCGAGCGCGCGAATCTGATCGAGCACTTCCTGCTCGACCTTGGGGGGATAGCCGCCGATCTGCAGCAGCGCGAGGATCAGCGACGTGAATTCATGGCCCATCGGCAGGCCCGCAAAACGCGGGCCGTGGTTTTCGCTCGGGCGATTGACCGAGAACGAGGGCTTGCGGTGGTTGTCGTCGCGGCTTTCGGTCAGCTTGACCAGCGGCGACGACTCGGCGACGTCCTTCAGCAGCGACAGCAGCTCGCCGGAGGCCTGGCTGTCGTCGAGCGAAGCGACGATCTCGATCGGCTGCGTGGCGCGTTCGAGGTAACTCTTCAGTTGGGCTTTGGTGGCTGCGTCGAGCATGGCGGACTCACTTTCGATATTCAAAAACTATCAAATCGGGATAAAAAGACCCGGGGCCTCGTGGGCGCCCGGGCCTTCTGGCGCAAGGCGCTTAGATCTTGCCGACGAGGTCGAACGACGGGGCAATGGTCTTGTCGCCTTCGTTCCACTTGGCCGGGCAGACTTCGTTAGGGTGCGCCGCTGTGTACACGGCCGCCTTGAGCTTGCGCAGCGTTTCCTTCACGTCGCGGGCGATTTCGTTGGAGTGCACTTCCATCGTCTTGATGATGCCATCCGGGTTGACGATGAAGGTGCCGCGCAGCGCCAGACCTTCTTCGGGGATGTGCACGCCGAAAGCGTTGGTCAGCGTGTGCGTCGGGTCGCCCACCAGCGGGAACTTGGCCTTGCCGACGGCCGGCGACGTGTCGTGCCACACCTTGTGCGAGAAGTGCGTGTCGGTGGTCACGATGTAGACCTCGGCACCCAGCTTCTGGAACTCGGGGTAGTTGTCGGCCGCATCTTCGACTTCGGTCGGGCAGTTGAAGGTGAAGGCTGCCGGCATGAAGATCAGCACAGACCACTTGCCCTTGAGCGTCTCGTCGGACACATCGATGAACTTGCCGTTGAGGTAGGCCTGGGTCTTGAAGGGCTGGACTTGGGTGTTGATCAGGGACATGGTGATTCCTTGGCGGTGCAGATGAAGAAAAGGTGAGCCATGAGTATAGCTACCAAATTTTGGCATTCGATAGCAATGAACTATCGAATGCATCGGTTGGACCTATGAATTCTCGAATGGCACGTCTCGCCGAACACGAACGCCTATCACCCTCACACGCATGCAGACCGGTTGCGCATGGGATTGCTTGCGTGCCCCTGCGAGCCGCACGGACAATCGCTGTTTCGAGAACAAGGAAGAACACCATGAAGGGCGACCCACAGGTCATCGAACATCTCCAGGCGCAGCTCAAGAACGAGCTCACTGCGATCAACCAGTACTTCCTGCATTACCGCATGCTGAAGCATTGGGGCTTGGACAAGCTGGCCAAGAAGGAATATGCGGAGTCGATCGGCGAAATGAAGCACGCCGACTGGCTCATGGACCGCATCTTCATGCTGGACGGCCTGCCCAACCTGCAAGACCTGGCCAAGCTGAACGTCGGCGAGGACGTGCCTGAACTCCTGGCGTGCGACCTCAAGGCGGAATACGGCGCGCAGGCCACCATCAAGGCCGGCATGGCCCACTGCGAGACGGTGCGTGACTACGTGTCGCGCGACCTGCTGCAGAAGATCCTCGATGACACCGAGGAACACATCGACTTCCTGGAGACGCAGATCGACCTGATCGGCAAGGTGGGTCTGCAGAACTACTTGCAGTCGCAAATGGGCGAACTCGAGTAAATCGGCAGGCTGCCGATGCCATGGCGGGACTTCGGTCCCGCTTTTTTTTTTCGCTTTACGCAACTTCACAAGCTATCAAATATGTAGCAGCATGACTCTGCACGGCGGTCCCTTTTGGGCCTTTCATGGATCGAAAGCCCTCGACGCAGATAGCAGTGATTCTCATTTGTAAGGCTAGAATTCTCGCCTTCGAATGACCTCCACCGCCTCCCCCGACACCCGCCGCCGTGCCTATTGGCTCAAGACCCTGCATGAATGGCACTGGGTGAGTTCGGCGCTTTGCCTGATCGGCATGATCCTTTTCAGCGTCACCGGCTTCACGCTGAATCACTCCTCGCAGATCGAAGCCAGGCCGGAGGTCACCGCCCTGCGCGGCAAGGTCGACGACGCGCTGCGCGCTCAACTCGAACGACAGGCTGTCGAGGTTCGAGGAGCCCGCAAAGGCAAGGCAGAACTGCCGCCCGAGTTGCGGGTCTGGGTCGACAAGGCCTGGCGAATCGACACCGGCCGCGGCGACGCCGAATGGTCCGACGACGAGGTCTATCTTTCGCTCCCCCGACCTGGCGGCGATGCCTGGCTGCGGGTGAGCCTGGGCGACGGTGAAATCGAATACGAACGCACCGACCGCGGCTGGATTTCCTATCTGAACGACCTCCACAAGGGCCGCCACACGGGCGCGGCCTGGAGCTGGTTCATCGACATCTTTGCAGCCGCGGCGCTGGTGTTCTCGATCACCGGCCTCTTCATTCTGAAGATGCATGCCGGCAACCGCCCCTTCACCTGGCCAATGGTCGGCATGGGTCTGGTCATCCCGGTGCTGCTCGCACTGCTGTTCATTCACTAGTTCGTCCCAAGAAAGGTCTCCCGTGCAAGTCCGCTACTCCCTGGCCATTCCCGCGCTCGCAGCCCTGTTCGGCGTTCCCGCCGTCGCCGCCGGTCTCGGCGCGAGCATCGAGGTGCCGCGCCTGAACGTGTCCGAGTACCACCGCCCCTATGTGGCGGCATGGATCGAGCGGGCGGACAACAGCGTCGCCGCCACCGTGGCCGTCTGGTACGACGTTCGCACACGGACGAACAATCCCGAAGGTGAAGGCACCAAGTGGCTCAAGGACCTGCGCCAGTGGTGGCGCCGCACGGGCCGCGAACTCCAGGTACCAATCGACGGCGTGACCAGCGCGACCAAACCCGCCGGCACCCATGTGATCAGCCTTCCCGACGCCGCCGCCGCGAAGCTGGCGCCGGGCGCCTACAAGTTCGTGGTCGAGGCCGCACGGGAAGTCGGCGGCCGCGAGGTCGTGTCCGTCCCCTTCCAGTGGCCGCCCACCAAGGCCGATCAGCAGCGCGCCAGCGGCAGCACCGAGCTGGGCGACATCAAACTCGAGCTCAAGCCCTGAGCGAGCGCCCACCCGATCACCCTCACCGGAAAGTCCACCATGACCTTGTCCCTTCGCACCCTCGCTTTCGCCACCGCCCTGACGGCCGTCGGCATGGCCCACGCGCACAACGCCTGGCTGCTGCCGTCGACCACGGTGCTGTCCAAGCCCGACACCATCTCGGTCGACGCTGCCGTCTCGAACGACCTCTTCGTCGCCAACCACGCCGCGATGCGTCTGGACAACCTGCTGATCACCGCACCCGACGGCAGCACGGTCAAGCCCGAGTCGGAGGCCAAGCTCAAGCACCGCAGCGTGTTCGACGTGAACGTCGGGGCACCGGGCACCTATCGCATCGCCGTCGTCAATGCCGGCGGCTTCGCGAGCTGGAAGGACAAGGCAACGGGCCAGCAGAAGCGCGCCCGTGGCACGCCCGAAGCACTCGCCAAGGAAATTCCGGCCGACGCGCAGGAGGTGACGGTCACGCAATCGGTCGGCCGCATCGAAACCTTCGTGACGGTGGGCAAGCCCTCGGCACCGAAGCCGATCGGGCAGGGCCTCGAGATGGTGTCGACCGGCGGCGCGTTCACCGATCTCGCCAAGGGCGAGAAGGCCACCTTCGCGCTGCACATCGACGGCCAACCGGCGAAGGACCTGGAAGTGACCGTGACGGCCGGCAACACGCAGTATCGCGACCAGCTCGCAGAAACGAAGCTCAAGACCGACGACAAGGGCCAGTTCAGCGTGACCTGGCCCACCGCCGGCATGTACTGGATCGACGCCAGCACCAAGGACAACAAGACGACGATGCCGCAGGCCAAGGAGCGCCGCCTGAGCTATGCGGCTACCGTGGAAGTGATGCCCTGAGCCCAGCGACAGTGAACGCGCAGGTGCGCCCCTCCTTCGCCACCTGGCACGCCAGCGGCTATGCGAACGCGGCCATGCCGCGCCTGGCTGACCCTTCGCGCCTCCAGTCGCTGGCCGGCCGCACCATGGGCACCACCTGGTCGCTCCGGTTCGACAACCCGTCGATGCAGCCGCCCGACGCGGTCCGCGCCGCCGTGACCGACGCGCTCGACCGGGTGGTCGCGCAGATGAGCACCTGGGAGCCGGCGTCCGACATCAGCCGCTACAACGCGGCCGAAGCGGGCACCCGTCATGCCCTGGCCCCGGCCTTCGCCGACGTGCTGGCCTGCGCGCTGCATTGGGCCGAGGCGAGCGGCGGTGCCGTCGACCCGACGGTCGGCCCGCTGGTCGCGTTGTGGGGCTTCGGCGCACAGGCCGGGACGGGCCCTGACCACCGCCCGCCGTCGCCGAAAGCACTGGACGCGGCGCGCGCGCGCACCGGGTGGCAACGCCTCGCATTCGACGCGGCGGACAGGCACCTCACGCAACCTGGCGGCCTGCACCTCGACCTGTCCGGCATCGCCAAGGGCTTTGCCGTGGACCACGTGGCCGATGCGCTGATCGCGGCCGGTCTGCAGGATTTCCTGGTGGAGGTCGGAGGCGAACTCCGGGGCGTGGGTCGACGACCCGACGGTCAGGCCTGGCGCGTGCGGGTCGACACGCCCATCGATACCCTGCCCCCCGTGGCGCTGACCGACCTGGCGATCGCCACCTCCGGCGACCACTGGCATGCGCACGAGCACGCCGGCCGGCGCTGGTCGCATACCATCGACCCGCGCAGCGGCGAACCGAGCTCGCACACGCTGGCCTCGGTCACGGTGCTGCATCCCTCCTGCATGCATGCCGATGCGCTGGCGACCGCCCTCACCGTGCTCGGCCCCATCGACGGCGCCGAGTTCGCCGCGCACCACGCGGTCGCGGCGCTGTTCGTCAGCCGCGACGGCGATGCCGGGCATCGCGCCATCGCCACGCCGGCCTGGACGGCGCGCGTTTCATGACCCATTTCCCGCCGTCACAACGCCCTTCGCGCCGCTGATCGATGACCGAGCCGTTCCATCGCATCGGGGCTGCGGGCCTGCTGGTGCTTGCGTACATCGTCATGTGCCTGGCCATCTGGTGGCGCCAGCGCCGTCGCCACGCCGCGGCGGCGCGCGCTGCAACAGCGCTGGCCGGCGACGGCGCGCAATCGCCGGTGCTGGTCGTCTTCGCGACGCAGACCGGGCAGGCCGAGGCGATCGCGTGGCAGACCGGCCGCGCGCTGCATGCCAAGGGCACGCCGGTGCGCGTGCTTTCGCTCAACGACGTGGACACCGCGACGCTGCGCGCGGCGCAGCGCGCGCTCTTCGTGGCCAGCACCTACGGCGAAGGCGATGCGCCGGACGGCGCCAGCGTGTTCGCAGAACGTTGGATGGGCATGGCAGAGACACTGCCGGCGCTGCGCTATGCCCTGCTCGCGCTGGGCGACCGCCAGTACGCCCAGTTTTGCGGCTTCGGCCGCGCACTGGATGCCTGGCTGCAATCGACCGGCGCCGTGCCGGTCGCACCCCGCATCGAGGTCGACAACGGCGATCCGGCAGCGTTGGCCGACTGGCATGCGCAATGGGGCGGTGGCGAGGCATCCGATGTCGCCGAAGCCACCGCCGACTTCGCACCTTGGCGGCTGGTGCGGCGCGAACTGCTCAACCCAGGCAGCGAGGGCGGCCCGGTCTACCAACTCGGCTTCCAGGCGCCGCACAGCGTTGAACCCAACTGGCAGTCCGGCGACCTGGTGCAGGTCGCGCTGGTCAACGACCCCGCCCGGCCGCGCGACTACTCGATCGCCTCGATCCCATCGGACGGCGAACTGCAGTTGTTGGTGCGACAGGAGCGCCATCCCGATGGCACGCTCGGCGCGGCCTCTGGCCTGCTGACGTCCACGCTGTCGCTCGGCGATTCGGTGGCCATGCGCCTGCGCCCGCACCGAAACTTCCGGCTCGACGGCAACGCAGAGCGCCCACTGCTCCTGATCGGCAACGGCACCGGCCTGGCGGGCCTGCGCAGCCACCTGCGGGCCCGTGCCGCCGTGGGGCAGCATGAGAACTGGCTGCTGTTCGGCGAACGGAATGCGGCACACGATTTCCTGTGCCGCGCGGAACTCGAGGCCTGGCGCGACAGCGGTGCGCTGCGCAGGCTGGACATGGTTTTCTCGCGCGATCAAGCGGAGCGGCTCTACGTGCAGCACCGCCTGCTGCAACTGGGCGACGAGTTGCGAGACTGGCTGGCGCGTGGCGCCGCCATCTACGTTTGCGGCAGCCTGCAAGGCATGGCAGCTGGGGTCGATGCGGCGTTGCGGGAGCTGGCGGGCGATGCACGCATCCGCGCATTGATCGCGGAGAAGCGGTACTGCCGGGACGTTTACTAGCCCGCCCGGCTGCCGACGCAACGGCACCTCGCATGTAGCAGTTTGGCAACAACACGTAAAAATCTTGAGGATTTTTACATGCGAATCATTATCATCCGTGCCGCAGACGCGTTCAGTGCCTGCCTCACCCAGCCAACGCCCTCTGGAGTTGCCGATGCCGGCGCCTCCCCGCGCAGCCAGTCGAGTCCAGAAAACTTCAGAGGACCTTCATGGCGTCACATATCAAAGCGCGCAAGCACGCTGCGCGTTCCACCACTCCCATCGCCAGTGCAGCGGCCGCCACCCTGATCGTCATGGCCATGCCGGTCGGTGCTCAGACAGCGGCGACCAGCACGCTCAAAGAAGTCCGCGTGCAGGACACGGCGACGCCCGACTACAAGGCCGACACGTCCGCCAACACGAAGTTCACGGCCCCGCTGGTCGACACGCCGCAGACGATTTCCGTCATCAAGGAACAGGTGTTGCGCGAGCAAGGCGCCACCACCCTGACCGAAGCGCTGCGCAACACCCCCGGCGCCAGCACCTTCTTCCTGGGCGAGAACGGCAACACCAATACCGGCGACACCATCTACATGCGCGGCTTCGACAGCTCCAGCAGCATTTTCGTGGACGGCATCCGTGACCTGGGTTCGGTGTCGCGCGACACCTTCAACATCGAGCAGGTCGAAGTGGTCAAGGGCCCGGCCGGCACCGACGTCGGCCGCACGTCGCCGACGGGCTACATCAACATGATCACCAAGAAGCCCAGCCTGGAGGACAGCTTCACCGGCTCGCTGGGCATCGGCAGCGCGAACTTCAAGCGCGGCAGTGTCGACTGGAACAAGTCGCTCAGCGGCGAGAACGGCATCGGGGCGGCTTTCCGGCTCAACGCGGTGGTCGACGACTCCGACGTCGCCGGGCGCGATGTGGTGAAGAACAAGCGCTCGGCGATTGCGCCGTCGCTCGCTTTCGGGCTCAACAGCCCGACCCGCGTCTATCTCGACTACGTGCATGTCGACCAGGACAACATCCCCGATGGCGGCGTGCCCACCATCGGACTGCCCGGCTTCGCGAGCCCGGACCCCCGACGCGGCTTCCTGGGCACGGCCGCGCGTGTCGATTCCAGCAACTACTACGGCACGACGTCCGACTTCGACAAGGTCAAGTCGGACATGTTCACCGCGCGTTTCGAGCACGACCTGACGCCTGACGTGACGTTGCGCAACACCACGCGCTACGCCAAGACCTCGCAGGACTACATGCTGACGGCCTTCATGGGCAGTTCCGCCAACATCGTGACGCCGAGTGCGGCCAACCCAGCCGGCTGGACGCTGGCACGCAGCAACCCGACCAACAAAGACCAGGTCAACAAGATCTTCACCAACCAGACCAACGTCAGTGCCAAGTTCAACACGGGCAGCGTCGGCCACTCGCTCAACGCGGGCGTCGAACTGATGCGCGAGGAGCAGGACAGCTACGGCTACTACGGGATCAACGCGATCGGCAACGGCGTCTCGGTCGGAAGTGGCAGTTGGCCGGCGGCCAATCTGTACAACCCCAACCCGAACGTCAGCGGCTACAACCGCATCCGCAATGGCGCAGACAGCAAGGGCACGACCGACACGGTGGGCATGTACGTGTTCGACACGCTCAAGTTCAACGAGCAGTGGCAACTGACCGGCGGCCTGCGCGTCGACCACTACAGCACCGACTACCTCGCGGGCACCCGCTCGACTGCGACCACCAACCCGACGCTGCCCGTCGGCACGCTGGTGTCGAGTTCGCTCAGCACGTCCGATAACCTGGTGACGGGGAAGCTCGGCCTGGTCTACAAGCCCGCAGAGAACGGCAGCATCTATGCGGCCTACGGCACCGCGGCGCAACCGCCGGGCGGCGCCAACTTCGCGCTCAGCACCTCGGCCAACAGCGCTGCGAACGTGAACTACGAGCCGCAAAAGGCCAAGACGGCGGAAGTCGGCACCAAGTGGGACCTGCTCGACAAGAAGCTGGCGCTCACCGCGGCGCTCTACCGCACCGAGGTGGAGAACGAAGTGGTGCAGGACCCCACCAACACCGCGGTCTACTATCAGACGGGCAAGAAGCGCGTCCAGGGTATCGAACTTGGCCTTGCTGGCGCGATCACGCCGAACTGGGGCGCCAGTGCCGGCTTCACGACCATGAATGCCACGGTGCTCAGCGGCCCCCCGGTCTCCGCCGACGGCAGCGCCGCGCTGGTCTACACGCCAGAGCGCGCATTCACCTCGTGGACGACGTACCGCCTGCCGTTCGGCCTGACCGTCGGCGCCGGTGCGCGCTACACGGGAGCGATCAAACGCGGCACGGACGGCGCGGTCGGAACGCCGGCGCAGATCGATTCCTATTGGGTGGTCGATGCCATGGCCACGTACCGCGTGAACAAGAACGTCGACCTGCAGTTCAATGTCTACAACGTGTTCGACAAGGACTACGTGGCAGCGATCAACAAGAGCGGCTACCGCTACACCCCGGGCGCGCCGCGCACGGTTCGGCTCACGGCCAACTTCGCATTCTGACGCTCCTCAAGGTGCGGCGGCAGAAGCGCTGCAATACTGAGCCCTGGCCCCGCGCCGGGGCTTTTTCAATGGAGCAGACCGAAAAATGATGCTGCATATCCCGCAGGTTCTGAACGCAGACGAAGTGCGTATCCTGCGCGCCGCGCTGGACGCCGCCGACTGGGTCGACGGACGCGAGACCGTCGGCCTCCAAGGCGCGCAGGTCAAGCAGAACCGCCAATTGCCCGAGCATTCACCGGTTGGCCGAGAGCTCGGGAAACAAGTGCTGGCGGCTTTGTCGCGCCACCCGCTCTTCTTCTCCGCGGCGCTGCCGCTGCGATTCGTGCCGCCACTGTTCAACAGCTATCAAGGCGGCGAGCACTATGGGCTCCACGTCGACGGCGCCGTACGCCGCCTACCCGCCGGCGACACCCCTTTGCGCACCGACCTCTCGTGCACCCTCTTCCTGTGCGACCCGGACGACTATGACGGCGGCGACCTCGAGGTGGTCGACACCTACGGCACGCACGAGGTCAAGCTGCCGGCCGGCGACCTGATCCTGTACCCCTCGAGCAGCCTGCATCGGGTGCACCCCGTCACCCGCGGCGTGCGCATCTGCTCGTTTTTTTGGCTGCAGAGCATGATCCGGGACGACCAGCGACGCGGGATGCTCTTCGAACTCGACAGGTCGATCCAGGCGCTTCGTGCCCGCATCGGCGACACCGACGAGACGGTGGCACTCACAGGGCACTATCACAACCTCCTGCGAATGTGGTCGGAGGTGTGACCCGCATGACCGACTGGGCGTCAAGGGCAAGACCATAGCGATTGCAAATGCGACGAATTCGTATTTATAATCACTCATCTTCAACCAGCCAGCCAAAGCGCCTTCACTGCCATGATCGTCTGCGTGTGCCGCCGAGTGTCCGACCGGGAAATCGCTCGCCATGCGCGCGCCGGCATGACTTTCGACGAAGTGCAGTTCGAATTGGGGGTTGCCACGCAATGTGGCCAATGCGAGGGCTGTGCCCGCGACGTCGTCGCGCAGTGCAGCGCTTCGCACCCTGTTGCAGCGCTCAACCGCGGCGACGGGACCCGGGCCATCCAGCTTGCCACTTCGATCCAGGAGAGCAACGCATGGAATTCCTCACGGCACTCGCTGGCAGCCTGATCTTCGTCGCCGGCTCGGTCTGGTGGATCTTTCGCAAATAGACAGCGGTTTAAGCTGCAAGTAGGGCGTGCCTTCGGCATGCTCTGATCGATGGGTAAATCGTGTCCGACCGCTTTTCTTCGTCTCCTCCCACCACGCTGGGCCTGTCCCGCAATGCGGTGATCGCCGGCAGCGTGGTGCTGTTCCACGTGGCGGCGCTCTGGGCGCTGCAGAGCGGGCTGATCCGCAAGGCCGCCGAAGTGGTGATTCCCGTGGAGATCCTGAGCGAGTTCATCGAACCGCCGAAGCCCAAGGATCCGCCGCCACCGCCCCCTCCTCCGCCGCCGGCCCCCAAGCCCAAGGAAATCCGGACGCCGCCGCCGCCGCGTCCGATGGCCATTCGGACACCGGCGCCCACCCCCAACGCGCCCACGGGCGTGATCGAGCCGCAACCACCTGCACCGCCACTCGCGCCGCCAGCTCCGCCAGCGCCACCCGCGCCTCCATCTCCGCCGCCGGCTCCGCCGGCGCCACCGGCCGTTCAGCTCCCGTCTTCCAACGCGGACTACCTGAACAACCCGAAGCCGGTGTACCCCGCCATGAGCAAGCGGCTGGGCGAACAGGGCAAGACGATCGTTCGTGTGTTGATCGGCGTCGACGGGCTGCCGAAAAGCGCCTCGATCCGCGAATCGAGTGGCTACGAGCGCCTCGACGAGGCAGCACGCACCGCCGTAATGAGTTGGCGCTACGTGCCGGGCAAACGCAATGGGGTCGTTGAACCGATGGAGTTCAACGTGCCGATCAACTGGGTTCTCAACTAATTTTCTGGAGCAGTTTCGTATGGATTCCCACTTTGGCCTGATGAACCTATGGAGTCAGGGCGACTTCGTCACCAAGGCTGTCGCCGTTCTGCTGATCGGCATGTCGCTCGCGTCCTGGATCGTGATCTTCATCAAGGCGCTGGACGTCATCAAATACAAGCGTCTGGCGAAGCATTCGCAGGATTTCTGGCACAGCGAAGACTTCGCCACTGCCCTGAACAAGCTCGGCAAGGACGACAGCAACCCCTTCCGCGCGCTGGCGCTCGAGGGCCGCGAGGCGGCAGCGCACCATCGCAACACCAAGGTGCATCTGCATGACGCGCTCGACGTGAGCGACTGGATCACGCGTTCGCTGCGCAACGGCATCGACGAGTTCACCGCGCGCCTGCAGGCAGGCCTGGCCGTGCTGGCCTCGGTCGGCTCGACCGCGCCGTTCATCGGCCTCTTCGGCACGGTGTGGGGCATCTATCACGCATTGATGAGCATCAGCTCGGCCGGCCAGGCCACGATCGACAAGGTCGCCGGCCCGATCGGCGAGGCGCTCATCATGACGGCGCTCGGGCTGGCGGTCGCCATCCCCGCCGTGCTGGGCTACAACGCGCTGGTGCGCGGCAACAAGTTCGTGCTGACCAAGCTCAACAGCTTCGCCCACGACCTGCACGCCTACTTCGTGACCGGTGCGCGCGTCCAGTCGACCGACGCCACGATCGTGCCGCTCAAGAAGGGCTGATGACATGTACCCCCAAGCTCGCATTCGCTCACTGCCCCCCAAGGGGGCGCATGCCTCCCTAGAGGCGGCTCGTCGGGAGGCATGAGATGGCCTTCGGAACCCAAGACGAACCCGATGAGGTGATGAACGAGATCAACATGACGCCGCTGGTCGATGTCATGCTGGTGCTGCTCATCATCTTCATCATCACCGTGCCGGTGATGAAGCACGCCGTGAACATCGACCTGCCCCAGGCGACCAGCGAGCCCGAGCAGACCAAGCCGCAGAACATCTTGTTCACGGTCGCGGCCGACGGCAGCTACTACTGGAACGAGAACAAGATCGAGGACAGTGCGCTCAAGACGCTGCTGGCCGCCGAAGCGGGCAAGGATCCGCAGCCGGAGTTGCACATTCGCGGCGACAAGGCCGTTCGTTACGAACGCGTCGCGCAGGCGATGTCGGCAGCGCGCGAAGCCGGCGTGCGCAAGATTGGCTTCATCACCGAGCCGGACGCGGCGAAGTAACGTGCACTCGACCGGCAACTGAAAAATAAATCGATCGCGGTGATTGACTTATTTATTGAGAATCATTATCATTCAGTTATCGTTTCGACACAGGAAGCCAGATGCCCGCTACGCCCAACTCCTTCTCCGTTCTGAGCCATCCTTCGCTCGACCAGTCGGGCGGTGGCACACTTTCGTCGCCAGTCGCCCGGCCGGTGCCGCTGGTCGAAAGCACCGATCTGCTCCGTGGCAGCAAGACGGTTGGCATCATGCACAACGGTTCGCTCTACCGCCTGCAGGCCACCAAACTCGGCAAGCTGATCCTCACGAAGTAGTCGATCAGCCCGCCCCTCGCGCAAGTTTCATCGTGGGGCGACTCGAGGAGATCATTCTCCGAAGGGTCGTTTTTTGCTAGCCAACGGTTCGCCGACTAGCCAAGCTTTTTTTCCACCTTGAGACCGCTTCAACGAAAACGCCGACCCTCAGGTCGGCGTTTTGCTTTGCAGCGTCGGTGGCGACTCAGAGGCCGAGCGCTGCGATGCCTGCCTTGGCCACCTGGGCGTCTTCGTTCGACTTCACGCCGCTCACGCCCACCGCCCCGATCACGTGGCCGTCCTTGACGATCGGCACGCCGCCTTCGAGCAGCCCCTGGACGGCCGGTGCGGTCAGGAACGCAGTGCGACCGCCATTGATGATGTCCTCATAGACCTTGCTGTCGCGACGGCCCATGGCGGCAGTGTGGGCCTTGGCCGGTGCGATGTGCGACGACAGCGCCGCTGCGCCATCCAGGCGCTGCAGCCAGAGAAGATGGCCTGCGTCGTCCGATATCGCGATCGTCACAGCCCAGTTGTTCTTGAGCGCTTCGGCTTCGGCAGCCGCCGCAATGGCCTTGACGTCGGCGAGTTCGAGAAAGGACTTGGTCTTCATGGCTGGAACGGTGGTTGGAAAACCTGTGAGCATAGCGCGCGCATTCGCCCGGCAGTTGCCGGATGCCCGCGCAGGGGCTTGAGATTTTTGTCACGAACGGGCAGGCCGGCGTCCTAAAATGCGCGTTGAGCTGCAGCCCCGCAGCCTATCTCCAGGAGTTTCAGCAATGAACGACCGCGTCAACACCCTCGACACCGCCGTCGGCTATGGCCAGACCCTGCCCCAGGCGGACCGCCAGCGCGTCCTGCGCAACACCTACTGGTTGCTGGCCCTGAGCCTGCTGCCCACCGTGCTGGGCGCCTGGATGGGCGTAGCCACCGGCATCACGCGCTCGCTCACCGGCGGGCTCGGCCTGGTGGTGTTCATGGTCGGTGCTTTCGGCTTCATGTTTGCCATCGAGAAGACCAAGAATTCTGCCGCCGGGGTCCCTGTACTGCTGGCCTTCACCTTCTTCATGGGCCTGATGCTGTCGCGGCTGATCGCGATGGTGCTGGGCTTCAAGAACGGCTCCGACCTCATCATGATCGCCTTCGGCGGCACGGCTGGCGTGTTCTTCGCGATGGCCTCGCTCGCCACGGTCATCAAGCGCGATCTGTCCAGCATGGGCAAATGGCTTTTTGTCGGCGCGATGGTGCTGATGGTGGGCGCGGTCATCAACGTGTTCGTGGGGTCCAGCGCCGGCATGATGGCGATCTCGGTGGCCGCCATCGCGATCTTCTCGGCCTACATGCTGTACGACCTGAAGCAGATCATGGACGGTGGCGAGACCAACTACATCAGCGCAACGCTCGCGCTGTATCTGGACCTCTTCAACGTGTTCCAGAGCCTGCTGGCGCTGCTGGGGATCTTCGGCGGCGAGCGCGACTGATCGGTTCCCCCGCTTCAAACAAGAAAGGCCCCGTCGGGGCCTTTCTTCATGGGCGCTCGAAGACGGCGATCGATTCGACGTGCGCCGTGTGCGGGAACATGTTCACCACGCCGGCCGCCGTGCAGCGATAACCCGCCTGGTGTACCAGCAGGCCGGCGTCACGCGCCAGCGTCGACGGATTGCAGCTCACGTAGACGATGCGCTTGGGCGCTGTCCAGCCTGAAGGCAGCCCTCCCTCCTGCTGGTGCAGATCGGCCAATGCCTTGGCCAGCGCGAAGGCGCCTTCGCGCGGCGGGTCGACCAGCCACTTGTCGGCGGCGCCATCGGCCACCAGCATCTCCGGCGTCATCTCGAACAGGTTGCGCGCGACGAAGCGGGCAGGCGCGAGCGCACCGCGAGGCGAGACGGCCGGGCGATTTCGTTCGAAGTTGTCCGTTGCCCGGGCAACCAGCGTGTCGCTGCCCTCGATGCCCAGCACCTCGCGCGCACGCGTGGCCAGCGGCAGCGTGAAGTTGCCCAGGCCGCAGAACCAGTCGATCACCCGCTCGTCGGCCTGAACGTCGAGCAGACGCAGCGCTCGCCCGACCAGCATGCGGTTGATGTGGGGATTGACCTGCGTGAAGTCCGTCGGCTTGAACGGCATCGTCACGCTAAAGGCCGGCAAGGCATAGGACAGCACCGGACCGCCCTCGTCCAGCAGCTTGACGGTATCGGGGCCTTTCGGCTGCAGCCACCACTGCACGCCGGGGTTGAGCGACGCGAAGTCGCGCAGGCGTTGCAGGTCCGCGGCCGAGAGCGGTTCGAGGTGGCGCAGCACCAGAGCGATCACGCCCAGCCCGGTGCCGTCCGGCGCATCCCCGCAGGCCAGCTCGATCTGCGGGCAGGTGGCGTGGGCATCGAGCGAACCGATGAGCGCGCGCAGCGGCATCAGCATGTCGCTCACCCGCACGGGAAGCACGGGGCACACCTGCATGTCGGCGAGATAGCGGCTCTTGCGCTCGTGAAAGCCGATCAGGACCGTGCCCTTCTTCACCACGTGGCGCACCGACAGACGCGCCCGGTAGCGGTAATGCCAGGCCGGCCCTTCCAGCGGACGCATCATGTTCTCGGGCTTGACCTTGCCAAGGTGCCAGAGGTTGTCTTCCAGCGCACGTTGCTTGACCGCCACCTGGGCGGCCGCATCGAGGTGCTGCATCTTGCAGCCGCCGCAGGCACCCGTGTGCAGCCCGAAGTGCGGGCAGCCGGGACGCACGCGCTGCGACGATTCGCGGCGGATCGCACTGACCGTGCCTTGCGCCCAGTTGTTCTTCTTGCGGTGCTGGTTGAACTGCACTTCCTCGAAGGGCAAGGCACCTTCAATGAACACCACCATGCCATCGGCCTTGTGGGCCACGCCCTGGGCATCGAGGTCGAGCGACTCGACGGTCAGCCATTCATCGCGGGCATCGGTGGCGCCTGGGGCAGCGCCGCCTTTTTCTGTCTTTTCGGTCATGGGGGATTGTCTCAGGCGGCCCGATGCCGCACGGCGCGCACCGGTCGCGCCGTTGGGGGATGCGGCGGCCTACTGGCGCGAGGGCAGATAGCGCGCCGGGTCGACCGGCTTGCCCTGGCGGCGGATCTCGAAATGGAGCTTCACGCGGTCGGCATCGCTGTTGCCCATTTCCGCGATCTTCTGCCCTTTCTGCACCGACTGGTCTTCCTTCACCAGCAGCGCCTGGTTGTGCGCATAGGCGGTGAGGTAGGTATTGTTGTGCTTCAGGATGATGAGGTTGCCGTAGCCGCGCAGCCCGGCGCCGGCGTACACCACCCGCCCGTCGGCGGCGGCGAGCACCGAATCACCCGCCTTGCCGCTGATGTCCAGCCCCTTGTTCTTGGCCTCGTCGAAGCCGGCGATGAGCGTACCGTGCGCCGGCCAGATCCAGCCGAGGTCTTCGTCACCCGAGGCGGCTGCAGGCGGGCTCGCCGGCCTGGCCGGCGCGCTGGCCGCCGCCACGGGTGCTGTGGGGCTCGACGGCGTGACCGTCGGCTGGGGCGTGACCGGGCGCGTGACCACGCCATTGGGCTCGATCGTGGCCGGCGCCGTCGCCGCCACAGTGGCGCCCGGCGCGATCACCCGCAAAACCTGCCCGACTTCGATCAGGTCGGGGTTGTCGAGGTTGTTCCAGCGCGCGATGTTCTGCCAGGTCTGGCCGGTCTCGTTCGCGATGCGGCGGATGGTGTCGCCGGGGCGCACGGCGTAGTAACCGGGCTTGCCATAGTTCTCGATCCCCGGCAGCGGTTTGCCGGACGCGTCGGTGGTGATCGGTGGAAGGCCCGGCGCAGGCGGCGTGGTGCCGCCATTGCCACGGGCCATGATGCCGCGGTCTTCGACCGGCACGGGGCCGCTCGGCGACGCACACCCTGCAACCACGAGCATCGACGCCAACATCAAACCAGCCGCCCAGCGCCGATTGCCAAATCCCTGCATGTGTTCGTCCTTCAAGCAATCCCCGATTTTAGGGGGACAAAATGAACCGCCTCAAGAACACGGCGTTGCAGTCCCGTGACGGTTTTATCGATCACGACCAGCGCCTGCCCGCCACCGGGCGAATGGGTCGGCGCCACGATGCGCCCGCCGACCGCCAACTGCTCGACCCAGGCGTCGGGCACGGCCTCGCCGCCCGCCGCCGCGATGATGCCGGCATAGGGCCCGCCCTTGGCATAGCCCACCATGCCGTCGCCGAGCAGCAGGTGCACGGTCGCCAGCCGGAACGGCCGCAAATTGGCCCGGGCGCGCTCGTGCAGGCCGCGGAGTCGTTCGATGCTGTAGACCTCGCTCGCCACATGGCTCAGCACGGTGGCCTGATAGCCGCAGCCGGTGCCGATTTCCAGCACGCGCCCCAGCCGGTCGTTCGGCTTGCCGGCGAGCGCCGGTGCACCCAGCAGCAGTTCGATCATGCGCGCCACCACGTTGGGCTTGGAGATCGTCTGGCCCAGGCCGATCGGCAGGCTCGTGTCTTCATACGCCTGGTTGACCAGCGCGCTGTCGACGAAAAGATGCCGCTCGACCGTGCCCATCGCCCGCAGCACGCGCACATCAGCCACGCCCTGTGCGGCCAAGCGCTGCACCATCCGCGCACGGATGGCGTCGGAGGCCATCGAGGGCGTGGTCGGCACCAGCGGGCGAACGGGCACGGCGGGCTGCCGGCCGCGGGTGACGGCGGACGCCGTCGGCGTGAGACGCACCGGAAACCCGGGCCTCGAGGGCGGCTTGGACGACATCAGCGGCTTCTTCCGCTGCGCGGTGTTGGGCGCACCGTCACCGCAGCAGACGCGTCACGGTGTCGCGCCATTGCCCGAGGTTGGCGTGGTCCGTCAAGTCGATCTGCAGCGGCGTGAGTGCCACATGGCCTTCGGACGTGGCGTGGAAATCGGTGCCCTCGCCGCTGTCCTTGGCGCCACCGGCACCGGCGATCCAGTACATGGTCTCGCCACGCGGACTTTCCTGGGTGATCACCTTCTCCGCCGCATGCCGGCGACCGAGGCGGCACACCTTGATGGGCTTCAACTCCTCGAACGGCCGGTTCGGAATGTTGACGTTCAGCAACCACGCCGGCCCTTCGAGCATGCGCTCGCGCACGATGCGTTCGACCAGACGGCGCGCAACGCGGGCGGCCGAATCGACATGCGCCCAACCCTTCTCGATCTGCGAGAAGGCAATGGCGGGAACGCCGAAGAGGTAGGCCTCCATTGCCGCGCCGACGGTCCCCGAATAGATGGTGTCGTCGCCCATGTTCGCGCCGTTGTTGATGCCTGAGACGACCAGGTCGGGCTTGTAGCCCAGCACACCCTTGAGCGCGATGTGCACACAGTCGGCCGGCGTGCCCGTGACGTAGCGGAAGCCGTTGTGGGCCTGGTGAACATACAGCGGCGCGGCCAGCGTCAGGGCGTTCGACTTGGCGCTGTTGTTGTGCTCGGGGGCGATGACCTCGACATCGGCGAAGTCCTTGAGCGCTTCGTGCAGGGCGACGATGCCGGGCGCCTGGAAGCCGTCGTCGTTGGAAATGAGTATCTTCATGGCGTCTGGGAGTGCGCGCGATTGTAGGCGCCGGGTCGGTCGCCGCAGGGACAAGAACCGCGTTCCTGGCACCCTATCATGGCGCGCATTCCCTGCCCGAGCGACCCATCGAAGGAGACATCTGCATGCATGCCTGGCTTTGCGAAAACCCCACCGGCGTCGACGCGCTGACCTGGAGAGAACTCCCGACGCCCACGCCCGGGCCGGGACAGGTGCTCATCGAGATCAAGGCGGCCAGCCTGAACTTTCCCGATCTGCTGATCGTGCAGAACAAGTACCAGATGAAGCCGCCGCTGCCCTTCGTGCCGGGCTCGGAGTACGCGGGCGTCGTGCAGGCCGTCGGCGATGGCGTCACGCACCTGAAGCCCGGTCAGAACGTCGCCTGCCTCTCCGGCACCGGCGGCTTCGCCACGCATGTAGTCGCACCCGCCGCGCAGTGCATGCCCTTGCCCGCGGGCTTCGACCTGGTTGATGCGGCCGCCTTCATCATGACCTACGGCACCTCGTGGCACGCCCTCATGGACCGGGCGCAACTGAAGGCCGGAGAAACGGTGCTGATCCTCGGTGCCGCAGGCGGCGTCGGGACGGCCGCGATCCAGATCGCCAAGGCCGCAGGCGCGACGGTCAT
This sequence comes from Variovorax cryoconiti, assembly GCF_051216395.1. Classification (NCBI taxonomy): domain Bacteria; kingdom Pseudomonadati; phylum Pseudomonadota; class Betaproteobacteria; order Burkholderiales; family Comamonadaceae; genus Variovorax; species Variovorax cryoconiti. The sequence continues at coordinate 601,648 of NZ_JBPJZI010000001.1, read as the reverse complement.
CGCCGCGGCGTCGACCGACGAGAAGTGCGCGCTCTGTGAATCGCTCGGTGCCGACCGCAGCATCAACTACTCGACGCACGCGCTGCCGACCGGCTTTCGCGATGCGATCAAGGAAGCGACCGGCGGCCGAGGGCCCGACGTGATCTATGACCCGGTCGGCGGCGACTTCGCCGAACCGGCATTTCGCTCCATTGCATGGCGCGGCCGCTATCTCGTGGTCGGGTTCGCCGGCGGTGGCATTCCCGCGCTTCCGTTGAATCTGACGCTGCTCAAGGGCGCATCGATCGTCGGCGTATTCTGGGGCGACTTCGCTCGGCGCGAGCCAAAGGCGAATGCACACATGATGTCGGAATTGGCGGCCTGGTATGCACAGGGAAAGATCAAGCCGGTGATCGACAGCACCATGCCCATGAGTGAATTGAAAGCCGCCTACGCCCACATGGGTTCGCGGGGCGTCAAAGGCAAGCTGGTGATGGTGAACTGACCTCGCACAGCGCCAATGCAACACCAATGAAAAAGGCCCGCATCTGCGGGCCTTTGTCCATTGCGCTCACAGCGCGAACGCCTTACTTGATCTCGTAGTCCGACAGCGACTTGCCGGCGGCCAGGACCTCGGTGACCCAACGCGGCTTGCGGCCACGGCCACCCGACCACGTCTCGCCGGCCGGACCCCGGTACTTCGCGGCCTTTGCAGGTGCAGCGCTCACGCTGCGCTTGCCGCCCGCCGCCCGCGTGGACAACTTGAGGTCTGCAGCCGTCAAACCGAATTCCGCAATCTTCTGGCGAATCTCCTCGATCACGCCTGCGCGCTCGTGATTGCGCAGTTCCTCGGCCTGCTTGCGCAATTGCGCAATGTGCTCTTCGTTCTTCTTGATCTGCGAATTGATGTCGGCGAGCGTAGATGCCATTTGAGCGTCCCAGGGTCGGTTAAAGGAAAACCAAATTTTAATTGAGAACGCAATAGCCACAAGTGCCCGAAACCCGAAATGCCAAAAAAAAAAGCGCCCGTCTTACAACGGGCGCTTTTTATACAAAGCAGTTGGGGTGGCTGATGGGACTCGAACCCACGACGACCAGAATCACAATCTGGGACTCTACCAGCTGAGCTACAGCCACCGCAGAGCCGTCGATTATAGCGTCAGAAATCAGCGGCTGGCCACCTGATTCAAATCAGGCCGGGGCACCAGGATTTCCGCCTTGTAGCGCACCTTCAGCACGTTGTAATAGGCGAGGTTCTCGGCGGCAGCCACCGCCTGTGCGAACTGCTCGCTCTCCTGCTTCGCAACGTCTGCGGACGGCGCCGCGCGGCCGAGGCTCTTGACGATGCGCAGCACCGCATAGCCGTCGGCGCCCAGATCGACGCCTGTCAAGGCCGGCAATTGGGTTGCATCGGCACGCAGCGCGGCCTCGACGATCGCTTGCGGCTGCGATTGCGGGTCGATGCGCGACAGCGTCACCGGTGGCGTCAGCGTGGCGCCGGCCGTGTTGCTGCGCCAGGCCGCCAGCTTGGCTTCGCCGTCGGCCTTGGCGAGCGCCGCTGCCTTCTCGGCCACCAGTTGCGTGCGCACCTTGTCCTTCACCTCGGCCAGGGGCACGGTGCGCGCGGGCGCGTATTGCGCGATGCGACCGGACGCGAGCTGGTTCGGGCCGATCTCGATCGCCTCCGTGTTGTGCTTGCGCTCCAGCGTGTCGGGCGCGAACAGCGCCTTGAGGAAATTGGCACTGGCCAGCGCACCGGTCGCACCAGGCGCCGGCGTGCGTGCAACGTCGCTGGCCTTGCGGATGGTGAGCTTGAGCTTGTCGGCCGCCGGCTGCAGGCTGTCCGGCTGCTGGTACACGGCGTCGGTGAAGGCTTCGGCGGCCTTCGCGAATTCCTGCGTGGCCTGCTGGCCGCGGACCTCGTTCTCGATGGCGGCACGCGCCTGTTCGAAAGGCTGGACCACGCCCGGCTTGATGTCGTCGAGCTTGATGATGTGATAGCCGAACTCGGTCTCGACGATGTTGCTGATCTCGCCTTTCTTCAGCGCGAACATCGCGTCCTCGAAAGGCTTGACCATCGCGCCGCGCGACACGAAGTCCAGGTCGCCGCCCTTTTCCGCGGACCCGGGGTCCTGCGAGTTCTTGCGGGCAACCGCGGCGAAGGTCGCGGGGGCCTGCTTGACGTCGGCCAGCAGTTGCTCGGCCTTGGTGCGGGCCGCATCGCGTTCGGCCTTCGCGGCGCTCGGTGGCGCGGTGATCAGGATGTGGCTGGCGCGTCGCTCTTCGGGCGTGCCGAAGCGGGCGCCGTTCTGCTCGTAATAGCTCTTGAGATCGGCCTCGCTCACCGAGATGTTCTTCTTCGCGGCGTCCAGGTCGAGCACCAGGTACTCGACGCTCGCCTGCTCGGGCGCCTGGAACTGCGCGGCGTGATCCTTGTAGTAGGTCTCGATGTCCGCGTCGTTCACCGTCACCTTCGACGTGAAATCGGCCGGCTTGAAGCGTGCGATCTGCACCTCGCGGCGATCGAAGAACGCGTCGAGTGTCGGCTGCGCCTGGGCTGGCGTCGCGAAGGCCGTGCCCGTCACGCCGAGCAGCACCTGCTGCGTCGCCATGCTGCCGCGCACGGCCGCTTCGTACTGTTCGGGGGTCTGGCCGGTGGCCATCTGGAAACGCTCGCGATCGAAGCGACCGTCCGCGGTGCGGAAGGACGCCAGGCCGGCGTCCTCGGCGAACAGGCGTGTCAGCCGCTCTTCGGAGACCGTCATGTTCGTCTTTGCGGCCGCAGCGGCCAGCACGCGGTCGCGCACCATGCGTTCGAGCGTTGCGTAGCGCGCGGCATCCGAATCGAGCAGGGCCGGGTCGACGTTGGGCGATTGGCGGCGGATGCGATCAACCTCGTTGCGATGCTGCATGTCCCATTCCGGACGCGTGATGTCGTGACCGTCGACATGAGCGACCTTCTCGCCCTTCTGGTCGCCCTGGTAGCGATCGACACCGAAGAGGACGAAGGACGGAATGATCAGCACGAACAAGACGCCCATGACGATCTTGTTGTACTTGCGGAAGAACTCGAACATGCTTGAACGCTCTCTCTGTGACGGTTGCCGATGGCAAAACAAAAAAGGCGAACTCGTGTTCGCCTTATTGCCGGGTGGTGGGTGCTGAGGGGCTCGAACCCCCGACCTACGCCTTGTAAGGGCGCCGCTCTACCAGCTGAGCTAAGCACCCCCGAGGAAGAAGTATCTCAGTTCAGCGCGTCTTTCAGCGCCTTGCCCGGACGGAACTTCGGGATCTTGGCGGCCTTGATTTTAATCGCGTCGCCGGTGCGCGGATTGCGACCGGTGCGCGCAGCGCGCTTGCCCACTGCGAAAGTCCCGAAACCGACGAGCGACACGGAGTTGCCCTTCTTGAGCGTGGTACGAATGGCGCCGATGGTGGACTCGAGTGCGCGCGTGGCGGCGGCTTTGGAGATGTCGGCGTTTTTTGCGATGTGCTCAATCAGTTCGGTCTTGTTCACAAGGGCCCCTCAGAGGAAAAGTGGATCGGGCGTCAGATGCAGTGGCCGGCCCCGCGATGGAGCCTTTGGCACGCGAATGGATGGCAGCGCTGACGTGTCGGCAGCAGACTGCCAACAAGGATTACAACCACAGGGCTACGGGGTGTCAATAAGTCACACGGCCGCGCGGCCCCGCGGGGAGCGCGATTTTAGGGGCGTTTTGTGAAGTCGTTTTTTTTCAAAGCGCCTCGGCGATGGCGCGGCCCAGATCGGCCGTGCTTGCATTTCCACCGATGTCGCGCGTGCGCGGCGCGCCGCTTTGGGGCGCAAGCACTTTCTCGATGGTCGCCAGGATCGCGTCGTGCGCGTCCTTGTGGCCGAGAAATTCCAGCATCATCGCGCCGCACCAGATCTGCCCGATCGGGTTCGCGATGCCCTGCCCGGCGATGTCGGGCGCAGAACCATGGACCGGCTCGAACAGCGACGGCGTCGTGCGTTCGGGGTTGAGGTTGGCGCTGGGCGCGATGCCGATGGTGCCGGTGCAGGCCGGACCGAGGTCCGACAGGATGTCGCCGAACAGGTTGCTCGCGACCACCACATCGAAGAAGTCGGGGCGCTGCACGAAATGCGCAGTGAGGATGTCGATGTGGAACTTGTCGAGCGTGATGCCCGGGTAGTTCTTGGCCATGGCGGCCACGCGTTCGTCCCAGTAGGGCATGGTGATCGCGATGCCGTTCGACTTCGTGGCGCTCGTGAGGTGCTTCTTCGGCCGCGACTGCGCGAGCTCGAAGGCGAACTTCAGCACACGGTCGACGCCCACACGCGACATCACGGTTTCCTGCATCACGATCTCGCGCGGCGTGCCTTCGTACATCCGCCCCCCGATGCTCGAATACTCGCCCTCGGTGTTCTCGCGCACGATGTACATGTCGATCTCGCCCGGCTCGCGCGGCGTGCCGTCGCGGCGCACCACGGGCGCGATGATGCCGGGCATGAGGCGCGCAGGGCGCAGGTTGATGTACTGGTCGAAATCGCGGCGGAACAGCAGCAGCGAACCCCACAGCGACACGTGGTCCGCGATCTTCTCGGGCCAGCCGACCGCGCCGAAGTAGATGGCGTCGTGACCGCCAATCTGGTCCTTCCAGTCGTCGGGCAGCATCTTCCCGTGCTTCTCGCAGTAGTCCCAGCTCGAGAAATCGAAATGGTCGAACTTCAGGTCGATGCCGAACTTGCGTGCCGCGGCGTCGAGCACGCGGATGCCCTCGGGCATGGTCTCCTTGCCGATGCCGTCGCCGGCGATGACTGCGATGCGATGGGTGCTCATGGGAAAAGTCCTTGAAGGTTTTGTCTCAGGATCGGAAGAAAGAGAGGGCTTCGCGCACGACGTCGTCCGGCGCCTCTTCGGGAATGTAGTGGCCGCACGGCACCGTGCCGCCCGATACGTCGTCGGCGCGCTCGCGCCACAGCGCAAGCACGTCGAAGCATTGGCCGACCACGCCGTGCGCGCCCCACAGCACGCGCAGCGGCTGCATCAGTCGGCGGCCGGCCGCGATGTCTTCGCGGTCGTGCGCCAGGTCGATGCTGGCGGATGCGCGGTAGTCCTCGCACACTGCTTCGGCGGTGCCGGGAACCGCAGCACAGCGTTCGTACTCGGCCAAGGCTTCAGGCGCAAAAGGCGCCAGGCCGGCATGCCGGCCGCCCATCACACTGCGCACGTAGCGCGACGGGTCGGACGCGAGCAGCGCCTCCGGCAAGGGCGGTGGCTGGATGAGAAAGAACCAATGCCAGTAGGCACGCGCGAAGGCCTCGGAGGTGTTCTCGTACATCGCGAGCGTGGGCGCGATGTCGAGCAGCAGCATCCGCTCGACAGCCTCAGGATGATCGGCCGCAAGGCGATGCGCCACGCGCGCGCCGCGGTCGTGCGCCAGCACCTGGAAACGATCGAAACCGTGGTGTTGCATCACCGCCATCGCGTCGGCGGCCATCTCGCGCTTGCTGTAGACCCGATGCTCGGCGTCGGGCGCCGGCCGGCCCGAATCGCCGTAGCCGCGCAGGTCCATCAAGACGACCGTGAAGCGCTGGGCCAGCGCCGGCGCCACACGGTGCCAGATGACATGGGTCTGCGGATGGCCGTGCAGCAGCAGCAATGCCGGACCGTGGCCGCCGATGCGCCCGTGCAGCACGACGCCGTCGCGCGACACGTCAAAGGGAGTGAATTCGTTCAGCACGGCGCGATTGTGCGTTGCCGGCTCGAAGGCTTCAAGCAACAATCATCGAATTGATTATTTCCATCGAGGCCGGAATGGAACGCGCCGATCTTGAACTCGTCACCACCGTACACGCCCGCGGCAGCCTCTCGGCGGCCGCTGCATCGCTGGGCGTCGCGCCGTCGGTCGTGACCAAGCGGCTGGCCGCGCTGGAAACCCGGCTCGGGCAGCGCCTGTTCGAGCGCACGACGCGCCGCCTGCACCTCACGCCCGAAGGCGAGGCGGTGTGCCTGCACGCGGGAAAACTGCTCGAAGGCTTCGCGGCCCTGGAAGCCGAGCTGAGCGACCGGCAGACCGCCCTGCGCGGCCCCTTGCGCATCGCAGCCACGCTGGGTTTCGGCCGCCGCTGGCTCGGGCCGGCACTGGCCGAATTCCAGCAGCGCCATCCCGCGCTGCAGATCGATCTGGCGTTGAGCGAGCGCCTGCCCGACCTGGGCGCCGACGGCTACGACGGCGCGCTGTGGCTGTGGTCGGTGCAAGGCGCGCGCAGCTCGCAATGGACCTCGCGCCGCCTCGCGCGCAACCAGCGCATCGTCGTCGCGTCGCCGGACTACCTGGCGCGCCACGGCACGCCGCGCGACCCGGCCGACCTTTCCAGCCACGCCTGCCTGGTCGTCCACGAGAACGCCGACGCCCACGGCGCTGCGCCTGCGCACTGGACGCTCCGGCACGACAAGGACAGCGCGCTGGTGCGGGTACGCGTGCAGGGCCCGCTGTCGAGCAACTCCGGGGAGCTGGTGCGCGACTGGTGCCTGGCCGGCCGCGGCGTGATGCTGCGCAGCCTGTGGGACATCGCACCGCAAATCGCGTCGGGTGAATTGCAGCGCGTGCTGCCCCAGTACGCGATGCCCGACGCGGACATCCACTGGATCGCGCCGTGGCGACCCAAGACGCCCCGCCGCGTGCGCCTGCTGGTGGACTTCCTGGCCGAGCAGTTCCGCGGCGAGCCCTGGAAGCCTTAGCCTTTCGGTGCACGCACCACCAGGCTCACGCCCACCGCCGTGATCGCCGTGCCGAGCAACGTCAGCGCCGTGATCGGTTCCGAGAACAGCAGCCACGCCATGATCGCGGTGGTCGGTGGCACCAGGTACAGCAGGCTGGTCACGGCCGCGGCGGAGCCGCGCTGGATCAGGATGTAGAAGAGCGAGCTGCCGCCCAGCGACAGCACCAGCACCGACCAGGCCATGGCGCCGATCGAATAGGCATTCCAGACGATGGGCGCGGTCTCCATCAACGCGAGGGGCAGCGTCGCCACCATGGCCGCGGCGAACTGCACCACGCTCGCGCTGCGCACATCGCAAGGCGCCACGAAACGCTTCTGGTAGAGCGTGCCCACCGTGATCGACAGCAGCGCCGCCAGGGCCAGCGACAGGGTCTGGAGGCTGACCTCGGCGCCGTCGCCGAACTTGCGCGACACCACCAGGACCAGGCCGGTCAGGCCCAGCAGCAGCCCGGCCCACTGACGCCGCGTGATGCGGCCGCCGCGCATCGAGAGCCACACGCCGGTGAGCACCGGCTGCAGGCCCACCAGCAGTGCGACGAGGCCGGAGCCCATGCCGGCACGCACCGCGGCCCAGACACCGGCCAGGTAACCGGCCTGCACCAGCACGCCGGTCATCATCAGATGGCCCCACTGCGCACGCGTGGCCGGCCAGGCGACGCGCGCCAGCACCGCCCACAGCCCGAAGGCGGCGAACGTCAGCGCATAGCGCACGGCCAGGAACTTGAGCGGCGGCGCATACGGCATGCCGTAACGCGCCACGATGAAGCCGGTTGCCCAGATCAGGACGAACACGCCCGGCATCACGCGCAGCCAGCCGGCGGCGCGTGCCGCGGGTGTCATTTCGCGCGGGCCCGGATCTCGGGAATGGCCTTCTGCAGGTAGTACACCATCGACCAGACGGTGAGCACGGCAGAGATCCAGATCAGCCACTGGCCCCACACGCCGGTCTCGATGACGCCGAACAGCACGCCGTCGAACAGCAGGAAGGGGATGGCCACCATCTGCACGACGGTCTTGACCTTGCCGATCATGTGCACCGCCACGCTCTTGCCGGCACCGATCTGCGCCATCCATTCGCGCAGCGCGGAAATGGCGATCTCGCGGCCGATGATGATCAGCGCGACGAACACGTCGGCGCGGTTGAGGTGCACCAGCACCAGCAGCGACGCGCAGACCAGGAACTTGTCGGCCACCGGGTCGAGGAAGGCACCGAAGGCCGAGGTCTGGTTGAGCTTGCGCGCCAGGAAGCCGTCGAGCCAGTCGGTGGCCGCGAACACGATGAACATCACCGTCGCGAGGAGGTTGCGCATCGGCTCGGCGATGGGCAGGTAGAACACGCCGACGATCAGCGGGATCGCGACGATGCGCGTCCAGGTCATGATCGTTGGCAGGGTCCAGAACATGCCGCGATTGTGCATGACCCGCATGTCCCTTCTCGTCGGCTGCGGCCTCAGTGCAGCGCGCGGTAGATTTCTTCGGCCAGGTCGATGGCGATGCCCTCGACCGAGGCGATGTCTTCCACGCTAGCCGACGCCACGCCCCGGATGCCGCCGAAGCGCTGCAGCAGGCGGGCCCGGCGCTTTGGGCCGATGCCCGGGATGTCTTCCAGCTGGCTGCCACCGACGCGCACCTTGGCGCGCTTGGCCCGCATGCCGGTGATGGCGAAGCGGTGCGCCTCGTCGCGGATCTGCGCGACCAGCATCAGCGCCGCCGAGTCCTTGCCCAGGTAGACCTTCTCGCGACCATCCGCGAACACCAGTTCTTCCAGGCCGACCTTGCGGCCCTCGCCCTTCTCGACGCCGACGATCAGCGACAGCGGCAGGCCCAGTTCGCCGAACACCTCACGGGCCATCGACACCTGGCCCTTGCCGCCGTCGACCAGCACCAGGTCGGGCATGCGCGCGGCCTTGGTGGTGGGCGGCGCGTCGCTGCCCACGCCTTCGGCGTCGCCGGGCGGTGGCGCATCGCTCTCGGCGGCGATCACCTCGGCGAGCTTGCCGTAGCGACGGTGCAGCACCTGGCGCATCGCGGCGTAGTCGTCGCCGGGCGTGATGCCGTCGATGTTGTAGCGGCGGTATTCGCGGTTCTGCATGGCGTGGTGCTCGAACACCACGCACGAGGCCTGCGTCGCCTCGCCAGCGGTGTGCGAGATGTCGAAGCATTCCACACGGAAGTTGTCGAGGTCGTCGGGCGCCAGCTCGAGCGCGTCGACCAGCGCGCGCGTGCGCGCCTGCTGCGAGCCCTCTTCGGCCAGCAGCCGCGCCAGTTGCAGCTGCGCGTTCGTCTGCGCCATCTCGAGCCAGTGGCGGCGCTGCTCGCGCGGCTGGAACACCGCGGTGATGCGGATGCCGGCCTGCTGAGACACCGCCTCGATCAGCTCGCGCCCGACCTGCTCGCTCAGCACCAGCGTGGCCGGCACCGCCACGTCGATGTAGTGCTGCGCGATGAAGGCTTCGAGCACCTGCGACTCGATCGACAGGGCGTCGCCCTCCTCCGCTTCGAGCGCGCTGTCGTGCATCTGCGCGGCATCGTCGACGTGCACCGGGAAGTACGCGCGATCGCCCAGGTGGCGGCCACCGCGCACCATCGCCAGGTTGACGCAGGCGCGTCCGCCCAGCACCTGCACGGCCAGGATGTCGACGTCCTTGTCCGACGCGATCTCGATCGACTGCTGGTGCAGCACGCGCGACAGCGCCGACATCTGGTTGCGCAGCTCGGCCGCCTGCTCGAACTCCAGCTTCTCGGCGTGCATCGTCATGCGCGATTCGAGCTGGTTCAGCACCACCTGCGTGTCGCCCATCAGGAAGGCTTCCGCATTCGCCACGTCCTGCGCGTAGGCCTCGGGCGTGATGTAGTCCACGCACGGCCCGGTGCAGCGCTTGATCTGGTAGAGCAGGCACGGCCGCGTGCGGTTGGCGTACACCGTGTCTTCGCAGGTGCGCAGCTTGAACACCTTCTGCAGCAGCTGGATCGATTCCTTCACCGCCCAGGCGCTCGGGTACGGCCCGAAGTAGCGGTGCTTGCGGTCGGTCGCGCCGCGGTAGTAGGCCAGGCGCGGAAAGGTGTGCGCCGCGATCTTCAGGTAGGGATAGCTCTTGTCGTCGCGAAACAGGATGTTGTAGCGCGGCTTGAGCGTCTTGATGAGGTTGTTCTCGAGCAGCAGCGCCTCGGCCTCGGAGCGCACCACCGTCGTCTCCATGCGCACGATCTTGCTGATCATGTGGCCGATGCGCGTGCCGCCGTGGCTCTTCTGGAAGTAGTTGGCGACCCGCTTCTTCAGGTTGCGCGCCTTGCCCACGTAGAGCACGGCGCCGGCCGCATCGAAATAGCGGTAGACGCCGGGCAGGTTGGGCAGGGCTGCGACTTCGCTGAGGAGTTGATCGGAATGCACATCGGACATGGCGGCTATTGTCTCGCGCGCCGCGGCCCTCTCGCTTGCACGACATCGGGCAGCTTTGGTTGGCACAACATGTGCTCACAGTTGACCCTGTCGTGATATTTTTCACGACGATCTCAACTAATAACAGTTCAATAACATTTATGAAGAGAAATCTCTCCTGGTGGGCCCTGACCCCGACCGCCCTCGCCCTGACGCTGCTGGCCTGCGGCGGCGGTGGTTCCGACAGCGGCAGCACGCCGACCACGCCGGCCCCTGTCCAGACGACGCCTCCGGTGGCCGTCGACAACAGCTGCCTCACCAGCACCACGGCAACGCCGGTGGTGGTCGGCTCGGGCGATGCGGGGGACCCGGCCGCACCGGAACCCGCGTCCGGCTACGTGGTCGGCCACAAGGTCGTCAGCGCCAGGACCTTCATGGTGGTGGCGAACCATCCGCTGGCCACCAAGGCCGGCTGCGACGTGCTCAAGGCCGGCGGCAGCGCCGCCGATGCCGCCATCGCGGTGCAGGCCGTGCTGGCATTGGTCGAGCCGCAGTCGAGCAGCCTCGCAGGCGGCGCCTTCATGCTCTATTACGACGCCAAGACCAAGAAGGTGCAGGCCTACGACGGCCGCGAGACCGCACCGGCGGCCGCCACCGCCAACTACCTGCGCTACGTCGACGACACCACCGACCAGACGCTGCCCAAGCCCAGCGCCCGCGCCAGCGGCCGCTCCATCGGCACGCCGGGCGTGATGCGCATGCTCGAGATGGCCCACGGCGACCATGGCAAGCTGGCATGGAAAGACCTGTTCGGCGAAGGCACCCGCCTGGCCAGCGATGGCTTCAAGGTCGGCGGTCGCATGGCGGCGGCGATCGCGTCGTCGGCATCCAACCTCAAGCGCGACGCCGAAGCGGCGGCCTACTTCCTCGATGCCGCCGGCAACCCCAAGCCGCTGGGCACGACCCTCACCAACCCCGCGTATGCCGAGGTGCTGAAGGCCATGGCCAGCCAGGGCGCCGACGCGATGTACACCGGCAAGATCGCCGAGGACATCGTGGCGAAGATCCAGATCACGACCGGCGCCGACGGCTCGGTGATCACACCCGGCAAGACCACGCTGACCGACCTGAAGAACTACAAGCCGATGCGCCGCGAACCGGTCTGCACCACCTACCGGGCCTACTACGTGTGCAGCATGTCGCCGCCGTCGTCGGGCGGCATCGGCGTGCTGTCGACACTGGGCATCCTGGAGAACTTCAACCTGGGTCTGCATGCGCCGTCGCAGGTCGATCTCGAAGGTGGCAAGCCGTCGGTGATGGGCGTGCATCTGGTGGCCGAGGCCGAGCGTCTGGCCTACGCCGACCGCGACAAGTACGTGGCCGACACCGACTTCGTGCCGCTGCCCGGCGGCAGTGCCGACACGCTGCTCAACAAGACGTACATGCGCTCGCGCGCCAACCTGATCGACTTCAGCAAGAGCATGGGCACGGCCGTGGCCGGCGACTTCGGCGTGCCGCCGGTCGGCATCGACAAGACGGTCGAACATGGCACGACGCACTACTCGATCGTCGACAAGGACGGCAACGTGGCCTCGATGACCACGACGGTGGAATCGACGCTGGGCTCGTACCACATGAGCCACGGGATCATGCTGAACAACCAGCTGACCGACTTCAGCGCCAATCCGATCGATCCGGTCACGAGTGCGCCGGTGGCCAACCGCGTCGCGCCGGGCAAGCGCCCGCGCAGCACGATGGCACCGACGCTGGTCTTCAACGGCAACCAGCCCGGTGACTTCCTCATGGCGACCGGCTCGCCCGGCGGCGGCACCATCATCCAGTACGTGGTGAAGACCGTGGTCGGCGCTCTCGATTGGGGCCTGGATGCCCAACAGGCCACCTCGCTGGTCGATTTCGGTGCGACCAACAGCCCGAGCACCAATGTCGGCGGCGAGCATCCGAACGTGGACATCACGAACGGCGGCAACAACGACCCGCTGATCCTCGGCCTGCGCGCGCTCGGCCACACCGTGGCGACGGGTTCCCAATCGAGCGGCATCAGCACCATCATCCGCAAGCCGGCCAGCGGCGGCCCGATCCTCACCGGCGGCGCCGACCCGCGCCGCGAAGGCATCGTGCTCGGCGATACTTTCACGCCCTGACGCCAGCGCGCCGGCTCGGCACCCCGAAGCCCCCGAGGTCGCGAGGCCGCGGGGGCTTTTTCATGACGGGATGCGCATGCGCTGGGACATCTTCTGCAAGGTCATCGACAACTTCGGCGACATCGCGATCAGCTGGCGGCTGGCCTGCCAGCTGGCGCAGCGCGGCGCGCGGGTGCGGCTCTGGGTCGACGATCCGTCGGCGCTGGATTGGCTGGCGCCGCAGAGATGCGACGGTGTCGCCGTCATCCGCTGGTCCGACCCGGTCGCCGTGGCGCTGGCCGCTGCCGAAGCGGTGCCCGACGTCCTGATCGAAGCCTTCGGCTGCGACCCGGCACCTGAACTGCTCGAACGTTTCGCGCAGGTGCATGCCAGCGCACCGCGTCCATGGATCAACCTCGAATACCTCTCCGCCGAACCCTACGTGGAGCGCCTGCATCGGCTGCCCTCCCCCGTCTTCCGCGGCCCCGGCGAAGGGCTGACCAAGCACTTCTTCTATCCCGGCTTCACGCCCGCCACCGGCGGCCTGCTGCGCGAGGACGATCTGCCGGCGCGCCGTGCCGCGTTCGACCGCAGCGCCTGGCTGAAGGACCATGGCATTGCGTGGCAAGGCGAGGAGCTCGTCTCGCTGTTCTGCTACGAACCCAGGGCGCTCGGGCGCCTGCTCGACCAGTTGGCCGCAGCACCGACACCGCATCGCCTGCTGGTCACGGCCGGGCGCGCGACCCCCGCGGTGCGCGCCGTGTGGCCATCGCCGGACAGCCGGCACGGCACCCTGTCGGTGTCCTTCCTGCCGATGCTGTCCCAGCGCGGCTACGACGAACTGCTGTGGGCCTGCGACTTCAACTTCGTGCGCGGGGAAGACTCGGTGATCCGCGCGCTCTGGGCCGGCGCCGCCTTCGCCTGGCAGATCTACCCGCAGGACGACGACGTGCACCACGTCAAGCTCGAAGCCTTTCTCGACATGCTCGACGCGCCGCCCGCATGGCGCACGTTCCACCGCGCCTGGAACGACGCCGACGATGCCGTGCTCACCTGGCCGGACGCCGCCACGCACGATGCGTGGACCAGGGCGACGCAGCAGGCGCGGACTCGTCTCCTGGCGCAGGACGACCTGGCCACCCAGCTCGCACGCTTCGTGGATCGCATCAGGCAGTCCGCGGGTGTCCTCACCCAAGGAAACTAAGCCAACGTCAGCACTGCCTCACCAATCCCCTCGAACGAAGCCCGCACAGACGCTGGCCCATCGAGCCACACCATGCCGCACCAGGAACCGGTGGTGAGCACGCTGCCCGCCGCCAGCCGATCATGGCGCGCCACCGCGTGCTGCAGCCACTGCGGCGCCATCCACATCGGGTCGCCGCACGGGTGCGCGCCCTGGTAGCGGCCGACTTGCTTGGCGTTGACTTCGAGCGTCGCGGTCTGCGCTGCCCAATTCACCGGCCGAATCGGCACCCACTCCCCCAGCACCAGCGCGCCGTTCGACTGAACATCGACCAGACGCAGCGGTGCCGGCGCCTGGTCGGCCCCCTGCCAACGGAAGTCGACCAGTTCGATCGAGACGGTCATCGCGTCGAACAGCGCTTCGGGCGCCTGCACGGCGCGAGCCGCGAGGTCGGGCGCGCTGACATCGCGCGCCAGGCGGAAGGCGACTTCTATCTCAATGCCGAGGCGATGGAAATCCTTCGCTTCGAGGCGTCCGGGCGAGCTCAGCACGAAGGGCTCGGGAATCCGGGCGAAGGTGGCGACCGAGGTGGTCGTCGGGCCGCCGCCCTTCCAGGTGCTGGGTGCGTCCGGGTCGGTGTTCCAGCCGAGTTCGGCGGCCACGCGGTCTTGCAGTTCGTAAATCTCGTCCGGCGTCAACATCGTGTCGTGCCAGGGGGATTCATCGACGGCGATGCCGCTTCGGCGGGCGGCGACCAGGGCGGCCGCGATGTCTTGGAGGGTGTCGTTCATGGCGCACCGAAGTCTGCCCGAATTGGCTTCGCCTTGCGAAACCCGCTAAAATCGCTGGCTATCCAAAATTTGCCGCCGCTTTTCAACTGCAATTTCGGGAATTCGTTTTCGATGCGGCAGAACTGCAATAGCGCCACGGCCTGCCGCGCGCAGCGGCCAACCAGCCAGACAACGTTATGAAAATCGCTCAAGAAATCCGCGCCGGCAACGTGATCATGCACGGCAAGGACCCGATGGTCGTCCTCAAGACCGAATACAGCCGCGGCGGCCGCAACTCCGCCACTGTGCGCATGAAGATGAAGAGCCTGGTGGCCAACTTCAACACCGAAGTGGTCTTCAAGGCCGATGACAAGATCGACCAGATCGTGCTCGAGAAGAAGGACTGCACGTACTCCTACTTCGCCGACCCGCTCTACGTCTGCATGGACGCCGAGTACAACCAGTACGAAGTCGAAGCCGAGAACATGGGCGACGCCCTGAACTACCTCGAAGACGGCATGGCCGTCGAAGTGGTGTTCTACGAAGGCAAGGCGATCTCGGTCGAACTGCCGACCAGCGTCGAACGCGAAATCACCTGGACCGAACCCGCCGTCAAGGGCGACACGTCGGGCAAGGTGCTCAAGCCGGCCAAGATCGCCACCGGTTTCGAAGTGCCGGTTCCTCTCTTCGTCGCACAGGGCGACAAGATCGAAATCGACACCCGCACGGGTGAATACCGCAAGCGCGTCTGAGCGACCTGCACACCACCAAGGCTCCTCACGGGAGCCTTTTTTCATGGCGCCGCACCTTTTCGGCCCGAAGATTGCTCAGGAGCACCGCATGACCAGCAAGACCCACGATCTCCACGACAAGCGCCTGGCCGATGCCTGGGCCACGCTGCAAGCCCATTCGGACAAGGGGCTGCCGCTCGACCGCGACCCGTCGCGCCTGGCGTTCGCCGACCCCGAATTCCTGCTGCGCCGCGAGACCCGCGGCCTGCGCATGCAGCTCGAGCTGATGAAGCCCGACCTGCAGATGCGCGAACACGGCATCGAGAACACGGTGGTCGTCTTCGGCAGTGCGCGCTTCCGCAGCGAGGAAGAATCCCGTGCCCTGATCGCGCAGGCAGAGGCCGCTGGCGACGTGGTGGCGACCGAGCGCTGGCGCAGGCTCGCACGCAACTCGCACTACTACGAGCAGGCGCGCGCCTTCGGCAAGCTGGTCGCGCAGTACAGCAACGACAAGGAGCCGGAAGACAAGCTCTTCATCTGCACCGGCGGCGGCCCCGGCATCATGCAGGCCGCCAACCGCGGCTCCTACGAAGGCGGCGGCCTCAACATCGGCCTGGCGATCGCGCTGCCGATGGAAGAAGAGCCCAACCCGTACGTCACGCCGGCGCTGAGCTTCAAGTTCCACTACTTCGCCATCCGCAAGATGCACTTCATGATGCGTGCGAAGGCGCTGGTGGCTTTCCCCGGCGGCTTCGGCACGCTCGACGAGCTGTTCGAAGTGGTCACGCTGGTGCAGACGCGCAAGGCCAAGCAGGTGCCGATCGTGCTGTACGGCTCCGACTACTGGAAGCGGCTGATCGACTTCGCCTTCCTGGCCGACGAAGGCGTGATTTCGCCGGAAGACGTGAAGCTCTTCGAGTACGTCGACACGCCCGGCGACGCCTGGGACGCGATCAAGCGCTTCTACGCGCTTTGAGTTTCCAGACGGTGTGGCTGCCCATGGCCACCACACCGCCGACGATCCAGAACACGCCGGCGATGCCGATGACCGCGCCGGCCGCGCCGAACAGCATCGGCATGGCGACGCTCGACGCGTTGATGGTCATCAGCCGCAGGCCCAGCGCCTCGCCGTGACGTGCGTGCGGCGTGATCTGGTGCAGCATGCTCATGATCATCGGCTGCACCGCGCCCAGCGAGAAGCCCAGCACCACCGAGCACAGCGCCATCGTCCAGGCCGAGTGCAGCAGCGGATAGACGCAGAACAGCGTGGCGGTCACCAGCGTCGACGTGAGGATCACGCCACGCTCCGAGGTCCGGTTGGCGAACAGCGGCAGTGCCAGCCGCACCACTGCCGCGGCAATGGCGAAGGCGCCAAGGATCGTGCCGATGACCGACGCCCCCAGGCCCCGCTCGTGGCCGAGGATGGGCAGCACGAAAGCATGCACGTCCCAGCTGGACGACTGCAGCCAGTTCACGAAGAGCAGTCGGCGGAACAGCGGTTCGCGCAGCAGGTCCCAGGCGCGGGTGGTGGCGGCGCCGACCGGCGGAGGCACCGGCGCGGGTTCGCGAGCCGTCCGCACCAGCAGCCAGCAGGCGACCGGCATCAGCGCCATGACCGCGAAGGTCACGCGGTACGACAGCAGGTCGGCGGGAACATGCCCGGCATGGTCGATGAGCAGCCCGGCCACGAACGGGCCGACGAAGTTGGCCGCCGCTGGCGCGATCGCCAGCCAGCTGAACACGCGCTTGAGGTCGTTGGGGCTCTGTGCGGCGCGCCCGACGTGGCGCTGCAGCGCGATCACGGTCGCGCCGGTGGCTCCGCCGGTCAGCAGTGCAGCCAGGCACATGACCGGGAAATACGGCCACACCAGCGCGAGGCCGGCGCCGAGCGAGGCCGCGACCACCGACAGCGCCAGCGGCCGACGCAATCCGTGCCGGTCGGTGAAGCGGCCCGCGGGCAGTGCCAGGAAGACCTGCGTGAGGGCGAACAATGCGATCAACAGGCCGACCGCCGCCGCGCTGTAGCCCTGCTGCAGCGCCAGCAACGGTGTGGCCAGCCGCATGCCCGCCATCGTCGAATGCAGGAAAACCTGCGCCGCGATCAGCCGAAGCAGCTCTGCGCCTCTCACGGCGCGCCGTCGTCCTCGGGGTCGACTGCAGGCAGCAGCGCCTGCGCCTGCAGTTCGGGCAGCGCCTCCACGCCCTTGAGCGCACGGCGCATCTGCCGTTGCCGCGTGTCGGCCTTGTCGATGGTGTCGGAGGCCTTGGCGACCTGTTCCTTGATGCGCTCGACCCATTCGCCGAAGCGGTTGAACTCGGTCTTGACCGCGCCCAGCACCTTCCACACCTCCGACGCCTGCTGCTCCAGCGCCAGCGTGCGAAAGCCCATGTGCAGGCTGTTGAGCATGGCCAGCAGCGTGGTCGGGCCGGCGAGCGTCACCCGGTGCTGGCGCTGCACCGCGTCCATCAGGCCGGGGCGGCGCAGCACTTCGGCGTAGAGGCTCTCGACCGGGAGGAAGAGGATCGCGAAATCGGTGGTGTGCGGCGCCGCGAGGTAGTTGTCGGCGATGGACTTCGCCTCGCTGCGGATGCGCGCTTCGAGCGCCTTGCCGGCCACTTCGACCGCCACCGCGTCGGCACGTTCGTGCGCGTCGATGAGGCGCTCGTAGTCGTCGCGCGGAAACTTGGCGTCGATCGGCAGCCACACCGGCGCCCCGTCGGCGCTGCGTCCCGGGAAGCGCACCGCGAAGTCCACGCGCTGGCCGCTGCGCGGCTTGGTCTCGACCTGCTTGGCGTATTGCTCGGTGGTGAGCACCTGCTCGAGCAGCGCCTCGAGCTGCACCTCGCCGAACACGCCGCGCGTCTTCACGTTGGTCAGCACGCGCTGCAGACTGCCCACGCCGATGGCCAGCGTCTGCATCTCGCCCAGGCCCTTGTGCACCTGGTCGAGCCGGTCGGCCACCTGCTTGAAGCTCTCGCCCAGCCGCGCCTCGAGCGTGCTTTGCAGCTTCTCGTCGACCGTCTTGCGCATCTCGTCGAGCTTGGCGCTGTTGGTCTGCTGCAGCTGGGCGAGCTGCGTTTCCATGGTCGCGCGCACCTCGGCCAGCCGCCGCGCGTTGGATTCGCTCAGGCCCTGCAGCTGCGTGTTGAGCGTGTCGGCCAGCGTCTTCTGCATCAGCGTGAGCTGCTGCGCGAAGGCGTCGATCTGCGCGTTCTGGGTGCGCGTGGCTTCGGCGCCCTGCTGCACCAGTGCCGCCTGGAAGCTGGCGAAGTTCTGGCCCAGCTCCTGGCGCGTGCTGCGCGCGGAATCGGCGACCTCCTGCCGCAAAGCGCGTTCGCTGCGCTCGGTGCCATCGGCCAAGGTGGCCAGCAGTTCGGCGTGGCGGTCGGGTGCGGGCCGGCGCATCAGCAGCGCGACGAGAAGAATGACGGTGAGGGCCGCGAGGCCCAGCAGGATCCAGAGTCCGATTTCGGCAGTCGACACGTGTGAGCAGTCCGTTTACTTCTTGGGGGAAACGATCGGCGTCAGCGGGCCCTGGCCGCCGAGGAAGGAGATCAGGTTGTCGGCGGCCAGGTTGGCCATGGCACGGCGCGTGGGGATGGTCGCGCTGGCGATGTGCGGGGTGAGCACCACGTTGGGCACCTCGAGCAACGCGGGGTTCACCGTGGGCTCGCCCTCGAACACATCCAGCCCGGCCGCGGCGATGGTGTTGTCACGCAGCGCCTCGGCCAGTGCCGCGTCGTCGACGATGCCGCCGCGCGCCAGATTCACCAGTGTGGCGGTGGGCTTCATCTGCTTGAGCTCGGCCGCGCCGATGGCGTGGTGCGCTGCGGGCGAGTACGGCAGCACCAGCACCAGGTGGTCGGCGCGCTTGAGCAGTTCTTCCTTGCTGACGTACGTGGCTTTCAGCTCGGACTCGATCGATGCGTCGAGACGCGAACGGTTGTGATAGATCACCTCCATGCCGAAGCCCAGCGCGCCGCGGCGTGCAATGCCTTGCCCGATGCGGCCCATGCCCAGGATGCCGAGCGTGCTGCCATGCACGTCGGCGCCGGCGAACATGTCGTAGCGCCACTTCTTCCATTCGCCGCGGCGCAGGAAATGCTCGCTCTCGGTGATGCGGCGCGCGGTCGCCATCAACAGCGCGAAGCCGAAGTCGGCGGTGGTTTCGGTCAGCACGTCGGGCGCGTTGGTGGCCATCACGCCGTGGCGCACCATCGCGTCGACGTCGAAGTTGTTGTAACCCACGGCCATGTTGGCGCAGATCTTCAGGTCCGGGCAGGCGGCGAGCAGCGCCTCGTCGATCTTCACGCTGCCGGTGGTGAAGGCGCCCTGCTTGCCTTGCAGGCGGCGGATCAATTCGTCGCTGGACCAGTCGGCATCGTCCACGTTCGCTTCCACCTCGAAATGCTGTTTCAGTTTTTCGATGGTTTCGGGGAAGACGGCGCGGGTGACGAGGACGTGGGGCTTGGACATGAACGGCTCCAGTGGATCAGCGGAAGAAGAGGAAGGTGACGACCACGAACAGCGGGATCAGGCATGCGCCCGACCAGGCCATGTAGCCGAAGAAGCTGGGCATGCGCACGCCGCGGTCTTCGGCGATGGCCTTGACCATGAGGTTGGGTGCGTTGCCGATGTAGCTGTTGGCGCCCATGAAGACGGCGCCGGCGGAAATGGCAGCGAGCGTGCTGGCATAGGTGGTCATGAGCGCCGCCGGGTCGCCGCCCGCCGTGTTGAAGAACACCAGGTAGGTCGGCGCGTTGTCCAGGAAGGAGCTCAGCACGCCGGTGGCCCAGAAGTACATCGCGGGGTCGGGCTGGCCGTCGGGCCGGGTGACGGCGGCGACCACCGCACCGAAGGGCCCGTGGGTACCGGCCTTGAGCATCGCGATCACCGGCACGATGGTCAGGAAGATGCCGGCGAAGAGCTTGGCCACTTCGGCCATCGGCCCCCAGCCGAACTGGTTGTCGGCATGCACGGCGGCCGGCGTGATCTTCAGCGACAGCAGCGTGATGGCGACCAGGCCGACATCGCGCAGCAACCCGGGCAGGCCGACTGGCGTGCCGTAGATGTCGAAGGCGATGTCGGACTTCCAGGTGCCGCTCATGAGCACCAGCGCGATCACGGCGCCCAGCAGCCAGAAGTTCCTGGCCCCGTCGAAGCCCAGGCGCGGGGTGTCTGGCGTGGGGTCGACCGGCAGCACGCCTTCCTTGCGGTAGTAATGGCGATCGATGAGCCAGAACATCGCGAGCAGCGCGCCCGTCACGAACAGCGTCTCGGGGAAGATGTGGCGCGCGGTCCAGAAAAACGCCACGCCCTTCAGGAAGCCCAGGAACAGCGGCGGGTCGCCCAGCGGCGTGAGCGAGCCGCCGACGTTCGAGACGATGAAGATGAAGAACACGACCACGTGCGCCTTGTGCACCCGGTTGTCGTTGGCACGGATGAGCGGGCGGATCAGCAGCATCGACGCGCCGGTCGTGCCCATGAGGCTGGCGAGCACCGCGCCGATCGCGAGGATCGCCACGTTGAGGCCCGGCGCCCCATGCAGGTTGCCGCGGATGTGGATGCCGCCGGCCACGGCGAACAGCGCCGTGAGCAGGATGATGAACGGGATGTACTCCGCCAGCGCCGCATGCACGAGCTGCGTGCCGGCCAGCCCCGGCCCGAAGACGGCCGCGAAGGGCAGCAGGAAGGCGAGGGCCCAGGCGGCCGCCACCTTGCCGAAGTGGTGGTGCCAGAACGACGGCGCGAGCAGCGGCATCAGCGCGATCGACAGCAGCAGCCCGGCGAAGGGCACGCCCCACAGTGGCGACAGGCGGGCGCCGTCGAACTCGGCGGCATGCGCCAGGGCGGGAGACAGCAAGGGCAGAGCCAGCAGCGCCAGGCGGCGCGACGCGTTCTTCATCGGTCGAAGCACTTTCGGGGAGAAGGTCACGCGATCTCGAAGACCTGGCGCAGGTAGGCCAGGTACTTCTCGTCGTCGCACATGTTCTTGGAGGGCGTGTCGGACAGCTTGGCCACCGGCTGGTCGTTGCAGCGGATCATCTTGATGACGATCTGCAGCGGTTCGTAGCCAAGGTCGTTGGTGAGGTTGGTGCCGATGCCAAAGGCCAGCTGGCAACGGCCGCGGAACTGCTGGTAGAGCTCGATGGTGCGCGGCACCGTGAGGCCGTCGCTGAAGATCAGCGTCTTGGTCAATGGGTCGACCCGCTTGGCGATGTAGTGCGCCAGCATGCGCTCGCCCCACTGGAAGGGGTCGCCGCTGTCGTGACGGGCGCCGTCGAACAGCTTGCAGAAGTACAGATCGAAGTCGCGCAAGAAAGCGCTCATGCCATAGACGTCGGACAGCGCGATGCCCAGGTCGCCACGGTACTCGCGCGCCCACGACTCGAAGCCGAAGATCTGGCTGTCGCGCAACCGCGGGCCGAGCGCCTGGCAGGCCTGCAGGTACTCGTGGGCCATGGTGCCCAGTGGAATAAGGCCGAGCTTCATGGCGTAGAGCACGTTGCTGGTGCCGGCGAACTGCGGCAGCTTGGCGCCCAACTGCACCGGCGCGGTCACCGCGCCCAGGCGGGCGGTCAGGGTGCGCAACACCTCTTCGTGCCATTCCTTCGAGAAACGCCGGCGCGTGCCGTAGTCGGCGATCTTCAGGTCGGACAGGCCTTCGGCCTGCAGCTCGCCGATCTTGGTCTCGAGCCGCCGGCGCCCTTCCTCGATGTCGGGCCGCTTTTGTGTGTTGCGGAAGTAGACCTCGTTGACGATCGCCAGCACCGGGATCTCGAAGAGGATGGTGTGGAGCCACGGCCCCTTGATGCTGATGTCGAGCTCGCCCGTCGGCAAGGGCGTGATGTCGATGTACTTCTCGTTCAGGCGAAACAGCCCGAGGAAGTCGACGAAGTCGCTCTTGATGAAGCGCATCGACCGGAGGTAGGCGAGCTCGGCGTCCTTGAACTGCAGGGAGCACAGGCCACGGACCTCCTCGCGGATCTCGCTGGCGAAACGCGCCAGGTCGACGCCCGGGTTGCGGCACTTGAAGCGGTATTCGACCCGGGCACCGGGGAAGTGGTGCAGCACCACCTGCATCATCGTGAACTTGTAGAGGTCGGTGTCGAGCAGGCTGTGAATGATCATGGTACGGCGCGCATGTCTCTGGTGTCGGCGTGCGCTCGATTATCACGGTCCCCGTCGGCTTGTGCCTACGGACCCCGCCCGGGGCGTCCTACCGGCATGCCGTGCCACACCCACGAGAGTGCCTTCACGCCAGCCCAAAGCGCTTTCTCCGAAGAAAGTGCAGCGACGGCGGAACATATCAATTCACGAAGGAGATCGTCATGAACAAAGACACCATCGAAGGCAACTGGAAGCAGCTCAAGGGCAAGGTCAAGGAGCAGTGGGGCAAGTTGAACGACGACGATTTCGATGTCATTGCCGGCAAGCGCGATCAGCTGCTGGGCCGCATCCAGGAACGTCATGGCATCAGCCGCGACGAAGCCGAAGCCCAGGTCAAGACCTGGGAAAGCGCCGAAGGCCGTACGCCGGCCGCGCTCTGGTTCGAAAAGTACTGACCCTCTTTCATTCAATCCAAAACCAATCCAACAGATCTACGGAGAATCTCCATGAAAAAACACCTGCTCATGCTCGCCATCGCGTCCACCTGCTTCATCGGCGCCCAGGCCGGCGCGATGACGAAGGACGAATACAAGGTCGCCAAGGAAAAGATCGAGGCCGACCACAAGGTTGCCAAGGCCCAGTGCGACACGATGAAGGACAACGCCAAGGACGTGTGCAACAAGGAAGCCGACGGCAACCAGAAGGTGGCCAAGGCGGAACTGGAACAAACCTACAAGCCGACCGCCAGCCATCAACGCAAGGTCGCCGAAGAGAAGGTCGCCATGACCTACGAAGTGGCCAAGGAAAAGTGCGATGACCAGTCTGGCGACGCCAAGAGCGCCTGCGTGAAGCAGGCCAAGGCCGACGAAGCCAAGGGCAAGGCCGACATCAAGGCCATGAAGAAGATGTAATTCGCATCGCTGCGAAGACATGAAGAACGGCGCCCTCGGGCGCCGTTCTTCATGGCGAGCCGCCTTTCAAGCGCGGAGGTCGGCGACCACCTGCAAGAGCGTTTCGGGCAAGGCCACCGGCCGCTGCGTCTGCCGGTCGACGTAGACATGAACGAAGTGCCCCTGGGCGGCCGCCGTCTCGGCGCCCTCGGCGAACAGGGCAATTTCGTAGCGTACGCTGGAGCGCCCCACCTGGGCGACGCGGATGCCCGCCTCCACCGTCTGGGGAAATGCCAGCGGCGCAAAGTAATTGCATTGCGTCTCGACCACGAAGCCGATGGTCTGACCCTGGTGGATGTCGAGGGCGCCGCGCTCGATCAGCAACGCATTCACCGCCGTGTCGAACCAGCTGTAGTAAACGACGTTGTTGACGTGCCCATACAGGTCGTTGTCGGCCCATCGGGTGGGAATGCGATGGAAGGCGCGATAGCCGTCGCGGTGGTGGGGGCGGGGGTGCGCAGTCGTCATGGCGCGGAATTCTGCCAGCGCGTGCGTGCGACCGAAAACACGGCCGGGAACAAGGCCGAAATCCGGCGAAACGGCCCGTTTAGAACCCGGCTTCTAAATTGAGCCACCGTCGGCCAAAAGGCTTGATTGCACGGCTCAGCTGCCTATACTTCGGCTCATGCTGCACCGCAACATAGACGAGACAGGCGCAGCGAACGTGATCCATTCCTCAATCCTTACCGGAGTTACCACCATGGCACTGACCGCTGACCAAATCCTCGCCGCCCAAAAGGCCAACCTCGAAACCCTGTTCGGCCTGACCACCAAGGCGTTCGAAGGCGTCGAGAAGCTCGTCGAACTGAACGTGACGGCTTCCAAGGCCGCCCTGAGCGAAGCCGCCAGCACCACGCAAGCCATGCTGAGCGTCAAGGACGCGCAGGAACTGCTCGCCCTGCAGGCCAGCCTGTTCCAGCCCCTGGCTGAAAAGACCTCGGCCTACAGCCGTCACCTGTACGACATCGCCCAAGGCACCGGCGCCGAATTCTCCAAGGCCTTCGAAGGCAAGGCCGCCGAAGCCCAGCAAGCCTTTGTCGGCCTGGTCGACAGCGCCGCCAAGAACGCCCCGGCCGGTTCGGAAACCGCCGTCGCCGTGATGAAGAGCGCCGTGGCTGCCGCCAACAACGCGTTCGAGTCGGTCCAGAAGGCTGTCAAGCAAGCGACCGATGTTGCCGAAGCCAACTTCAACGCGGTCCAGACCACCGCTGTGAACGCGGCCAAGAGCACCGCCCAGACCGCTTCGCGCAAGCGCTGAGCCGCCACTGGTCTCCCCGGGTCCTTCGGGATCCGAATCAAGCCTCATCTTGGCGAAAGCTCGGTGGGGCTTTTTTTCGTCCGTCTCTTCGATAATCGTGCGTTCAACACACTCAGGAGACACACGCATGCAGATCGAAGGCAAGGTTTTCATCGTCACCGGCGCCGCCTCGGGCCTGGGCGAAGGCACGGCACGGATGCTCGCGGCCAACGGCGCCAAGGTGGTGGTGGCCGACATGCAGGCCGACAAGGGCGAAGCGGTCGCGCGCGATATCGGCGGCGTGTTCGTCAAGTGCGATGTGACGCAGGAAGCGGACGGCCAGGCGGCGGTCGATGCCGCGCTCAAGCTCGGCAAGCTGTTCGGCCTGGTCAACTGCGCCGGCATCGCCATCGGCGAGAAGACCGTGGGCAAGAACGGCCCGCATGCGCTGGCGGCCTTCACGAAGACCGTGACGATCAACCTGATCGGCAGCTTCAACATGATCCGCCTGGCCGCCGACGCCATGTCGAAGAACGAGCCCGAAGCCACCGGCGAGCGCGGCGTGCTGATCTCTACCGCCTCGGTGGCAGCCTACGACGGCCAGATCGGCCAGGCGGCGTACAGCGCATCGAAGGGCGGCATCGTCGGCATGACGCTGCCGATCGCCCGCGACCTGGCGCGCAGCGGCATCCGCAACATGACGATCGCCCCCGGCATCTTCGGTACGCCCATGCTCTTCGGCATGCCGCAGGAGGTGCAGGACGCGCTGGCCGCCAACGTGCCCTTCCCCTCGCGACTGGGCACGCCGGCCGACTACGCCAAGTTGACCAAGCACATCATCGAGAACGACATGCTCAACGGCGAAGTGATCCGCCTGGACGGCGCGATCCGTTTGGCACCGAAATAGGCTCTCCCCCGAAGGCTTGCCCACTGCGTGTGGCAGCGCCCTCCCCCGTCCGGGGGCAACACCAGCGGCCCGGCGAAGCCGGTTCCGCGGTGTTCCTGGCGAAGAAGTTCTATGGTGCGGGAGCCGGCTGCTCGCGGTCCAGACGCTCGTACTGCGCGATGACCTGGGCGCCGAACAGCACCAGCGTGGCGGCGATCTCCAGGCTCAGCAGCACCACGATCGCGGTGGTGAGGGAGCCGTAGACGACATTGACCTGGGACAGGGTCGAGAAATACCAGACCAGCAGGCGGCGCGTCACCTCCCACAGCACCGTGGCGGTGATGCCGCCCAGCAGGGCGTGCCGCAGCGACAGGCGCCCCACCGGCATCACCAGGTAGAGCGAGGTCAGCATGAAGACCTCGCCCCCCAGCCCCAGCAGGTAGAGCAGCACGCCCGAGACGCCCGACAGCGACCAGCTGTAGCCCAGCAGGTCGACGCTTTCCTGGCCGATGAGCTGCAGCGCGCCCGACACCAGCGTGACCAGCAGCAACCCGACGCACAGGCTCAGGATGTAGAGGTAGGGCATCACCGCCGACACCAGGAAATGCCGGGATCGTTCGGATTTGCGGTGATGGAAGATGTTCGCCATGGCGCTCTCCAACACGGTGAAGGCGAGCGAGCTGAAGAAGATCATGGTCACCAGCAGCACCGGGCCGAGCACGTCGCGGTGCGCCAGGAAGTTGCGCAGCTCGGCGACCACGGCGCGCGACTGGCCGGGCAGCAGCCATTCGAGGTAGCGGCCCACGGTGGTCAGCAACTCGCCCTGGTCGATGACATGCGACAACGCGATCACGCTGAGGATGAGCAGCGGCACCATCGACAGCAGCGCGTAGTACGCCACCGCCCCCGCCAGCAGCAGCCCCTGGTTCGCCTTGAAGCCCTTGACGGCCGACCAGAGAAATCGAAACGGATGCTGCAGCACCGGGGACAGAGGGGGGAAGCGGCGGGCATTCATGGGCAGTGGGCGTGGGACGGCCCAGTATCACCGCGCCGCATGCCCCTGCCGTGTCAGCCGCATGCGTATCATTTGCGGCTCCCCCATGACCATCCCGCCCTCATTCATCCAGGAACTGATCGCCCGCGCGGACGTCGTGGAAATCGTCGGGCGCTACGTGCAGCTCAAGAAGGCCGGCGCCAATTTCATGGGGCTGTGCCCCTTCCACGGCGAGAAGTCGCCGTCGTTCTCGGTCAGCCCGACCAAACAGTTCTATCACTGCTTCGGCTGCGGGGTGCACGGCAACGCCATCGGCTTTCTGATGGAGCACGCCGGCATGGGCTTCGTCGAAGCGGTGCACGACCTGGCCGGCCAGTACGGCCTGCAGGTGCCCGAAGACGACGCCTCCCCCGAGGAACGCGCCCGCGCCGCTGGTCAACGGCAGAAGCAGGCCACCTTGTCGGAGGTGCTGGAAAAGGCCGGCGAGGCCTATCGCAAGCAGCTGCGCCAGTCGCCGGGCGCCATCGAGTACCTCAAGGGTCGGGGCGTGTCCGGCGAGGTCGCGCGGCTGTACGGCATCGGCTATGCGCCGGCCGGTTGGCGTTCGCTGGCCAGCGTCTTCCCCGACTACGACGACCCGCTGCTGGCCGAAAGCGGCCTGGTGATCGTCGGCGAGGCCGACGACAACGGGGACGGCAAGCGCTACGACCGCTTCCGCGACCGTGTGATGTTCCCGATCCGCAACGTCAAGGGCGAATGCATCGGCTTCGGCGGCCGCGTGCTGGGCGACGAGAAGCCCAAGTACCTCAATTCCCCGGAGACGCCGGTCTTCAGCAAGGGCCGCGAGCTCTACGGCCTGTACGAAGCGCGTGCCGCCTTCCGCGACCGTGGCTACGCGTTGGTCACCGAGGGCTACATGGATGTGGTCGCGCTGGCGCAGCTCGGCTTCCCGAACGCCGTCGCCACGCTGGGCACCGCCTGCACCCCCGAGCATGTGCAGAAGCTGTTCCGCTTCACCGAGTCGGTGGTGTTCAGCTTCGACGGCGACGCCGCCGGGCGCCGCGCCGCGCGCAAGGCGCTCGACGGGGCCCTGCCTTACGCCACCGACGTGCGCAGCATCAAGTTCCTGTTCCTGCCGGCGGAGCACGACCCGGACAGCTTCATCCGCGAGCACGGCGCCGAGGCCTTCGCGCGATTCGTGAACGAGGCAACGCCGCTCAGCCGCTTCCTGGTGGAGGCGGCGCGCGAGGGTTGCGACCTGGGCACCGCCGAAGGCCGCGCCCACATGGCCGCCAACGCCAAGCCGCTGTGGAGCGCCCTGCCCGACGGCGCGCTCAAGCGCCAGATGCTCACCGAGCTGGCCGAACTCGTGCAGCTGGGCGTGCCGGACCTGAGCTCGCTCTGGACGCCCACGGCGGCAGCGCCGCCGGCCCGCAGCCCCTCGCCGCCGCCCGCCGCCGAGGTCATGCGCTACCAGGACGACGGCACGCCGATCACCTACGGGCGCCAGGGCGGCAAGGGCCGCGGCAACTGGGGCGACAAGCCCGGTCGCGGCAATTGGGGCGACCGGCGGGCGCCGGCCTCGTCGGGCAGCGTCGGCCGGACCCGGCTGCGACCGCCCGGGCGCGCCGACGTCGCCGCCCGGCTGCTGATGTCGAACATGCACGAATGGGAAGCGCTGTCGCACGAACTGCACGGCCTGCTGTGCGACCTGCCCGGCGAGCATGGGCAACTCTTCACCTGGCTCGACGGGCAGTGCCACGAACACGGCGTGCAGCCCTGGGCCGCCTTGCGCGAAGGCCTGCGCGGCCAGCCTTTTGAAGCCCTCGCCGACCGGCTCATGACCGAACCGGAGGGCGGGTCCATCGCCGACGCCGAGGGCGAACAGGCCGCCGGCGCCGCCAAGGAACTGCGCAATGTGCTCGACTTCATGCTGGACGATCTGCTCAAGGCGCTCCAGAGCGAGGCGATCGCCGCGGTGGGAAGCGACCCTTCGGCACTGGAACGGTACAAGGCGCTGGAGGCGCGGCGGCTGGAACTGCGCCACCGCCTGAAGCCCTCCGTGGCGGGCTGAAGCACGGTCTGCCTCTTGAAAAGCCGGGTTCTGGCTATAATGTAGGGC
The DNA here is from genome assembly GCF_051216395.1 of Variovorax cryoconiti. Lineage (NCBI taxonomy): Bacteria > Pseudomonadati > Pseudomonadota > Betaproteobacteria > Burkholderiales > Comamonadaceae > Variovorax > Variovorax cryoconiti. Next base: position 573,399 of record NZ_JBPJZI010000001.1, on the reverse strand, counting down.
TTCGTCTCGCGACGAATGAGGCAAGAGCGACAGCAGCACCTCCGGGCCGACCCCACGCGCAATGCACTTCCCAACGGGAAACGGGTCAATACACCGCAAGGACTGCACACCAAATGTTCGCCCGACATCTTGCTTCTTGAGGACTTCGGTTCCTCGTGTGAGGACTTCGGTTCCTCTTTCGAGGGAATCCGTTTCCTCGTGTCCTTCTGTGTCCGTGCCCGCGCCGGGTTAGTGGCGCCAGTGATTCCGCTTGTTTCATTCTTGTTCCACGAGGTCGTATGCCCAGTACAAAGAAGCCTGCCGTTTCCGTCGCCAAGAAGCCCGCGTCGGCCAAACCGTTGAAAGCGACAGCATCGCCTGCACCTGCAAAGAAGAGTGCCGCCGCGTCCAAGGCGACTGCCGCAACGAAAGTGAAATCCGTGCCCACGAAAACGCCCTCCGCCGACCCCGTCAAGACCGCCGCCCTGAAGGCCGCGCCCGCCCCTGCCACCGCCAAGAAGGTCGGCCGCCCGCCCAAGGCCGCCGCTGCTGATGCGCCTGCTACCGGCGCCAAGCGCGGCCGCAAGCCCAAGGCCGGCAACGAGCCCAAGGACATCGAAGAAGACTTCTCCGACGTCGAGGCCGAGTTCGCGGAGGAAGAACCCGCGGCTGCAGCGGGCACGGAGACGACCACCGTTGAGAAGGTCAAGCCGCTGCGCATGAAGATCAGCAAGGCGAAGGAACGCGCCTTGATGAAGGAATTCGGCCTGGACGAAACCGTCCTGTCCGAAGAAGACATGGCCAAGCGCCGCCAGCGCCTGAAGACGCTGATCACGCTGGGCAAGACCCGCGGCTACCTGACGCAGGGCGAAATCTCCGACCACTTGCCCGACAAGCTGGTCGATGCCGAGACCATGGAAGTCGTGGTCACGATGCTCAACGACCTGGGCGTGGCCGTCTACGAACAGACGCCCGATGCCGAGACGCTGCTGCTGAACAACACGGCCCCCACCGCGACCACCGTCGAGGAAGCCGAAGAAGAAGCCGAAGCCGCGCTCTCCACCGTGGACAGCGAATTCGGCCGCACGACCGACCCGGTTCGCATGTACATGCGCGAAATGGGCACGGTCGAGCTGCTGACGCGCGAAGGCGAAATCGAAATCGCCAAGCGCATCGAAGGTGGCCTGATGGCCATGATGGAGGCGATCTCCGCATCGCCGAAGACCATCGCCGCGATCCTGGAAATGGCCGCGACCATCCGTGAAGGCAAGGTCGTCATCTCGACCATCGTCGACGGCTTCTCGAACCCGAACGAGGCCGACGACTACGTGGCCGAGGAAGACTTCGACGAATTCGACGAAGAGGACGACGACGACGGCAAGGGCGGCTCCAAGGCCCTGACCAAGAAGCTGGAAGAGCTCAAGCGCGACGCGCTCGAGCGCTTCGACCGCATCGCCGACATGTTCGAGAAGATTCACAAGATCTACGACAAGGAAGGCTACGGCACACCGGCGTACACCAAGGCCCAGCAGGCGATGTCCGACGAGCTGATGACCATCCGCTTCACGGCCAAGACCATCGAGAAGCTGTGCGATCTGGTGCGCACGCAGGTCGACGACATCCGCAAGAAGGAGCGCGAGCTGCGCCGCATCATCGTGGACAAGTGCGGCTTCCCGCAGGACGACTTCATCCGCGACTTCTCCGGCTACGACAAGAACGGCAACCGCATCGCGTCCAACCTGCTCAACCTGAAGTGGGTGGAGAAGCAGGCGGCCGCCGGCAAGCCGTGGAGCACGGTGATGGCCCGCAACATTCCGCCGGTGCAGGAGCTGCAGCAGCAACTCGCCGACATCCAGTCGAGCGTCGTGGTGCCTCTGACCGAGCTGAAGGACATCAACAAGCGCATGAACGACGGCGAACGCTCGTCGCGCGATGCCAAGAAGGAGATGATCGAGGCCAACCTGCGCCTGGTGATCTCCATCGCCAAGAAGTACACCAACCGCGGCCTGCAGTTCCTGGACCTGATCCAGGAAGGCAACATCGGCCTGATGAAGGCGGTCGACAAGTTCGAATACCGTCGCGGCTACAAGTTCTCGACCTACGCGACGTGGTGGATCCGCCAGGCCATCACGCGCTCGATCGCCGACCAGGCGCGCACCATCCGCATCCCGGTGCACATGATCGAGACGATCAACAAGATGAACCGCATCTCGCGCCAGCATCTGCAGGAGTTCGGCTTCGAGCCCGACGCCGGCATCCTGGCCGCGAAGATGGAGATCCCGGAAGACAAGATCCGCAAGATCATGAAGATCGCCAAGGAGCCGATCTCCATGGAAACGCCGATCGGCGACGACGACGATTCGCACCTGGGCGACTTCATCGAGGACAGCAGCAACACGGCGCCGATCGAGGCCGCGATGCAGGCGGGCCTGCGCGACGTGGTCAAGGACATCCTCGACTCGCTGACGCCGCGCGAAGCCAAGGTGCTGCGCATGCGCTTCGGCATCGAGATGAGTACCGACCACACGCTGGAAGAAGTCGGCAAGCAGTTCGACGTGACGCGCGAGCGCATCCGCCAGATCGAGGCCAAGGCGCTGCGCAAGCTCAAGCACCCGAGCCGCTCGGACAAGCTGCGTTCGTTCATCGACACGCTGTAAACAGCCACGCCCCCAAAAGCGGACTTGCCGGACCCTGCGTTCGGCAAGTCCGCTTTGTTTTGAGAGACGCATGAACCCCGACGCCCAAACCCTCTGGAAAGCCCCGCGATGGGCACTTGCCATCCTGCTCGCGGTGCTGGGCATGCTCGGGCCCTTTTCGATCGACACCTACATCCCGGCCTTCTCGGGCATCGCGAAGTCGATCGGCGCGACACCGGTCGAGATGCAGCAGACGCTGTCGGCCTACCTCTTCGGCTTCGCCTTCATGAACCTGTTCCACGGCGCCCTGTCGGACAGCTTCGGCCGCCGGCCGGTCGTGCTGTGGGGGCTGGCGGTGTTCACCCTCGCCTCGCTCGGGTGCGCGCTGTCGCAGACCATCGGGCAGCTGGTGCTGTTCCGGGCGCTGCAGGGCCTGTCGACGGGTGCGGGCATCGTGGTGTCGCGCGCGGTGATCCGCGACATGTTCCCGCCGGCCGAGGCGCAGAAGGTGATGAGCCAGGTCACGATCTATTTCGGCGTGGCGCCGGCCATCGCGCCGATCGTCGGCGGTTTTCTGTTCGTGCATGCGGGCTGGCACTCGATCTTCTGGTTCCTGGTGGGGGTCGGCGTGGTGCTGTTCGTCGCCAACTGGAAGCTGCTGCCCGAGACGCTGCACACCAGCCAGCGCCAGCCTTTCGAGGTTCGGCACCTGATGCGCGGCTACCGCGATCTTTGTTCCGACCCGCGCTTCCTGCTGCTGGCGCTGGCCAGCGGCGTGCCCTTCAACGGCATGTTCCTGTACGTGCTCTCGGCGCCCGCCTTCCTCGGCGACCACCTCGGCCTGTCGCCGACGCAGTTCTTCTGGTTCTTCCTGCTGACCATCGGCGGGATCATGAGCGGCGCCTGGGTCAGCGGCCGCATGGCCGGCAAGGTCGCGCCCAAGCGGCAGATCCGGCACGGCTTCCTCATCATGCTGCTCGTCTCGGTCGTGAATGTGGCGGCCAACGCGCTCTTCCCCCCGCATCCGGCCTGGTCGATGCTGCCGGTCGGCATCTTCGCCTTCGGCTGGGCGCTGATGGTGCCGGTCATCACGCTGCTGGTGCTCGACCTGCACCCCGAGCGGCGTGGCATGGCGTCGTCGCTGCAGGCCGTCATCGGCTCGACCGCCAACGGCCTGGTGGCCGGCGTGATTGCGCCGCTGGTGATGCATTCGACGCTGGCGCTGGCCGTGACGTCGATTCTCATGATGGGCATCGGCCTGGTGGCCTGGGTGGGGCTGCACCGGCGCTGGCCGGAGATCGGCCGGCAGATTGCGAAGTACTAGGGCCTGTTAACGCTATTTCCGAAGTTGCGAAGGCATGCCCAGGCCGGCCAATCAAGGCGCGCGACGCCGCATGTGCGTTGGCACATGCAAGGAGCGCAACGCGGAGTGGTCGGCCTGGGCATGCCTTCCCTTCGGGTTGCCCGGCCCAGGGGCCGTCTGCGGCGTTGCCCGCGCTTGCAAGGCTTGAGCCTTGCTGCGCGCGGGCGCCTTGCATCCAGCCCCTGGGCCGGGCAACGCAATCTCCGGAAATAGCGTTAACAGGCCCTAGGGCGCCCTACCCCGCCGTGCAGCGATACGCACTCGGGCTCAGCCCGGCTCGGGCACGGAACACGCGGCTGAAGTGCGAGAGGTTGCCGAAGCCGCAATCGATCGCGATGTCGGTCAGCGATTGCGTGGCGCGGGCCGGGTCGCGCAGGGCGCGCATGCAGGCTTCGATGCGCTCGCGCAGGATGTAGCCGGCCAGCGTGTCCTCTTCATCGGCGAATGCCGCATGCAGCAGGCGCTTGCTGCAGTTGAGCGCTTGCGCGATGCCGTCGATCGACAGGCCGGGGTCGCGCAGTCGCAGCGCCACATGCGCCCGGATGCGGTCGCGCAAGGCGGCGCGCTGGCTGTTCGCCGTCTCCAGCCCAGCCGCTTCCAGCAGCGAGAGCTGGACCAGTTGCACGATCAGTTCACCGGCCACGCGCGCAGCCGATTCGCTCATGAAGGGCAGCTCCCTGTAGGTGCTGCGCATGGTGTCGAGCGCGACCCGCGAAATGCCGCTGGCGCCGCCGGCAGGCCGTGCCATCAGTTCCCGCAGCCGATGGCCGTCGACCCGGATGCGCTCACGCGGCAGCATCACGATCAGGTGGTCCGACCGCTCGGGGTTGTCGACGGTGTACCCCTCGGTCGTGTCGTAGATGGTCCACGCGCCGCTGCGCACGCTGACGCTGCGCCCGTACTGCGTCACCGCGGCAGTGCCCTGCCAGGGCGCAACGATCTTGAGACAGGCCTGGTCGCTGGTGCGCACCATGCCTGCGGTGCGCAGCACGCGATGGCGGTTGGCTTCCAGCTTGGTCATCACCACATCGCCCGCGCGCGCAGCCGCGATGTGGCCCTCGAAGCCGGTGTCGCCGTAGAAGTCGGACTCCAGGCCACCGAAGTGCTGCCAGATCCATTCGCGCCACTGCGGCGCACGCTCGCGCGCAGCGACATGGTCGGTCGACATCGACAACGAGCGGGTCATGGAGGCCTTTCCAGGGGAGAAGGGAGGAGGCTCGATTATTTGCCCGACGCCGACACCAGCGCCCACGCTTTCCAGAGGGTTAACCCGGACCGCCGTGCGTTCAGCGTCAAGCGCTTCGTGCGCCTGCAGCACAGCGCATCGGCCTTGCGCTTCCTACGATTCGGACACCGGCTGCCCTCCTGCCGGTCAAGGAGTCCGACCATGTCCGCTTTGTCCCGCCGCACGCTCATCCAGGGCGCCAGCGCCATCGGCGCCGCCGCCGTGGCGCCCCGCCTGCTCGCCCAGAGCGCACCCGTTCGCATCGGCTACGCCATCGCGCGGACCGGCCCCTGGGCGGCTGGCGCGCAGGTCAGCCAGGAGCCCAACTACCTGCTCTGGGCCGAGCAGGTCAATGCGGCGGGCGGGCTCGCGGTGAAGGGCACGAAGCGGCCGATCGAGCTGATCGGCTACGACGACCGCAGCGAGACCGAGACCTGCGTGCGCACCTTCGAGAAGCTCATGGGCAGCGACAAGGTCGACCTGGTGCTGCCGCCCTGGGGCTCAGGCGCGAACTTCGCGATCGCGCCGCTGGCCAATCGCTTCGGCTATCCGCTGCTGGCGCCCACCGCCCTGTCGCGCAAGCTGATCGACATGCAGCTCCCCTATTTTTTCTCGCTGCTGCAGCAGCCCGACAAGATGATGGGCGCCCTGGTGGACCTGCTGGTGGCCAACGGCGTGAAGACGATCGCCATCGTGTACATGGACGACCTGTTCGGCCTGGAGAACTTCGCCGCGCTCAACAGCGCGCTGAAGAAGACGCAGATCCAGGTGGTCGAGCGCAAGAGCTATCCACTCGGCGTGAAGGACCTCGCGCCCGTGCTACGCGGCATCAAGGACCAGAACCCCGACGCCTTCATCGGCATCACCTACCCGCCCGACACGATCCTGGCGAGCCGGCAGGCGCGCGAGGTCGGCCTCAACCCCAAGTTCTTCTATGCCTCGGTGGGCACCGCCTTCCAGCTCTACAAGAACGTGATGGCGGCGAACACCGAAGGCGTGCTGGGCATGGGCTCCTGGAACGCCAAGACCAGCCCCGAAGCCAAGGCCTATTTCGACGCGCACACGAAGAAGTTCGGCAAGGAGCCCGACCGCTGGGCCAGCGGCCATGCATGGGCCGGGCTGGAGATCCTCCAGCAGGCCGTGGGCAGCATCGGGCTGGACCGCAAGGCGCTGCGCGAGCACATCGCCAAGACCGAGTTCAAGACCATCCTCGGCCCGATCCGCTTCGCGGGGAGCGAGAACGCGTCCATCCCCGGCACGGTGGCGCAGTGGCAAGGCGGCGATTTCGAGGTGGTCTGGCCGCCGGCACGCGCCACGGCCAAGCTGGTGGCCGCCAAGCCCGCCTGGAAGTAGACGGGTGTCCTTCACGTCCTGGGCCGAGCTGATCGCCGGCGGATTGATCACGGGCGGCATCTACGCCATCGTGGCCATCGGGTTGAACCTGCAATACGGCCTGATGCGCATGATGAACATCTCGCACGGCGAGTTCCTCATGCTCGGCGCCTTCTTCACCTGGTGGGCCCACACGACGCTAGGCATCTCGCCCCTGCTGCTGATGCCCCTGGCCTTCGTGGCCCTGTTCGTTCTGGGCATCGTGGTGCACCGGCTGTGCTTTCGCCGGCTGGCCGCGCGCACGCCCAATGTCGACCTGTTCGAGGCCCGCAGCCTGATGGTCGGCTTCGGCCTGATGTTCGTGGTGCAGAACACGGCGCTGCTGCTGTGGGGCGGCGACCTGCGCGGCTACGAGTACCTGGCCGAACCGGTGCAGATCGCGGGCATGCGCTTCACGGCCAACAAGCTGCTGCTGTTCGGCGTGTCGCTGGCGCTGAGCCTCGTGCTCATCCTGCTGCTGCGCTTCACGCTGCTGGGCAAGGCGGTGCGCGCGCTGATGCAGTCGCCCACCGGCGCGCAGCTGGTCGGCATCCACACCGGGCGCCTGCATCCGCTGATGTTCGGCATCGGCCTCGGGTTGTCGGGCGTGGCCGGTGCGCTGCTCTCGATGACGTACGAGATCAGCCCCTCGATGGGCGAGCCCTACACCGTGACGGCGCTGATCGTGATCACGCTCGGCGGCTTCGGCAGCATCGTCGGCAGCCTGGCCGGCGGCCTGCTGCTCGGACTGGTGGAGGCGCTGGGCATGCACTGGACCAGCCCTTCTCTCAAGATGCTGCTGTCCTATGGCGTCTTCATCGGCGTCCTGATCTGGCGCCCCAACGGACTGTTCAAGCGATGAATCTGCCTGTCTCGCCCTCTTCTTTCATGCGCTGGCGGGTACCTGCGGCCATCGCTGCCCTGCTGGCGGCCGCCGCGCTGCCCTGGGCCGCGAGCGAGTTCGTGGCCTCCATCGCCCTGAGCTGCCTGATGTACGTCGCCCTCTCGACGAGCTGGTCGATCTTCTGCGGCGCCACGCGCTACCTGTCGCTCGCGACCTCGGCCTTTTTCGGCCTGGGCGCGTACGCCAGCGCGATGCTGCTCGAAGTGCTGCCCTGGCCGATGGTCATCGCCGCCGGCGCATTGCTCGCGGCGGCCACCGCGCTGGTGATCGGCGCCGCGGTGCTGCATCTGCGCGGCACCTACTTCGCGGTGCTGACCTTCGGCATGACCGAACTGATTCGCCACGCGATCACCTTCGTCGAGAAGCAGGTGTCGGGCACCGTGGGCCGGGTGCTCACGGTCGTGCCCTCCAGCGAGACGGTCTATCTCACGATGCTGCTGATCGCCGCGGCCTCCATCGCCACCGCCGTGTGGGTGCGGCGCAGCCGCTTCGGCCTGGCGCTGGCCGGCATCGGCGCCGACGAGCAGCGCGCGCAGACGCTGGGCGTGAACACGCGCAACGCCAAGCTGGCGGGCTTTGCGCTCACCGCTGCCTTCGCGGGCGCGGTCGGCGCGGCCATGGCGGTGCGCTGGACCTACATCGACCCACCCGCCGTGTTCAGCCCCTTCATCGGCTTCCAGACCGTGCTGATCGCGCTGATCGGCGGCACGGCCAGCATCGGCGGACCGGTGCTCGCGGCCATCGTGTTCAGCCTGCTGGCCGAGACGCTGCGGCTGCAGCTGCCCTACGGCTACATGATGGTGCTGGGCCTGCTGCTGATCCTGTGTGTGCTCTACCTGCCCAACGGCCTCGCCTCGCTGTGGCAACGACGACCGACCCGACCGCTGGAGAACGGCCATGGCTGACGCATTGCTCGAAGCCCGTGCACTCACCGTGCGTTTTGGCGGCCTGACGGCGGTGGACGCCGTCAGCGCCACGCTGAACGCCGGTGAACTGGTCGGCATCATCGGCCCGAACGGCGCCGGCAAGACCACCTTCTTCAACGCGATCTCGGGCGTGATTGCGCCGACCGACGGCCAGCTGCGCATCGCGGGCACCGACCTCACCGGGCAGCCGCCGCAGCGCTACGCGGCGCACGGCGTGGCCCGCACCTTCCAGACCCCGCGCGTGTTCCACGACATGAGCGTGGCCGACAACATCCGCTTCGGCATGCAGTTCGCCGGCCGCCACCGCCAGGCGCCGGCCGGCCTGCAGACCGAAAGGGACATCCTGTCGCTGCTCGGCCTCGGCGCCTGGGCCGACCAGCCGGCGGGCCTCGTCACGCCGTCGCAGCAGCGCCTGCTGGAGATCGGCATGGCGCTGGGCACGCGGCCGCGCGTGCTGCTGCTCGACGAGGTGGCCGCGGGCCTGACCGAGGCCGAGGTCGAAGCCATGGCGCAGCGCATTCGCGGGCTGCGTGACGACTTCGGCCTGACGGTGGTGTGGATCGAACATGCGGTGACCACCCTGCTGCGCCACGTCGAACGCGTGCTGGTGCTGCACCAGGGCCGCAAGATCGCCGACGCGACGCCCGCCGAGGTGGTACGCGACGCGGGCGTGATCGAGGCCTACCTCGGCGACGAGATGGTGGAGGCCGCGGCATGAGCGGCGCCACATTGAAGGTCGACGGCCTGGGCGCCGGCTACCACGGCTTCCAGGTGCTGCGCGACATCTCGCTGGAGGTGCGGCCCGGCATCACCGTGATCGTCGGCCCGAACGGCGCCGGCAAGACCACGCTGCTGAAAGCCATCGAGGGCCTGCTGCCGCGCACCGGCACCCTGCGGCTCGACGGCGAACCGCTGCCGCCGGCCGACACCACCGCCTGCGTGCGGCGCGGTCTCGCGCTGGTGGCCGAGGGCCGTCAGCTCTTCCCGCAGATGAGCGTGACGGAGAACCTCGAGCTCGGCGGCTGGCTCGCCTCGCCCGCCGAGCGCACGCGCCGGCTCGCGCAGGCCTTCGAGGACTTCCCGCGCCTCAAGGAACGCGCGAACCAGGCCGCCGGCACCATGAGCGGCGGCGAGCAGCAGATGGTGGCGGTGGCCCGCGCCATGATGAGCGCGCCGCGCCTGCTGATGCTCGACGAGCCCTCGCTCGGCCTGGCGCCGCGCGCGATCGACGAGCTGCTGGTGATCGTGCAGCGCATCGCCGCCCAGGGCGTGACGGTGCTGATGGTCGAGCAGAACGTGCGCAAGGCGCTGTCGATCGCCGACCGCGGCTACGTGCTGGAACGCGGCCGCCTCGTGGCCGAGGGCGAAGCGGCGGTGCTGCTCGCCTCCGACGCCATCCGTCACGCCTATCTCGGTGTGACCTGAAGCCGGGTGCTTCGGAACGCCCCTCCCATCTCATCTCTCACAGGACCTCCCCATGCAACGCATCGACATGCTGATCGACGGCCAACGCACCGCCGCCACCGGCGGCGCCACCTTCGAGCGCCGCAACCCGCTCGACGGCCAGGTGGCCACGTGCGCACCCGCAGCCACCGCGGCCGACGCGGTCGCCGCTGTCGAAGCCGCCGCGAAAGCCTTCCCCGCCTGGGCCGCGCTCGGGCCGGGCGCGCGCCGCGCGCTGCTGCTGAAGGCCGCCCACGCCCTGGAAGCACGCGCCGAGGACTTCGCCCGCACCATGGCCGCGGAGACCGGCGCCTCCGGCATGTGGGCCGGCTTCAACGTGCACCTGGCCGCCGGCATGCTGACCGAAGCCGCGTCGATCACCACGCAGATCAACGGCGAAGTGATTCCCTCCGACGTGCCGGGCAGCCTCGCGATGGCGGTGCGCCAGCCGGCCGGCGTGGTGCTGGGCATCGCGCCCTGGAACGCACCTGTCATCCTGGGCGTGCGCGCCATCGCGACGCCGCTGGCCTGCGGCAACACGGTGGTGCTCAAGGGCTCGGAGCTGTGCCCCGCCACGCACGGCCTGATCATCGAAGCGTTGCAGGACGCGGGCCTGCCGCCCGGCGTGGTGAACTTCGTGACCAACGCGCCCGCCGATGCGGCGGCCGTGGTCGAGGCCATGGTCGCGCACCCGGCGGTGCGGCGCGTGAACTTCACGGGTTCGACGCATGTCGGCCGGCTGGTCGCGATGACCTGCGCCAAGTACCTGAAGCAGGCGGTGCTCGAACTCGGCGGCAAGGCGCCCTTCGTGGTGCTCGACGATGCCGACATCGACGCGGCGGTGGATGCCGCGGCCTTCGGCGCCTTCGCCAATTCGGGCCAGATCTGCATGTCGACCGAGCGCATCGTGCTGGACGTGCGCATCGCCGACGCCTTCGCCGCCAGGTTCGTGGCCAAGGCCAAAGCGCTGCCCCTGGGCGACCCCCGTGCCGGCAAGCCGGTGGTGCTGGGCTCGGTGGTGGACATGGCCACGGTGGCGCGCTGCAACGCGCTGATCGACGACGCACTCGCCAACGGCGCCACGCTGCTGATCGGCGGCAAGGCCGACAGCACGCTGATGCCCGCGACGGTGCTCGACCACGTCACGCCCCAGATGAAGATCTACCACGAGGAATCGTTCGCACCGGTCAAGGCGCTGGTGCGCGTGGACGGTGTCGAGGCCGCCATCGCGACGGCCAACGACAACGCCTTCGGCCTGTCCGCCGCCGTGTTCGGACGCGACATCGCGCGCGCCTGGCAGGTGGCCGGTCGCATTGAATCGGGCATCTGCCACATCAACGGCCCGACCGTGCACGACGAGGCGCAGATGCCCTTCGGCGGCGTCAAGGGCTCAGGCTATGGCCGCTTCGGCGGCAAGGCCGGGATCGAAGCCTTCACGGAGTTGCGCTGGATCACGCTGCAGACCACGCCACGGCACTACCCGTTCTGAGGAGGCTGCGCGCGCCGCGCGCGCGCCTCAGGCGGCGCGCTTGCCCGCGTGGTAGCGGCCCGTGCCACGCGCGACGACGCGGTCGGTCGCCAGCACATCGCCCGGCTGGTAGTCCGGCTGCCCCGCGATGCGTTCGTACAGCGGCGCGAAGTCGATGGTCGCCAGGTCCAGCAGATCGGCCAGGCTGTCGATGACGAAGTAGCTTTCCTGGAAATCGTCGATGCGGTAATTAGTGCGCATCACCCGTTCCAGATCAAACGCGATGCGGTTCGGCGACGGGTCGTCCAGCGAGAACACGCTCTCGGTGCGCGACGACGCAATGCCCGCGCCGTAGATGCGCAGGCCCTCCTTCTGCTGGATCAGGCCGAACTCCACCGTGTACCAGTAGACCCGCGCCAGCTTGTCGAGCACGCCCAGTTTCTTGGCACGCAGGCCGCCTTCGCCGTAGGCCTGGATGTAGTCCGCGATCGACGGGTTCATCAGCATCGGCACATGGCCGAACACGTCGTGGAAGACGTCAGGCTCTTCCAGGTAGTCGAGCTCGTGCGGCTTGCGGATGAAGTTGCCCGCGGGAAAGCGCCGGTTGGCCAGGTGCTCGAAGAAGACCTCGTCGGGCACCAGGCCCGGCACGGCGACGACCTGCCAGCCGGTGCGCTGCATCAGCACCTCGCTCAGCTCCAGAAAATCCGGGATTTGGTCGGCGCCGATCGGCAGGTTCTTCATGCCTTCCACGAATTCATCGCAGGCGCGGCCGGGCAGCAGCTTCGACTGGCGTTCGAACAGCGTCGTCCACACGGCGTGCTCGGCCGGCGTGTAGTTCGACCAGCCCTGGTCGATGGTCCAGTCGGGGCGATCAGGCTTGGCCGCCTCGCCGGCCGCGAGCCCGTGTTTGGTCGCTTCGGCGGCCAGCATGCTCAGGCCTCGGCGGTGTCGAGAACGCCACGGCGGATCTGGTCGCGTTCGAGCGATTCGAACAGCGCCTTGAAATTGCCCTCGCCGAAGCCGTCGCGGTAGTCGCCCTGGCGCTCGATGAACTCGAAGAACACAGGCCCGAGCATCGGCGTGGAGAAGATCTGCAGCAGGAGGCGCGGCTGGCCGCCCTCGGTGGTGCCGTCCAGCAGGATGCCGCGCGCCTGCAGTTCGGGCACGTTCTGGCCGTGGCCCGGCAGGCGGGTGTCGAGCATCTCGTAGTAGACGTCGTTGGGCGCGGTGGCGGTCTGCACGCCGGCCAGCGCCAGCTTGTCGACAGCATCCTTGAGGTTGTCGCAGATCAGTGCGATGTGCTGGATGCCTTCGCCGTTGAACTGCATCAGGAACTCTTCGATCTGGCCGCCGCCCTTCTTGGATTCTTCATTGAGCGGGATGCGGATCTTGCCGTCGGGCGCCGTCATGGCCTTCGACGTGAGGCCGGTGTATTCGCCCGAGATGTCGAAGTAGCGGATCTCGCGGAAGTTGAAGAGCTTCTCGTAGAAGTCGGCCCAGAAGGTCATGCGGCCGCGGTACACGTTGTGCGTGAGGTGGTCGATGAGCTTGAGGCCATGGCCGACCGGGTGGCGGTCCACGCCCTCGATGAACTCGAAGTCGATGTCGTAGATCGACTTGCCTTCTTCGTAGCGGTCGATCAGGTACAGCGGCGCGCCGCCGATGCCCTTGATGGCCGGCAGGCGCAGTTCCATCGGGCCGGTGGCGATCTCGATCGGCTGGGCGCCGAGTTCGAGCGCGCGGTTGTACGCCTTGTGCGCGTCCTTCACACGGAAGGCCAGGCCGCAGGCCGAGGGGCCGTGTTCTGCCGCGAAGTAGCCGGCCTGGCTCTTCGGCTCGCGGTTCACGATGAAATTGATGTCGCCCTGGCGGTACAGCACCACGTCCTTGGAGCGGTGCTTGGCGACCAGCGTGAAGCCCAGCATCTCGAACACCGGCTCCAGCGTGCCCGGTGTGGGGGATGCGAACTCGACGAATTCGAAGCCTTGCAGGCCCATGGGGTTCTCGTAGTGGTCAGCCATCGTGTGTCTCCAGAAATTGCGGGTGGGGTTGGAGTCGATGCTAGGCGCTCGCGACACACGATTCCTGCAACTTGCGGCTCTGCGATGGTCGATCACGCAGGATTCCTGCAAAATCCATCGCATGAGCGCTCCAGTCGAACTCGACACCATCGATCTGCGCGTGCTTCGCGCGTTGCAGGCCAACGGCCGGGCCACCTACGACGAGCTGGCCGCGCAGGTCAGCCTGTCGTCGTCGGCGACGTTGCGGCGCGTCAAGCGGCTGGAGGAATCGGGCGTGATCCAGGGCTACGTCGCCCTGCTGCGGCCCGAGCGCGTCGGGCTGCCGCTGATGGCCTACATCAACGTGCGGCTCGAGAAGCACACCGAGAGCCACAAGCGCAGCCCGATGGACGCCTTCCGCGCCTCGATCCAGGGATGGCCGGAGGTGATCGAATGCCACTCGCTGACCGGCGACATGGACTACCTGCTGCGCGTGGTGGTCGCCGACATGGCGCACTACTCGCGCTTCGTGATGGACACGCTGCTCAAGCACCCGAGCGTGCAGGACTGCAAGACCAGCTTCGTGCTCGACCGGGTGAAGACGACGACGGCGCTGCCGATCTGAGCCGCCGACGCCTCAGGCGCCGAGCCTGGACACGACGACGGAGTCGTCTTCCGGCGGATCGATCTCGCCGGTCAGAATCTTCGAGGCCTGCGTCGCGCAATGGCCGGCGATGGTCGACTGCGCGCCAATGGCGTGCAGCATGGCTTCGCGCTCCGCGGTCGTCATTTCCATCGACACCCGGCCCAGGTCGAGCGCCGCGGCCATCGCGTTGCTCGCCGCGACCAGGAACAGGTAGGAAGCGGCCCGCATACGGTTGGCCTGCTGCGTGTCTTCCCGCGCGACCACGGGGCTGCGCCGCGCAGCGTCGGGCAGACCGGGCAGGTCCGTCGGCTCGAAGTGGGTCACCGGCAGGCGGTCGAGATCGCTGGCGGCGATCACCATGGCCAATGCCTTGTGTGCGGCGGTCACGGTGGACCGATGGCTTTCTCTCATTGTGAAACCCTCCACGGCAGACAGTGGCGCATTCTCGCGCAACGAAGTCGCCGTGGCGTCAGCGCGCCACGCCGAGCAGGCGGTCGAGCACCTCGGGCTGGGTCCGCAGCACGTCGGCACGCTCGGTGTGCACCAGCCGCCCCTGGTCGAGCACCGCCGCATCGTCGGAGATCGCCAGCACCGCCTGCGGATGCTGCTCGACGATGATGGCGGCCAGCCCGTCGTCCTGCGTGATGCGGCGGATGGCGCGCAGCAGCTCTTCCACGATGATCGGCGCCAGGCCTTCGAGCGGCTCGTCCAGCAGCAGCAGGCGCGGGTTGAGCACCAGGGCGCGCGCGACGGCCAGCATCTGCTGCTCGCCCCCCGACAACTGCGTGCCCAGGTTGCCCTTGCGTTCGGCCAGGCGCGGGAACATCGCGTAGACGCGCTCGGGCGTCCAGTGGCCGGGGCGTGCCACCGCGGTGAGGTTCTCGTGCACCGTCAGCGACTTGAAGATGTTGCGTTCCTGCGGCACCCAGCCGATGCCCGCGGCGGCGCGGCGGTGCGAGGCCTGCCGGTTCAGTTCGACGCCGCCGAGCACGATGCGTCCGCCGTGCTGGCGCGTGGCGCCGGCCAGCGTGTTGATCAGCGTCGTCTTGCCGGTGCCATTGCGGCCGAGCAGCGCCAGCGTGCGGCCTTCGGCCAGCGTGAGCGAGATACCGGTGAGCACCACCGCTTCGCCGTAGCCCGCGCTCAGGTCGTCGATCTGCAGCAGTGCGTCAGCCATGGGTCGTGCCTTCTCCGAGGTACACCGCTTTCACGCGCGGATCGGCGGCGATTTCTTCCGGCGATCCTTCGGTCAGCACCGCGCCGTTGACCAGCACGGTCATGCGGTCGGCGAAACTGAACACCAGGTCCATGTCGTGCTCGATCAGCAGCACCGACACGTCCGCCGGCAGCGCGGCCACGGTCTGCAGCAGCTCCTCGCGCTCGCCCGCGGGCACGCCGGCCACCGGTTCGTCGAGCAGCAGCACGCGCGGCTCGCAGGCCAGCGCGATGGCGATCTCCAGCAGGCGCCGCTTGCCGTACGCCAGTTCGCGCGTGGGCTGCTGCGCCACCTCGGCCAGACGGAACTGTTCGAGCAGCTGTCCGGCCCGTTCGACCACGCCACGGTCGCTGCCCAGCGCACGCCACCACTGCCGCGTGAGCCCGCGCTGCTGGGACACGACGAGCGCCAGCGTCTCCAGCGGTGTCATCGCGTCGAAGAGCTGGTTGATCTGGAACGTGCGCACCAGCCCGCGCGCGACGCGGCGGTGCGGCGCCATGCCCGTGATGTCCTCGCCGTCGAGCACGATGCGCCCGGCAGTCGGCGTGAGCACGCCGGTCAGCAGGTTGATCAGCGTGGTCTTGCCGGCGCCGTTGGGGCCGATGAGCGCATGGCGCGCCCCGCGCCGCAGGTCGAGCGTCACGTCCTGCGTGGCCACGATGCCGCCGAAGCGCATGACCAGGCCCTGGGCCGAAAGAACGGTGTCGCTCATCGCCGCCCCCAGGTCCACGGCTTGAGCAGCCGGTCGCGGCCGACCAGCACCAGCAGCACCAGGATCAGGCCGATCCAGAACATCCAGTACTGCGGCGTGACGGACGACAGCGTATCCTGCAGCAGCTTGAAGACGACCGCGCCCGCGATCCCGCCGTAGAGCCAGCCCACGCCGCCGATCACCAGCATCAGCAGCACATCGGCCGAGCGGTCGAAGGCCAGCACATCGAGCGAGGCGAAGCCGGTGGTCTGCGCCAGCAATGCACCGGCCGCGCCCGCCACGGCCGCCGCCACGGTGTAAATGACGGCCATGCGCGAGACCACCGGAATGCCCACCGCCATGGCGCGCAGCCGGTTGTCGCGGATCGCCTTGAGCGTCGCGCCGAAAGGCGAGCGCACCAGGCGTCGCATCAACAGGAAGAGCAGCAGCACCACCGACAGCGAGTACCAGGCCGCGGTGCGCCCGTAGAGGTCGAAGTCGAAGAGGCCCAGCACCGGCCCCATGACTACCCCCTGCAGCCCGTCGGCGCCGCCGGTCAGCCCGTCGAGCTTGTTGGCCAGTTCGAGCAGCAGCAGCGCGGTGCCGAGCGTGACCATCAGCCGCGTGAGGTCGCTGCCACGCAGGATCGTCACGCTGGCCAGCGCACCGAGCGCGGCCGACAGCGCCACGGCGACCAGCAGGCCGACCATCGGGTCGGGCATGACGTGCTTGGCGAACAGGGCCGCGGCATAGGCACCGAAGCCGAAGAACGCCGCATGGCCGAGCGAGACGATGCCGGTGTAGCCCAGGATCAGGTCGAGCGACATCGCGAACAGCGCGACGATGGCGATCTCGTTGACCATCAGCGCATGCGACGGCATGGCGAAGGGCAGCGCAAAGGCCAGCGCCCACACGGCGAATTCCCACGGGCGCCAGCGCGCGGGCTCGAGCAGGCGCTTGCGCAGCGCGTCGGTCCGAAGGTCGTCCATCACTTGCCGCCCCGCCGCGTGAACAGGCCCTGCGGCCGCCACATGAGGATCAGGATCATCAGCAGGTAGACCGTGAAGGCGCCCATCTTCGGGATGAAGTACTTGCCCGCGACATCGGCCACGCCGAGCAGCAGGGCCGCCAGCAGCGGCCCGGTGATCGACGAGGTGCCGCCGACCGCGACCACGATGAGGAAATAGATCATGTACTTGAGCGGGAAGCTCGGGTCGAGCCCCAAGATCTCCGCGCCCAGCGCACCGCCCAGCCCGGCCAGCCCGGAGCCGACCGCGAAGGTCAGGAGGAACACGCGGTTCACGTCGATGCCCAGCCCGGCCGCCACCCGCGCGTCGTCGACCGCCGCACGCAGCCGGCTTCCGAAGCGCGTCTTCGACAGGATGAGCTGCAGCACGATGGCCAGCACCGCGCACACCGCGATGATGAAGAGCCGGTAGTGCCCCATGCCCAGCATCAGCGCGCCGTCGCCCACCTCGGTGCGCCCGCGCAGCCACTCGGGCAGCTGGATGTTCTGCTGCGACGAGCCGACGAAGTAGTCGATGGCCGCCACCGCCATGAAGGTCAGGCCGATGGAGAACAGCACCTGGTCGAGGTGCGACTTGCCGTACATCGGCCGGTACAGCGTGCGCTCCAGCAGCGCGCCGGCCGCCCCCACCACCACGAAGGCCAGCGGCAGGCACAGCAGGAACGGGATGCCCAGCTTCTGCATGGCGAACACCGTGAGGTAGCCGCCCGCCATCGCGAAGGCGCCGTGCGCCAGGTTGATGAAGTTCATCAGCCCGAGCGTCACCGCCAGCCCGACGGCCAGCACGAAGAGCAGCATGCCGTAGGCGATGCCGTCGAAGAGAATCGTTAACAAGGCTCGCCCCCAGGTTGCCCGCACTTCGTGTCGGGCGCCCACCCCCTACCGGGGGCAACACCAGCGGCCCGGCAAAGCCGGTTCCGCGGTGTTTCACGAAAAGACCTCGGCGTACTTGGCATCACTGCTTGTTCTTGCCGGGGTCCTTCACCGCCTTGATGACGTCGAACTCGACGTTGTAGAGCTGGCCGTCCTTCTTCTCGACCTTGCGCAGGTAGACGTCCTGCACGATGTCGCGGGTCTGCGCGTCGATCAGCACCTGGCCGCGCGGGCTCTCGAAGATCTGGCCCTTCATCTTCTCGAGCAGCGCGGTGCCGTCGCCCTTGCCACCGGTCGCCTTGAGCGCTTCGTA
The DNA here is from genome assembly GCF_051216395.1 of Variovorax cryoconiti. NCBI lineage: Bacteria > Pseudomonadati > Pseudomonadota > Betaproteobacteria > Burkholderiales > Comamonadaceae > Variovorax > Variovorax cryoconiti. Next base: position 555,315 of record NZ_JBPJZI010000001.1, on the reverse strand, counting down.
GATCACGCGCATGCCGTCGTAGCCACCCATGGCCATGAAGTTCGGGCGCATGTTCTTGTTGGCCTTCTGGAAGGCCTCGACGAACTTCTTGTTCGCCGCCGACGGGTGCGCGGCCGAGTAATGGTGCGAGGTGACCACGCCGAGCGCGCCGTCGCCCATGTCGTTGAGCTGGTCGTCGTCGGTCACGTCGCCGGTGGCGATGAGCTTGATGCCGGCCTTGTCCATGCCGCGCTCCAGGAACTGCTTCATGACGGCGGCACCCGCACCCGAAGGCACGAAGACGAAGAGCGCGTCGGGCTTGGCGTCGCGCACCTTCTGCAGGAAAGGCGCGAAGTCGGGGTTGCGCAGCGGCACGCGCAGCTTGTCGATCACCTTGCCGCCGTTGAGCTGGAAGCGCTCGCTGAAGAACTTCTCGGCGTCGTTGCCGGGGCCGTAGTCGGACACCAGCGTCACCACCGACTTCACGCCATTCTTCGGCGCCCAGTCGCCCATGGCCACCGACACCTGCGGCAGCGTAAAGCTGGTGCGCACGATGTACGGCGAGGCCTCGGTGATGCTCGACGTGGCGGCCGCCATCACGACCAGCGGCGTCTTCGACTGCGTGGCGATCGGAGCGGCGGCCAGCGCCGCCGGCGTCACGCCGAAGCCGGCCAGCACGTTGACCTTCTCGTTGACCACCAGCTCCTGCGCCAGGCGCTTGGTCACGTCGGGTGTGGCGACGTCGTCCTTGACGATCACCTCGATCTTGCGGCCGGCCACCGTATCGCCGTTCTGCGCGATGTAGAGCTTGACCGCGGCCTCGATCTGCCGCCCGGTCGACGCCTGCTGGCCGGTCATTGGCAGGATCAGCCCGATCTTGAAGGGCGTCGTCTGGGCCTGGGCGGCGAGCGGCGCGGCCAGTGCGATGGCGGCCAGGCCAGCGGCCTGGACGAGGTGGCGTCGTTGCATGTTTTGTCTCCGGTTGGATGGAATGCCGTTTCCCATCATTGTGGCCAGATGAAACGCCGCCGCGTGCTCCGGCAATCACCTAGGCGCGCGTTGCGAACGGGGCATTCTGCGCGATCTTCACACCGCGTGCGCGGTGATCGCACAGGCGCGCAGTGGCTCTCGAACACAGTGCATGGCACGACATCTGGGCGACGCCAAACCCGCACGCGCTGGTAAAACACGGGTTTGGAGGAGACCCCATGCAACTGTTTACCGGGCCCCTGAGCATGTTCGGCGCCAAGGCCGAGATCGCGGTGCGCGAGAAGGGCTTGACCTTCGAGCTCGTGATGGTGCCCTTCGACCGGGACGACCGCTACCAGCCGCGGCATCCCGAGGTGCTGCGCATCAACCCCAAGCAGCAGGTGCCGGTGCTGATCGACGACGCGGTCGAGCTCTTCGACTCGACCCAGATCTTCGAGTACCTCGAAGACCTGAAGCCGCAACCCGCTCTCTGGCCGACCGGGGCGGCGGCGCGTGCGCAGGCGCGTCAGCTCGAGCACCTGTCCGACGAGGTGTTCTTCCCGAACGTCGTCCGGCTCTTCGGCCTGCAGGACGCCATGCAGAGCGCCCCCGCCGTCGCGGCCTGTGCGGCCTGCGCCCGGCACTACGAGGCGATGGACGCCTTGCTGACCGACCGCGAGCACCTCGCCGGCGACTACTCTTACGCCGACATCGCCCTGTACATGGCCCACGTGTTCGCCGACCGCAAGGGCGCCGGCATGACCGACGCCACGCCACGCCTGGTGGCCTGGCGCGAACGCGTCGGACAGCGCCCGGCGGTGCGGGCCGTGGTCGGGCCGATGATGAAGTTCCTGGCCTCGCAGGGCCGGCCGGTGCCGCGCTTCCTCCAGTCGCACCTCGCCCCGTGAACCGCATCGACGACTGGCTCGACTGGCTGCCCTCGCCGTCGCAGCACTTCCTGGTGGTCGCGGTCGGCCTGCTGGTCTACGTGCTCACCACGCGCACGCGGCGGGAGCAACGCGCGCCCACGACCGCGATCGCCTGGGTCATGGGCATGCTGCTGCTGCCCTACTTCACGCTGCCGGTCTACCTCCTGTTCGGCCAGCGCAAGCTGCGCCCGGTGGGCCCGCCGCGGCCGCCGCGCAGCCTGCCGGTCGGCCATTGGGCGGCCGAGCTGATCGAGAGCTTCGGCCTGCCGCCGCCAGGGCGTTGCATGCCGCGCTTCCATGCCGACGGCGCAGTGGCGCGGGATGCGCTCTGGCAGGTGATCGACGCCGCCCGCGTGCGCCTGGACATCTGCACCTTCATCGTCGGCGACGACGCGCTCGGCCATGAAGTCGTGGTGCGCCTGGCGCGGCGCGCGCGCGAGGGCGTGCGGGTGCGGGTGCTGCTCGACGGTTTCGGCGCGCTCACGCTGCCGCCGCATCACTTCGACGCGCTGCGCGCCGCCGGCGGCGAGGTCGCGGTGTTCCGCCCCTTCTTCGGCCTGCGCCGCAGCGGGCCGCGCAACCTGCGCAACCACCGCAAGCTCGTGATCGCCGACGACACGCGGCTGTGGTCCGGTGGGCGCAACCTGGCCGGCGAGTACTTCACCGGCAACGATGCCTACCCGGTGCCGTGGCGCGACCTCTCCTTCGACCTGGCCGGCAGCGTGGCCGAAGCGGCGGCGCGGCAGTTCGAACACGACTGGTGCTCGGTGCGCGACGACACGCCGCGCGAGATCGCGCCGACCCACGACACCCCCGATGACGGCGCGCTCGCGCAGTTCCTGCCGAGCGGCCCCGACCAGACCGAAGACACGGCGCACGCGCTGCTCATCGACGCGTGCTTTCGCGCCGAGCACCGCATCCTCGCGGTCACGCCCTACTTCGTGCCCGACGACGGCCTGCGCAATGCACTGCGGCTGGCCGCGCGGCGCGGCGTGCAGGTGACCATCGCGATCCCCTCGCGCTCGAACCACCGGCTGACCGACTTCGTGCGCGCACGGGCCATGCGCGACCTGGCCGGTGCCGGTGTGACCTTCCGCATGCTGCCCTTCATGGCACACGCCAAGGCCGTGGTGGTCGACGAGGAACTGGCGATGTGCGGCTCGATCAACCTCGACCTGCGCAGCCTGCTGCTGAACCACGAGGCCGCGGTGGTGTTCTACGGCCGCACCGCCATCGACTGGCTGGCGCAGTGGATCGAGACCACCGCATCGGCCGGCGAACCCTACCGCGCACGGCGGCCCGGCCTGCTGCGGGACCTGGCCGAAGGGCTGCTGCTGACCGTCGCCTTCCAGCTGTAGCGCTCAGCGCTTCGGGCTTCAGGCGCCGCGGGCCTTTGCGGCCTTGGCAGCCTTCGCAACGTTCGCGGTCCTTGCCGCCTTGGCTGCCTTGGCAGCTTTCGCTTCACGCTCGGCCTGCTCCGCCTTCACGGCCTTGGCGGCCCGCTCGGCCGCCTCCTGCTTCTGCAAACGCGCCAGTCGGCCAGGCGTGTTGGTGTAACTCGCGTTGCCCAGCCCGGTGCCGATGGTGAGCACGGCCCAGTGGTTCACGTCCTGCATGAAAGGCAGTTCGCTCAAGCCCTGCACCACGGCATCGTTGTGCAGCCGCACCGTGGTCGGCGCACCGCCGATGGTCGGCAGCTTCTTGCTCAGCTCGCTGGGCAGGTGGAAGGTGTCGCTTTCCCAGTCGCCCGGCAGGTTCTGCGTGCCACGCGCGATGGAGCCGTCGTCGCGGATGCGTCCGGGGCAGGCGATGCCGACGAAGGGCGCGAGACGGATCTGCTTGCGCTCGCATTCGTCGATCAGCACCTGCAGCATCTCCGACAGCCGTTCGAGCAAGCCGCGGCGGCTGGGCTTGTCGTCGGCATGGCGCCACTTCATGCGCTTGACCACCTTGGCCAGCGACAGGTCCTCGGCCTTCTTGCGCCGCGTCTTCACGATGCCGCAGCGCAGGTTCGTGCCGCCGATGTCGACCGCGAGGATCGCGTCGTGCGCCGCGAGCATGTCCGGCGGCACCAGGTGCACCCAGCCGATCAGGCCGCCGTCGTCGACCTCGTGCGACAGCCGAGCGATCGGCACCTTGACCTTCATGTGCTGCAGCACCATCGCGGCCTGCAGGATGGCGCGTTCGCCCACGGCGCTCTCGGGAAAGCCGCCGCCGATCACGATGCGCTGGACCTTGTCCCACGAGGGCTCGCGCAGGAAGCGGCGCACCACATGGGCCAGTTCTTCGGCGAACTCTTCGATCGCGCCTTCCAGCAGATCGGCGCCCTCGGAGGCGCGCTTGCGGCCGAGCACGCGGTCGAGCGCCTTCTTGCTAAGGTCGCGCGATGCGACATCGCCGAAAGGGTCGTCCTCGCCCTTCTGGCGCCGGCGCTTGCGCCATTGCTCCAGCAGCGCGCGAAAGGCGGTCTGGCTGGCCGCATCGCCGGCGAACCCGGTCTTGTCGCGCAACTGCAGGCTGTAGCCGTCGACGATCACGGCGGGGAGTTCACGGGCGCCGTGGGCATCGGCAAGATGGGGCGGCACGGTCTTGGGGGCCATGGGCTCTTTCGAAAAAAAGTGGGAAAGGGTCGAGGTCGCCTGTCGGCGTCGCCGTACACCGACTGTCGCTGCGGACGCGGGGCCGGCCCATCGGCGCTGCGCACGACCGGCTGTAGGAATGCGGCCTGACCGATACACTGACCGCATGCTGCTGCCGTACCCGCTCCAGCGCGCCTGGCGGTCGGCGCTGCTCCCCTTGCTCTTCCTGGCGATGCTCTTGGGCACAGGCGCTGCATGCGCGCAGGGCGAGCCGCTTCGCATCGGCTCGAAGCGCTTCACCGAGTCGTACATCCTGGCCGAGGTGCTGGCGAAGACAGCCGCACCGCACACGCGCGTCGCGCCCGTGGTTCGCCAGGGCCTGGGCAACACGGCCATCGTGTACGAGGCGCTGCGCTCCGGCGCGATCGACGTGTATGCCGAATACACCGGCACCATCGCGCTGGAGATCCTGCAGGGCAACGCCACCATGACGCGCGCCGAGATGAACGCCAGGCTCGCACCATTGGGCCTGGGCGTCGCGGTGCCGCTCGGCTTCAACGACGGCTATGCGCTCGCGATGCGCGGTGCCGACGCCGACCGGCTGAAGCTCGCCACGCTCAGCGACCTGGCCCGACACCCCGAACTGACGCTGGGCCTGTCGAACGAATTCATCGGCCGCGCCGACGGCTGGCAGGGCCTGGCCGCGCGTTACGGCTTCACGCAGAAGCCCACCGGGCTCGACCACGGGCTGGCCTACGACGCCATCGCGGCCAAGCAGGTCGACGGGATCGACATCTACACGACCGATGCCAAGATCGACCACCTCGGCCTGCGCGTATTGCAGGACGACCGCGGCTACTTCCCGCGCTACGACGCGGTACTGCTCTACCGCCTGGACCTGCCGACACGGCTGCCGGCCGCCTGGGCCGCCCTGCAGACGCTCGAAGGCCGCATCGACGAACGCGCGATGATCGCGATGAACGCGCGCGCCGAGTTGCAGGGCACGGCCTTCGACACCATCGCCGGCGACTTCCTCGCGGGCGGCAAAGCCTCGGAGGGGCAACGCGGATTCCTGGCCAAGCTGTTCGGCAGCGACCTGGGGCGGCTCACGCGCCAGCATCTGCTGCTGGTGGCGGTGTCGGTCGGTCTGGCCATCCTGGCCGGCGTTCCGATGGCGGTGTGGGTGTCCGCGCATGCACGCACCCGCGCCGTGGTGCTCGGCATCGCCGGCCTGATGCAGACCGTTCCCTCGCTGGCGCTGCTGGCGGTCTTGATCTCGCTGATCGGCAGCATCGGCACGCTGCCCGCACTGATCGCGCTCACGCTCTATGCACTGCTGCCCATCATGCGCAACACCGTCACCGGCCTGGCCGAGGTGCCGCAAGGCCTCCGACAGGCCGGCACGGCGCTCGGCATGACATCGGCGCAACGCATGCGGCTGGTGCAACTGCCGCTCGCCATGCCGACCCTGCTGGCGGGCGTGCGGACGGCGACGACGATCGCGATCGGCACCGCGACCATCGCCGCCTTCATCGGCGCCGGAGGCTTCGGCGAGCGCATCGTCACCGGGCTGGCGCTGAACGACCGGCAACTGCTGCTGGCCGGCGCGCTGCCTGCAGCGGCGCTCGCGCTGCTGAGCGAACTCATGTTCGAGGCCATCGACCGGCTGCTGTTGCGCCGGGCAGGCTGAATCAGCCTTCTCCGAAGACGACCACCGCATCGCCCGGCCGCCAGGCCGAAAACTTCGGCATGGCACTCGCCCAGAGCGGAGATTCGGTGAGCGCCGACAGCCACGCGTGCGTCGCGGGCCATGGGGCTGTGGCGAACCAGGCCGCGTCCACCTGCGCGAACTGCCGCACGAAGGGCGCGATGGCCATGTCGGCCAGGGCGGGCGCATCGCCGAACAGGTGACGCGACCCGCGCAGCCGTGTCTCCAGCGCATCGAGGAAAACGGCGGCTTCGGCCCGGTGCTGCAACGCATCGGCGCCTTCATGGCGGTTCGGGTACTTGTAGCGGTCGAGGTGCTGCTTGAAGTCGCCGTCGTACTGCGCGACCAGTGCGAGCATCTCGTCGAGCGTGCCGGCCGACGGCACGAGCCAGCGCTGCGGATCGCGCTGCGACAACGCCCACCGCATGATCGCCAGGCTCTCGTCGATCACGGTGCCATCGAGGTCGACCAGCACCGGCACCGTGGCCTTGGGCGAGGCTTCGCGCAAGGCGGCCGGCTTGTCGCGCAGCACCACCTCGCGCAACTCGCAGCGCGTGCCGCTGGCCAGCAGTGCGAAGCGGGCGCGCATGGCGAAGGGGCAGCGACGGAATGAATAGAGGATGGGCAGCATGGGACGCTGCGATGGTAGACCGACGCCCATGAAAAATGCCCGCGGCGCAAGCGCGGCGGGCATGGCGTTCAGCGCGGAACGATCAGGCGAGGGTGTAGGCCGTCTTCACGACGGTGAAGAACTCCTGCGCGTACTTGCCCTGCTCGCGCGGGCCGTAGCTGGAGCCCTTGCGCCCACCGAATGGCACATGGTAGTCCACGCCGGCGGTCGGCAGGTTGACCATCACCATGCCGGCCTGGCTGTGGCGCTTGAAGTGCGTCGCGTACTTCAGGCTGGTCGTTGCGATGCCCGCCGACAGGCCGAACTCGGTGTCGTTGGCCGTGGCCAGCGCTTCTTCGTAGTCCTTCACGCGGATCACGCTGGCCACCGGGCCGAACACTTCTTCGCGGTTGATGCGCGCCGTCTTCTCGGTGTCTACCAGCAGCGCCGGCGACATGTAGAAGCCTTCGGTGTCCAGCTTCAGGCGCTGGCCGCCCGCCGCGAGCGTGCCGCCTTCGTCCTGGCCGATCTTCACGTATTCCAGGTCCTGGTCGAGCTGGCTCTGGCTCGACACCGGGCCGATGTCGGTGCCTTGCGCGAGCGCATCGCCGACCTTGATCTTTTCCATACGGGCCTTCATCGCCTCGATGAATTTCGGGTAGATGGCCTGGGTGACGATCAGGCGGCTCGACGCGGTGCAACGCTGGCCGGTGGAATAAAAGGCGCTCTGCACGCTGAGCTCGACGGCCTGGGCCAGGTCGGCGTCGTCCAGGATGACCTGCGGGTTCTTGCCGCCCATCTCGAGCTGCACCTTCTTGTGGCTCTTGACGCACTGCACGGCGATGTTGCGGCCGACACCGACCGAGCCGGTGAAGCTGATCGCGTGGATGCCGGGGTGCTCGACCAGCGCATTGCCGATCACGCTGCCACGGCCCATCACCAGGTTGAACACGCCCGCGGGAATGCCAGAGCGGCTGATGATCTCGGCCAGCGCCCAGGCGGAGCCCGGCACCAGGTCGGCGGGCTTGAGCACCACGCAGTTGCCGAAAGCCAGCGCCGGCGCGATCTTCCAGGCGGGAATCGCGATGGGGAAGTTCCAGGGCGTGATCAGGCCGACGACGCCGACCGGCTCGCGCGTGATCTCGACGCCGATGTTGGGGCGCACCGACGGAATGATCTCGCCCGCCAGGCGCAGGCATTCGCCCGCGAAGAACTTGAAGATCTGGCCCGCACGGGTGGCTTCGCCGATGCCTTCAGCGCGGGTCTTGCCTTCCTCGCGCGCGAGCAGCGTGCCGAGTTCTTCCTTGCGCGCCAGGATCTCGGTGCCGATCTTGTCGAGCGCGTCGGAACGCATCTGGATGCCGCTGGTCGACCAGGCCGGAAAGGCGGCGGTGGCGGCGGCCACGGCGGCGTCGACCTGGGCGGCGTCGCCTTGCGTGTACTCGGCGATGGTGTCGCCCAGGTTCGACGGGTTCAGGTTCGGGCTGTAGCTGTTGCCCTTCTTCCATTCGCCGCCGATCAGGTTGTCGTGTTGTTGCATGTCGGATCCTTGTGGTGAAAAGTGAGAAAGCCGAAGCGACCGCGCTTCGGCTTGGGAAGAAACAGAGTGGGTGCCGAGGTTAACGCGTCAGCGCACCATGCAAGGCCGCTTGTTGTCGAACTGCCAACCGGGAATGAGGTACTGCATGGCCTGCGCGTCGTTGCGCGCACCCAGGCCGTGCTTCAGGTACAGCTGGTGCGCCTTTTCGACCTCGTCCATGTCCAGTTCCACGCCCAGGCCGCCTTGCGTCGGCACCTGCACGTAGCCGCCCTCGATCTGCAGCGGCGCCTTCGTCAGGCGTTGCCCGTCCTGCCAGATCCAGTGCGTGTCGATCGCCGTGACCTTGCCGGGCGCAGCCGCGGCCACGTGCGTGAACATGGCCAGCGACACATCGAAGTGGTTGTTCGAATGCGAGCCCCAGGTCAGGCCCCACGCCTGGCACAGCTGCGCCACCCGCACCGAGCCGGCCATGGTCCAGAAGTGCGGGTCGGCCAGCGGGATGTCGACCGACTGCAGCGACAGGCTGTGCACCATCTCGCGCCAGTCGGTGGCGACCATGTTGGTGGCGGTCGGCAGCCCGGTGGCGCGGCGGAACTCGGCCATCACCTCGCGGCCGGAAAACACGCCTTCGGCGCCGCACGGGTCTTCTGCATAGGCCATCACGCCGTGCAGGTCGCGCGTGATGCGGATCGCGTCCTTGAGCAGCCAGCCGCCGTTCGGGTCGAGCGTGACGCGCGCCTCAGGGAAGCGCTCGTGCAGCGCACGGATCGCCTCGACCTCTTCCTCGCCCCGCAACACGCCGCCCTTGAGCTTGAAGTCGGTGAAGCCGTAGCGCGCATGGCTGGCCTCGGCCAGGCGCACGATGGCTTCGGGCGTCATGGCTTCTTCGTGGCGCAGGCGGAACCAGTCGTTGTCCGCTTCCGGTTCGCTGCGGTACGGCAGGTCGGTCTTGCTGCGATCGCCGACGTAGAACAGGTAGCCGAGCATCTGCACCGCATCGCGCTGCTGGCCTTCGCCGAGCAGCGCCGCGACCGGCACGTTCAGATGCTGGCCGAGCAGGTCGAGCAGCGCGGCCTCGGCCGCCGTGACCGCATGGATGGCGATGCGCAGGTCGAAGGTCTGCGTGCCGCGGCCGCCGCTGTCGCGGTCGGCGAACTGGGCGCGCATGGCGTTGAGCACCGCGTTGTGCCGGCCGATCGGCTGGCCGACGATGAGGCCGCGCGCATCTTCCAGCGTCTGGCGGATCTTCTCGCCGCCGGGCACCTCGCCCACGCCGGTGTGGCCGGCGCTGTCTTTGAGAATCAGCAGATTGCGGGTGAAGAACGGCCCGTGCGCGCCGCTCAGGTTCATCAGCATGCCGTCGTGGCCCGCGACCGGGACCACGCGCAGTTCGGTGACGACGGGTGTTGTCATTGCGGCGGACGGACGGCCTGGCGCGCCAGCAGTTTCCAGTCCCCACCCTGCTTCTGCCAGACGCCGAGGATCTTGATGCTGACCTTGCCCGGCTTGCCCGAATCGTTGGTGTCGGCCGTGAGCGTGTGGCGCACGATCGCGACGTTGTCGACCAGCTTGATGGTCTGGTCAGTGATGGCGATGGTGACGAAGTCCGACTTGCGGTCCATCAGGTCGGCGATGAAGCTGGTCTTGGTGTCGACCTTGCCGCCCGAATGGCCGTAGCTCAGTTCATCGGCCACCAGCGCGTTGAGCGCGGCCGGGGTCGGGTCGATCATGGCGACACGCAGTCGTTCGGCTGCAGCCGCCACGGCCGGTTCATCGGCCGCGTTGCTGCCGCGGGACATGCCGGCGCAGCCGGCGAGGACCGCGGTGGCGGCAGCGAGAAGGATCAGTTTCTTGAACATGTTGTTGTCTCTCTTTCTTGGTTGAAATTGCATTCGCCGGAAACACCGCGGAACCGGCTTCGCCGGGCCGCTGGTGTTGCCCCCTTGAGGGGGAGGCGGCTACACGAAGTGAGCCGCTTCGGGGGTGGGCTATTTACTGCGGGCCCAGCTTGTCGATGAGCGCCTTCAGCATTTCCATTTCGTTGGGCTTCAGGTCCGTCAGCGGTGCGCGCACCGGGCCGCCGTCGTGGCCTACGAGCCGGGCGCCAGCCTTGATGATGCTCACGCCATAGCCTTCGACGCGGTTGCGGATTTCCAGGTAGGGCATGAAGAAATCCTTGAGCAGACGATGTTGCGTCGGCAGGTCGTCGGCGGCCACCGCCTTGTAGAAGTCCATCGCCGTCTTTGGGATGAAGTTGAACACCGCCGACGAATACACCGGCGTGCCCAGCGCCTTGTAGGCGGCGGCATAGACCTCGGCCGTGGGCAAGCCGCCCAGGTAGGCGAAGCGGTCGCCCATCTTCATGAAGATGGAGGACATCGTTTCGATGTTGCCCACACCGTCCTTGAAACCGACGAGATTGGGGCAGCGCTCGGCCAGGACGGCCAGCGAGTTGGGCGTGAGCCGGGTGCGGTCGCGGTTGTAGACGATGACGCCGAACTTCACGCTCTTGCAGACGGCCTCGACGTGGGCGATCAGGCCTTCCTGGCCGGCTTCGGTCAGGTAGTGCGGCAACAGCAGGATGCCGTGGGCGCCCAGCCGCTCGGCTTCCTGCGCATGGGCGATGGCGGTGCGCGTCGGGCCACCGGCGCCGGCGATGATCGGCACCTTGCCGCGACAGGTGTCCACCGCGGTCTTGACGACCCGGCCGTACTCCTCGCCGGCCAGTGAAAAGTACTCGCCCGTGCCGCCGGCCGCGAACAGCGCGCTCGCGCCGTAGGGCGCCAGCCACTCCAGGCGCTCGATGTAGGTCTTCGGCCGGAACTCGCCCTGTTCGTCGAAGTCGGTGATCGGAAACGAAAGCAGGCCGGAGCCCATGATGGTTTTGAGTTCTTGCGGGTTCATCGCATGTCCTGTGAATGGGGGAGAGAAAAGAAGGAGCCGGTCAGTCCAGCTTGATGTTGGCGTCGGCCACGACCTTGGCCCAGCGCGCGCGTTCCTTGTTGAAGAACTGCTCTTCCTCGGCCGGTGCCATGGTCACGACCTCGGCGCCCTGCCCGGCAAGGCGCGAGCGGATGTCGGCGGCACGAATGACGGTGATGAGTTCCTTGTTCAGGCGCTGCACCACGGCGTCGGGCGTGCCCTTGGCCACGCGCACGCCCTGCCAGGTGCCGGACTCGAAGCCCGGAACACCCTGCTCTGCGATGGTCGGCACGTCGCCGATCAGCGGCATGCGGGTGCCCTTGGAAACGGCCAGCACCTTCAGCTTGCCGCCCTGCACCTGCGGCAGCGTGGCGAGCATGCCGTTCATCAGCACCTGGGTCTGGCCGGCGACCGTGTCCTGGATGGCCTGGACGCCACCCTTGTACGGCACATAGGTCCACTTGGCGCCGCTGGCACGCTCCAGCGCCACGCCGGCCAGGTGCGGCGCACTGCCGGTGGCCGTCACGGCGAAGTTCAGGTCGCCGGTCTTGGACAGGGCGATGAGTTCCTTGAGGTTGTTCGCCTTCACCGACGGATGCACCACCAACAGGTGGGGCGAATAGGCCAGCATGGTCACGCCGCGCAGGTCCTTCGACGGGTCGAAGGGCAGCTTGGTGTAGACCGACGGGCTGATGGCCAGCGCACCGACGTCGCACAGCAGCAGCGTGTAGCCATCGGGGTTCGACTTGGCGACGAAGTCGGCGCCGAGGTTGCCGTTGGCGCCGGGCCGGTTCTCCACGATCACCGGTTGCTTGAGCGCTTCGGACAGCGGCTGGCTGATGGCGCGGGCAATGATGTCCGACGAACCGCCCGGTGGGTACGGCACGATGAGCTTGATGGGCTTGGTCGGCTGCCAGGCAGCCTGCGCCATCGCGGCAAGGGGTGCGGCCAGCGCGAACGTGGCGAGGCAGGCGGAGCCGACGAGGCGGCGGCGAGCAATAGACATGGGCATCTCCGTTGTTTTGACAAGCGATACCACCCGCTTCACAGCGAAGTGATCAGTCATCGTACAACTCAGGGAATGACTTGTCCAGTACTTGGCTGCGAGAAATTCAGCCCCGCGATGCCTCGTCGGCCGCCTGGTCTGCGCGGCGCGCCGCCTCTTGCGCCAGCCGCAGGCGTTCGCGGCTGTTGGTCAGGTGGATGCGCATCGCCGCACGGGCCGACTCGGCATCGCGCCGGGCGATCGCTGCATAGATCTCCTCGTGCTCGCGATTGACGCGGCTGAGGTAGGCGCCACTTCGGTCGGCGGTGCGGATGGCGTTGATGCGGGTGCGCGGAATGATCGTGGTGCCCAGGTGGCTCATGATGTCCGCGAAGTACGGGTTGCCGGTCGACTGGGCGATCGCCAGATGGAAGCGGAAGTCGGGCGCGACCGTGTCGCCGGCCACGGCGACGTTGCTCTCGAAGTCGTCCAGTGCCTGGCGCATGGCCTGCAGCTGCTCGTCGGTGCGACGGGTGGCGGCCAGCCCGGCGGATTCGGTCTCCAGGCTGATGCGCAGCTCGAGCACGGCCAGCACGTCGACCGAGGTGGCGATGTCGCCAGCGTCCAGGCGGAACACCCCGCTGGCGCGCTGTTGCAGCACGAAGGTGCCGATGCCGTGGTGCGTCTCGACCAGGCCGGCCGCCTGCAGCTTCGACAGCGCCTCGCGCACCACGGTGCGGCTGACACCGAAGGCCTGCATGATTTCCGACTCGGTCGGGAGCTTGTCACCGGGACGCAGCACGCCGTCGCGGATGCGCGCCCCGAAATCGTCGACCAGGCTGTGGGCCAGCCCCCGCCCACGCGGCCGCGGCCGGGCCATGTACGGCGCTGGCGCCGGGACATCGGGCATGGTGGGAACTTCTGTTGACAGGCGAGCCATGCGCTGATGATAATCTTCCGAGAAGTTGTACGACAACAGATAACTTAACAGAGACAGACCCCGATGAGTGCTTCCGCTCCTGCTGCTGCCCCCCTTCAGCCAGTCTCACCCACCGCGCCCGCTTCGGCCGGCACGCGCCTGCACCGCCTCCTGCTGACCGGTGCCGCTGGCGGTTTGGGCAAGGTGCTGCGCGAACGGCTGCAACCCTATGCCGACGTCATCCGCCTGTCGGACATCGGCGCCATGGCCCCCGCGGCGGGTGCCGCCGAAGAAATCGTCCCCTGCGACCTGGCCGACAAGCAGGCCGTCGATGCGCTGGTCGCAGGCTGCGACGCCATCGTGCACCTGGGCGGCGTGTCGGTCGAGCGGCCCTTCGAGGAAATCCTCGAGGCCAACATCAAGGGCATCTTCCATCTTTACGAGGCGGCCCGCCGCCATGGCGTCCAGCGCGTGGTGTTCGCCAGCTCGAACCACGTGATCGGCTTCTACAAGCAGGACGAGCACATCGACGCCAGCGCCGCACGGCGGCCCGACGGCTACTACGGCCTGTCGAAGTCCTTCGGCGAAGACGTGGCGCAGTTCTATTTCGACCGCTACGGCATCCAGACGGTCAGCATCCGCATCGGCTCGTCCTTCCCCGAGCCGCTCAACCGCCGCATGATGAGCACGTGGCTCAGCTACCGCGACCTCACAACGCTGATCGAGAAGTCGCTGTTCACGCCGGGCGTGAAGCACACGGTGGTCTACGGCATGTCGGCCAACCGCGACGTCTGGTGGGACAACAGCGCCGCTGCGCACCTGGGCTTCGTGCCGCAGGACAGCTCGGAGGTGTTCCGCGACAAGGTCGAGGCACAGCCTTCGGTGGCGCCGACCGACCCCAACGCGATCTACCAGGGCGGGGCCTTCACCGCTCAGGGCCCTTTCGGCGACTGACCCCGCGGCGCGCACACCATGCAAGCCGAACTCGTCCTCGACGCCCGCAACGCGACCGGCGAAAGCCCGGTCTGGCATGCCGCCGAACAGGCGCTGTACTGGGTCGACATCCCGGCGCGGCAGCTGCACCGCCTGGTCCCGTCCACCGGCGCCCACAGCACCTGGACCGGTGACGAGATGCTCGCGTGCATCGCGCCGCGCGCCGACCATCCGGGGCAGTGGATCGCCGGCATGGAAAGCGGCCTCTTCGCCATCGCGACGCAGGACGACGGCACGCTGGCAGCCACCCCCATCGCACGCGCGGCCCACGCCGCCCACGGCATGCGCTTCAACGATGGCCGCTGCGATCGCCAGGGCCGCTTCTGGGCCGGCACGATGCTCATGGACATGGCGGCCGCCCGCAGCGTCGGTCGGGTCTACCGCTACCAGAGCGACGTGAACGAAGACGCCGCGCTGCGCGTGCAGTTCGGCGAGATGATCGTGCCCAACGGCATGGCCTTCAGCCCCGACGGCCGCACGATGTACCTGTCGGACTCGCACCCGACCGTGCAGGCCATCTGGGCCTTCGACTACGACACGGCCACCGGCACGCCGCACAACCGCCGCCTTTTCGTCGACATGACACCGCTGCCCGGCCGCCCCGATGGCGCGGCGATCGACGCCGACGGCTGCTACTGGATCTGCGGCAACGACGCCGGCCAGGTGCACCGCTTCACGCCCGACGGCCGGCTGGACCGCTCGCTGGAAGTGCCGGTGAAGAAGCCGGCGATGTGCGCCTTCGGCGGCGCGCAGCTCGACACGCTCTACGTCACATCCATTCGCCCCGGCGGCGACCTGTCGGACCAGCCGCTGGCCGGCGGCGTGTTCGCATTGCGCCCCGGCGTGCAGGGGCTGCCCGAGCCAGCCTGCCAGTTCTGATTTCAAAAGTATTTCGACAACCACCACCCGTAGAGGAAGACAAATGAGACTGCAACGCACACTGATCGCCCTGGCCACCTGCGCCACCGCCGCGCTGGCAAGCTTCGGCGCGCAAGCGACCGAGTTCCGCTCGGCCGACATCCACCCCGACGACTACCCGACCGTGACCGCGGTCAAGTTCATGGGCGAGCGCCTGAAGGAACTGTCCGGTGGCAAGCACACCATCAAGGTGTTCAACAACAGCTCGCTGGGCAACGAGAAGGACACCATCGAGCAGACCAAGATCGGCGCCCTGTCGATGGTCCGCGTGAACATCGCGCCGATGAACAACATCTGCGCCGAGACGCAAGTGCCGACCATGCCCTTCCTGTTCCGCTCGGTCGACCACCTGCACAAGGTGCTCGACGGCCCGATTGGCGAAGAGATCCTCAAGAGCTGCGAGAAGCAGGGCTTTGTCGGCCTGGCCTACTACGACAGCGGCGCGCGCTCGATGTTCACCGCCAAGAAGCCGGTGCGCAGCTTCGCCGACATGAAGGGCCTGAAGGTCCGTGTGCAGCAGTCCGACCTGTGGGTCTCGATGCTCGAAGCCATGGGCGCCAACGCCACGCCGATGCCCATGGGCGAGGTCTACACCGGCCTGAAGACCGGTCTGATCGACGCCGCCGAAAACAACTACCCCACCTACGAGAGCGCCCGCGCCTTCGAAGTCGCCAAGTACTACAGCAAGACCGAGCACTCGATGGCACCGGAAATGCTGCTGTTCTCCAAGCGCGTGTGGGACAAGCTCACGCCGCAGGAACAGGGCTGGGTCCGCCAGGCCGCGAAGGAATCGGTGCCCTACATGCGCAAGCAGTGGGAAGCGCGCGAGATCAAGTCGCTCGCCACGGTGAAGGCCGGCGGTGCCGAGATCATCGAGGTCGACAAGGCCCCGTTCCAGGCGGCGATGAAGCCGGTGTATGACAAGTTCATCACCGACGCCAAGTTGAAGGATCTGGTCAAGCGCGTCCAGGACACGAAGTAAAGAAATAAAGCTCGCCCCCAGGCTTCGCGCACTTCGTGTCGCTTCGCCAACCCCCTACCGGGGGCAACACCAGCGGGCCGGCAGAGCCGGACCCGCGGTGTTTCACGAACAGAGCGGCTCTCTCTTTTTCGCATCGAAAGTTATGTACACCAAACTCTGCCGCACGCTCGCGCGTGCCTGCATGTGGCTGGGCATCTTCGGACTCGTCGCAGTGATCTGCGCCGTGAGCTGGCAGGTGTTCGGCCGCTACGTCATGAACAACACGCCCACCTGGGCCGAGAGCCTGGCGCTGCTGCTGGTGCTCTACGTCACGATGTTCGGCGTCGCCGTCGGCGTGCGCGACGCGGGCCACATCGGGCTCGAATCCTTCCTGGTGCTCGCGCCCGACTGGCTGCGCCTGAAGATGGAATACCTCATCCATTTCCTGATCCTGGTCTTCGGCGCCACCATGGCGTGGAACTGCGCATCGCTCGCCGAATCGGTGTGGGACTACCGCCTGCCCACGCTGTGGATCTCCGAAGGCTGGAAGTACGTGCCGGCCTCGATCGCCGGCGTGCTGATCGTCATGTTCTCGATCGAACACATCATCGCTTTGGCCCAAGGCCGCGAAGTCGAACCCGCCTGGGGATAGACATGCACACCCCCAGTCTTCGCGCACTTCGTGTCGCTTCGCCAACCCCCTCGCCGGGGGCAATACCAGCGGCCCGGCAAAGCCGGTTCCGCGGTATTCCACGCACAAACAGCTCGCTGAAATGACCATCCCTCTTCTCATCCTGTGCGTGTCGTTCACGCTGTTCCTGCTGCTGGGCGTGCCCGTCGCTTTCTCGATCGGTCTCTCGGCTTTGGCGACCCTCGCCTACGAAGGCCTGCCGCTCGCGGTGGGTTTCCAGCAGATGACGTCCGGCATGGGCATCTTCTCGTTCCTGGCGATTCCGTTCTTCATCTTCGCGGGTGAGCTGATGCTTTACGGCGGCATCGCCGACCGCATCGTCAACTTTGCGCGCAACCTGGTCGGCCACGTGCGCGGCGGCCTCGGCATGTCGAACGTGGTGGCCTGCACGCTGTTCGGCGGCGTCTCGGGCTCGCCGGTGGCCGACGTCTCGGCCATGGGCGCCGTGATGATCCCGATGATGAAGAAGGAGGGCTACCACGCGGACTACGCCGTCAACGTGACGACGCACGCGGCCCTCGTCGGCGCGCTGATGCCGACCAGCCACAACCTGATCATCTATTCGCTGGCCGCGGGCGGCAAGGTGTCGATCGCCGCGCTGATCCTGGCGGCGCTGCTGCCGGCCGCCATCCTGACCATCAGCAACCTCGCGGCCGCCTACGGCGTCGCAGTCAAGCGCGGCTACCCGGCCGGCACCTTCCCGGGCTGGGCGATCGTGGCGCGCTCCTTCGCAGCGGCACTGCCGGGCCTGTTCATCGTCGTCCTGATCCTCGGCGGGATTCTCTCGGGCATCTTCACCGCGACCGAATCGGCGGCCGTGGCCGTGCTCTATGCGCTGGCATTGACGATCTTCCTGTACCGCACGCTCAAGTGGGAACACTTCGTCAAGGCGGCCTCGAAGGCCGTGCGCACCACGGGCGTCATCCTGCTGCTGATCGGCATCTCGAGCACCTTCGGCTACCTCATCAGCCTGTACGGCGTGGCCGAGCTCACGGGGCAGATGCTGTCGCAGATCACCAGCACGCCGTGGATGATCTTCCTGATGATCAACGTCATCCTGTTCGTGCTGGGCACCTTCCTGGACATGGCCGCGACCATCCTGCTGTGCACGCCGATCTTCCTGCCGATCGCGCAGCAGTACGGCATGACCTCGGTGCAGTTCGGCATCGTGATGCTGATCAACTGCGCGCTCGGCCTGAACACCCCGCCGGTGGGCACCACGCAGTTCGTCGGTTGCGCGATCGGCGGCGTGTCGGTGGGCACGGTGATGAAGACCATCTGGCCCTTCTACGGCGCACTGATCTTCGCGCTGGGCCTGGTGACCTTCGTGCCGGCCTTCTCGACCTGGCTGCCCAGCCTGTTCATGGTGGTGAAGTAATAAAGCAACGAAGGAGTGCGGACATGGCGTCTTTCCCTAGGAGTTCTGTGCATCGACATGCTTCGCGGCGCGGCATCGCCGCCAGCATTGGTGCGGCGCTGCTGCTCCTGAGCGGCGCAGCATCGGCGGCCACCTGGGTCTATGTGTCCAACGCGGACAGCCAGGACATCTCGGTGTTCGCACTCGACCGCGCGGCCGCCACGCTGACGCCGGTGGAGACAGTGCCCCTCGGCGGGATGGCCATGCCCATGGTCTTCTCGCCCGACAAGCGCGTGCTCTACGTCGCCCTGCGCTCGCAACCCTTCCGTGTCGTGAGCCTGGCCATCGACCCGGCGAGCGGCAAGCTGCGCAAGCTGGGCGAGGCGCCGCTGGCCGACAGCATGGCCAACATCGACACCGATGCCACGGGGCGCTGGCTGTTCGCCGCCTCGTACGGCGGGCACAAGATCACGGTCAACAGCATCGGCAAGGACGGTGCCGTGGGCGCGGTGCAGCAGCTCATTCCGACGGCGCCGAACGCCCATGCGATCCATGCCGACGCCGCCAACCGCTACGTCTTCGCCACCAGCCTGGGCGGCGACAACCTCTCGAGCTGGCGCTTCGACGCCGAGACCGGACGTCTCAGCGCCAACGAGCCGGCACTGACCACCATCACCCCCGAGAAGTCCGGCCCGCGCCACTTCGTCTGGGACAAGGCCCAGCGCCACATGTACGTGCTCGACGAGCTCGATGCCGGCGTGCACGTGATGGCCTACGACGCGACGCGCGGCACGCTGCGCGCGGTACAGCGCACCACCGCGCTGCCCGCCGGCTTCACCGGAAAGCCCTGGGCGGCCGACCTGCACCTGTCGCCCGACGGTCGCACGCTGTATGCGTCGGAACGCACGTCGAGCACGCTGTCGAGCTTCCGCGTCGACCCGGCCACCGGCCAGATCGACGCACTGGGCCAGGTCCCGACCGAGAAGACGCCGCGCGGCTTCGCCATCGATGACTCGGGCCGCTTCCTGATTGCCGCGGGGCAGGACTCGCACAGCGTGTCGCTGCACCCGATCGATCCCGCGACCGGGCTGCCCGGCACCCCCACGCGCGTGCCGGCAGGCAAGAACCCGAACTGGGTCGAGATCGTCGACCTGCCCTGACCTGCCGCACGCCGACTTCTGACCCGCCAAGACCAACCATGAACGCGCCCCACGCCCTCGCGCCTCTCACCATCCGCATGCATGCGGCCGACAACGTCGCCATCGTCGCCAACGACGGGGGGCTGCCGGCGGGCACCGTGCTCGCGTCCGGCCTGACGCTGGTCGACAAGGTGCCGCAGGCGCACAAGGTGGCGCTCGAGGACATCGCCGAGGGCGGCGTCGTGCGGCGCTACAACGTGCCGATCGGCTATGCGCTCAAGCCCATCGCGGCCGGCAGCTGGGTGCACGAGCGGCTGCTGCAGATGCCCGCGGCGCGCGAGCTGGTCGGCCTGCCGATCGCCACCGTCAAGCCGCCGGAGATGCCGCCGCTCGAGGGCTACACCTTCGAGGGCTTTCGCAACCTCGACGGCTCGGTGGGCACACGCAACATCCTGGCGATCACGCAGACGGTGCAGTGCGTGGCCGGCGTGGTCGACTTCGCGGTGCAGCGCATCAAGGCCGAGCTGCTGCCCAAGTACCCGAACGTCGACGACGTGGTGGGCCTGTCGCACAGCTACGGCTGCGGCGTGGCCATCGACGCGCCGGACGCCGTCATCCCGATCCGCACGCTGCGCAACATCAGCCTCAACCCGAACTTCGGCGGCGAGGTGATGGTGATCAGCCTGGGCTGCGAAAAGCTGCAGCCCGAGCGCCTGCTGCCGCCGGGTTCGATCCCCCTGGTCGACGAGCGCAACGTGGCCGATGTCGGCGTCAGCGCCGAGAGCCCGCTCGACGTGGTCTGCTTGCAGGACGATGCGCACGTCGGCTTCATGTCGATGATCGATTCGATCATGCGGCAGGCCGAGGAGCATCTCGAACGCCTCAACGCGCGCCGACGCGAAACCGTGCCCGCCAGCGAGCTCGTGGTCGGCGTGCAGTGCGGCGGCAGCGACGCCTTCTCGGGCGTGACCGCCAACCCGGCCGTCGGCTTCTGCACCGACCTCTTGGTGCGCGCCGGCGCCACCGTGATGTTCTCGGAAGTGACCGAGGTGCGCGACGGCATCGACCAGCTCACCTCGCGCGCCACCACGCCGGCCGTGGCCGACGCCATGATCCGCGAGATGGCCTGGTACGACGCCTACCTCGACAAGGGCCGCGTCGACCGCAGCGCCAACACCACGCCCGGCAACAAGAAGGGCGGCCTTTCGAACATCGTCGAGAAGGCGATGGGCTCGATCGTCAAGAGCGGCAGCGCGCCCATCTCCGGCGTGGTCGCGCCGGGCGAAAAGGCGAAGCAGAAGGGGCTGCTCTATGCCGCCACGCCGGCCAGCGACTTCATCTGCGGCACGCTGCAGCTGGCCGCGGGCATGACGCTGCACGTGTTCACCACCGGCCGCGGCACGCCCTACGGCCTGGCCGAGGTGCCGGTCATCAAGGTGGCGACGCGCAGCGACCTGGCGCGGCGCTGGCACGACCTGATGGACATCAACGCCGGGCGCATCGCCGACGGCGAGGCGAGCATCGAGGACGTGGGCTGGGAGATGTTCCGGCTCATGCTCGAGGTGGCCAGCGGCCGCAAGAAGACCTGGGCCGAGCACTGGAAGCTGCACAACGCCCTGGTGCTGTTCAACCCCGCCCCCGTGACCTGAACCAAGGAAGACAACGATGGAAGACCTTCAAGGAAAAACCGCACTCGTCACCGGCGCCAGCACCGGCATCGGTGCCGCCGTCGCCATCGCCTTCGGCGCGCGCGGCATGCGCGTGGCGGTGCACTACAACCAGTCGGCCGGGCCGGCGCAGGCAGTGGTCGACACCATCGTGAAAGCCGGCGGCGACGCCTTCGCCCTCCAGGGCGACGTGCGCGACACCACGGCCATCACCCGCATCGTGCGCGAGACGCGCGCGCGCCTGGGCGGCATCGATGTGCTGGTCAACAACGCGGGCAGCCTGGTCAAGCGCGCGCCGATCGCCGAGTTCGACGATGCGCTGTTCGACGAGGTGATGCACATCAATGCCCGCTCGACGCTGGCGTTTTGCCGCGAAGTGGTGCCGCTCATGCGCGAGCGCGGCAACGGCGGCTGCATCATCAACGTGTCATCGGTCGCCGCACGAACCGGCGGCGGTCCCGGCGCCTACCTGTATGCCGGCTCGAAGGGCTTCGTCAGCACCGCGACCCACGGCCTTGCGAAGGAACTCGCGCCCGATGGCATTCGCGTCAACGCGGTGGCGCCCGGCGTGATCCTGACACCGTTCCAGGACCGTTTCTCGACACCGGCCCTGCTCGAATCCTTCAGGGCCTCGATTCCGATGGGCCGCATCGGCCACCCGGACGACTGCACCGGTGCCTTTCTCTATCTGGCTTCCCAACAGCTGTCGGGCTACGTCACCGGGCAGGTGATCGAAGTGAACGGGGGCCAGTACATGCCCTGACCCGACGTTGGGATCGATCGCCCTTCACATTGTTCAAGACCTATAAAAGAGACAAAGATTCATGACAAAAGCATTCCTGCGCAGCGTGGCCGCCCTGTCGGTCGCCACCACCCTGGCGATGGGCCTCGCACCCGCCGCTTCGGCCCAGACCAGCTTCCCGAACCGCACGATCGAACTGCTGGTGCCCTACCAGCCGGGCGGCGGCACCGATGGCCTGGCACGCGCCTTTGCCGAGGCCAGCCGCAAGCACATCGACCAGAGCATCGTGATCATCAACCGGCCGGGGGCCGGTGGCGCCATCGGCTGGACCGAGGTCATCAATGCGAAGCCCGACGGCTACAAGCTGGCGGTGCTCACGGTCGAATTGCTGACGCTGCCGCACCTGGGCCTGGCGAAGTTCAACTACGACGATTTCCAACCCATCGCCCAGCTCAACGCGGACCCGGCCGCGATCACGGTGAAGGCCGACGCGCCCTGGAACACGGTCGAGGAATTCCTCGCCGCGGCGAAGAAGTCGCCCGAGAGCGTGCGGGTGGGAAATTCCGGCAACGGCTCGATCTGGCACCTGGCTGCCGCCGCGCTGGAAGACAAGACCGGTACCAAGTTCAGCCATATCCCGTTCCAGGGCGCGGCGCCGGCGGTGCTCGCACTGCTCGGCGGCCACATCGAAGCGGTGGCCGTCAGCCCCGCCGAAGTGACGACGCATGTGCAGGGCGGCAAGCTCAAGGTGCTGATGGTGATGGCCGACAAACGCGTCAAGGGCTTCGAGCAGGTGCCCACCGCCAAGGAGCGCGGCATCGACCTGTCGATCGGCACCTGGCGCGGACTGGGGGCACCGAAGAACACGCCGCCCGAGGTGATGGCACGCCTGCGCGATATCACGGCCAAGACGGCCGCCGAGCCGCTCATGCACGAGGTGATGGACAAGCAGAACCTCGGCTACGTCTACACCGACGGTACCGTTTTCAAGGAGACGCTGGCCAAGGACAACGCCTACTTCAAGGCGCTGATCACCAAGCTCAACCTGAAGCCTTGAGCCGGCTTCGCATCCCGACCACGCACCCAAGGAGCCGACCATGCAACGCCGCACCCTGATCCAGACCGCCATCGCTGGCCTCGCCGCCAGCGCCCTGCCGACCTTCGCGCAGGGCACGTGGCCCACCGGCAAGGCCATCACCTACCTGGTGCCCTTCCCGGCCGGCGGCACGACCGACGTGCTGGGCCGCCTCATCAGCCAGAAGCTGGGCGCGGTGCTCGGCACCAGCGTCGTCATCGACAACCGCGGCGGTGCCGGTGGCAGCGTCGGCTCGGAGGTCGCGTCGCGCGCCGCGGCGGACGGCTACACGATGCTGGGCGGCACCGTCAGCTCGCACGCCATCAACATCAGTCTCTACCCGAAGATCGGCTACGACCCGATCAAGTCCTTCGCGCCGGTGACGCTGATCGGCACCAACCCGGTCGTGCTGGTGGTGAACGCCGCGAGTCCCTACAAGACGCTCAAGGACGTGCTCGAGGCGAGCAAGGCCAAGCCAGGAGGCCTCTCGTCGGCCTCGGCCGGCACCGGCACCTCGCAGCATCTGTCGATGGAACTGCTCGCCTACAAGTCGGGCGTGAAGTTCACGCACGTGCCGTACAAGGGCAGCGGCCCGGCCATTCAGGACGTGATCGGCGGCCAGGTCGACATGATGTTCGACACCACGGTGGTGGCCGCGCCCCACATCCAGAGCGGCAAGCTGCGCGCCATCGCCGTGACCTCGGCCAAGCGCCTGACCTCGATGCCCGACGTGCCGACGGTCGCCGAATCCGGCGTCAAGGGCCTGGGCGATTTCGAGGTGGTGTCGTGGCAGGCCATCTTCGTGCCGACCGGCACGCCGGCGCCGATCGTCGAGCGGCTGCACAAGGAGATCCGCACGATCCTCGCGCAACCCGACATGCAGGACAAGATGAAGGGCTTCGGCATGGAGCCGGCCGACCTCACGACCGCGCAGATCGCCGCCTTCCAGAAGGCCGAGGTCGACAAGTGGGCCCAGGTGATCAAGGCCGCCAACATCAAGGTCGAGTAAGACCTCCGCGCCGGGCCGGCTAGCGCGGCGAACGCCGCCAGCCGAACCAGGCGCACACCGCGACGGGGATGCCGAGCGTGACCCACGCCAGCATGTCCCCGGCGCCGCCGTCGCTGAACAGCGCGGAGATCAGGCCCACGGTGGTGAGCACGCCCATCACCAGGGGCCAGCCCCACAGGCGCCAGAAGGCATGGCGCGGCTTCATGGGCGGGCCTCCTTCATCACGGCGACCGGCTGCGCGCCGCCGGGTCCATTCGCCTCGCCCACCTCGGTTTTCGCCTTCGGCACCGGCACGCTGTTGCCACGCTTGAGCCACAGGTACAAGCCGCTGCCCAGCACGATGATGGTGGCGATGTCGAGCAGCGCCCACAGGATCTGCATCGGCATGCCGCCGTAGTCGCCGAAGTGCAGCGGTTGCGACACCAGCAAGGCCGTCAGGTACCAGGGCAGCTTGGGCGCGGCCGTGACCTCGGTGGTCTTGGCATCGACCAACACCGGTTGCAGCAGCTTCGAGGTGAACGGCTCGTTGCCCTTCAAGAACACCGTGGTGTGGTGCGGGCTGGAGAAGGCCGTGCCGGGGAAGGCGATGAACGACAGCTTGCTGTTCGGCGACTGCGCGTAGGCCGCGTCGAGCGACTTCTGCACCGAGCCGCGCTCGGCCACCGGCGTGACCGGCTGGCCCTGGTACGGCGCCAGCAGCGCGCTGAGCTGGTCGTACTGCCAGTACTTGATCACCAGGTCGGCCCAGGTGTTGATCATCCCGGTGCCGCCGACCACGAAGGCCCACACCAGCGTGACCACGCCAAGCAGGTTGTGCAGGTCGAGCCACTTCAGGCGGGGCCGCTTATCGCGGCGCACCGTGCCGAAGTCGAGCTTGCGCATGAAGGGCGAATACAGCACCACGCCCGAGACGATGGCCACCAGCAGCAGCAGGCCCATGAAGCCGAGAAAGAGCTTGCCCGGCAGGCCGGCGAACAGGTCGACGTGCAGCTTGAACATCACGTACATGAAGCCCTCGTCGAACTTGGGCTGCGCCAACACCTCGGCCGTGCGGGCATCGACCGCGACCGACTTGAAGTCGTCGGTGGGCGCGGGCGTCGGCGTGAGCGTGACGAACCACAGGCCGTCGTCGTCCTCGGGCTGCGAGACGAACTGCACCACGCGATCGGGGTGCTTGGCCTTCGCGACCTCGAGCACGCGGTCGAGGCTGGCACGCGGTGTGTTCGCCGGCATCTTGGGCGCCTCGACCTCGGTGCCGAGCAGGTGGCCGATCTCGTGATGGAAGATCAGCGGCAGCCCCGTGATGCACAGCAGCAGCATGAACACGGTGCAGACCAGGCTGCTCCATTTGTGGACCCAGGCCCAGGTCTTGATCTTTCGGCTGTTCATCGTGGTGTTCGTCTTTTGATTTCTTCAGGGGGCGGTCAGAAGCGATAGGTCGCGCTCGCGACCACTTCACGGCCCTTGCCGTACCAGCAGTCGCCACGAGACAGGCAGGTGCTGAAGTACACCTTGTCGGTCGCGTTGTTGATGTTGAGGGCATAGCGCCATTGGGCGGTGTCGTAGGCCAGCACGAAGTCGAGCAGTGCGACGCTCGGGATGCGAGGGCCGTAACCGCCGTAGGACGTATCTCGGAAATTGCCCATGTAGCGCACGCCCGCGCCGGCCGAGAAGCCCGGCAGGCCGGCGATGGCGAAGCGGTACTTGGTCCACAGGCTGGCCTGGTGCTTCGGCATGCCCTCGATCTGCGCGTCCAGGTCGATGTAGTTGTAGTGCGCGATGACGTCCAGGTCGCGGCTGATCGAGCCCTTGGCCTCCAGTTCGACGCCCTTGTTCCGCGTCTCGCCCAGTTGGTTGAAGGTGTTGGGCACCGGCTCGACGATCTGGTTCTTCTCGCGCAGGTCGTAGACCGCCGCACTGAAGGCCATGGCGCGCGCTTTGGGCTCGTACTTGATGCCGGCCTCCCACTGCTCGCCGCGCAGCGGCTTGAAGCTCTGGCCCATGCGGGCCGACTGCGGCGTGAAGGACTCGGTGTAGCTCACGTACGGTGACCAACCGGAAGGCATCGCATACATCACGGCGAAGCGCTTGGTGTTGGCGCTGGTCTTCTCGTCCTCGCTGCCTTCCACGCCTGACACGGCACGGTCGTGGCGCAGGCCGGCCAGGAAGATCCAGTGGTTCCACTTGATCTGGTCCTGCACGTACAGGCCGCCGTTGCGCTGCGTGGTGCGCGGCAGCGCGAAGCGCTCGGGGTCGACGAGGTTGCCGTACACCGGCGCGTAAGCGTCGATCACGCTGTAGTCGAAGCCGCTCGACACGTTCTCGCGCTGGCGCGAGAAATCGGCACCGACCAGCAGGGTGTGCTTGACGTCGCCGGTCGCGAAGTGCCCTTCGAGGTGGTTGTCGATGGTGGCGATGCGGTTGCGTGTGAGCGAGCTGTCGGTGATGCGGCCGAGCAGGCGCTTGTTCACCGGGTCCTGACCCCAACCGCCCGTGATGGCGAAGAAGTCGCCGTAGGCATAGCGGTTGTCGTTCTCGTTGTGCGCCACGCGGAAGTTCTGGCGCACGGTCCAGGCGTCGTTGAACTTGTGTTCGAACAGCCAGCCGAAACTCTTGCGCTCGCTGTCGTAGTAGTCGCTGGGCTCACCGATGAAACGGCTCGCGGGAATGCGGCCGTTCGGGTTCGACAGGATCGTGCCTTCCCAGGGCAGGAACTGCGAGCTCGTCCCGCTCTTGTCCTTCTGGTACATGGCCTGCAAAGTGAGCGAGGTGGCGGCGCTCGGGCGCCAGGTGAGCGACGGTGCGAGCAGGCTGCGGTCGTCGGGCACGTAGTCAACCTGCGTGTCGGACTTGCGCTGCAGTGCAACGAGCCGGTAGGACCACTCGCCGTCGGCCGTCAGCGCGCCGGTCAGGTCGGCCTGGATCTGCTTGCGGCCCCAGTTGCCGAACTGCACGCCGACCTCGCGCTGCGTCTCCGTCAAGGGTCGCTTGCTCACCATGTTGAGCACGCCGGCGGCCGTGCCCGAACCGAAGAGCATGCCGGCCGGACCGCGCAGGACTTCCAGGCGCTCGAGGGCGTAAGGCTCGGTGCGGGTCGTGCTGGTGTAGTAGCCGTAAGCCTGGCGCAGCCCGTCGAGGTAGACGCTCGGCTCGCTGCCGCGAATGCGCACGGAGTCGGTCCGCGCGTCGAGCCCGTAGGCATCGGAGCGCACGCCCGCGGCATAGCCCAGCGCATCCTGCAGGCTGGTGGCGCCCTGGTCGACGAGCTGGTCGCGCGTGACGACGGTGACGGCCTGCGGCGTTTCCGACAGCGGCGTGTCGGTCTTGGTTGCCGTGACGGCGTTCTTGGCGCGATAGCCGACGACGGGCGAGGTCGCCGATTCGTTCTCCGCGCTCGCGTCGACACGCACTTCAGGAAGGGTCTGGGCCGCGGCCTGCAGCGACAGGAGGCCGAATGCGACAGAAACGGCCGAACGGCGACCGAACGGCGAAGTGGTGGGCATCGTCATTGAGATCATTGAAAATGAGAAAGAT
Source organism: Variovorax cryoconiti (assembly GCF_051216395.1). Taxonomy (NCBI): domain Bacteria; kingdom Pseudomonadati; phylum Pseudomonadota; class Betaproteobacteria; order Burkholderiales; family Comamonadaceae; genus Variovorax; species Variovorax cryoconiti. Next base: position 528,089 of record NZ_JBPJZI010000001.1, on the reverse strand, counting down.
TCTCATTCTATTCAAGCTGGTCCCCCCGCTGTCAACGCCGCGCCCACGGCGCGTGGGGACACTCGGCGCTCAGTCGAGCGCGCGATCGAGCAGCAGATCGACCTGCTGGCCCAGCGCGCTGCGCGGCGCCACCAGGCGCTGCAGCAGGCTGAAGTGGTCCGCATCGGGCTCGTAGTGCAGCACCGAGGGATTGCCCATCGCCAGCCACACCTCGTGCATGCGGCGGCTCTGCTCGCGCATGGCGGGCGTCTCGTCGGCACCGGCGGCCAGCAGCAGCGGCGGACCGTCGGGTGCGGCGCGGTACAGCGGCGAGGCCGCGGCCGCGCTCTGTGCGTCGAGCCGCAGGTTCTCGTTGAGCGAGGTCTGTGCCAGCGGCGCCAGGTCATAGAGACCGCTCAGCGCGATCACGCCGGCCACCGTGGCCATCGGCAGCCCGCGCGCGGTCCAATCGGTGAGCGCCATTTCCATCGCCAGATGCCCGCCGGCCGAATGCCCCATCGCGACCAGGGGAAGCGCGGCATCGACCCGGCCGAGCACGGCCGGCACGGCAGCGCGCACGGTCTCGGTCAGCGCGGCCAGCGACACCGTCGGGCACAGCGGATAGTTCACCATCGCGACGTGCAGCCCGCGGCGTACCAGGGTCGGCGCAATGAAGCGGAAGCCCGCCTTGTCGCGCCACTGCCAGTAGCCGGCGTGCAGGTAGATCAGCACGCCGCGCGCAGCCGGGCCGGCGTCGAAGAAGTCGAAGGTGCAGCGTTCGGCCGTGCCGTAACGCAGATCGAGCTCGCAGGCGCTGCCGCGCACCGCCTCGGCGCTGCGCCGCTCGAATTCCTCGAAGAGCGCGGGAAACCCAGGCCGCGCCTGCCCCGTCAGGTACTGAAACTCGGCGTCATTCATCGCCCGGCTCGGTGCCTGCGTGGGCCAGCACGCGGTCGATGCGACGGCCGTCGAGCGCGACCACCTCGAAGACCCAGCCGGCGCATTCGATGCGCTCGCCCACGACGGGCAGTTGGCCCGACACCGACATCAGCAGGCCGGCGACGGTGTTGTAACGCCCCCGCTCCTCCTCGGGCAGCTCGCGGATCGCCAGGCGCGCGCGCAACTCCGACACGGGCATGAGCCCGTCGAGCTCCCAGGCGCCGTCCTCGCGCTGGCGCGCCCAGGCGTCGGTCGTGGTGGTGGGCTGCAACTCGCCGGTGATGGCTTCGAGCATGTCGCGCGGCGTCATCAGGCCCTGCACCACGCCGTACTCGTCGACCACGAAGACCAGACGCCCGCCCCGCACGCGAAACTGCTCCAGCAGTTCCATGCCGGTCAGCGTCTCGGGCACGAACAGCGCGGGCTGGACCACGCCGTCGATCGTGCCTTCGTGCTGCGGGCCGAGCCGCAGCAGATGCGCCACACTGATCACGCCCAACACATCGTCGAGCGAGTTGCGGCACACCGGGTACCACGAGTGCACCAGGTTGAGGGCGCCGGCGTCCGCCACCTTCTGCAGGCTCGACGCCACGGTGTCGGTGGCGTCGAGCCACTCAATGTCGGCCCGCGGCACCATCAGCGAGCTGAGCCGTCGGTCGTCCAGGTGGAACACGTTGCGTACCATCTGGTGCTCGTGCATCTCGATCACGCCGGCATCGACGCCCTCCTCCAGGCTCGCGGAAATTTCCTCTTCGGTCACCGTGCGCGCCGCGTTGGAGTCGATGCGCAGCAGCTTGAGCATCATCGCGGTCGCGCCCGATAGCATCAGCACGAAAGGCTTGGCGCCGGTCGCCAGCGCGCGCATCGGCCGCGACACGAAACGCGCCACCGGCTCGGGGTAGAGCTGGCCGATGCGCTTGGGCACCAGCTCGCCAAAGATGATCGTGAAGAAGGTGATGCAGGTCACCACCACCGCGGTCGACGCGATGCTCGCCGTACCGGCGCCCATGCCCGCGCCTTCCATCCACACCGACAGCGGCGCCGCGAAGGCAGCCTCCCCCACGATGCCGCTGAGCATGCCAATGGAGGTGATGCCGATCTGCACGCTCGAGAGGAACTGCGTCGGGTCCTCCATCAGCTTGAGCGCGGCGGCGGCGCCGGCATCCCCGGTTTCGGCCAACGCCGCGAGCCGCGCGCGACGGCTGGTGGAAAGGGCCATTTCGGACATTGCGAACAACGCGTTGAGCGTGGTCAGCAAGGCCAGCAAGAAGACATCCATGAACGGGGGAGAGAATGGGGACATGGCACTTTACTTGATCGGTGACGTGCAGGGCTGCGACGACGCCCTGCAGCGCCTGCTCGACCACATCGACTTCTCGCCGAGCCGCGACACGCTCGTGCTGCTGGGCGACCTGGTCAACCGCGGGCCCGATTCGGCCGGCGTGCTGCGGCGCGTGCAGCGGCTGGGCGGCGCGGCGCGCAGCCTGCTGGGCAACCACGACCTGCACCTGCTGGGCGTGGCGCACGGCGCGCGCAAGTCCGGGCGCAAGGACACGCTCGACGGCGTCCTCGACGCGCCCGACCGCGACGCACTGATCGACTGGCTGCGCCAGCAGTCGATGGCGCTGCACCAGACCATCGGCGGGCGCGACCTGCTGATGGTGCACGCCGGCGTGCTGCCGCAGTGGAGCATCGGCCAGACGCTGGTGTTGGCTGCGGAGGTGGAGTCGGTGCTGCGCGGGCCGACGCTGGGCGAGTTCGTGCGCACCATGTACGGCAACGAGCCGGCGCAGTGGAGCGATGCGCTCACCGGCCACGCGCGGCTGCGCGCCATCGTCAACGGCCTGACGCGGTTGCGCTTCTGCACCGCCGACGGCGTGATGGACTTCGAGACCAAGGACAGCGCCGATGCGCCGCCCGCCGGCTTCATGCCGTGGTTCGACGTGCCGGACCGCCGCGCGGCCGCCGCGACCATCGCCTTCGGCCACTGGTCGACGCTGGGCTGGATCGCGCGGCCGGGCCTGATCTCGACCGACACCGGCTGCGTCTGGGGCGGCTGCCTTAGCGCGGCGCGCATCGGCGACACGCTCGATGCCATCGAGCATGTCGAAGTGCGCTGCGACCAAGCGCAGAAGCCGGGCTGAGGCCCGTTGGCGGACCGTCAGCCTGCGACGAGGGCGAAGCCGGTGTCGAACGTCCCCTTCACGTCGAGCGGCTGCTTGATCAGCCCGACCTGCCGGTAGAAGTCTGCCGTGCCCTGCTGGTCGGCGATGACCGGCGCATCGATCGGCACCCACTTCTGCTGGCGTCGCGCGAACTGCAGCTTCGCCGCTTCCGGCGGGATGCCGATGATGCGAGCCAGCGCGGCCGAGTAGGTGTCGACGTTGCGATTCGACCAGTCCTGCGCACGCACCACGCGCTGCAAGAAGTCCTGCAGCACAGGGCGCTTCGACGCGATCGCCGCATCGGTGGCCGCCAGGTAGCTGAGCCCCGGCAGCAGGTCGCGCCCGCTCACCAACACGCGCGCATGGCCGCTCACCTCGGCGAGCGCGGTGTACGGCTCCCACGTGGCCCAGGCATCGACCGAGCCCTGCGTGAGCGCGAGCTTGGCATCGGCCGGCGCGAGGAAGCGGATGTTCACGTCCTCGGGCTTCAACCCGGCGCGGGTGATGGCCTTGAGCGTCACGTAGTGGCCGATCGAGCCTCGGTTGGTCGCAACGCTCTTGCCCTTCAGCTCGGCCGCCGTCTTCAGCGTGGAATCGGGCCGCACCAGCACCGCCGTGCCGCAGGCGTCGGAGCGGTTCGCGCCGATCGCCTTCACGCGCGTGCCGGCAGCCAGCGCGAAGATCAGCGGTGCATCGCCGATCGGGCCGGAGTCGACCGCGCCGGCATTGAGCGCTTCGGCCAGCGGTGCGGCGGCCGGAAACTCCGACCACTGGATGTCGTAGCCGACGCCCTCGAGCGCACCGGCCGCCTCGAGCAGCGCGCGCAGGCCACCCTTCTGGTCGCCCGCCTTCAGGACAGGGCGCGACTGCGCGCGGCCGACGGCGGGGAGCGCCAAGGCGGCACCGGCACCGAGTGTGCGGGCGACGAACTGGCGACGCGAAGGATGGGTCATGGTTTTCTCCTTGGGAACATGGGGTTCAGTGAACGAAGCCGCCCTTGACGTAGCGCACCGGTTGCGCGTCCATGCGGGCGATGAGCGCGCCGAGGCCGTCGGCGACGACGGCGGTCTGCACTGCACGCGGCGCGGTGTCGGTGCGGCACAGCAGGTCGTCGTCCGACCAGTCGGCTTGGCCCGGACGGCTGCGCGCACGCAGCCAGCCGTCGCGGTCGGCGATCAGCGTGGTGCCGGCCAGCGAGGGCGTGCCGGTGACCAGCGCGAAGGCGGACCACGCATCGGCCGCCTCGGACGCGTCGACCACGCAACCGCCGGCATCGCGCGCGGCCGCCTGCGCAGTCGGTGCGAGCCGCACGGTCACGAGCCGCGGGTCTTCGAGCGGCGCCGGCTGGTCGGCGGGTGCGTCGTCCTGCGCCACGATGCGAACGCGTTGCCCGCGCCAGCTGGCGAGCCGGCGTTGCGGCTGGCCGTCGCAGCGCACCGCGACGTCTGGCAGCGCGGCCGGCAAGGCCCAGACGCCGGTGGCACGCAGTGTCTCGCCGGCTGCCTGCGCCTTCATGAAATCGATCAATGCCCAGGCCTCGTCGTCGCGCAGGCGTTCGCCGAAAGCCGGCATGGTCGGCGCGCCGTCACCGCCGCGCATGCCGTGCATCACGTGCCACAGCAGATCGCCGTCGGCCCGACGCCACAGCAGCGGTCCCGCGAGGTTCGGCGGCGACATCGAGCGGGCATCGGCCAGCGCGGCCTGCCCGCGTCCGTCGGCGCCATGGCAACCCACGCAGTGCTGCGCATAAAGCGTGCGGCCCTGCGCGATCGACTGCACCGTGAAGCCGGTCGGCGACCGGTGAAAACTCGCGGGTGTCGCCGCGACCCAGATCACGTGGGCGTCCGGCCAGGGCGCGACCAGCAGCAACAACGGCAAGGCCGCCACCACCCACACGCGGCCGCGTCGCCAGACCAGCGACAGCAGCAACAGGACGACGGCCAACCCGATCACAACCAGGCTGCCCGCCAGCCGCCGCGCCTGACCCCCGTCGATCAGCAGGTTCTCGCCGGACAGCTTGAGCGCCCATGGCCACGTGGCCTGCCCGTGACTCGCTCCAACCAGTCCGAGCGCTGAGAGCGCCTGCAACAGCACGACCTGCGCGCCCTGCAACAACCCGATCAGTGCGTTGAGCCAGCCGTCGTCGGCACCGGTCACCAGGTTGCATCCAGGCCCAGATGGCGCAATGCCTCGTGCCGGAGTTCTGCCAGACGCGGATGCCCACGATGCCGCGGATACGGCAGGTCGACCACCAGCTCGGCCGCGATGCGCGCCGGCCGGTCGCTCAGCACGATCACGCGGTTGGCGAGGAACAGCGCCTCTTCCACGTCGTGCGTCACCAGCAGCGCCGAGAAGCCCGCGCGTTGCCACAGGTTGACCAGCTCGCTCTGCATCGCGATGCGCGTCAACGAGTCGAGCTTGCCGAGCGGCTCGTCGAGCACCAGCAGCCGCGGGTCGTTGACCAGCGCTCGCGCCAGCGCCACGCGCTGCGCCATGCCGCCCGAGAGCTGGTGCGGAAAGCTCTTGGCGAAGTCGGTGAGGCCGACCAGCGCCAGCGCGTCGTCGACGCGCGAATGCTGCGTCTTCAGCAGGCCGCGCGCCTGCAGGCCCAGCGCGACGTTGTCCCAGACGTTGCGCCAGGGGTACAGCGTCGGGTCCTGGAACACGACGATGCGCGAGGGGTCGGGCCGCGTGATCGGTTCGCCGTCCTGCGCGATGCGGCCGGTGGTGGCCGGCTCGAGCCCGGCGACCAGCCGCAGCAGCGTCGACTTGCCGCAGCCGCTGGGGCCGAGCAAGGCGACGAACTCACCGGGCTGCACCTGCAGGTCGATGCCGTCGAGCACCTGCAGCACGCCGCCCTGCTGCTTGAACCAGTGGCTGACGCCTTCGATGTCGATGCGCGCGCCGCCGGGCGAAGCGGTCGTCTCGGCAGCGGCGGGAGCAGAAGCGACGCTCACCATTTCACGGTCCCCTTCTGCCACGACAGCGCGCGGTCGCGCACCGTGAACAGCAGCGTGATGAGCCCCGAGCACAGCACCGCCATCACCAGCAGCGCCGCATACATGTTCGCGTAGGCGGCCCAGCCCTGTGCCCACTGCAGGTACCAACCGAGACCGGCCTTCACGCCCATCATCTCGGCCGTCACCAGCACCGAGAACGATGCGCCCAGACCCATGAAGAGCCCCACGAAGACCTGGGGCAACGCGGCGGGAATCGCGACGCGCACCACCAGGAACCATTCCGACGCGCCGAGCGTGCGCGCCACGTCGTAGTAGCTCTTGTTGACCGACGCCACGCCCGACCAGGTGAGCACCGCCACCGGGAAGAAAGTCGCCAGGCCGACCAGGAACACCGCCGCCGCATAGCTCGACGGCGCGAAGAAGAAGGCCAGCGGCAGCAGCGCCGACGCGGGCACCGGCCCGAGAAAGCGCAGCACCGGGTGCACCCAGTAGCCCGCGATGCGCGACCAGCCGATCCACACCCCCGTGCCGAAGCCCACCAGCGCGCCCAGCACGAAGCCATGCGCCAGCAGCCGCAGCGAATGCGCGGTCGACAGGCCCAGCCGCGCCCAGTCTTCATACGCCACGTCAATCAGGCTCTGCGGCGGCGCGAAGAAAGGCGGCGGCAGCGCGCCGAGCTTGGCCGTCAACGCTTCCCACAGCGCGAGCAGCAGCGGCGCGGCGATCAGCCATTGCCCGGCGGGCCGCAGCGTGCGGCCGATGCGGCCCGCGTTGGCACCGAGGACGGCGACGACGAGCAGCAACACGCCGACGACCAGCGCGGCCACGCCGAGTTCGGTCGTGAAGGCCCAGTCGCTGAAGCCGACCTCCTTGTTCGGCCAGTAGAGCGTGAGCGCGCCCAGCGCCAGCCATGCGACGGCGGCCACCAGCCCGGTGCGCCAGAGGCCGGTGACGGCGATGTCCTGCAGCGAGGCCGGCAGCGCTGCAGTGCGCGGCGCGGTCGCTGCAGCAGCGCGGGCGCCCGGAACACCGGGCCGCTCGAGCCGGTGGCCCAAGACCTGGTCGGCGGTCGTCATGCGAGCACGTCCACCGACACGTGATTGGCGAGCTTCACCGGATCGGTCGAGGGCTTCAGCACGCCCACCGACTTGAAGTCGCGCGCATAGAACTCAACCTCGTCGCGCAGGTTCTTGCCCGTCGGGTGATGCCCGTGCGTCAGCGTGCCCAGCAGCGCCTGCAGGTCCTCCACCGGCACCTTGGGCGAGTACTTGGCGAAGAGCTTGGCCGACTCGTTGGGGTTCTCGGCGACGAAGTCGGAGGCCTGCACGATCGAGCGGACGAGCGCTGCGACGGTCGGCTTGTCCTTGCGCACCAGCTCGCCGCGCGCGCCGACGATGCAGCACACCTTGTCCTTGTATTCGCCCGACAGGTTGGTTGCGAGCTCGACGAAGCGGCCCTTGTTGCGCTTCTCGATCAGGTAGAGCGTCGGGTCGCCATCGGCGATCGCCTGGATCTCGCCCTTGTTCACCGCGATGTCGAGCAGGTCGGCCGGGTACTGCCGCCAGGTCACGTCCTTGTCGGCGTCGATGCCGTTCTTCTTCAAGAGGATCGAGAAGAAGTTCTTGCCCGGGCTCGCGATGTCGGACACGCCGATGGTCGTGCCCTTGAGCTTCTGCAGGTCGGTGATGCCGGCTTCCTTCACGCCCACCAGCCGGACGCAGCCACCGTGCGAGCTGCCGACGATCTTCACGTCGAAGCCGGCTTCCAACGGCTTGAGCCAGCGATGGATCATGCCGACCGCCGCGTCGGCCTTGGCGGTCGCGAGCGACTCCAGCAGCTGGTCGGTCGAGCCGGTGTAGTTGATCAGATCGACCTGCAGGCCGTTCTTCTCGAAGTAGCCGCGCTCCTGCGCGACCACCACGGGCGACAGGCAGAAGGCCGACGCGTTCCAGGCGAAGGTCAGCTTGCGTTGCTGCGACCAGGCGCGCGACGCGATGAGGCCGCCGGAGGCCACGATGGCGGCGGCGCTGCCGGCACGCAGCACGCTGCGGCGGGAAAGAGAAGTGTTCATGGATGTTGGCCGATCAGGTCAGTCAAGGAGTTCGGGTTCGGCTTCGACGAGGCCTTCGTACAGGCTCTCGAAAGAATGCAGCGCACCCTCGGGGCCGCCGATCTGGCCGTGCGTGTGTTGCGCGGTCGCTTCGTCGATGGGCTGCGGCGTGCCGGCGGCTTCGGCCAGCAGTTGCGTGTGGCAGGCGTTGTCGAGCGCGATGTACCACCAGGCGGCGGCCTCGACCGTCGGGCCGGCGGTCAGGATGCCGTGGTTCTTCAGGATCGCGCCCTTGCCGTCGCCCAGCGCCTTGGCGATGCGCTCGCCTTCGCTGCCGTCGACCACCATGCCGGTGAAGTCGTCGAACAGCGCCACGTCGCCGTGGAACACGCAAGCGTCCTGCGTCAGCGTGTCGAGCTTGCGGCCCAACGTCGACCAGGCCTTGCCGTAGGTCGAGTGCGTGTGGGCCGCCGCGATGATCTTCGGGTTGTGCTCGTGGATGGCCGCATGGATCGCGAAGGCCGCCTTGTTGAGCGGCCGGTCGCCGATCACGGTCTCGCCGCGCGCATTGACCAGCAGCAGGTCCGACACCTTGATGCGCGAGAAGTGCACGCCCAGCGGGTTGACCCAGAAGTGGTCGGTGAGCTCGGGGTCGCGCGCGGTGATGTGCCCGGCCAGGCCCTGCGCGAAACCGAAGCGTGCGAACAGGCGGAAGGCACCCGCCAGGCGCTCCTGGCGATGGCGGCGCTCGGCCTCGACGCTGGTGCGGCGTGGTGTGGGGTCGAACCAGAACTTCTGTTTCGGGTTCGGGTTGAGCGCGAGTGGCGACTTGCGGTCGATCGACAAAACGGCGCTCATGCCGTCTTCCTTTGCGCAGCGATGCGCTCGGCCACCAGCGCATGGGTGCGCGGGATCAGCTCGCGGCCGTAGTCGGTCGCGTCTTCCAGCGGATCGAAGCCGCGGATGAGGAAGGTGGTCACGCCCAGGTCGTAGTAGTCGAGCAGCGCATCGGCCACCTGCTCGGGCGTGCCGACCAGCGCGGTGCTGTTGGAGCGACCGCCGATCTCCTGCGCGACGGCGGTCCACAGCAGCTTGTCGAGCCGCGTTCCCTTTTCCGCCGCGGCCAGCAGGCGCTTGGCGCCCTCGCTTTGTTGCGGCCCGCCGCGGCCGAAGCCCTGCACGACGCGCAGGCGCGTCGTCTCGGCCAGGATCGCGTCGGCGCGGGCCCAGGCCTTCGCCTCGGTCTCGGCCAGGATCGGCCGGAACGACACCGAGAAGCGCACGCTGCGGCCGTGCTTGGCGGCCTCGGCCCGCACGCGGCCGGTGAGCTCGCGCACCTGGTCGAGCGACTCGCCCCACAGCGCATACACGTCCGCATGCTTGCCCGCCACGGGAATCGCGGCCGCCGACGCGCCGCCGAAGTACACCGGCACGTGCGGCTTGCCATTGAGCGTCTGCACCGGCTTCACTTCCGAGAACGCCTTCTCGGCGTGGTAGTGCGCGCCCTGGTGGTCGAAGGGCTTGTCGGCCGTCCAGACCTTGCGCAGCACTTCGAGGTACTCGTCGGTGCGCGCATAGCGCTGGTCGTGGTCGAGCCAGTCGCCGTCGCGCCGCTGCTCCTCGTCGGAGCCTCCCGAGATGTAGTGCACCGCCAGCCGGCCACCGCTGAACTGGTCGAGCGACGCGAACTGCCGCGCCGCCAGCGTGGGCGACACGAAGCCCGGCCGGTGCGCCAGCATGAAGTGGATGCGCTCCGTGACCGAGGCGGCGTAGGCGACGGTCAGCGTCGCATCGGGGCCGGTCGAATGGTGCGGCACCAGGACGCGGTCGAAGCCGGCCTCTTCGTGCGCCTGCGCGAAGGCCCGCACGTAGTCGCGGTCGATCGCCGGGCCTTTGGCCGCGTGGATCTCCGAGACCTTCTGGGTCTGGATCATGCCGATGAATTCGATGGGGCTGTCGTGGCTCATGGGGGTCCTCGTTCGATGGTTCTTGGGAATGATCAAAAGGATCAGGCAGCCGACAAGCCGCGCGCGCCGGCGGCCAGCGCGCGGTCGAAGCTGCGGTCCCAGAAAGGCGCGACGTTGGCGGGCCCGTCGAGCACGCCCAGGCGCTGGAAGGTGTCGGCCACCTCCTGGTGGCTGCGCACGATGGCCTCGGTCACCGGGCCGAGCGCGTAGTCGTCGCTGCGGCCGTTGAAGAGCTCGACCAGGTCGCCCACCGGCACGCGGGTCTCGGCCGACTGCGCCTTGGCATACGCCAGGTAGTTGCGGTTGGCCCAGGCGTAGGCGCGCTGCACGCGCAGCAGGTAGTCGGTGATGGCCGCGTGCCGGCGCGGGTCGTCGATGGCGCGTGGATTGGCATAGACCGGGAAGTTGCCCGACAGGTAGCCCTTGCCGGTCTTGATGGTGCGGGCGCCGTACTGGGTGCGCGCGATCTGGCCGTTGTAGCCGTAGATGGCCCAGGCATCGAGGTCGCCGCGCGCGAAGGCCGAGAGGCCGTCGGCCGGCGTCAGGTTGATGGCCTGGATGTCGTCGAAGCCCAGGCCCGCTTCCGCCAGCTGCTTGCTCAGGAAGTAGTGCGCCGTAGTCGCACGCACGTAGCCGACGCGTTTGCCCTTGAGATCGGCGATCTTGTGGATGGGCGCGTCCTTGCGCGCCAGCGTGACCTGGTTGTTCAGGTCCTCGTGCGAGGCGGCGATGAAGCGCACATTGGCCTTCTGCCGCGCGGCGAAGGTCGCGGGGATCTCGCTGCCCGAGCCGATGTCGAGCGCATCGCCGTTGATCGCCTCGATGTGCAGCACGCCATTGTTGAGTTCGCGCCAGTCGATCTTGTAGGGCGTGTTCGCCTCACCCGCCGCCTGCAGCAGCGGGCGCCACACGCCCTTGTAGACGGCGACGCGCAAGGTCAGGCCCGAGAGGTCGGTGGCAGCCGATGCCGGCGATACGGCGTGCGCGGCGAACGGCAGGCTGGCGCCGATCGCCGTGGCAGCGGCACTCTGCAGCCAGGTGCGGCGCGACCAGGTGTTGGAAGGATGGGAAGGCATGGCGGTCCTCGGGTCGATGGATGACAGGGACGAGACCGTAAGCCGCGCGCGGCCGAAACCCAACGCAGAAAAACGCACATCGATAGGCGAGAAACTTTGTTGGCCGGCAACCTGCGCGGGTCTACCGTCGCGGCCATGAGTTCCATCGCTCCGCCCAGGCCTGCGCCCTCGCCCCTTGCCACGGCTCTCGCTCCGTCGACCCCCGTCAGGCGACCCCTCGACGACGCCCTGCTGGCCCCGCTGAGCGCGCAGTTCGCCGCCACCGCGGCCGACTACGACCGCGCGGGCCGCTTCCCGCACGACAACTTCGCAACGCTGCAACGCCACGGCTTGGTCGCGCTGACGGTCCCGGCTACCCTCGGCGGGCGCGGCGCCACCCTGGCCGAGGCGCGCCGCGTGATCGGCGCCGTCGCACGCGGCGAGCCGGCGACGGCGCTGATCCTCACGATGACCTACCTGCAGCACCAGGCGATCGGCCGCGCCGACAGCCGCTGGCCCCCCCACCTGCGCGAACGCGTGGCGCGCGACACGGCGGCGCACGGCGCGCTCATCAACGCCCTGCGCGTCGAGCCCGCGCTGGGCTCGCCGGCACGCGGCGGCCTGCCGGGCACCGTCGGAACGCGCACGGCGGAGGGCTGGACGATCAACGGCCACAAGCTCTACACGACCGGTATCGAGGGCCTGCGCTGGCTGTCGGTGTGGGGCCGCACGGACGACCCGGCGCCGCAGGTCGGCGTCTTCCTGGTGCCGCGCGACGCGCCCGGCATCCGCGTGATCGAGAGCTGGGACCACCTGGGCCTGCGCGCCTCGGGCAGCCACGAGGTGGTGTTCGAGGACGTCAAGATTCCGCTCGACCACGCGGTCGACCTGCGTGCACCGGAGGCCTGGATTCCCGGCAACGGCAGCGCGGCGGACGCCGACGCCTATGCCCAGCAGCAGGCCTGGATGGTCGTGCTGCTCGGGTCGCTCTACGACGCCGTCGCGCGCGCGGCCGAGGCCTGGCTGATCGGCTTCCTGCAGGCGCGCGCGCCGGGCAGCCTCGGCGCCCCGCTGGCCAGCCTGCCGCGGGTGCAGGAACAGGTCGGCGACATCCAGGCGCTGCTGCGCACCAACCGCGTGCTGCTGGACCACGCCGCCGCCGAGGTCGACGCCGGTCGCACGCCATCTGTCACGGACAGCGGCCTCCTGAAGTACAGCGTGACGGCGAACGCGATCCGTGCCGTCGAGATCGCCCTGCAACTGAGCGGCAACCACGGCCTGTCGCGCCAGAACCCGCTGGAGCGACATCACCGCGACGTGCTGTGCAGCCGCATCCACACGCCGCAGAACGACGCGATCCTCGTGGCGGCAGGCAAGGCAGCGCTGAACCGATGAGAATCCGCGGATGACGACCACGATCGAGACTTCCCCCATCGCGCCGCTGCGTGACTTCGTCATGGCTTTCGGCCGGCTGCTCGACACGCACCCCGACGAGCCGCGCATCCTCACGGAAGGCAGTGCCCTGCTGCGCACGCTGGTCGTCCGCGACGACTGGCTGCCCGAGGCCTTCGCACAGCCGCACCCGACCTACTACCAGCAGCACCTGCTGCACGCCGACTCGACCGAGCGCTTCTCGGTCGTGAGCTTCGTCTGGGGGCCGGGCCAGGCCACGCCGGTGCACGACCACACCGTGTGGGGCCTGATCGGCATGCTGCGCGGCGCGGAGGAAAGCCAGGCGTACGTCGAACGCGACGGCCGCGCCGTGCCGGAGGGCGCGCCGGTGCGGCTTGCGCCCGGCGATGTCGAGGCGGTGTCGCCCACGGTCGGCGACGTGCACCGCGTGCGCAACGTCTACGACGACCGCGTGTCGGTCAGCATCCACGTCTACGGCGCCAACATCGGCGCGGTGCGACGCCACACCTACCCGGCCGAAGGCGGGCGCAAGCCCTTCGTCTCCGGCTATTCGAACACCCTGCTCCCCAACCTGTGGGACCGCTCCGCCGAACTGCGCCACGCATGACCCTCTCGACGCTCTCCTTCGCCGACGTCCGTCGGCACCTGCTCGCGCGCGACGAGATCGCGCTCATCGACCTGCGCGAGGAACACCCCTTCGCGCAGGCCCATCCGCTGTGGGCCGCAAACCTGCCGCTCGACCTGATCGAACGCGATGCGGCGCGGCGCATTCCGCGGCGCGACACGCTCATCGTGCTGTACGGCGAGCAGGACGGCGTCGACCGCGTGCCGGCCGCCACCGAGCGCTTCTCGGCACTGGGCTACACGAACCTGCATGCGCTCGACGGCGGGCTCGAAGGCTGGCGCGCCGCAGGCGGCGAGCTGTTCCGCGATGTCAACGTGCCGAGCAAGTCCTTCGGCGAATTGGTCGAGCACGAGCGGCACACGCCCTCGCTGTCGGCGCAGGAGGTGAAAGCGCTGATCGACGCGAAGGCCGACGTGGTGGTGCTCGACGCGCGCCGCTTCGACGAGTACCGCACCATGAGCATCCCGAGCGCGACCAGCGTGCCGGGTGCCGAGCTGGTGCTGCGTGCGCGCGAGCTCGCGCCCGATCCGAAGACGCAGGTGATCGTGAATTGCGCCGGCCGCACGCGCAGCATCATCGGCACGCAGTCGCTGGTGAACGCCGGCCTGCCGAACCCGGTGGCGGCGCTTCGCAACGGCACCATCGGCTGGAAGCTGGCCGGCCAGGTGCTCGACACCGGTGCGTCGCGCCAGGCGCCGGCGGTGAGCGCCGCCCGCCGCGCCGAAGCGCAGGCCGCGGCCCGTGCCGTGGCCGAGCGCGCCGGCGTGCGCTGGGTCGCGCTCGATGCGCTGGGAACGCTGACGTCGCCCGCGCGCACCGTCTACCGCTTCGACGTGCGCACGCCCGAGGCGTACGCCGCCGGTCATCTGCCCGGCTTCGCCAGCGCGCCCGGCGGCCAACTGGTGCAGGAGACCGATCACGCCGTGCCGGTGCGCGGCGCGCGCATCGTGCTGGCCGACGACGACGGTGTGCGGGCTTCGATGACGGCCTCGTGGCTCGCACAGATGGGTTGGGAGGTGGTCGTGGTCGATCCGGTGGCACCCGCCAGCGCGTGGAGCGAGACCGGTGCGCCATCGGTTGCTCACACGGTGGGCGCGCAGCGTTATCGCCGCCCCTACGAAGGCACCGACGCGTCGCCCGAAGCCATGCAGGCCTACCTGGATTGGGAGTTCGGCCTGGTCGAGCAACTGGGGCGCGACGGGACGCACCACTTCAAGGTCCTCTGAAAACGCAACGGGCCCCGAGGGGCCCGTTGTTCATTCAGCACAAGCGCGGATCAGCTCGGCTCGCTGCTCTTGAAGAGCGCGGCGACCTTGCGCTTGGGCTTGATGTTGCTCGAGATGCCGCGTGCGGGTCCGCCCTTGGCGGTGCTTTCCCACGTGGGCGCGGCTTCGCGCTCGGGTGTTTCGTAGGGCTGCTCGAAGAACGGATCGCGCGGGGCGGCAGGCGCACGGTGCGGACGGCCACCGCCGCGCGGCGAGCGCGTATCGACCGCACGCTGCTCGCGCGACGGCTCGGCGCGCTCACGCGGCGCTTCCAGCGTGTCGAGCACCTCGCGCGTATCGCCGGCCTCGACCTCGCCCTCTTCGCGCCAATGGCGGCGACCGTCGTTGATGCGGCCGCGCGGGCGGTCTTCCTCGAACTCCATCGGCTCGAGCTCGATCTTGGTCTTGATCAACTTCTCGATGTCCGCGACCAGACGGGCGTCGTTGCCGCCGCTCGCGAAGCTCACCGCCAGGCCCGAGGCGCCGGCACGGCCGGTGCGGCCGATGCGGTGCACATAGTCTTCGGCATTGAACGGGATGTCGAAGTTGAACACCGCCGGCACGTCCTTGATGTCCAGGCCACGGGCCGCGACGTCGGTACACACCAGGAGGTCGACTTCGCCCTTCTTGAAGGCGTCGAGCGCCTTCAGGCGTTCGTCCTGGCTCTTGTCGCCGTGCAGTGCGGTGGTGCGCAGCCCTTCGCGCTCAAGCGAACGGGCCAGCCGGGCGCAGCCCAGCTTGCTGTTGACGAAGACGAAGGCCTGCGTGATGCCGCGCTGCTGGATGATCTGCTTGAGCGCACGGCGCTTGTCGTCGTCGCTCACGCTGAAGAAGCGCTGCTCGACGGTCGATGCGGTTTCGTTCGGCCGTGCCACTTCGATGGTGACCGGGTCCTGCAGGTAGCTGCCCGCCAGGCGCTTGATTTCCGGCGAGAAGGTGGCCGAGAAGAGCAGCGTGGTGCGCTGCTTGGGCAGGTGGCTCAGGATGCGCTGCAGGTCGGGCAGGAAGCCGATGTCCAGCATCCGGTCGGCCTCGTCGAGCACCACGTACTCGACCTGGTTGAGCACCGCGTTCTTGGCCTCGATGTGGTCGAGCAGTCGGCCGGGCGTGGCGACCAGCACCTCGACGCCCTTCTTCAGTTCCAGCGTCTGCGGCTTCATGTCCATGCCGCCGAACACCACAGCGCAACGCAGGTTGGTGTACTTGGCGTACAGCTTGACCTGCTGGGCGACCTGGTCGGCCAGTTCGCGCGTGGGCAGCAGCACCAGCGCACGCACCGGGTGGCGCGCGGGCGAGGTGGAGCTGTTCTCGTGCTTGAGCATTCGCTGCAACAGCGGCAGCGAGAAGGCGGCCGTCTTGCCGGTGCCGGTCTGCGCGGCGCCCATGACGTCCTGCCCGGACAACACGACCGGAATGGCCTGCTCCTGGATCGGTGTCATGGTCTCGTAGCCCATTTCGGCCACGGCGCGCGCCAGCGGTTCTGCCAGCGAAAGATTGGAAAAGGAGCTTGTCATGAAGCCCGCTATTGTCGCACCGCGGCAAAAAACGACAATGACAGTGCGGTGACTCGCCGATCCGCTATCGAATGAGGAGCAGCCCAAGGCCACCCCGCGTCGCGTTACAACTGCTTGGCGGCGAAGGTGTCGCAGGTCTGCATGCTGCCGCTCTTGTAGCCAGTGCCGAACCAGCGCTGGCGCTGGGCGCTGGTGCCGTGGGTGAAACTGTCGGGCACCACGGCACGGCCGGCCGAGCGCTGGAGCGCGTCGTCGCCGATCTTCTGCGCGGCGTTCATGGCCGCCTCGATGTCGCCCGGGTCCAGCCACTGCTTGGACTGCTGCGAGTGGTGCGCCCACACGCCGGCGAAGCAGTCGGCCTGCAGTTCGACGCGCACGCTGACCGCATTGTTCTGGGTGGGGCTGAGCCGGCCGCGCATGCCGTCGACCTTGGCGGTGATGCCGAGTTCGTCCTGCACGTGGTGGCCGACCTCGTGCGCGATCACGTAGGCCTGGGCAAATTCACCCGGCGCGCCGAGGTCGCGCTTGAGCGTCTCGAAGAAACCCAGGTCGATGTAGACCTTCTTGTCGCCGGGGCAGTAGAACGGGCCCATGGCCGACTGACCGGTGCCACAGGCCGTCGGCGTGGCCCCGCGGAACAGCACCAGACGCGGTGGCTGGTAGGTCCCACCGTTCTGCTGGAACGCCTGGGTCCAGACGACTTCGGTGTTCTTGAGCACGGTGGAGACGAAGGCCGCTTCGCGGTCGTCGGGCGGCGGTTTCTGTGCCGGCCCCTGCTGCACCTGGGGTGCGGACTCGCCACCGGTGAGCAAGCCCAGCACGGTGAGCGGGTTGATGCCGAAGATCCATCCCGCGACGAGCGCGACCGCCACGGTGCCGATGCCGACGCTGCGCCCACCGATGGGAAACCCGCCGCCACCACCACCGCTGCGGCGATCTTCGACGTTGTCCGACTGTTCGTTGCCTTCCCACCGCATGACGCTCTCCTTGACAGCCGCCTGCATGGCGGGCGTGGCGCGATCCTACGCGCTCAACGCGCGGCGGAGAGCCCGACCGTGATCAAACCGTTGCTGGACGCTTCGAGCGGACGGGCGCCAGACGACGCGATCGCCGTCGATCCCGCCGTTCGGCCTTGGCTGCGTTCCGCCGCTTCACGCACCTCGGCCCGCTGCACCTGCGAGCGGGTGACCAGCACCATCGCGACCATCTGCACCAGCATGATCGACAGCAACGCCGCGGCCAGCAGCCAGCGGTAAGGCGTCATGGGGCGCTCGGCGCGCCCTTGTTCCTGGGAATTCATTGTCGGCTCCTCGACTCCGTACAGCGTGTACGTCCAGTTACCGATGGTGCCGCTGACTGTCGCTGCGGATTGCGCCGGGAAGCGCAAGGCGTTGTAGGACCGCAGCCGGCCTGCGAATCGGACGCCACCCGGCCTCCGACCGATGCGCTGATCAGGCCTTCGGCAGCGTCACGCCGCTCTGGCCCTGGTACTTGCCGCCGCGGTCCTTGTAGCTGACCTCGCACACCTCGTCGCTTTCGAAGAACAGCACCTGCGCGCAGCCCTCGCCCGCGTAGATCTTGGCGGGCAGCGGCGTGGTGTTGCTGAACTCGAGCGTCACGTAGCCTTCCCATTCGGGCTCGAAGGGCGTGACGTTGACGATGATGCCGCAGCGGGCGTAGGTGCTCTTGCCCAGGCAGATGGTCAGCACGTTGCGCGGGATGCGGAAGTACTCGACCGTGCGCGCCAGCGCGAAGCTGTTGGGCGGGATGATGCAGTAGTCGCCCTGCATGTCGACGAAGCTCTTCTCGTCGAAGTTCTTCGGGTCGACCACCGTGCTGTGGATGTTGGTGAAGACCTTGAATTCGGGCGCGCAGCGGATGTCGTAGCCGTAGCTCGACGTGCCGTAGCTGATGATCTTGTGGCCCTCGCGCTCGCGGACCTGGCCGGGCTCGAAGGGCTCGATCATGCCGGTCTGCTCGGCCATGCGCCGGATCCACTTGTCGCTCTTGATGGTCATGTCAGGGTCCTTCCTCGGGGCCGCCATTCTAGGCAGCCCGCGCGGGCCACCGGGTCAGGCGGGCAGTGCCTGCGAGATCACCGTGCGCTCGATCAACCGGTCGTCGCCCAGCACGATCATCGCGAACAGCAGCTCTTCCAGGTTGGCCGCCAGCCCGGTCTTGCGCGCCAGCAGCGGCGTCGCCTTGGGGTCGATCACGACGAAGTCGGCCTCGCAGCCCGGCTGCAGGTTGCCGATCACGCCCGCCAGCCCCAGCGCCTCGGCTGCGCCGCCGGTGTGGCGCCACCAGAGTTCGGACGGCGCGATGCTGATGCCCGGCTTGGTCTGGCCTTCGCGGCCGACGTAGTAGGCGGCCATCATGGTCGCGAAGGGGCTGAAGCTGGTGCCGCCGCCCACGTCGCTCGCCAGACCATAGCGGTAGCCGATGCGGTCGGCGCCCTCGAAGTCGAAGAAGCCGCTGCCCAGGAACAGGTTGCTGGTCGGGCTCACGGCCGTGGCCGTCTGCGTGGCGCGCATCAGGCGGCGGTCGTCGTCGTCGAAATGGATGCAGTGGGCGTACACGGCGCGCTCGCGCATCAGGCCGAAGCCGTGGTAGACCTCCAGGTACGAACGCGCATGCGGGAACAGCTCGCGCGCCCATGTCACTTCGTCCTTGTTCTCGGCGACGTGCGAGTGGATCCAGGTGTCGGGGTACTTCGCCGCCAACTCGCCGGCACCGCGCAACTGCGCGTCGGTGCTGGTGGGCGCGAAGCGCGGGGTGATGGCGTAACCCAGGCGGTCGACGCCGTGCCATTGCCGGATCAGCGATTCGGTATCGACGAGGCTCTGCACCGTTTCGTCGCGCACACCGTCGGGCGAATGGCGGTCCTGCAGCACCTTGCCGGTGATCATGCGCAGACCGCGGCGCTGGGCGGATGCGAAGAAGGCCTGCACCGACGCGACGTGCGAAGTCGCGAAGGTCAGCGATGTGGTCACGCCATTGCGCATCAGCTCGTCGAAGAACACCTCGGCGACGGCTTCAGAATGTGCGGCCTCGGCAAATCGGCTTTCTGCGGGAAAGGTGTAGTTCTCCAGCCAGGGCAGCAGCCCGTCGGCCGGCGCGCCGATGATGTCGGTCTGCGGGAAGTGGATGTGCATGTCCACGAAGCCCGGTGCCAGGATGCGCCCCGGCCAGTGCGTGACCGTGGCATCGGGATGCCTCGGTGCCACCTCTGGGTAGCTGCCCGCATCGACCACCCGCTGGCGGCCGGTGGCATCGGGCGCGACGACCAGCAGGCCGTCGTCGTCGAACAGGGGACGACCGGCGTCGTCGAATCGCAGGAGGGAGGCGCGGTAGGCATTTTTCATCGTGGCTGCGGAGGGTAATCCAGCCCCGCGTCGCCGCAATTTCCATGCGCATATCAGTGCCATACACCGAATGCGATTCGTTCTGGAGCTTGTACGGCCCCTCCCCGTCCATCGCCGAGTGCGGGCTTCACCACGTGCTGGTGGCGCAAGCAGCGCGCCCGCTCAGTGCCACACGCGGAACACGCGCCCCGTCAGCGGTCCTTCGACGCTACGCACGTACGCCAGCGCGACGCGCGCGGCCGGTACGGTTTCAACGCCAGGAAAAAGCGCCCCATAGGCCGCCGACGATTCGGTCAACAGCGTCGGACTCACCGCATTGATGCGCAGCCCGCGCGGCAGCTCGATCGTCGCGCCCCGCACGAAACCCTCGACCGCCGCATTCACGGCGGCCGCATTGCCTCCCCCGCGAACCGGGTCGTCGGCCGCGACGCCCGTGGTCAAGGTGATCGAACCCCCGTCATGCAACACATGCTGGCCAAGCAACGCGAGCCGCACCTGGCCCAGCAGCTTGTCCTGCAGGCCGACATTGAAGTTCGCCGGCGTCATCTCGACCAGCGGCCCGAAGAACAGGCCACCCGCCGTCGAGACGATCGCATCGACACGCCCGACCGCCGCATACAGCGCCTCGACGCTGGCGTCGCTCGTGATGTCGACCTGCAGATCGCCGCGCGTACGGCCCACACGCACCACCTCGTGCCCGCGTGCGGCCAGTGCCTGTGCCACCGCGCTGCCCACAGCGCCCGTCGCGCCCACAACAAGAACCTTCATGGAGAACCTCGCCAAAGTGAATCAGGAAGCGGCCATTGTTTTGCGAACCATGGATTTGATAAATTGCCATCTGGTTCGGTCATTCGAAACTCAGGGTTCGCAATATGGACAAGCTACGCGCCATGGAGGTCTTTGCCGCCACGGTCGACGCGGGCAGCTTCGCCGCTGCAGCGGAGGCGCTCGACCTGTCGGCGGTGATGGTCGGCAAGCACATTCGCGCGCTCGAAGCACAGCTGGGGGCGCGCCTGCTGGAGCGCACCACGCGCCGCCACGCGCTCACCGAGATCGGTGCGGCCTACCTGGAGCGCTGCCGCGACGTGCTGGCCAGCGTGCACCTGGCCGACGGCGTCGCCGAATCGCTGCGCGCCATGCCGCAGGGCGTGCTGCGGGTCACCGCGCCGGTGGCCTATGGCGCGCACCGGCTCACGCCGGTAATCGGCGACTACATCGCCACCTACCCGCAGGTGAAGGTGGACCTGGTGCTCAACGACCGCGTGGTCGACCTGGCCGAAGAGGGTTTCGACTGCGGCATCCGCTCCGGGGCGGCGGTCGATGAAGGGCTCATCGCGCGTCCGCTCGCGCTCGCGCGCATGTTCGCGGTCGCCAGCCCGGCCTGGGTCGCACAACACGGGCAGCCCCGCCATCCGTCGGAACTCGAGGCTTTCCCGCTGCTGGGTTTTGCCACCTGGGGGCCGAACCATTCATGGCGCTTCACGCGCGACGGCCAGACCGTGCATGTGCCGGTGCGCGGGCCGCTCACCACCAACAACGGGCAAGCGTTGCTGGCTGCCGCCATGGCAGGCGTGGGGGTGATCGTGCAGGCCGATGCATTGCTCGGCCCCGCCCTGGCCTCGGGCCAGGTGGTTCAGCTGCTGCCCGATTGGGCGCTGCCGACGCGCCGGGTGCACATCGTTCGATGGCCCGAAGCGCGGCCCAGCGCCAAGCTGCGGACCTTCGTCGACTTCGTGGTCGAACGGCTCGGCTAGCGCGCCACGCGCCCCTGCACGCCCTCGGCCAGCCAGTTCATCTTGAGGATCTGCTCGTCGGTCAGCGCACTGCCCTTGGCGATCACCACATGGCCTTCGTTGTCGTGCACGTCCGCCGCCGCGGCGGCGAAGGGCCGCAGCTTGCCGGCGGCGATGTCCTGCTGCCGCGCCAGCACCTCGTTCTGCACCGGCTTGGGCACCTTGGGGCCGAAGTCACCGACGCGGATCATTCCTTCCTTCACGCCGCCCCAGACGTTGCCGGGCTTCCAGCTGCCATCGAGCACCGCGCGGGCGCGCTGCGTGTAGTAGCCGCCCCACTGGTGCGTGACGGCGACGATCTGCGCGTCGGGCGCAACCTTGCGCATGTCGGAGTGGTAGGCCACGGCCATCTTGCCGCGCTCCTGCGCGGCGGCCATCACGGCGGTCGAGCCAGTGTGGAAGGCGATCACGTCGACGTCCTGGTTGAACAGGGTCATGGCCGCGTCGCGCTCCTTCGGCGGGTCGAACCAGGCGTCGAGCCACACGACTTTGACCTGCGCCTTCGGGTCGACCGAACGCATGCCCAGCGTGAAGGCGTTGATGCCCTGCAGCACCTCGGGGATCGGGAAGCCCGCGACATAGCCGGCCACGTGCGTCTTCGTCATGCGGCCCGCGGCGACGCCGGCCAGGTAGCGGCCCTCGTAGTAGCGCGCATTGGCGGCCGAGACGTTGGGCGTGGTCTTGTAGCCGGTGACCGATTCGAACTTCACGTCGGGGAAGTCTCTCGCCACTTTCAACGTCGGCTCCATGTAGCCGAAGCTGGGCGTGAAGATCAATTTGTTGCCCTGCTGGGCGAGGTCGCGAATCACGCGCTCGGCATCGGCGCCCTCGGGCACGTTCTCGACGAAGGTGGTCTTCACCTTGGCGCCCAGCGCGGCCTCGACGGCTTGGCGGCCCTCGTCGTGCTGGTGCACCCAGCCGGCGTCGGCCAGCGGCGCGACGTAGACGAAGCCGATCTTCAACGGCGGTGCAACCGGTGCGGTCTGTGAAAAAGCGGGAGACGAAAAGCAACAGGCAGCCGCGAGCGCGGCCACGAGGTTTTTGTACATGGTGTTCCTCGACATGGCCCCGGTGAAATAAAAACGCGCTGCAGCCGGGACGCCTGCAACGCGGGGCACATTTTAAGGCCTCGGCATGCTCTCGCCTTCTTCGGCCCGCGCGCCCTTGGCACGCCGCAGGTTGCTCTTCAAGCGCTCCGGCACGCGCTCGTCGAAGCCCAGCGCGACGCGGCGCACCTCGGGCGTGTCGGTCGGCGCATGGCCCACGCCCAGCGCGCTGGCGCGCGGCGCATCGATGGCCACCACCGTGCCTTCGACCCGGCCGATGCCGGTGATCTCGCAGGCCACCACGTCGCCCGCATCGACCGAGCGCGAGTGGCACGGCGTGCCCATCAGGATCACGTCGCCGGGCATGAGCGTGATGTGGCGTGCGATGTCGGCGATCACATAGTGCGGCCCCCAGATCGTCTCCTCGCCGATGGCAGCCTCCTGCACGACCAGGCCGTTGACCGTGGTGCGCAAGGTCTGCGCGAACAGGTCGACGCCGCGCACGATGCCGGGGCCGATGGGCAGCAGCGTGTCGGCGCCCTTCACGCGCAACATCGAGCCCTGGTCGGTGTCGCGAAAGTCCTGCAGGCCCATGTCGAGTGCAGGGCAGAAGCCCTCGATGAAGTCCCAGGCCTCGTCGGGCGTCACGTTGCGGCACGTTTTTCCGATGACCACCGCGTACTCGCCCTCGTAATTGAGGTATTTCACGTCGGCCGGCTTCAGGATCTGTCCGCCGTGGCCGTTGAGTGCCGTCGGCGGCTTGGTGAAGTAGGTCGGTGTCTCGCTCGGCTTGGGTTGGTTGCGCGTCTCGTGGCTGCGCGAGCTGTACGAGATGTGCACCGCGATGATCTTGCTGGGCGACACCGGCGGCAGGTAGGCCAGCCCCTCCGCGTCGAGCAGCCGTCCGTCATCGAGCCGCAGCTGACCGGCGTCGGCGCCCTCCTCCACCACCGTGCCCCAGAAGGCGCTGCCGCCCACCAGCACGCGGCGGCGCTCGACGCGCGGGCCGCGCATCACGGCCGGCAGTTCGTTGAAGGGAAATTCGAAGTTCATGGTCATTCTCAGGACAGCGGCGTGAAGCCGGTGGATTTGATGGTGGGTCCCCAGAAGTCGTGATCCGCCTTCAGGCGTCGACCCAGTTCCTCCGGGCTGCTGCCGACGGGGTGGATCGCGTAGGCGGCGAATTTCTCGACCAGATCGGCCTGCAGCAGCGCCTCCCGCACGGCGGTGCTCAGGCGATCGACGACCGGCGCCGGGGTTCTGGCCGGGGCGAACATGCCGATCCATTCACTGACCTGAATGGTGCCGATGCCCTGCTCCGCAAAGGTCGGGACCTGCGGCGAGAAGCGCGAGCGCTGGCGGCCCGATGTGGCGAGCAAGCGCAGCTTGCCGTCGTGCAGGTAGGCGGCGAACTGGCCTTCGGTGGCGATCATGGCGGGCACCTGTCCGCCGAGCGTGTCTTTCACACCGGGCGGGCCGCCGGCATAGGCGATCGCTTCGAGCTTCAGGCCGCTGGCGCGCGCCAGCAGGAGCGTCAGGAAATGCGGCAGCGAGCCTTCGCCGGGATTGCCCACGCTCGCCCTGTCGGGGTTCGCCTTGAACCAGCTCAGCAGGTCCGGCAGCGTCTTGACCGATTCAGGCACGGCCGGCCCCACCGCGATGCCGTGCACGAACTCGCAGATGGTGCTGACCGGCATCAGGTCGCGGAACGGGTCGTAGTTCAGCTTGCCGTACACGTGCGGGTACATCGACACCACCGAGGACGGCGTGACCAGCACGGCCGAGCCGTCTGCCGGCGCGGCCTTCACCGTGTCCATGATGAGGCGACCCGCCGCACCCGGTTTCGATTCGACGACCACGGCCTTGGCCGTGTCGGGCACCAGCTTCTGGCCCAGGCCACGGGTCACCAGGTCACCCGCGCCCCCTGGCGGATAGCCGAACATGATCTTCAAGAGGGGAACGGCCTCGTGCGCAGGCGCGGCGCCTGCAGGCCAGGCCAATGTCGCGAGCGCTGCGCATGCAAGGGTGCGCATCGCCTGCCGGCGGTCGGGATCTGTCATCGTTGTCTCCTTGTGGTTACGAGGAATCGCGAGCGGATCAATGCAGCGGTCGATCGGCCTCCAGGTCCATGGCCGCGACCGCGTCGCGTGCGTCCTGCGGCTGTCGCCCCGTGAGCCGTTCGAAATCGGGGCTCAGTGCGCTCATGAAGCCCTCGCGCATCGCCCGCACGTAGGCCAGGCGCCGCAAAATCATGTCCGGGGCCAGCGAGATCGCCTGCAGTTCGGCCTGGTAGGCGCTGTCGTCGATGGCCTCGTAACGCAGCGGCGACCCCAGCTTGGCGCCGACGATGCGCGCCAGATCGTGGAAGGACAGAAGTCGGGGGCCTCCGAGGCGGTAGGCACCGGTGTCGTGACCCTCGCCGACCAGGGCTTGCGCGGCGGCAAAGGCCAGGTCGTCGCGCGCGATGAAAGGCAGGCGGGCATCGCCAGCGGCCATGCGGAACACGGGGCCCTGTTTGGCCGCATGGGCCATGCGAAGCACGGCGTTGTCCAGATAGGGCCCATTGCGGAGAAACGTCCACTGGCAGCCCGTCCGTGCGATGGCTTCCTCGGTGCTGCGGTGAACCTTGGCCACCCGCGACGGCGAGGCCGGCGCGACATCGTAGAAGCTGGTGTACACGATGCGGCGCACGCCGGCCTGGGCCGCCGCCTGCACGGCGCGCGCTTGCACCGCTTCGCGCCAGTCGTCTTCGCCTTCGATCGACACCAGCAGCAGCGTGTCCAGCCCCTCGAAGGCACGCGCGAGGTCTTCGGTCGGCCCGCCGAAGTCGGCGCTGCGGAATTCATCGGCCCATGCCGCCAGGGCGCTCGGCGGTGCGGGGGATCGTGTGAGGGCCCGAATCTGCATGCCGTCCGGCCGGATCCGATTCAGATGGGCCAGCACCCGTTGCCCGAGCTGGCCCGCCGCGCCGGTGACGCCGACCGTCTGGCGCTGGGGTGCGCCCGTCATGAGGCCACCGCCCGGCTCGCCAGGCGCTGCGTGTCGAACCAGACGTGGATGTTCCCGGTGCCGCGTGCGTTCTCGTACGCGGACAGCGGCTCGCCCGCCAGGCGACAAGCCGCGCCGCCCATCGCGCCGAGCATCTGCAGGTAGTGCGCGCCAAACGCTTCCCAGGGCCTGCGCCGGTAGTCGCCCTCCCAGCGTTCGAGGATCAGATCGTGCCGACCTTGCTTCATCAGGTCGATGGCCTGCTTGTCGCTCTCGATGTTCTCAGGCCGCGACACGTTGCTCTCGTGAAAGATGCGCGGATGGTTCGGCTTCCAGTCGATGCCATTGAACTTGTGGCTCAGCGCACCCGACGCAATGAGCAGCACGCGCAGATCGCTGCGCGCGATGGCCTCGCCGATCGCTTCGCCCGATGCCAGGAAGTGCGGCCACTCGCAGTTCTGGCACGAGCTGACGGTGACGACGGGCATCGCCGGCTCTTCGAAACCCAGGTGCTTCACGAGGTTGATGGTCGGGTACTGCCGGCCGAGGTCGGGATGCGAGATCGCGCGGTTGTAGCCGCCACGTTCGCGCGACACCGTCTCGATGGCCTTCGCCAGCGCCGGATACCCGTGGTAGTCGTAAGGCACGCCATGCAGGTACCACGGCATCTCGTCGGAGGTGTACATGCCGCTGTAGTGCCGGCCGGCATCGACCAGGTGGTAGCCGGTGGTGAACCAGTGCGTGTCGAAGATGACGACGACATCCGGCTTCGCCTCGGCGATCTTCGCGCGCAGTCGGGCATAGCCGGCGATCAGGTCCGAGTCCTCGCCTGCGCCCTGGAGGCGGCGGAACTCCTCGCACTGCATCAGGCCGGGGTGGTGCGACACCAGGGCGGCGCCGACGATCTGTCCCATGTTTCTTCTCCTTGATGGATGAACTCAGCGGTGGCTGAAGCTGGCCTTGAAGGGCTTCTTCGGCACCACGACGTCCTTGACGTCGCAGAAGAATTCGAAGCTCCAGTCGCCGCCCTCGCGCCCGATGCCGCTGCGCTTGATGCCGCCGAAGGGCGCGGCCAGGTCGCGGATGCCGAAGCTGTTGACCCAGATGAAGCCGGTGCGCACGCGCTGCGCGACGGCGGTGGCGTGCGACGTCTCGCCGTAGCAGACGCCGCCCAAGCCGTAGTCGGTGCCGTTGGCCAGCGCGATGGCCTCGTCGTCATCGGCGAAGGTCTGCAGCGTGAGCACCGGGCCGAAGATTTCGTTCTGCACGATCTCGTCGCTCTGCTTCAGGCCGGTGAGCATCGTGGGCTGGTAGTACTGCGCGCCGAAGCCGTGCTTCGCGCCGCCCCACAGCAGCGTCGCGCCGCCGGCCACGGCGCGGTCGACGAAGCCGGCCACGCGCTCGACCTGGCGCGGATGGATGATCGGGCCGACCTCGGTCGCGGCGTCGCGCGGGTCGCCGACGGTCAGCTTCTCGACGTAACCACGCATCGCGGCGACGAAGGCCTCGGCCACCTTTGCATGCACCAGGAAGCGCGTGCCCGCCAGGCAGACCTGGCCGGCGTTGCGGTACATCAGCGCGCCGGTCGCGGCCGCGGCATCCAGGTCGGCGTCTTCCAGCACGATGAACGGGCTCTTGCCACCGAGCTCGAGGCTGCAGGGCACGAGGTTCGCGCCCGCCGCCTGCGCGATGGCCTTGGCCGTCGGCACCGAGCCGGTGAAGGACACGCGGGCGATGCGTGCATCGGCCACCAGTGCCGCACCGGTGCGCGCGCCGGTGCCCTGCACCACGTTGAACACGCCGGGCGGCAGGCCGGCCGCATGCGCCGCGTCGGCCAGCAGCGAGCAGGTCAGCGGCGCCCATTCCGGCGGCTTCAGGATGCAGGTGTTGCCGGCCGCCAGCGCGGGACCGAGCTTCCAGGTCGACAGCATCAGCGGCGCGTTCCACGGCGTGATGATCACGACCACGCCGGCCGGGTCGTGCCGCACGATGTGGTGCGCCTGCTCGGTGTCGATGGGCCGGTCCTGCAGCGTCAGCGCGTGTTGCGCGAACCACGCGATGTTGAGCATGGCGCGCGGCACCACGCCGTGACGCATGCGCGAGAGCAGCACGCCGGCGTCGTTGCTCTCCAGCGCGCAGAAGGCGTCGGCGCGCTTGCCGATCTCTTCGGCGAAACGGTCGAGCAACGGCTGGCGCTCGGCCGCGCTCATCGCGCTCCAGGCCGGGAAGGCCTTCTGCGCGGCGACGATGGCGGCTTCGACATGCTCGGCCGTGCCTTCGGCGATGCGGCCCAGCACGCGCTGGTCGATCGGGCTCTGCAGCTCGAAGTGCTGGTCCGACGGCACGCGGCGGCCGTCGATGTAATGGTCGGGGGACACGGCGATGCCGGCCACGTCGAGGGTTGTCATGGGTGCACCTTCCAAACGATCAGACGAAGCGGACGGAGATCGAGCCCAGCGGGCCGTAGTCCGCATGGAAGACATCGCCGGCCGCGCACGGCACCGGCCGCGTGAACGAACCGCCGAGCACGATCTCGCCAGCCGCCAGTCCCTGGTCGAAAGCCGCGAGCTTGTTGGCGAGCCAGGCCACGCCGTTGCCCGGATGGTTGAGCACCGCGGCGCCCAGGCCCGATTCCTCGATCACCCCGTTCTTGAACAGCAGCGCACCGGCCCAGCGCCAGTCGACCGCGTCGGGCTTCATCGGCCGGCCGCCCATCACGATGGCCGCGTTGGCCGCGTTGTCGGCGATGGTGTCGAGCACCTTGCGCGGCGCCTTGGTCTCGCGGTCGAACTGCGCGATGCGCGCGTCGATCAGTTCCAGCGCGGGCACCACGTAGTCGGTCGCGTTCAGCACGTCGAACAGCGTCACGTTCGGCCCCTTGAGCGGCCTGGCGAGGATGAAGGCGAACTCGGTCTCGAAGCGCGGCACGATGAAGCGCGCGGCCTCCACCTCGGCGCCGTCGCGCAGCAGCATGTCGTCGAGCAGCGTGCCGTAGTCGGGCTCGGTGATCTGCGACGCGAGCTGCATGGCGCGCGAGGTCAGGCCGATCTTGTGGCCGATGACGCGGCGGCCCTCGGCCAGGCACAGCTTCATCCACTCGGCCTGGATGGCGTAGCTGTCGGCGATGGTCATCGCGGGATGGCGCAACGAGAAATGGCCGAGCTGCACGCGGGTGCGCTGCGCTTCGTGCAGTTCGCGCGCCAGCGCGGCGTGGGTCGACGCGTCAAGCATGGTGTGTCTCCTGTTGTCGTGGGCCCGCTCACCGGGCCGGGCGCCAGTGTCGAACGCCGCCGGTGCAGCAACAAGCAATGCTTTTGGAGCCATTGCCAAGCAGCGATTGATAATCGCGTCATGTCCCTGTCCCGCGTCAGCCTGCGCCAGCTCGAAGCCCTCGCCCGCGTGGCGGAACTGCACAGCTTCAGCGCCGCCGCCGAGCGCCTGGGCCTCACGGCGCAGGCGGTGAGCCAGTTGGTGGCCGAACTCGAATCGATCCTCGGCTTCCGCGTGTTCGACCGCACCACGCGGCGCGTCGCGCTGTCCGCGGCCGGTCGCGACTTCCTGCCTTCGGCCGAGACGGTGCTGCGCCATCTCGACGCCGCCGAGCGCGCGGCCGACGACGTGCGCCACCGCGCGGCCGGCGTGGTGCGCATCGGTGCGCCGCTCGCGCTGGCCAGCACCGCCCTGCCCGCCGCCATCCGCGACTACGCGGCCGAGCGGCCCAAGGTCGTGATCCGCATCCGCGACCTGCCGGTGGACCAGCTGGTCGACAGCGTGGCCGCCGGCGACGTCGACCTGGCCGTCGGGCCCGACCGCCCCGTCGGCGCTGGCGTTCAGAGCCGCCCGCTCTTCGACAGCCCCTGGGTGCTGTGGTGCCCGCCCGAGCACGCTCTGGCCAAGCGCAAGGTCGTGCGCTGGAAGGACCTGCGCGACCAGCCGCTGGTGGCCGCCGGCCACGACCATGAACGCAGCGTGGCGCAGATGCGGCTCACGGTGCCGGAGGGTTCGCGCGTCGGCCCGGTCGATGTGGTCGACAACCTCACGACCGCGATGGGGATCGCGGCGCAAGGCCTCGCTGCCACGTTGGCACCGGCCTATGTGCAGGTGCTGGCACGCCACTTCGGGCTGGTGATGCGGCGCGTGGTCGAGCCCGAGGCGATCCGCTCCGTCTGCCTGTACCAGGCGCAGGGCCGGCACCTGTCGCCGGCCGCGGAGGGCTTCGGCGAGCACCTGGCGACCTGGCTGCCGCGCTGGCATGCCAAGGTGGCTGCGAGCAAGGCGCCGCGCTGAAGCATTCGGTTGCGTGCCCGCCGCGAGATGCTGGCAACCTCTGTGGCAACTGAAAGGAAGTAACACATGCACCAAGCAACCGCACGCACCCATGCACGAGGGCTGCTGCTCGTCGCCTGCGCACTGGCCGGCAACGCCGCCGCTCAGGACAGCGACAACTGCGAAGCCATCCGCGCGCAGATCGAATCGAAGATCGCTGCGTCGGGCGTCATCGGCTTCAGCGTCACGGTCGTGGACGCCAACGCGAACACCAGCGGCCAGGTGGTCGGCAGCTGCGCGCTGGGCACGCGCAAGATCGTCTACACGCGACCGAGCTCGGCTGGCGCTGACAACGCCGCAGCACCAGCGCGACCCCGCGGGTCCGCCATGCTCACCGAGTGCAAGGACGGTAGCGCGCCGGTCGGCGGCACCTGCAAGCCTTGAGATTTGCGAGGCGCTGCTAGGCTCGCGGAACATCGCCTCCGGGAACCGCCTTGCTCATCTGCCAACTCTCCGACCTGCACATCCGCCCCGCGGGCCAGCGCTACAAGGGCGTGGCCGACTCGAACCGCATGCTCGGCGACGCCATCCGGCATGTGCATGCGCTCGACGTGCGCCCCGACCTGGTGGTGCTGACCGGCGACCTCGTCGACCATGGGCACCCCGACGAATACGCCCACGCCCACGCGTTGCTGGCGGACCTGACGGTCCCCTACCTCGTCATGCCCGGCAACCACGACGACCGCGCCCCCCTGCGCGCGGCCTTCGCCGACCACGCCTACCTGCCGGCGACCGGCCCGCTGCACTACTGCATCGACACGCACCCCGTGCGACTCATCGCGCTCGATTCGACCGTGCCCGGCCAGCACCACGGCGCGCTCGATGCGGCGGGCCTGGCCTGGCTGAAGGCGACGCTCGCGCAGGACATGGCCAAGCCTACCGTCGTGATGCTGCACCACCCGCCCTTCGTCTCCGGCATTCCGTACATGGACGCGTACCGCTTGCTCGACGCGGCGCCGCTGGCCGAGGTCATCGGCGCCTTCCGCCACATCGAGGCCGTGCTGTGCGGCCATGTGCACCGGCCGATGTTCCGACGCTGGGCCGGCACCGTGGTCTGCGCCTGCCCAAGCACCACCACCGAGATCGCGCTGCGCCTCGCGCCCGAGGCGAAGCCGGCATCCTTCATGGGACCGCCCGCCTGCATGCTGCACCGCTGGGACCCGACCGAGGGCCTGGTGAGCCACCTCAGCTACATCGGCGACTTCGAAGGCCCTTACGACTTCTACTGAGCGTGCCGGGCGCTCTCAGCCGTCGGCCTCGCCCTTCTTCACCAGGAACTCCACCATCTTGGCCGCCGCCGGCTGCAGGTTGTCGGCCTCGCGGTAGCAGATCGCGAAGCGCCGCCGTGCCCAGGTCTCATTGAGCGGGATCACCTTGACCGACCCCGCCGGCACGTAGGCCAGGCTGACCTGCCGCGGGATCACGCTGATGCCGAGGTTGGCCGACACCACGCGCAGCGCCGCATCGAAGTTGGAGACGACGACCCGGTAGCTCAACGTGCGGCCCACGCGCGCGGCGGCACGGTGCAGCATCGTGTGCACCGCGGTGGCGGGCGGCAGGCCGACATGCTCGTAGTCGAGCGTCTGCTCGAAGCGCAGCGTGCGCTTGCGCGCGAGCGGATGGTCGGCGTGCACGGCCACGGCCAGCTCGTCGCGGCGGTAGGGCCGGTGCTGCAGGCCCTCGAAGCCAATGCTGTCCCAGCACACGCCGAGCGACGCGCTGCCCTCGCGCACCATGCGCACCAGGTCGCGCGAGAAGCGTTCTTCGATGTCGACCTTGATGTCGCGGTGCGCCGGCTCGCGCATGAAGGCGGCCACGTCGTCGAGCAGCGATTCGGCAATGGCCGACGCGCTCGCCACCAGTCGCACCTGCCCGCGAATGCCGCCGGCGAAGGCTGCGACGTCGGATTCGATGCGCGCCAGGGTGAAGAGCAGCGTGCGTGCGTGCTCCAGCAATGCGACGCCGGCCGGTGTGGGCACCACCCCCCGCCGCCCGCGCACCAGCAGTGGCGCGCCGAGCTGCTGCTCGAGCTGCGCGATGCGCTTGCTGATGGCCGAGGGCTCGATGTGCTCCTGCGCCGCAGCCTGCTTGATGTTGCCGTGGTCGCAGACGGCCACCAGCAGCCGCAGCGTCTTCAGGTCGAGGTCGTGCATGGAACAGGCTCCGATTCAGGGATTCCGATCTGGAACTTTTCATGTTCCGATTTACCACTGGATCATGCCATCGGGAATTCCTATAGTTCATCGCAAACCAGGAGACAAGACGATGAATGGATTGCCAGCACGCGCGGTCGTGCGAGAGGTGGGTTTGCGCGACGGCCTGCAGAGCATCGCCACGGTGCTGTCCACCGAACGCAAGTTCGAGTGGCTGCGCGACGCGGTCGCGGCCGGGCAGCGCGAGATCGAAGTCGGCTCCTTCGTGCCGGCGCGCCTCTTGCCCCAGATGGCCGACACCGCCGAGGTGCTGGCCTATGCCAAGACGCTGCCGGGCCTCGTCGCCTCGGTGCTGGTGCCCAACCTGAAGGGCGCCGAACGCGCGCTCGAAGGCGACGCCGACCTGATGATCCTGCCGCTGTCGGCCAGCCACGCCCACAGCCTGGCCAACCTTCGCAAGACGCCCGACGAGGTGGTGGCTGAACTGGCCCGCATCCGCGCGGCGCGCGACGCCTCGGGCCGCAAGACGCTGATCGAAGGCGGCGTGGGCACGGCCTTCGGCTGCACGCTGCAGGGCGCGGTCGAGCCCGCCGAAGTGCTGCGGTTGATGCAGGCGCTGCTCGACGCCGGCGCCGACCGCGTGAGCCTGGCCGACACGGTGGGCTACGCCGACCCGCTCTCCGTCAGCCGCCTGTTCGAGCAGGCGTTGAAGATCGCCGGCGATCGCTTCTGCTGCGGCCACTTCCACGACACGCGCGGCCTGGCGCTGGCCAACGTGCTGGCCGCCGCGCAACTGGGCGTCGCGCGCTTCGACGCCTCGCTCGCCGGCATCGGCGGCTGCCCGCACGCGCCCGGCGCCAGCGGCAACGCGTCGACCGAAGACCTCGGCTTCATGCTGGGCGCGATGGGCATCGACACCGGCCTCGACATGGACGCGCTGCTCGCGCTGCGCGCCAAGGTGGCCGGCTGGCTCGCCGCCGAACAGACGAACGGCGCCCTGTGGCGTGCCGGCCTGCCCAAGACCTTCCCACGCGCCACGGCGCACTGACACCGAACCGAAAGCCTCTCCGCATGAACACCGCATCGACCGCCACCGGCCTGCCGCTCGAAGGCGTGCGCGTCATCGAATTCACCCACATGGTCATGGGCCCGACCTGCGGGATGATCCTGGCCGACCTCGGCGCCGAGGTCATCAAGATCGAGCCGCCCGGCGGGGACAAGACGCGCACGCTGCCGGGTCTGGGCATCGGCTTCTTCCGCAGCTTCAATCGCAACAAGAAGAGCGTGGTGCTCGACATCAACACCCCCGACGGCCACGCCACGGCGGTCGAGCTGATCGGCCAGTGCGACGTGATGCTGGAGAACTTCCGCCCCGGCCTCATGACCAAGCTGGGGCTGGACTACGAGACGCTGTCGACAACCCATCCGGGCCTCATCTACGTGTCGCACAAGGGATTCCTGCCGGGCCCTTACGAACACCGCACGGCGCTCGACGAGGTGGTGCAGATGATGGGTGGCCTGTCGTACATGACCGGGCCGGCCGGCCGGCCGCTGCGTGCGGGCACCAGCGTGAACGACATCATGGGCGGCATGTTCGGTGCCATCGGCGTGCTGGCCGCGCTGCGCGAACGCGAGCGCACCGGCCGCGGCCAGGAGATCCAGAGCGCGCTGTTCGAGAACTGCGTGTTCCTCTCGGCGCAGCATGTGCAGCAGTTCCTGATGACGGGCGAGCCGGCGCCGCCGATGCCGTCACGCGTGTCGGCCTGGAGCGTGTACGACGTGTTCACCCTGGCCGAAGGCGAACAGCTGTTCATCGGCGCCGTCAGCGACAAGCAGTTCCAGACGCTGTGCCGCGTGATCGACCGGCCCGACCTCGCCACCGACCCGGCCCTGGCCACCAACGCGCAGCGCGTGGCGGTGCGGCCCGAGCTGCTGCGCCACCTGGGCGAGACGATGGCGCATCGCGGCATCGCCGAACTCTCGACCCAACTCGAAGCGGCCGGCCTGCCCTACGCGCCGATCACACGCCCCGACCAGCTGGTCGACGACCCGCACCTGCTGGCCAGCGGCGGCCTGGCACCGATGCAGGCCGAGGACGGCACCGACACGCAGGTGGTGCTGCTGCCCCTGCTGATGGGCGGCCGCCGGCCGGGTGTGCGGCAAGCGCTGGCGAAGATCGGTGAACACACCGACGAAGTGCTGGCCGGCCTGCCCGGGCGCTGACAGCGATCCTTTTCCCTACCCCCAAAAATGACGGAGACAAAACACATGACCTCATCCCT
This sequence comes from Variovorax cryoconiti, assembly GCF_051216395.1. Lineage (NCBI taxonomy): Bacteria > Pseudomonadati > Pseudomonadota > Betaproteobacteria > Burkholderiales > Comamonadaceae > Variovorax > Variovorax cryoconiti. The sequence goes on along the minus strand of NZ_JBPJZI010000001.1, from coordinate 494,204 downwards.
TGCACGCCGCACCCTGCTGACCCTGGCGGCCGCGGCACTCTGCGGCGCCACCGGCCTGGCCGGTGCACAGAGCACGTCGACGCCGCTGCGCGTCATCCTCCCCGTGGGCGCCGGTTCCGGCGTCGACACCATCATGCGGTCGGCGCAGGTCGCGCTGTCGAGGGCGCTGGGTGGCCAGCCGGTGGTGATCGAGAACCTGCCGGGCGCCGGCGGCATCAACGGCACGCAGGCGGTCGTCAAAGCGGCACCCGACGGCAACACCGTCGGCGTCGTGTCGAACAACCACGCGGTGAACCCGAGCGTCTTCAAGAAGATGCCCTACGACGGCATCACCGACCTCACGCCGATCAGCGTGATCGGCGGCTCGCCCTTCGTGCTGGTGGTCAACCCGGAGAAGGTGCCAGCCAAGAATGCGAAGGAACTGCAGGCCTTCCTGAAGGCCAAGCCCGGCGGCTACAACTACGGCTCGTCGGGCAACGGCACCATCATCCACCTCGCGGGGGAGATGTACATGGAAGCGGCCGGCGTGGAGGTGCGCCACATCCCGTACAAGGGCATGGGCCCGATGCTGGCCGACATCATCGGCGGCCAGGTCGAGATCGGCGTGGGCGCGGTGCCTGCCGTGCAGGGCCACCTGAAGGCCGGCACACTGCGCGCCATCGGCGTCATGGGCAAGCAGCGCGTGGCCTCGCTGCCCGACGTGCCGACCATCGCCGAGCAGGGCTTCCCGTCGGTCGATGTCGAAGGCTGGTTCGCCCTGGTCGGCCCGGCCAAGCTGCCGGCCGCGCAGGTCAAGCGACTGCACGACGCGATCGTCGTCGCCTTCAACGACCCCGAGGTCAAGGCGGCGATGGCCAAGCAGGACAACTTCATCCACCCGAGCACGCCCGAGGCCGCGCTGAAGTTCTTCAAGTCCGAGCAGGCGCGCTATGGCGAGCTGGTGAAGAAGGCGAACGTGCAGGTCGAGTGACCTGGGCCGAACTCAGGCGGCGAAACGCGCGAAGGTGTCGTTGAGGCGGTCGAGGTAGCGCGCCTTGGCGGCGTCATCGATGAAGCTGCCCTCGAAGCTGTTGGCCGCCAGCTGCCACGCGTGCCGCGCCGTCAGGCCTGTGGCCGCGAAGGTCTGCAGGAAGTTCTCGTTCATGTAGCCGCCGAAGTAGGCCGGGTCGTCGGAGTTGACGGTGGCGACCAAGCCGGCGTCGAGCAAGGTCTTCAGGTTGTGTTCCTTCAAATCGGGGAACACGCAGAGCTTGAGGTTCGACAGCGGGCAGACGGTGAGCGGGATGCGGTCTTTCGCGAGGCGCGCCATCAGCGCCGGGTCCTTGGCGCTTTGCACGCCGTGGTCGACGCGTTCCACCTTCAGCACGTCCAGCGCGCTCCACACGTAGGCGGGTGGGCCCTCTTCGCCGGCATGCGCCACGAGATGCAGGCCAAGTTCGCGGCAGCGCGCGAACACCTTCGCGAACTTCTCGGGCGGATGGCCGAGCTCGCTCGAATCGAGGCCGACGCCGATGAATTGGTCCCGATACGGCAACGCCTGTTCGAGCGTCTCGAAGGCCTCTTCCTCGCTGAGGTGGCGCAGGAAGCACAGGATGAGCGCCGCGCTCACGCCCAGCGTCGCTTCGGCATCGACGCAGGCGCGGTGCAGGCCGTCGATCACCACCTTGACGTCGACGCCGCGCGCGGTGTGCGTCTGCGGGTCGAAGAACATCTCGGTGCGCACCACGTTGTCGGCCGCAGCACGCTCCAGGTAGGCCCAGGCCATGTCGTAGAAGTCCTGCTCCTTGCGCAGCACGCTGGCGCCGGCGTAGTAGATGTCGAGAAAGCTCTGCAGGTTGGTGAAGGCGTAGGCCTGGCGCAGCTCCTCCACGCTGGCATAGGGGATGGCCACGCCGTTGCGCTGCGCCAGCGCGAAAATGAGCTCGGGTTCGAGCGAGCCTTCGATGTGCATGTGCAGTTCGGCCTTGGGCATGGCGCACAGCAGCGCGGGCAGCCGTTCGGCGGGAATATTGAAATCGTGGGCGGTCATGACGGGACTGTAAATCCATCGCCCCGAGCGCGCGAGTGTCAGCGCGGGGTTACATGACATTCATCTGCCGTCCATCTTCGGCAGCGAGAATCACGACACCCATGAACACCTGGAACCTGAAGCTGTTCGACCTCATCGCCGGCGGCCACCAACCCGACGGCCTGGTGCTGCGTGTTGCATCGCTGCTGGCGGAAGGCTCGACCTGGCTGTGCGCCGCGCTCATCCTGGCAGCCGTATGGATGCAGCCGGCCGTGCGCGCACGCATCGCGCTGGTGTTCATCGTCGCAGCGCTTGCATCGCTGGTATCGCGCGAACTGGCCACCGCCATCGATGCGCCACGTCCATTCATGCTGGGGCTCAGCCCCGAGCACATTTCGCACGGCGCACGCGCCGGCCTGCCCAGCACCCACGCATCGGTGATGTTCACCGTCGCCTTCATGCTCATCGCCGACCTGCGGCTGCGCGCGATCGGTCTCGCGGTGCTCGCCATGGCGGTTGCGACAGCCTGGGCCCGCGTCTACGTCGGGGTGCATTTCCCGGTCGACGTGGCCGCGGGCGCGCTGCTTGGAGCCTGCTTCGCCGGCGCCGCGCACGCAGCCATCGCCGGCGTGGACCGCTTGCGTGCACGCGCCGAACCGCAGCTCACCCGGCTCACCCAGGTGCTGGCGGGCCCCGGCCTCGGCCTCTGGCTGCTGGGCGGCTTCGCCGTTGTCGCGGTGGGCGTCGGCTTAAACATGCCCTTGACGATCGGGCCCGGCCTTCTCCTGGAAGGCGGCGCGGTCGAGAACGGCACGCTCGCGCTCTATGTCATCGCCGCGCTGCTGGTGCTGAAGATGCGGCCGCCGGCCTGGTCGTGGCGCGACGCGGGCGCATTGAGCATCGTGCTGCTCGCCCTGGCGGCGCGCGAGGCCCATCTGCACGTGGCGCTTTTCGACTTCGGCATCCTGAAGACGCGCGCCTACAGCGGCGGGATGCTGCCGCAGGTCCTGGTGGTCCTCGCCGCGCTGGGCACCATCGGCGTGGCGGCCATCTGGCTGGCCCGGCGGCTGTGGGGCGTTTGGCGAAGCGCGCTGCTGCGGCGGCGCTGGCGCCCCGCGGCGCGAACGGTGGTGGCCTTCGGCGTCGCCCTGCTGACAGCCGGATCGCTCGACCATCTGCAAGCCATGCTCGCCGAGGGCAACGTCTTGCCCTCCGTGCCGGCGACCCTGCGCTACCTGATGCTGAGCATGGAAGAGGTGCTCGAACTTGCCCTGCCGGTGCTGGCGGTGCTCGGCCTGCTGCAGTTGCAGGTGGGCCGGTACCCGACCTGGTTCCGCCGCCATGCCGACGGCCTCGATCGGCGCGCGACCCGACTCGCCTAACATCGGCGCTGCGCCGTCCGCCCGGGCGGCTCCCCTTCCGCCGCTCCCCACACGTTCGCCCACGCCGGGCGGACGCTTCTTCGACGTTTTCCCCCATGGCACTGACCCGCCTTCGCGCCGAATGGGCGCCGAGCATTCCTCGCGAGCTGATGGCCGGCGCCGTCGCCACCTTCGCGCTCATCCCCGAAGTCATCGCCTTCTCGTTCGTGGCGGGTGTGGACCCGTCGGTCGGGCTGTTCGCGTCCTTCGTGATCAGCCTCGTGATCGCCTTCACCGGCGGCCGGCCGGCCATGATCTCGGCGGCGGCCGGCTCGGTCGCGCTGGTGGCCGCGCCGCTGGTACATGCGCATGGCCTGCCCTACCTGCTGGCAGCCGGCGTGCTGGCGGGGCTGGTGCAGGTGCTGTTCGGCCTGCTGCGGCTGGGTGTGCTGATGCGCTTCGTCTCGTCGTCGGTGCGCACCGGCTTCGTCAACGCATTGGCCATCCTGATCTTCGCGGCGCAGATGCCGCACCTGGTCGGCGCGAACGGCGCCACCTGGAGCATGCTGGCGCTGGGTCTCGCGATCATCTACGGGCTGCCGCGCATCACGTCGGCGGTGCCCTCGCCGCTCGTCTGCATCGTGGTGCTGACGGTGATCGCGTCGTGGTTCGGTCTGCCGCTGAAGACCGTGGCCGATCTCGGCACGCTGCCCGACGCCCTGCCGGTGTTCGCGTGGCTGGACGTGCCCTTCACCCTCGACACCCTGCGCCTCATCGCCCTGCCGGCGCTGGCGATCGCGATGGTCGGCCTGCTCGAATCGATGATGACCGCCAGCGTGGTCGACGAACTCACCGACACGCCCAGCGCGAAGAACCGCGAATGCAGCGGCCTGGGGCTGGCCAACATCGCGGCCAGCCTGTTCGGCGGCATCGCCGGCTGCGGAATGATCGGCCAGACGGTGAGCAACGTGCGCTACGGCGGCCGCGGCCGGTTGTCGACGTTGTTCGCCGGCGTCTTCCTGCTGATCCTGATGGTGCTGCTCAAGCCCTGGGTGTCGCAGGTGCCCGTGGCCGCGCTGGTCGCGATCATGGTGATGGTGTCGGCCTCGACTTTCGACTGGGGGTCGCTGCGCAGCGTGGTGCGCCATCCCCGCCTGTCGAGCGCCGTGATGCTGGCCACGGTCGCGGTCACTGTCGCGACCGACAACCTGGCCGCCGGCGTGGCCATCGGCGTGATGCTCAGCGGCGTGTTCTTCACCTTCAAGGTGTCGCGCCTGCTCGCCGTGCATGCGGAAGACGACCTGGCCACCGGCATGCGGATCTACCGCGTGGCCGGCCAGGTATTTTTCGCATCGGCCGATGTGTTCGTCGACGCCTTCGACACCCTCGACACCGAGAACCGCCCCGTGCGCATCGACCTGACGCGGGCGCACCTCTGGGACGTGACCGCCGTCGCGGCGCTCGACAAGGTGGTGCAGCGGCTGCAGAAGCACGGAAGCACGGTCGAGGTGATCGGGCTCAACGACGCGAGCGCGGTGCTGGTCGATCGGCTGGGCCTGCAGAAATAGCGGGGCGTCCGGCGCGCGCCGACAGCGCGAGCCACAGCAGCTCGGCCCCTGCTCAAGCCGGCGATTCGCCGGGCGCCACCGAAGCCCCCTGGATGCCATGCCGCGCGAGTGCGTCCGCGACGAAACCCGTGGCCTTCATGTCTTCCACGAAGGCGCAAAGCGCGACGGCCGCCTCGCTGCCCCGTGACTTCGGCAGCCCCATCGCCTGCTGGATCACCATGAAGCGACCCGGCAGCAACCGCAGGCCCGCGTGCTTCTGCGCATCGGCTTCGAGTTGCTGCCTGACGCCGGCGGCCACGTCGAGCGCCTGTTCGAGAAAGGTCTGCACCACGGTGGGCGAACTCGGCGCCCGCACGATCTGCGCGTGCTTCAGTTCACGCGTGAGGTACAGGTCGTAGGCGCTGCCCTTGCCGACCGCGATGCGATGGCCCGCGCGGTCGACCTCTTCGTTGGCCTTCAGGGGCGAGTCGTCACGCACCAGGTAGCTGCCTTCGATAAGCACATAGGCCTGCGTGAAGGCGATCTGCGCGCCTCGGACCGGGTCGATCGCGAAGAAGCCGATGTCCGCCTTTTCTTCGGCGACCGCCTCGACCGATTGGCCTGCCGTGTCGAACACGACCAGCTCGAGGCCGACACCCAGCCGCTCGGCGAAGGCGCGGGCCAGATCGACCGAGACGCCGCCCGGCGCGCCCGACGTCTTGTCCGTGTTCGCCAGGATCGGGTTGCCCAGGTTGATGGAGGCGCGCAGCACACCGTGCGGTGCCAAGGCATGGAGAACAGCAGGGTCGAGGGTCATGGCGGTTCCTGGTCAGGTGGTGAGAATGCAGCGATCGTCTCGGCTTGCGCAGCTTAGTGGACCGAAGCCAAAACCAAAAAACCGCCCGAAGGCGGTTTCTGGGAGCGCGGTGCGCCTTACTTCTTGTCGCCGCCCGGCACCTTGCCTTCGACGCCCTTGACGTAGAAGTTCACGCCCGAGAGGAACTTGTCGTCGGCCACGGCGCCGGCAGCGATCAGCTCCTTGCCGTCCTGACCGACGATCGGGCCCTTCCAGATGGAATACGAGCCGTCCTTCAGGCCGGCCTTGACGGTCTCGACCTTGGTCTTGATGTCGGCCGGCACGTCGTCGGCGATCGACACGATGTCGATGGCGCCTTCCTTCACGCCCCACCAGCTCGAGCCGGTCGCCCATTTGCCCTCGAGCGCGTCCTTGGTGGCCTTGATGTAGTACGGGCCCCAGTTGATGACGGCCGAGGCCAGGTGGGCCTTCGGGCCGTAGGCCGTCATGTCCGAATCCCAGCCGAAGGCGCGCTTGCCCTTCTCTTGTGCCGTCTTGAGCACGGCCGGCGAGTCGGTGTTCTGGAACAGCACGTCGGCGCCGCCGTTGATCAGCGCGGTGGCCGCTTCGGTTTCCTTCGGCGGGCTGAACCATTCGTTCACCCACACCACCTTGGTCGTGATCTTCGGATTGACCGACTGCGCACCCAGCGTGAAGCTGTTGATGTTGCGCAGCACTTCGGGGATCGGCACCGAGCCGACGACACCCAGCGTGTTCGACTTGGTCATCGAGCCCGCGATGATGCCGGCCATGTACGCGCCTTCGTAGGTGCGGCTGTCGTAGGTGCGCAGGTTCTCGGCCGTTTTGTAGCCGGTGGCGTGCTCGAACTTGATCTCCTTGTTGTCCACGGCGACCTTGAGCATCGGCTCCATGTAGCCGAAGGTGGTGCCGAAGACCAGCTTGTTGCCTTGCTGAACCAGGTCGCGGAACACGCGCTCGGCGTCGGCCGATTCGGGCACGCTTTCGACGAAGGTGGTCTTGACCTTGTCGCCGAATTCCTTCTCGAGTGCCTTGCGGCCATTGTCGTGCGCGAAGGACCAGCCACCGTCGCCCACCGGGCCGACGTAGGCGAATGCGATGTTCAGCGGTGCGGCCGGCGCGGGCGCCGCAGCGGCAGCCGGTGCGGGGGCAGGCGCTGCAGCAGGTGCCGCCGCCTCTTCCTTCTTGCCGCAGCCGATGAGGGCGGCGGAGGCGACGGCCGTGAGGGCAGCCAGCTTGAGCAGGGAGCGCTTGTTCAAATCATTCATTGTCGAGATCCTCGATAGGTTGGCGGAAAAATCAAGAGCGATGGCGGTGGTCGATACCGGCGCAGCCGAAGCGCGAACACCGCGGAACCGGCTTTGCCGGGCCGCTGGTGTTGCCCCTTGAGGGGGGCTCGGCTACACGAAGTGAGCCGATTCGGGGTGGACTTATTATGAGCCGGGGTAAAAGGGTTTTCCAATGGACGCCGGCATGTTGATGCGGATGAACGCGGGGTTGCGCGAGATCAAGGCCAGCACCACGATCGGCGCGATGTACTGCAGCATGCTCAGGAACTGGCTGGGCACGTCGACGCCGGTGCTCTGCAGATGGAAGCCCAGCATCGACACGCCGCCGAACAGGTAGGCGCCCAGCAGCACGCGCACCGGCCGCCAGGTGGCGAAGGTGGTCAATGCCAGCGCGATCCAGCCGCGGCCGGCCACCATGCCTTCGACCCACAGTGGCGTGTAGACCGTCGACAGGTAGGCGCCCGACAGGCCGCACAGCGCACCGCCCGCCACCACCGCCATGAAGCGGATGCGACGCACCGGGTAGCCCAGCGCATGCGCGGATTCGGGCGACTCGCCCACCGAGCGCAGCACCAGGCCGGCCCTCGTGCGGTACAGGAACCAGATGAGGCCGATGGTCAGCGCGACCGCGAAATACACCATCGGGTGATGCCGGAAGAAGGCCGGGCCGACAAGCGGAATGTCGGCCAGCACCGGGATCGCGTACGACACGCTCTCGGGCAGCTTGGCCTGCACGAAGTTGATGCCGACGAAGGCCGAGAAGCCCACGCCGAAGAGGCTGAGCGCCAGCCCGGTCGCGTACTGGTTGGTGTTCAGCCAGATCACCAGCACGCCAAAGATGGCCGCCAGCACGGCACCGGCCGCCATGCCGGCCAGGAAGCCGAGCCAGGGGTTGCGGGTGACCACCACCGTCGCGAAGCCGGCGATGGCGGCGCACAGCATCATGCCCTCGGCACCGAGGTTGACGATGCCGGCCTTCTCGTTGATGAGCAGGCCGAGCGCGGCGATGGCGAGCACCGTGCCGGCGCTGAGCGCCGAACCGATGAGCAATGCGTACGAGTCCATCAGACGGTCCCCTCGGAGGTGCGCGTTGCCGGCGCAGTCAACGGCGTGCTGGCCTGCAGCGACGACGTGCTCGCCACGGCGGACACGGCCTTGGCGGCGGTCTTGCGGCGGATGCGGTAGGCGATCAGCGTGTCGCAGGCCAGCAGCGAGAACAGCAGCAGCCCCTGGAACACGCCGGTCAGCGACTTGGGCAGGCCCAGGCGCGACTGCGCGAGTTCGCCGCCGATGTAGAACATGCTCATCAGGATGGCCGAGAAGATCATGCCCACCGGATGCAGGCGACCGACGAAGGCCACGATGATGGCCGCGAAGCCGTAGCCGGCCGGCACATAGGGCGTGAGCTGGCCGATGGGGCCGGCCACTTCGAGCGCGCCCGCCAGGCCGGCCGCGCCGCCCGAGGTGAGCAGCGCGATCCACACCGCGCGCCGCGACGAGAAGCCCGCATAACGCGCGGCCGCCGGCGCGAGGCCGCCGACCTGCTGTGCGAAACCAGCCCGCGTGCGGAACAGGAAGATCCACAGCACGCCCGCCCCCACCAGCGCGATGACCAGGCCGATGCTCACCCGCGAACCCTTCATGAGCCGCGGGATCTGCGTGACCGCGTCGAAGTTCTTGGTCTGCGGAAAGTTGTAGCCCATCGGGTCCTTCCACGGCCCGAACACCAGGTAGCCCAGCAGCAGCGTCGCGACGTACACCAGCATCAGGCTCACGAGAATCTCGTTGGCGTTGAAGGTGTCCCGCAGGAAGGCGACGATCCCCGCCCACACCATGCCGCCGAGGATGCCGGCCATCAGGATGGGCAGCACGATCCACGGCCCGGTGCCCTTGTCGGCCAGCAGCGCGACACCGCCGGCCGCGATGGCGCCCATCACGAACTGCCCTTCGGCGCCGATGTTCCACACATTGGAGCGGAAGCACACCGCCAGGCCGAGCGCGATGATGAGCAGCGGCGTGGCCTTGACCATCAGTTCGCCGAGCGCGTAGCCGCTCTTGATCGGCTCCCAGAAGAAGACCAGCAAGCCCTTGACCGGGTCCTTGCCGAGCAGCGCGAACAGCGCGACGCCGATCAGCACCGTGATGACCAGCGCGAGGATCGGCGAGCCGTAGCTCCAGAAGCGCGACAGCTGCGGGCGGGGTTCAAGCTTAAGCATGGGCCATCTCCTTGGCCGCAGTGCTCGGTGCATCCCACAGCCCGCTCATCCATTCGCCGATCTGCGGCACGGTCGCGGCGGCGCGGTCGACCGAGGGCGACAGGCGCCCCTTGGCGATCACGTACAGCCGGTCGCTGATCTCGAACAGCTCGTCGAGCTCCTCGCTCACCACCAGCACCGCGCATCCGGCATCGCGCAGCGCGAGGATCTCGTTGCGGATGAGCGCCGCCGCACCCACGTCCACGCCCCAGGTCGGCTGCGAGACGATGAAGAGCTTGGGGTTGGCATCGATCTCGCGGCCGACGATGAACTTCTGCAGGTTGCCGCCCGACAACGAACGCGCCGCCGACTGCGGCCCGCCGGCCTTCACGTTGAAGCGGCGGATGATCTCGCCCGCATGCTGGGCGAGCTGCCCGGTGCGGATCCAGCCGCCGGCGCCGACCGCGTTGCTGCGCGTCAGCAGCATGTTGTGCGCCAGCCCGAGCGTCGGCACCGCGCCGCGGCCCAGCCGCTCTTCCGGCACGAAGTGCACGCCCAGCGCGCGGCGCTTGCGCGGGCGAAAGCGCGCCGCCGCCTGGCCGAAGACCTCGATCATCGCGGGCTCGGCGCGCGTGTCTTCGCCCGACAGCGCATAGAGCAGTTCCTTCTGGCCATTGCCCGAGACGCCGGCGATGCCGACGACCTCGCCGGCGCGCACGTCGAGCGACACCGCGTCGAGGTCCACGCCGAACTGGTCTTCGCGCGCCAGCGTCAGCGCCTTGACGCGCAGCGCGACGGCGCCCGCCTTCAGTTCGCGGTGCTGGAGCGGCGGCGGCTCGGCCCCGATCATCAGGCGCGACAGCGATTCGTTGGTCTCGTTCTGCGGGTTGCACACGCCCGTGACCTTGCCGCCGCGCAGCACGGTGCAGGCGGTGCACAGTTCGCGGATCTCGTGCAGCTTGTGGCTGATGTAGAGGATGCTGCAGCCTTCCGACGCCAGCTTCTTCAGCACCACGAAGAGCTTGGTGACCGCCTGCGGCGTCAGCACCGAGGTCGGCTCGTCGAGGATCAGCAGTTGCGGGTCGGTGAGCAGCGCGCGGATGATCTCCACCCGCTGCATCTCGCCGACCGACAACGTGTGCACCGGGCGCGAGGGATCGATGTCGAGCCCGTACTCGCTCGCCTTGGCCGTGATGCGCCGCGTGACCTCGGCCAACGCCAGGCTCTTGTCGAGCCCGAGCCAGACGTTCTCGGCCACGGTCAGCGTGTCGAACAGGCTGAAGTGCTGGAACACCATGCTGATGCCCAGTGCGCGCGCCTCCTGCGGGTTGCGCACGTTCACCGCCTGGCCGTTGAACATCACGCTGCCCTCGTCGGGCTTGACCGAGCCGTAGATGATCTTCATCAGCGTCGACTTGCCGGCGCCGTTCTCGCCGAGCACGGCATGCGTTTCGCCCGGCTGGACGATCAGCGACACGTCGCTGTTCGCCACCACCGCCGGGTAGCGCTTGGTGATGTGCGCGAGTTGGAGTCGTGGGATTGTCATTCGATCGATCTCAGTGGATGTCCTGGGCGGCACCGGCCGGCGTGCGCAGCGACGCCGCCACCGACTTGATGCGGTCACGCAGCCAGCGCGCCGAACTCGACGCATGGGTGCGCTCGTGCCACAGCTGGTAGTACATGAGGCGCGGAAAGTCGACGGGACACGGCAGCACCTTCACCGGCAGCCGGTCGGTGAAGCGCTCGCAGTACTGGCGGCCGGTGGTCAGCACCAGCAGGCTCGATGCCACCATGTCCGGGATCAGGCCGAAATGCGCGCAGCGCACCGTGATGTTGCGCTGCAGGCTCTGGGCGTCGAGCATCTGGTCGATGATGCCGCGCGCGCCCGGGTGCAGCGGCGTCGGCGCGATGTGCTCGGCGGCCAGCCAGGTATCGGCGTCCCAGCCGCGGCGCACCGCCGGGTGGTCGGCACTCACCAGCGACACGATCTCGTCGCCGAAGAGCCGCGCCATGTGCAACTCTTCGGGCGGCTTGAGCCAGTTGCCGATGACCAGGTCGATGTGGCCGAGCGACAGGTGCGCCTGGTAGTTGGAATCGGGCGACAGCGGATGGATCTCGATGCGGCACCCCGGCGCCTGCGCCTTCACCTGCGTCACGAACATCGGCAGGAAGAGCGGGTCGAGATAGTCGCTGGCGGCAATGCGGAAGGTGTTGGTGGCGGTCTGCGGGTCGAAGCCGCGCGCGTCGCTGAACAGCACCTCGGCCGAGCGCAGGATGCTGGCGGTGGGCTCGATCATCCGCAGCGCCGCGTCGGTCGGCACCATGCCCGAGCCGGAGCGCACCAGCAGCGGGTCGCCTGAGAGTTCACGCAGCCGCTTGAGCGCCGACGATACCGCCGGCTGGTACATGCCCAGGCGGATGGCGGCGCGCGAGACGCTGCGTTCGGTCAGCACGGTATGAAGAACCCGGATGAGGTGAAGATCGATCTTGTCGAAGAGGGCTTGGTCACGCATGAAATGGCTCCCCCCCAGGCTTCGCGCACTTCGTGTCGCTTCGCCAACCCCCTACCGGGGGCGATGCCAGCGGCCCGGCAAAGCCGGTTCCGCGGCATCTCGCGACAAGAGGAACAAGGCGAAGCATGGCGGGGTGGGCAGGCACCAGCAAAGTCTAAGTGCTGCCTATGCCTGCACCGCGGTGATCGCGTTCAGGATCGCTTCGCTGGTCGCGGGTGCGCGCAGCGGTGGATCGACCCGGTGACCACCGACCGCCGACACCGCGTCGCGGATCGCGAAGAACACCGAGAACGGCAGCAGCAAGGGCGGCTCGCCGACCGCCTTGCTGCGGTGAATGGAGTCCTCGAAGTTCGGTCCCTCGAAGAGCTTCACGTTGAACACCGGCGGACAGTCGTTGGCCGTCGGGATCTTGTACGTGCTCGGCGCGTGCGTGGTCAGCTTGCCGCTTTGCGGATGCCACACCAGCTCTTCGGTGGTGAGCCAGCCCATGCCCTGGATGAAGGCGCCTTCGACCTGCCCGATGTCGATGGCCGGGTTCAACGACTTGCCGGCGTCGTGAAGGATGTCGGCGCGCAGCAGCTTCCATTCGCCGGTGAGCGTGTCGACGACGACCTCGCTCACCGCCGCACCATAGGCGTAGTAATAGAACGGACGGCCCTTGAGGGTGTCGCGGTCCCAGCTGAGCCCAGGCGTCGAATAGAAGCCGTCGGACCACAGCTGCACGCGGTCGAGGTAAGCCTCGCCCACCACCGTGGCGAAGCTCAGGGTGCGGCCTGCCACTTCGACCTTGTCGTTGGCGAAGCGCACGTCGGCCGCATCGCCGCCATGGCGCGCGGCAGCGCAGGCCGCAAGGCGCTCGCGGATGCGGCGGGCGGCATCCTGCGCGGCCTTGCCGTTCAGGTCGGCGCCGGTCGACGCGGCCGTGGCCGAGGTGTTCGCGACCTTGGTCGTGTCGGTGGCCGTGGCCCGCACGCATTCGAAGCTCACACCGAGTTCATGCGCCACCACTTGGGCGACCTTGGTGTTCAGGCCCTGGCCCATCTCGGTGCCGCCGTGGTTCACCAGCACCGAACCGTCGTTGTAGACATGCACCAGCGCGCCCGCCTGGTTGAAGTGCGGCACGTTGAAGGAGATGCCGAACTTCAGCGGCGCCAGGGCGATGCCGCGCTTGAGCACCGGGCTCTGGGCGTTGTAGGTCGCGATGGCGTCGCGGCGCGCTTTGTAGTCGCTGCTGGCCTCGAGTTCACCGACCAGCTCGTGCACGATGTTGTCGGTCACCACCTGCGCGTAGGGTGTGACGTTGCGCTCGTTCTTGCCGTAGAAGTTGATGCGCCGCACCTCGAGCGGGTCGCGCCCCAGCCGGCGCGCCACCGTGTCGAGGATGTTCTCCACCGCGATCGCGCCCTGCGGCCCGCCGAAGCCTCGGAAGGCCGTGTTGCTCTGCGTGTGGGTCTTGCCCGAGTAGCCGTGCATCGACACCTCGGGCAGCCAGTAGGCGTTGTCGAAGTGGCACAGCGCGCGGGTCATCACCGGCCCCGACAGGTCGGCCGAATGGCCGGCGCGCGACACCATCGTGATCTCGGCGCCGAGCAGGCGACCTTCGTCGTCGTAGCCGACCTCGTAGTCGTACCAGAAGCAGTGGCGCCGGCCGGTGATCAGGAAGTCGTCGTCGCGGTCCAGCCGCAGCTTGACCGGGCGCTTGAGCTTGTTCGCGGCCACGGCCGCCACGCAGGCGAACAGGCCCGACTGCGATTCCTTGCCGCCGAACCCGCCCCCCATGCGCCGGCATTCGACATGCACCTCGTTGGCGTTGAGGTGCAACGCGTGCGACACCAGGTGCTGCATCTCGGTCGGGTGCTGGGTCGAGCAGTGCACATGCATGCCGCCGCCCTCCTTCGGGATGGCGTAGCTGATCTGGCCTTCCAGGTAGAACTGCTCCTGGCCGCCGACCTCCAGCGTGTCCTTCAGGCGGTGCGGCGCGGCGGCGATGGCGGCGCGCACCGCCGCCTGCTCGTCGCCGTCGGGCGCGCTCGCGCTGCGCAGCAGGTGCATCGGCGGCATCACGTACTGGCCCTTGGCATGCGCGTCCTGCGGGGTCAGCACCGGCGGCGCGGCCTCGATCGTCAGCACATCCTTGGCGCGCGCCGCGACGCGGCGGGCCACCTCGCGGGTCTGCGCGATGACGGCGAACACCGGCTGGCCGAGGTAGCGGATCTCGCCGCTGCAGAGGATCGGGTCGTCATGGACGATCGAACCGCAGTCGTTGCTGCCCGGGATGTCCTCGGCCGACAGCACCGCCACCACGCCGGGCAGGGCGCGCAGCACGTCGAGGTCCATGCCCTTCAGCCGGCCGTTGGCCACCGGCGACAGGCCCAGCGCGCAATGCAGCGTGCCGCGCAGCTCGGGGATGTCGTCGATGTAGGTGGCCTCGCCCGCCACGTGCAACGCCGCCGATTCATGGGGCCGGCTGATGCCGACGCGGGCGCCACCGTCCTGCGCCTTGGCCTCGGCGCCGCGGTCGATGCGCGCGGCGAGGTTGGCCTGGTAGTCGGCGAAGAGTTCGGTCGGCTGGAGAAGCTGGACGTCGATGGGTTTGTTCATCTCAGGCTCCTTCAATGGACGCCGGCAGCACGTCGTGCGGCATCACGCTCCACACGCTGGTGGCGTCCGACGGCAGCGCATCGGCCGTGCGGGTTTCGAGCCACAAACGCTGGATGAGGTTCTGCGCCACCTGCAGCCGGTACGCGGCTGAGGCGCGCATGTCCGACAGCGGCTGGAAGTCGTCGACCAGCGCCTGCTTCGCAGCGTTCACCGATGCCTGCGTCCAGGGCTGGCCGACCAGCGCGGCCTCGGCCTTGGCCGCGCGCTTGACGATGCCGGCCATGCCGCCGAAGGCCAGTCGCACTTCCTTCACCACCTCGCCGTCGAGCGCCAGGGCGAAGCCGCCGCACAGGGCCGAGATGTCGCAGTCGAAACGCTTGCTGATCTTGTACGCCCGCACCTGGCGCTGCAGCGCGGCCAGCGGCACTTCCAGCGCCTGGACGAACTCGCCCGCCGCCAGTTCGTTCTTCATGTAGTCGACGTAAAAATCGGTCAGCGGCAGGCGGCGCACCTGCGCCCCGCGCCGCAGCACGATCTGCGCATCGAGCGCCATCAGCACCGGCGGCGCGTCACCGATGGGCGAGCCGTTGGCCACGTTGCCGCCCATGGTGCCGGCATGGCGGATCGGCGGCGACGCGAAGCGCAGCCACACGTCGGTGAGCGCGGGCACGCGCTGCGCCAGGGCGCGCCAGGCGTCTTCGAGCGAGGCGCCGGCGCCGATGTGCAACGTGTCGCCGCGCGCCTCGACCGTCTTCAGTTCGGCCACGTCGCCGATGTAGATCAGGTCGCCGACGTCGCGGAACTGCTTGTTGACCCACAGACCGATGTCGGTCGAGCCGGCCAGCAGGCGGGCCTGGGGCTTCCGCTCGCGCAGCGCGGCGAGGTCGTCGAGTGTCTTCGGCGCATGGAAATGGTCGGTACGGCCGTCGCGGGCCGCCGCGTAGTCGAAGCCGCCCTCGCGCTGCAGCTGCGTCAGCGCCTGCACCACGGGCTGCGTATCGAGCTGCATCGGCGGCAGGTCGAACATGCGCTGGCCCGCATCGAGGATCGGCCGGTAGCCGGTGCAGCGGCACAGGTTGCCCGACAGGTCGTCGGCCAGCTGCTGGCGCGTGGGCACGCTGCCGGCCGCACGGTGGTGCTCGTAGCTGGACCACAGCGACATCACGAAGCCGGGGGTGCAGAAGCCGCACTGCGAACCATGGCAGTCGACCATCGCCTGCTGGACCGGGTGCAGGCACTGCACCGGATGCTTGTCGTGGCGGCGCGCGTCGTGCGCCTTGCCGCCGTCGTTGAGCAGGCCGCTCTTGAGGTCTTCCACCGTGAAGAGCGCCTTGCCGTGCAGCGTCGGCAGGAACTGGATGCAGGCATTGACCGTCTGCAGCGTCAGGCCCCCGACCGCGCCCGGCGTGCCCTCGGCCGCCAGTTCGCCGACCACCACCGTGCACGCACCGCAATCGCCCTCGTTGCACCCTTCCTTGGTGCCGGTGCAGTGGGCGTCCTCGCGCAGCCAGTCGAGCACCGAGCGCGTGGGGTGCACGCCCGCCACCTCGACCGTGCGGCCCTGGTGGAAGAAGCGGATGGGAGAGGTGATCGGGGAAAGGCTCATGTTCGGTGGGGCTGGCTCGTTCTTTGGTTGGGCGGCATCCGCCGACACTGGAACTTAAGGGCTGGGCAGACCGCATTCATACCACTGCGCCGATAGTGCCTATATGCGTCGGCCGAGATCCGCGTCCGCGGCCGGCAGAGACGCTGCAATTGTCGCGCCATGCGGGCACCTCGCCGGGCGGGAACGTCCTCCTAGAATGGCTTTTCTCGCTCTCCGGCCACCGTGAACGCTCCCGACTTCCCGATCTTCGACAGCTCCGACTTCAGCGGTGAGGAAGGGGCGTTCTATTTCGACCTGGTGCGGCTGGAAGACCGGCCCGACATCCCACGCGGCTTTCCGCACCGCCACAACTACTACCACCTGCTGTGGATGAGCGAAGCGGCCGGCACCCACCTGCTGGATTTCGAGAGCTTCGAGGCGCGCGCCAACGCGGTGTTCTTCGTCTCGCCCGGCCAGTTGCACGCCTGGGCCTCCACGGTGCAGCCCAAGGGCTTCGTCATCAACTTCAGCACCGAATTCTTCGTGCAGATGTTCCCGCGCTCCGACGAGATCGCGCAGTACCCCTTCTTCCATGTCGCGTCCGACGCGCCGGTGCTCTACCTCGAACAGGCGCAGCACGACGCGCTGCTGCCGCTGCTGCTCGAGATGGAAAAGGAAATGCTCGGCCGGGCCGAGGCGCGCCTGGACATCGTGCGCTCCTACCTCCTGGTGCTGCTGACGCGGCTGCGCCGGCTGTACCCGGAAACCACGCGCGAGGGCGCATCGCCACAGAGCCATTCGCTCACCAAGCGCTTCAAGCTGCTGATCGACCAGCACTACCTCGACGTCGGCCCGTTGCGCGACTACGCCGAGCGCCTGCACGTCACGGAACGGCAGCTCAACGATGCGGTCAAGCGCACGCTGGGCAAGACGGCCGGGCTGCTGGTGCAGGAGCGGCTCGTGCTCGAAGCCAAACGCCTGCTGAGCAACACCGACATGGGCGTCGCCGAGATCGCCTTCCACCTGCGCTTCGAGGACCATGCCTACTTCGGCCGCTTCTTCAAGAAGCACACGGCGCTGACGCCGGGCGAATTCAAGAAGCGCTACGCAGGGCCAGGGTAAGCCCCTAGTCGGGGCGGTAAAAAAGTACCACGCACGCTCCCAATCGTCCTACCACCCGACGGACGAGCCTGCCTAGAGTTGACGCATCCTCAGCGACAACATCCAGGAGACAAAAAAATGAACACCTTGCTGCGGGCCTCGGCCCTCGCGGCGCTGGCCGCCTGCGCGCTGGCCACGGCCCACGCCCAAGCCCCCGCCGACTTCCCGTCGCGGCCGATCAAGATCATCGTGCCCTTCGCCGCCGGCGGCGCCACCGACGTGATCGCGCGTGTGGTGGGCCAGAAGGTGGCCGACCAGCTGGGCCAGCCGGTCGTCGTCGACAACAAGGCCGGCGCCAACGGCAACATCGGCGCGGTGGCGGTGGCACGTGCCGCACCCGACGGCTACACGATCCTGATGGCGACCTCGAGCCACGCCATCAACGCCACGCTCTACAAGAAGCTCGACTACAGCCTGACCAAGGACTTCACTGCGCTCTCGAACCTGGCCTCGGTGCCGCTGGTGCTGGTGGTCAACCCCGGCGTATCGGCGCGCAACGCCGCCGAGTTCGCGGCCCTGGCCAAGTCGCAAGGCGACAAGCTCAACTTCGCCTCCGGCGGCACCGGCACCGCGTCGCACCTGGCCGGCGAGCAGTTCAACACCATCGTCGGCGCCCGCATGCTGCACGTGCCGTACAAGGGTGGCGCGGTGGCCCAGACCGACCTGATCGGCGGCCAGGTGCAGGCGATGTTCGCCAACCTGCCCGAAGTGCTGTCGCAGGTGCAGGCCGGCAAGCTGCGCCCGCTGGCCGTGACCGGCAAGGCACGGCGCCCCAACCTGCCCAACGTGCCGACCTTCGCGGAAGCCGGGTACCCGCAGATGGACACGCGCTCGTGGTTCGGCCTCTTCGCGCCGGCCGGTACGCCGGCACCGATCGTGGCCAAGCTGTCGGCCTCCATTGCCCAGGCCGTGGCCGACCCTGCGGTGCAGGCCCGCCTCAAGGAGCTGGGCGCCGACCCGATCGGCGACCGCCACGAAGCCTTCCAGCCCTTCGTCGCGCAGGAAGTCACGCGATGGGGCTCGCTGGTCGAACGCTCCGGCGCCACCGCCGACTGAATTCAATCCCCTGCTTTTGCCCCCAAGGAAACCATGCTCTACGACGTCCGCACGTACACCTGCCGCCCCGGCACCCTCAAGCGCCACCTGGCCCTCTACGCCGAGCACGGCTACGACACGCAGCGCCGCCACCTCGGCGAGCCGCTGGCCTACCTGCAGACCGAGACCGGCAACGTCAACAGCTACACGCACATCTGGGTGTTCGCCGACGCATCCGACCGCGCGGCCAAGCGCGCCGCCATGCAGCGCGACCCGGCCTGGGCCGGCTACCTCGACAAGAGCGCCGAAGCGGCCTACCTGGTGTCGCAGGAGACCCGGCTGATGGTGCCGACGGCCTTCTTCAAGCCCTGAGACCCCGAGCGCAGGTCCGCCAATGGCAACGTCGGCTCAGGCGTTGCCGTGCACCAGCCGCTCGAAGAAGTCCTCACCGCCCATCTGCCCGCCCTTGAGCGCGATCTCCAGGCCGTCGAGGCCCGGCGATTCGCTGTGCAGGCGGCACAGCGCGACGCCGGGTGCCAGCGGCGCCCGGTACGACAGGCCCCAGGCGTCGAGCGCCTGCACCGCATGGCTCGAGGTGTCGCCGCCGGCGACACCGACGCGCGACAACGGCACGGCCGCCAACACGCCCGTCAGCAGCTCGCCGCCGGCCCGCGCGAGCGCACGTGCCGACACGCCGGTGTCCGACGCGGGCGCCGCGCCCGGGCGCACGGTGCAGGCGAGCACGTGACGGCCCTGCGCCAGCAGGGCGGAGACGAGGCCGATCGCCTCGGTACGCGCGCGTGCATCGATCACCAGCCGCTGCGGGTCGAGCCACACCGTCTCGAAGGACCGTGCCGCGGCCACCTGCCGCGCCGTGACCGGCGACAGGCTGCCCGCCAGCGCCAGCACGGGCCCGCGGGCGGCGGCCACGGTCTCGGGTGCGGGCGGCGCGCCCGCAAAGCGCGAGGCGAAAGCCTGCACCACGCTGCTCGGGCCGACCGCCAGCAACGACCTCGCTTCCGCCTGCGGACCGAGCAGGCCACCGATGGCTTGCAGGTGCGCGCTCTCCGCGACATCGAACAGCAGCGCGTCGGGCGCCGCCGCCACCAGCGATTCGAAGGCATCGTGCAGTAACGTCGCGCCCTTCGCGTACGCCGGGTACGGCAACGACCGCACATCGGCCAAGCCCTGCGCGGCCAAGTGCAGGCGCAGATCGGCCTCGTGCATCGGCGTGACCGGGTGCCGGCGCATCGTCGGGTGGCGGTCGATGCGGTGCACCTCGCCGCCGCTGCCCGCCGCGGCAAAGAGGTTGCCGAACAGGCAGTAGCGCTCCAGGTCCGGCTGGCCGCCGACAATGGCAGTCCAGGGCGTGTCGACCGCCGGCCGCAGCGTGTCGATGGCGACGCCGATGCTGCCCACCGCGGGCGCGCTGTCGAAGGTCGAGCAGGTCTTGTAGTGCAGCACGCGCGCGCCGAGGCGCAGGAACAGCGCGGCCACGGGCGCGAGTTCGGCCCGCATCTCGTCGGGCGCCATCGAGCGCGCGGCGCCGGCGATGCCCAGGCAGTCGAGCAGCCCGGCCGCGGCGATCTGCGCCAGCGTCGGCACCTGCAGGAAGAGCAGCGTGCGCAGGCCCGCGCGCGCCGCAGTCGCCAGCGTGTCGGTCGCGCCGGTGAAGTCGTCGCCGTAGTAGACGATGGCCGGCGGCAAGCGCGTCGGCGGGCTCATCGCTTGCCGAAGAAGGCCAGTGCGGCGGCGAGTTCGGGCGCACCCTTCGCCGCCTCGTCCAGCGGCGTGCCGGCGCGCGCCGCGGCCCAGGCCTGGCGGATGCTGGCCACGCCCGCGGCCGGCCCCTGCGGGTGCGCGAGGATGCCGCCGCCCGACATGAAGAGCAGGTCGTCGCTGCCGATGGCCGCCCAGGTCGGCGGCACGGTGCCGGCCCACTGGCCGGACGAGAAGGCCGGCATCACGCGGTCGTCGATGCCCTCGGCCAACGGCGTGAAGCAGTCCTGCGCCGACGCGATCACTTCCTCGTCGGGCTGCGAGAACTTGCCCTGCAGGCCGTGCACGTGCATGTGGTCGACGCCGGCCAGCCGCCACAGCGTCTGGTAGGCCTGGAAGGAGATGCCCAGCAACGGGTGGCGCGACAGCGCGCCGAAGCCGTTGCGGTGGCCGTGCAGCGCCAGCGGCGTGTGGCGGCGCAGCGTCTGGATGGCGGAATGGCCGCACCAGTTGAGGCTGGCCATGACGCAGGAACCGCCCTCGCGCTCGACCAGGTCGGCGTGGTGGCACATCGCATCGGTTTCGTCGGTGATGTTGAAGGCCACCATCACGTGCTTGCCGGTGCGCGCCTGGTGCGCACGCACCACCGCCATCACGGCCGGTACGCGCTCGGCCAGCGGTGCGTGGTCGGGGTCGGCGCAGACCTCGTCGTCCTTGATGAAGTCGACGCCCGCCGCGCACAGGCGGCCGACCAGCTCCGCCGTCTCGGCGGCCGAGAAGCCCACGTTCGGCTTGATGATGGTGCCGACCAGCGCGCCGCTCGCCACGCCGGTGGCGCGGCGCGTGCCGGCGATGCCGACGCGCGGCATGTCGAAACGCGCGCGGTAGGCCGCGGGCACATGCACCGTTTCCAGCCGCAGGCCACTGACCTCGCCCAGGTCGTAGAGGTTGCCCGCCACCGTGGCCGCCAGCGTCGGCAGGTTGGCACCGATGTTGGCAACCGGAAAAGAGATCTCGACGCGCGCGCGCCGCCACGGACCTTGCGTGCCCTTGCGCTCGAGCAGCGCGTTGGGCAGGCTCGGCGCCGTCACGGACTCGAGTTCGACGATCGACTCGACCGTCGCGCGGGCCCGCGCCCGCAGCGCATCGGTCTCGCCCTCGACGCGCGTGAAAGTGCCGCACGACTGCTCGCCGGCCATCACCTCGGCCACCTTCTCCGGCGGCTCGGGCGTCTCGATCAGGTAGCTGGCGCGGATGCGTTCGGTGGCCATCGCACTCACAGCTTCGAGAGATCGGGGAAGGGGCGCACCGGGTCGGTGGTGCCGTCCCAGGTCTTGGAGGTCTCGCGGATCAGGTCGAACATCTTGCCCTTGGGGCCGGCGACTTCCGACAGCTCGATCACCGTGCCCGGGTGGTACTCGGTGTCGAAGTAGATGAAGCGCCCGCGTGCGCCGACCTCGCCGCTCATCTTGGGCTTGAAGCCCTGCGCGAGCAGGCGCTCGACGTCGGCGTCGTACGCCTGCGTCCAGTAGGCGACATGCTGCAGCCCGGTGCGGCCGGCCTGCAGGAAATCGCGGTACATCGAGGGCACGTCGTTGCGCGTCTGGATCAGCTCGACCTGCACGAAGCCCGAGTTGGCGAGCGCCACCGAGTTGTGCGGCTCGTACGACTGGCCGTCGTATTGGTAGTTCACGATCGGCACCTTGGGGTTGTAGTACCAGGGGCCGACGCCCAGCGTCTTGCTCCAGTAGTCCATGGCGGCTTCGATGTCGTGCACGACATAGCCCAGCTGGCGGATCTCTCCGAAATGGCGGCTCATTGTGGTTTTCCGTGTGTGAGTGCGGTGGAGGGGAATGCGGCGATGACTACTTCGCCAGGAAGCCGGTCGAGAACCAGGGCACGGCGGCCACCAGCACCAGGCCGACCAGCAGGGCCAGCATGTAGCCGCCGATGTATTTCATGCCTTCGTTCGGGTCGACCTTGGCGACCGCGCAGGCGCCGTAGTAGCCGACGCCGATGGGCGGTGCGAACAGGCCGATGCCCATCGCGAAGATCACGACCATCGCGTAGTGCACCGGGTGCACGCCGGCGGCCTGGGCGATGGGGAACAGCAGCGGCCCGAACAGCACGATGGCCGGGATACCTTCGAGCACGCAACCCAGCACGATGAAGGCGAGGATCGAAATGGCGAGGAAGCCGTACGAGCCGCCCGGAATGGCCGCCATCCAGCGCGCCAGATCGGTCGAGAAGCCTGACTGCGTGAGGCCCCAGGCCATGGCCGTGGCACAGCCGACGATGAACATGATGGCGCCCGAGAGCGAGGCCGTCTCGACCAGCATCGGCTTGAGCCGTCGCCAGTCGAACTGGCGGTAGATGAGCAGCCCCGCCAGCGCGGAATACACGATGCCGATGGTCGACACCTCGGTGGCCGTCGCCACGCCTTCGACCACCGCCGCGCGGATGACGAAGGGCAACGCCACCGCCGGCAGCGCGACGATGAAGAAACGGCCGATCTGCGCGCGCGAGTAGCGGGCGACGGCGCTCAGGTCTTCCTTGCGGTAGCGCCACCACACCACGCTGCACAGGCACAGGCCGAGCACCAGCGCCGGCACCATGCCGCCGGTGAACAGCGCCGCAATCGACACGCCCGTGACCGAGCCGATGGTAATGAGCACGATCGACGGTGGAATGGTTTCGGTCTGCGCGCCGGTGGCCGACAGCAGCGCCACCAGGTCGCCCGGCTTGGCGCCGCGCTTCTTCATCTCGGGGAACAGCACCGGCGCGATGGCCGCCATGTCGGCGATCTTCGAGCCCGAGATGCCCGAGACCAGGTACATCGCGCCGACCAGCACGTACGACAGGCCGCCGCGCACATGGCCCAGCAGGCTCGCCAAGAATTGGATCATGGCCTTGGCCATGCCGGTCATCTCGATCAGCGCGCCCAGGAAGATGAAGAGCGGTACCGCCAGCATGATGAGGTGCGACATGCCCTCGTCCATGCGGCCGACCATCACCACCATCGGCGTCGAGGTGGTCAGCGCCAGGTAGCCGAAGGTGGCCAGCGCGAACGAGAAGGCGATCGGCACGCCCGCGAACACGTTCACCGCGACGATCACCAGGAAGAACACGACCAGATTGAGCTTGCCCAGCGACGCGAACAGCGGCCGCGCCAGCCAGAACGCGGCGACCACCAGCGCGACGAAGCCCAGCGTGACGGCGATCTCCCGTGCGGTCGAGAAGCGCAGCAGGCGAAGCGCGCCGAAGACGATCATCAGCGCGACGCCGACCGGAATGGCCGCGGCGCGCCAGGCGTTGCTGATCTCCAGCGCTGGCGTGACGATGAAGGCCTCGTCGGCGGCGTATTCGTAAGCGGGCCACAGCACCAGCGCGAGGAAGGCGAGCGACGCGGCGATGGCCAGCGCCTCGAGCATGCGGCGCGCCGACGGGCTCACCTTGCCGACCACCGCCGTCATGCGCATGTGCTCGCCGCGCCGCAGCGCCACCACGGCGCCGAGCATCGACAGCCACAGGAAGAAGATCGAGGCGAGCTCGTCCGACCACACGAGCGGCGCGTGGAAGGCATAGCGCGCGACCACGCCGGTGAACAGCACGACGATCTCGACCCCCACCAGCGCAGCGGCGATGGCTTCGATCACCGCGCCCAGGCGCCGGTCGATGCGGTCGGCGATGCCGGTGAACGGGTTGGCCGGCGCGGCGCCGAGTTCCACAACAGAGGCGATGGACATCGGCGGGTCAGGCGAGCTTGCCGACGCTCTGTTCGAGCAGGCCCCAGGCCTCGTCGCCGAAGCGGCCCTTCCATTCGCTGTAGAAGCCGGCATCGCGCAGCTTGGCGCGGAAGCTGTCGGCGGTCGGGCGGTTGATGGCCAGGCCCTTCGCTTCGAGGTCGGCCACCACCGACTCGTTGAGCTTCTTGATGTCCTCGCGCTGCTTGAGGCCCGCGTCGTTGATGGACGCGGCGACGATGGTCTTCAGGTCGGCCGGCAGGGCTTCCCAGGCGCGGCCGTTGGCGATGAACCAGTAGCCGTCCCAGATGTGGTTGGTGAGCGAGGCGAACTTCTGCACCTCGTAGAGCTTGGCCACCTGGATGATCGGCAGCGGGTTCTCCTGCGCATCGACGATTCTTGTCTGCAGCGACGAGTACACCTCGCTGAACTGCAGGCTGGCCGGCGACGCGCCCAGGCTCTTGAACATCGAGATCGACAGCGGGCTCACCGGCACGCGGATCTTCAGGCCGTCGAGGTCCTTCGCCGAGGTCACCGGCCCCTTGGAACTGGTGGTCTGGCGGAAGCCGTTGTCCCACATCTTGTCGAAGGCGTAGAGCCGCGTCTTGGCGATGGCCGCGCGCACGTGAGCACCCAGCTTGCCGTCCATCGCGCCCCACACCTGGTTGTAGTCGGAGAAGGCGAAGCCGATGGCGTTGATGGCCGCGACCGGCACCAGCGTGGCGATGACCAGCGCCGACGGCGTGAAGAATTCGATGCCGCCGGAGCGCACCTGCGCCAGCATGTCGGTGTCGCCGCCGAGCTGGTTGTTCGGGAAGATCTTGATCTCGACCCGGCCCTTGGTCTCCTTGGCAATGCGCTCGACGGCCTCTTGCGCACGCACGTTCAGCGGGTGCGTCACCGGCAGGTTGTTGCCGTACTTGTACGAGAACTCGGCGGCCCGGGCGATGCGCGGCACGGCCGTCACGATGCTGGCGGCAGGGAGTGCGGAAAGCGTGCGCAAGGCACCGCGTCGGGTGAGCGAGTTCATGGTTTGTCTCCGTTGTTGGCTTGATGCCTTTTGATGCATCATCACTGAAAGGCATGCGGACGATAGAGACGCGACACCGCTTCGTCAAACAAACGAGATGATGGTTTCTGATTTATGAGGGTTAACCCCGAAGCCTCCGGAGCTACCCCGCCGAGCCGTGCGCGGGTGGTCGACATCGCGCGCGCCGCCGGCGTGTCGACGGCCACCGTCGACCGCGTGCTCAACAAGCGGCCGGGCGTTCGCGACGCCACCGTGCAGCGCGTGCTGAAGGCGGCCGGCGAGCTCGACTACCTGCCCGGCCAGGCGCTGTACGCCGCGCTCGCGCCGCAGCCCTTGCGGCTGAGCGTGCTCCTGCCCGCCGGCACCAACCGCTTCATTCGCATGCTCGGCGACATGGTGGGGTACTCGCAGGAGCACTGGGCGCCCTTCAACGTGCGCTGCCGGGCCGAGTTCATCGAGAGCTTCAACCCGCACGAACTGGCTGCCGCGCTGCGGCGCCACGGCAAGCGCAGCGACGGCATCGCGGTGATGGCGCTCGAGCACCCGGCGGTGCGCGAGGCGGTGGCCGAGCTCGCGGCGCAGGGCGTGCCGGTGATCACGCTGATCTCCGACCTCTCGAACTCGCCGCGCGTGGCCTACATCGGGCTGGACAACCGCGCCGCCGGGCGTACCGCGGGCTACCTCATCGGCCGTTTCATCGGCGCGCGCAGTGCCAAGGTCGCGCTCATCGCCGGCAGCCTGAGCTACCGCGCGCACGAAGAGCGCGAGGCCGGCTTCCTGCATGTCATCGACGAGATGTTCCCGCAGCTGTCGGTGGTCGGCCTGCGCGAAGGCCACGACGATGCGGAGCAGAACTACCGGCAGACGCGCGCCCTGCTCGACCAGCACCCGGAGCTCGGCGGCATCTACAACATCGGCGGCGCGTCCGACGGCGTGGCACGGGCCCTGAAGGAAGCGGGCCGCGACCAGAAGATCGTCTTCATCGGCCACGGACTCACGCCGGACACGCGTGCCCTGCTGATCGACGGCAGCCTCGACGCGGTGATCACGCAGAGCCCGCACACCACGCTGATGAGCGGCGTGCGCATCTTCACCAATCTGCGCGACGGGCGCGAGGCGCTGAGCGGCGTGGAGAACACGCGCAGCCAGGTGATCTTCCGCGAGAACCTGCCTTGAACAGGCGGCCGACAGAAGTCTCGGAAGACGCTAACGCGGATCCTTGAATCGAGACGATCGACGCGCCGCCGCGGCGAGCATGGCCTGGGTCAGCGCGCTCAACCATGCGCCCACACAGGCCAGACACAGCCACAACAAGGTGCCGAAAGCCGGTCCATCTCGTGCAACACACAGCCCGAGCGCCAAGATGGCGAGGACCAGCGCGCCCGTTCGCAGCAACGCGGTCGGCGGCGGCCGCTGCGGACCACAAAGCACCTCCCAATGACGAGGCAACGCCCAAGCGGCGCCCACCCAGGCGGCGTAGATGGCGATGGCGGCCAGCACGAGGGCCACGTCAGCTGCGCCCCCACCTGCGCGCGCAGGCCGCAGCCAGAATGCCGCCCACCGCCAGCCCGGCGTCCACGCCCCACACGGCACCCGGATGCGGGGTGGTCAGCAGGTTCATCCCCGCACACAGCAACGCCAGCGCGGCGATGACGCCGGCCTGCTCCTGCCAGGCATGCGCCCCCCGCCATGCCGCATGGCCGAAGCAGGCCAGCCAGCTCAGGCAGAAGACCAGCACCTCCAGCTCCGACCGGCGCCAGCCCGCCCACGCGGCTTCGCTCGGCAGCAGGCGATTGGCCGCCAGGTACGCGAGCGTGGCGACCACGATGCCCGACACGCTGCCGATGCAGAGGCTCTGCAGCGCACGGCGCCCCGGCGGGTCGTCGGCGGCCCGGTCGGCCGGCCGCGCCGCCAGCCAGAACACCAGCCCGGAGGCGATCATCACGCAGCCGCCCAACCCCAGCACGAAGTACAGCCAGCGCAGCGTCCCGTGACGGAACTGGATGAAATGCAGGCCGGACAGCACGCGCTGCACGCGCATCACCGGTGCGGCCTCGAAGCGCTGGAGCAGCTCCCCGGTGGCGGCGTCGAAGTAGAGCTGGTCGAGATTCATCGTGACCTCGCCGGCATAGGAGCGGCGCAGTTCCACGTAGCTCTGGGCATCGCCCGGCCACCAGACCCGCACGAAGTAAGGCACACCACCGCCCCACGCCCGCCCGGCCCGGGCCACCATCGCATCGATGGACGACAGCGCGCCCGGCGTGCCGGCGGGGGGCCGGCGATAGCGGCCGTACGCTTCCGCCTGAAACGCCGCCTGCCCCGCAGCACCTGCGTCGAAGGCGCCCCGGTAGGCCGACGGAAAGTACAGATTGAAGAAGATCACCAGGCCCGACAGCGTGATCATGAAGAAGAAGGGCAAGCCGATGACGCCGCTCACGTTGTGCAGGTCCAGCGTGACACGCGGCAGGCGCTTGTCCAGACGAAGGGTGAAGAAGTCCGCGAACAGCTTTCGATGGATGACCACGCCCGAAACGAGCATCAGCAGCATCGCCATCGCCGCGGCGCCGACCAGCCATTTGCCCAGGTCCATCCAATCGATCATCAGCCCGTAGTGGAAGGGAAAGAAGAACCCGCTGGCGCCGAGCGTGCCGGCGTCGGGCAGCGGCGCCAAGGTGGACGGATTCAGTTGCCGCGTGATCGGCGCCCCCATCGCGCCCTGCGCGGAAAAGCGCAGGACCGGCGTACGTTCGGTCGGCAAGTCGATGCGCCACTGTCGGGCTGCGGACGGGATCAGCGGTGCGACCGCCGCCACGACCGGGTCCAGCCGAGGCAGCGTGGCGGGTGCGACCAGGCGCGTGGCCGGCATCATCCAGCGGTCGATCTCGCGGTCGAAAACGCTCAGCGTCCCCATCCAGAAAATGGCGAACAGCAGGCCGCCGAAAACGATGCCTGCCCCGCTGTGCACGACGGTCAGGCGCCTGCGATAGCTGGCCATCAGAACGCCCACCGCCACGCGCACGCGAGCGCCGCCACCCACAGTGCCAACCACCCACCGAGCCGCCAGGTGCTCTGGCAGGCCAGGCCCCACAGCAACACCGCGAGGTAGATGAGAAAGCCCGCCATGGCCGCGGCGACCACGGCTTCGGCACCGGGCAAGCCCCAGCGCGCCAGCAGCCCGGCCAGCACCACCACGGCCAGGCTGGTCAGGCCGAAGCCGCCGCCCACCGCCGCAGCGACGCGCAGCCACACCGCCGGGCGCGCCATGGTCAGAAGTCGACCGAGTAGCCGACCGTCAAGGTGCGGCCCCGGCCGGCGAAGTAGCGCAGCGGCTCAACCAACGCACTCTGCGAGTAGTAGGTGATGTAGTTCTTGTTGAACAGGTTGGCCACCGCCAGCCGCACCGTGCCCTTGGGCAGCTTGTAGCTCAGGCTGGCGTCCACCAGCGTGTAGCCCTTGAAGTTCTTCTCGGACTCATCGAAGGTGCGGCTGCGGGCGTGCTGCACCTGCACGAAGGACGACAGGCGGTCGGTCCACTGCGAGCTCAGCGACGCGATCAGCCGGTCCGGCGCGATGTTCAGGCCATCGAGGCGCGCATCGAGCGAGCCGTCGTCGTTGCTGTCGTAGCGGCCGAGCGTGCGCGAGTACGACAGCTTCGCCTTGTGCGCACGGTCGAGGCGGTAGCCGACACTGGCGTCGAGCCCATCGATGCGGTTCTTCTCGCGGGCCGCCATGAAAGCGTCGCCCACGCGCACGACGCGCGCGCCGTAATCGGACTCGGAGCGGAAGTAGCTCGCATCGAAGTCCCAGGCGCCGACCTTGTAGCGGCCACCGACTTCGACGCTCTGCGTGACGATGGGCGCGAGCGTGCTCAGGTTGGCAATGCTCTGGTTGGGAATGTTGATGGCCCGAAGCACCCGACCCACGTCGGGCATGCCGAAACCTTCCGAGTAGCTGGTGTAGAGATTGAGGTTCTTCACCGGCTCGAACACCAGGCCGACGTTGTAGAGCGTCTCGTCGAAGTCGAGCTTGCCGCCGCCGACGTTGACCCGGTTGTAGCGGGCCAGACTCTGGTAGCTGTCGACCTTCAGGTCGGCGTATTCCTTGCGGACGCCGCCGTGCAGCGTGAGCTGGTCGAGCAGCTTGAACTCGGCCTGCGTGAACAGCGAGATGTCGCTGTATTCCGAGTGGGGCACGTAGGTGCGGCCGGTGCCGTAGAGGTCTTGCTCGCCCTTGTCGAACAGGGTGTCGAAGCCGGCGGTGAGCTTCAGGCGCTTGTCGAACAGGTCGGCCTTGGTGAGGGTCACCTTGCTGCCGATCTTCGACGAGGTCGCGCGCGACTGGTCGTACAGGGTGCCGTTGGGCGCGATGCGCGTGTCCTGGAACGTGGCCGAGTTGTCGGCACCGAACAGGGCTTCGAACTTCTGATGGAACACCATGGCCGACAGGTCCCAGCCGGCCAGGTCGTAGTGGTTGTAGGTGGCGGCCGCGGTCCACACGTCGTTCCACGGTGGCGTGCCCGGTGGCGTCCGCTCGATCGAGGTGGTGGGGATGCCGCGCGCCCGGTTGCCTGCGACGGCCGTGTAGCTGGCGTCGGACTTGATGCGATAGCGGTTGAGCGAGAGCTCCACCCGCTGGTCGTTGCCCAACTGGTAACCCAGCTTGCCCAGGAAGTCGTAGGTGCGCGAATCCATCAGATCGCCTTGGGTGTTGTCGGCACCGATGGAACGGCCCTTGGCGTCGCGGTACAGGCCCTGGTCCTCGTAGCTGAAGCCGAAGAGGTAATCCAGCCTGTCGAGGCGGCCGTCGGCCCGGTAGCTGGTCTTGGTGCTGAGGGTGTCGCCGTCGATCTTCGACGTGGGCATCGTGGTCTGCACGTCCAGATGCTGGTTGAAGCTGCCCTTCTCGGGGATGCGCGTGATCAGGTTGATGGTGCCGCCCGTGGCGCCCAGGCCATTGATCGCGTTGGCACCCTGGACCACCTCGATGCGGTCCAGCATCGAGAAGTCGATGGTGTGCGCTTCACGCCCGGTCGGGCGGATGGGGTTGGACTGCGGCACGCCGTCGATCAGGATCAGCGGGGTGCGACCGCGCAAGGTCTCGCCGCTGCCGTTCATCTTGCCCCGGCTGGGGGTGTACGACGGGATCAGGTTGCTCAGCGCGTCCGACGAGTTGGTGGACAACGCCAGCTGCTGCGCGATCGCTTCCTGCTCGATGATCTGCACCGTCTGCGGCGCCTTGGCGGCCTCCATGTTGGAGCGCGATGCGGCCACGGTCACCTCTTGCAGTTGCTCGCTGCGGGAGGTACCCGTGACAGGCGGCGCCGCGATCTCGGCGCCGGTCGGCGCCGCGACGGGCACCAGCCGGTAGCCGGCAGACGTTTTTTCGATGCTGTAGCCGCTGCCCTTGAGCAGTTCGGTGAAGCCCTCGTCCACGCCATGCGTCCCGCGGAGGCCAGGGGATTGCAACGCGGCCGTGCGACGGGCATCGAGCGCGATCGACACGCCGGCTTCCTGCGCAAAACGGGTGAGGGCCGCACCGAGCGGTCCGGGCGGAATGCTGTAGCTGCGCCCTTGGGCGGCAGCGACCAGCGGCGCCAGGGCGGCCATGGCCACGCTCAGGTGCAGGGCCAAGGTCAGGGGCAGCAGGCGGCTGCGGGGCGGATGGTTTTTCGGACGGGTCACGGCTGGGGGCTCCAATTTCGTTGCGTTCGTTGGTCATGACGAACGAGATCGAAAAACCGGAACCGCTTCCCGTCAATTTTTTTAGTTTTTTGCGTGATCGGTGGCGACATCCACCCAGACCCAGCGGCCGGCCAGGGTGCGCAGGCGTAACTCGGGAAAGATGGCCGACAGCAATTGCAATGCTTCGTCGGGTTTGTCCAGGGGCAAGACCGCCGACACCCGCAGCGCCTGCAGCGGCTCGGCGTCGAAGCGGATACCACCGGGCCGGTGCCGCGCCAGTTGCGCCAGCACTTCCGGCAGCGGCCGGTCGTTCAGCACCAGCTGACGGTGCTGCCAACCTTGCTCCACGCGTTCGGCGTCCAGCCCCTCGATGTGCCCGACCCCTCGACGCGTGAGCTGCAAGCGCTCGCCGGCCTGGACCACGGTGGTGGCCTCAGGGTCGGCCAAAGTCTGCACCGACACCTTGGACTCGAACATCTCCAGGCCGGTGCCGCCGCCGTCATGGCTGACGGCGAACCGCGTGCCCAGGGCACGGATGCGGGCGACCGGCGTCTCGACATAGAACGGCCGCCGGGCGTCCTTGGCCACATCGACACGGATGTCCCCGCGCAGCAGCCGCACGGTGCGCTGCTGGGGGTCGTACTTCAGGTCGATCGCGGTTCTGCCGCTCAGGGTGATGCGCGTGCCGTCGGGCAGCGTGCGGCTGACCCAGTCGGTTTCGCTGCTGCGCACATCGGCCCACAGATCGGAAACGGCGCCTTCGGAAACGGCGAGCCCGACGGGCACCGCCAGGGCCAGCGCCAGAACCAGCACGCCGCCGATTCGCTGACGAACGGCGCGCCGACGGCGGCGGGCGTCATTGAAGACGGCATCGAGCGCCGCGTGTGCAGGGCGCGGGTTGCCCGCCGCGCTGTGCCGAACGCCTTCGACCTGGTCGACCACGGCCTCGAGCGCGGCCGCCGCCTGCGCATGACGCGGATCGACCGCCTTCCAGGCCGAGAACGCGTGCTCGACGCGTGCGCGCTCTGCCGGGTCGTCGCCGCTGAGCTGCACCAGCCAGACGGCGGCCTGCTCGGCCAGACGGTCCGATTCGCTTCGAATCTCCGCCACCTCAGGCCCCGCGCTGGCGATGGCAGTGCAACAGCGCCTGGACCAGGTACTTCTGGATCATGCGTGTCGACACGCCCAGCTGTCCGGCGATGAAGCCATGCGTCTCGCCATCGAGGTAGTGCAGCAGAAAGGCCTGGCGTGGTTTGGCCGACAAACCGTCGAGCGCCCTCTCGATCTGGGTGAGCGCCTGCAAGGTGTCGAGGAGGTGCTCGGGCGACGGCGCGCCGCCGAGCTGTTCGACGGCCATGCTCAGTTCACGAAGATAGGCCACCTCGATCGCCTTGCGCCGGGCTTGGTCGATGAGCAGACGTTGCGCGGTGGTGACCAGAAAAGCGCGCGGCTCGCGCACGCCCAGCAAGGCATCGCGCGACGCGATGATGCGCACGAAGGTGTCCTGCGCCAGGTCGGCCGCGTTCTCCGACGAGCCCAGCTTGCGGCGCAACCAACCGAACAGCCACCCGTGGTGTTCGTCGTACAGCGTGTGCATTTGCTGCTGCCAAGGGCTCCCCGCTGCGGACATTGTTTCTCCGGGTCGTGTTCGTGCCGATGTCGCACTGAGAATAGTTCTCATTATTCCATACGGTGTGCCACGAGCCTGTCCGCGGCCGACTCGCCCGACGCCGACACGGCGGCGAACCCCGCCGCCGCTGGCACACCGCAAACGCGGCGACACTCGGAGCGACCTGCCCATCTCGCCCAGGAGCCGCTTCTTGTCATCCAAAGCCTTCCGCATCGCCCTCGCCGCCTCGGCCGCTGCCGTCGGCGGCATCGCGACCTACTGGACGCTCCTCGCCACCCGGCAGGGCCACATCCTCTTCAACGCCCGCAAGCTGCCGGTGGTTCCGCTGTCCGACGACTTCTCGACCTATTCGCACCCGGTGCCCGGTGGCATGGTGCGTGGCTATGTCTATCACCCGCATGGCGAAGACGCGCTGCAGGATCTGTTCATCTACTTCGCCGGCCGCGGCGAAGACGTGCGCGCCACCGCCAAGGCGCTGACCTGGCTGCCGGCGGGCTTCGGCTTCGCGGCGATCAACTACCGCGGCGTCGCCGACTCGGAGGGGCACCCGTCGGAGATCGCCTCGGTCGAAGACGCGAACCAGCTCGCCAGGCACCTGCGCCGCGCCTTCCCGCAGGCGCGGCTGCATGTCGTCGGCCGCAGCCTCGGCACGGGCGTGGCGATCCAGCTGGTGGCGCGGCAGGACTTCGCGAGCCTGCAGCTGATCACGCCCTACGACTCGATGCTGGAAGTGGCCAAGCGGCGCTTTCCGCTGGTGCCGCTGTCGCTGCTGCTGCGCCACCGCTTCGACTCGCTCACGCACAGCCGCGAGGTGGCGGCCAAGACCCAGGTGCTGTTGGCGGCGCACGACGACGTGGTGCTGCCGGTGCGCTCGCAGAAGCTCATCGACGCCTGGCCCACGCCGGTCCACGTGCAGACGGTGGCGGGCTCGGACCACCACGACATCATGCGGCTCGAAGCGACCTGGCTGTACCTGGTCGACTTCGCACTGACGGCGGTGCTGCCCGAGCCCAAGGTGGCCTGAGCCACGGGACATCGCGAAGCGCAGATGCCCAAAGCGCGGGCATATGTCGCAGAAGCGGGCTCACTCGGCCCGCGTGACGGCGAAAACTGAGTACAAAACACTTAATCTCCCTCCTTGGCGCTCGGTGTCACCCGAAGGCGCCAAACACCAGGGAGAGAAAACATGCGAAGCCATCGGGCGTGCGAACTCGCACGCAGGGGCGCACGCGTCGCCACGGCAGCCTTGCTCGCCGGGGCGGCGCTGTCGGCCACCGCGCAACTGGCGCCGCTGCGCGGCCTGACGCTGCAGGACCAGGCGGCGCGCCGCATTGACGCGGCCGCCTACCGGGGCCGCACGCTGCTGCTGAACTTCGTGTTCACCGGCTGCTCGACCACCTGCCCCACCCAGACCCTCGAACTCGCCGCGCTGCGCCGCAGCCTGCCACCCGCCTTGCGCGCGCAGGTCGACTTCCTCTCGGTGTCCGTCGATCCGCTGGCCGACACACCCGCCACGCTGGCGGCCTTTGCGCGCCGCATGGACGCCGACCAGTCCGGCTGGCGCTTCGCCACTGGGGCGCCGTCGCAGATCGACACGCTGACGCAACGCCTCGCCGCCACCGACCCGCGCCAGCCGAACCCCGGGCCGGCCGACCACGGCACGGCGCTTTACCTCTTCGACGCCACCGGCGTGCTGCGGCAGCGCTACGCCGGCGTGCCGGTCGAACGGCCGCGCCTCGCGCGCGAACTGGCCGAGGTCGCGACAGCACACGACCCCCTTTCAAGAACAACGACAGCAGGGAAGTAGAACCATGAACGATCCAACCTGGACAGGCGCGCTGCGCCTTCTGGCCACCACAGCGGCGGCCGTTTGCCTCGCGGCCTGTGGCGGCGGGGGCGGCAGCGGCGATGGCGGCACCTCGGGCGACGCCAGCGGCCATGGCACGGCGCAGCCCGGCCCCGACGGCGGCAGCCCCGGCACCGGCCCCGGCATGCCCACCGAACCGACGGTGCCCGCCGTCCCGCCACCGCCGCCGCTGGCCTTCCCGGTGCAGGCCGAAGCCGACCCGCTCCTCGACGGCCTGGCCGCCATCCCGGCCGACGCGCCCACCCGGGGCATGTGGTCGCCCACGCAGCCCTGGCCGTCGAACGCGCTGCATGCCGCGCTGCTGCCGACCGGCAAGGTGCTCACCTACGGCAGCCCGCCGGGCAATCCCGCCGGGCAGGACGGCCGGCTTTACGACCTGTGGTCGCCGGCGCTCGGCTTCGGCGAAGGCAGTCACCGCACCGCGACCGAGTTCGGCCCGGTCAACAGCTTCTGCAGCACCGCCGCCTACCTGGGCGACGGCCGGCTGCTGATCAGCGGCGGCAACACGCCACTTGCCAGCGGGCTCTTCACGCCGGTCGACGGGCGCCTCGCGCTCGACACCGCGACGCTGGCGGATCAGCGCTGGTACGCCACGATGCTGACCCTGACCGATGGGCGCGCCGTGATGCTGGGCGGCATGGACCCGTACCAGGAAGGCATGGTGGGTGCGCCCGATGCCGCCATCGCCGCCGGCATTGTCTCGATGACGCCCGAGATCTACACCGCCGGCAGCGGCTGGCGCACGCTCTTCGGCGCCCGCAGCCGCGACGCCTTCGGCCCCGACTACCTGCGCGCCTCGTACCCACGCGCCTGGGTGGCACCGGACGGCCAGGTCGTCGGCATCTCCGCCGAGACGATGTGGAAGCTCGACCCCGCCGGCAACGATGCCCAGGGCGCGGTCACGGTGCTGGGCAAGTTCAAGACGCCGCCGAGCGCGACCGCGCCGGTGAACGTGGGCGCGACCAACAGCGCCGTGATGTTCGCGCCCGGCAAGGTGCTGCAGATGGGCGGCAACGGCACCAACAACGGCGACGGCCTGCCAGCCAGCGCCATGGCGACGGTGGTCGACTTCAACGGCGCCACGCCGGTGCTCACCGAAACCGCACCGATGCGTTTCGCGCGACGCTATGGCAACGCCACGGTGCTGCCCGATGGCAAGGTGGTGGTGACCGGCGGCACGCGCCGCGGCAACAACGGCGGGGCCGATGCGGTGTACGAGGCCGAGGTGTGGGACCCGGCCACCGGCCGCTGGACCACCGGTGCGCGCGCCGCGAACATCCGCGTCTACCACTCGGCCGCGCTGCTGCTGCCCAACGGCACGGTGCTGTCGTCCGGCGGCGGCGCGCCGGGGCCGGTCAACAACCAGAACGTCGAGATCTACTACCCGCCGAACCTGTTCCAGGCGGTCGATGGTGCAGCCCGACTCGCGCCGCGGCCGGTGCTCACCGGCATCAGCGCACTGCGCTTCACACCCGGTGCGCCATTCCAGCTCGACCTGGCCGACGCGTCGCGCGTCACGCGGCTGGCCCTGGTGACCAACGGCACGGTGACGCACTCCTTCAACAGCACGCAGCGCTTCCAGGCACTGAGCTTCACGAAGGAGGGCAACCGGCTCACGGCCCAGTTGCCGGCGAATCCGAACCTCACGCCGCCGGGCTACTACCAGCTCTTCGCGCTCGATGCGAACGGCGTGCCCTCGCGCGCCGTGATCGTCGGCGTTGGCCAGGGCATCGCGGCGCCGCCGATCGCGCTGCCGACCGCCACCACCGCGTGTGCCGACGAAGGCGGCATCTGCCGCGTGCCGAATGGCCGGCGCGGCGTCATCTACTACGGTGTCGATGGGAAGTTCGCGATCCGCTCCGACCAGACCGGCGACGTGGCCTGCACCGCGGCGAGCTTCGGCAGCGACCCGGCACCGGGCGCGGCCAAGCGCTGCTACCTGCTGCTGGTCAACCCGGCGAGCGCCGTGCCGTCGATTGACGCCGCACCGCTGCGCACCGGGGCCACCGCCCGCTACGCACCCGTCGTCGGCCTCACCGGCGCCAGCTACCGCTGGGACTTCGGCGACGGCAGCGCGCCGACCGCCTACGCCCTCAGCAGTGCCGCGAGCCACACCTACACCACACCCGGCGTGTACACCGTGACGCTCACCGTGCGCGACGCGAACGGGCAGGTCGGCACGCGCACCTTCGTGCAGGCCGTGACCGCGGCGCCGACCGCCAACGCGCCGGGCGCCTCCTCACCGCTGTTGCTGGAACCGCGCAGCGCCGCTGCCACGCGCCTGTGGGTGGTCAACCCCGACAACGACTCGGTGACCGTCTTCGACACCGTCGCCAACAGCCGCGTGCAGGAGATCCCGGTCGGCGTCGCGCCGCGCACGCTGGCGCGTGGGGCCGACGGCAACGTGTGGGTGACCAACCGCGACAGCGCCAGCATCTCGGTGATCGACCCCGCCAGCCTGACGGTGGTGCGCACCCTCGCCCTCCCCCGCGCCTCGCAGCCCTGGGGGCTGGTCGGCGCCTCGGACGGCCGCATGTACGTGAGCCTGGAAGCCGCCGGCCGGCTGCTGAAGCTCGACGGCAGCGGCGCCACGCTCGCCACGTTGGACGTCGGTGCGAACCCGCGTCACCTCGCGGTCAGCGGCGATGCGACACGCGTGCTGGTGTCGCGCTTCATCACGCCGCCGCTGGCCGGCGAAGCGACGGCCGTGGTCGACACCACGTCGGGCGGTGGCGAGGTGCTGGCCGTGAACACCGCCACGATGGCGCTGGCCGGCAGCGTGCGCCTGCGGCACAGCGACCGCAACGACAACGAGGTCCAGGGCAGCGGCATCCCCAACTACCTCGGCCCGGCCGTGATCGCGCCCGACGGCGGCAGCGCCTGGGTGCCGTCCAAGCAGGACAACATCCGCCGCGGCGTGCTGCGCAACGGCCAAAACCTGGACTTCCAGAACACGGTGCGTGCCATCAGTTCGCGCATCGACCTCGCGACGCTGGCCGAAGACGCCCCTGCACGCATCGACCACGACAACGCCAGCCTGGCGAGCGCGGCCACTTACGACCCGAGCGGCGCCTACCTCTTCGTAGCGCTCGAAACGGCACGCCAGGTCGAGGTGGTCGACGCCAGCGCAGGCCAGCGGCTGTTCCGCATCGAGGTCGGCCTGGCGCCGCAGGGCGTCACGGTGTCGGCCGACGGCAGCAAGCTCTACGTCCATAACTTCATGGCGCGCACCGTGAGCGTGGTCGACATCAGTCCGCTCACGCGGCTGGGCGAACTGCGCAGCAACCTGGTCGCCACGCTCGGCAGTGTGGCGACCGAGCAGCTCGCCGCCAACGTGCTCAAGGGCAAGCAGCTTTTCTACGACGCCCGCGACCCGCGGCTCGCGCGCGACGCTTACATGAGCTGCGCCACCTGCCACAACGACGGCGGACAGGACGGCCGCGTCTGGGACATGACGGGCTTCGGCGAAGGTCTGCGCAACACCATCGCGCTGAAGGGCCGCGGCGGTATGGGCCAGGGCTTCCTGCACTGGAGCGCCAACTTCGACGAGGTGCAGGACTTCGAAGGACAGATCCGCAACCTGGCCGGTGGCACCGGGCTGATGAGCGACGCGCTCTTCAACGCCGGCACGCGCAGCCAGCCACTGGGCGACACGAAGGCCGGCCTCAGCGCAGACCTCGACGCGATGGCTGCTTACCTCGCGTCGCTCGGCACCTTCGCACCCAGCCCGCTGCGCAACGCGGACGGCAGCCTCACGGCGGCCGCGCTCGCCGGCAAGAACGTGTTCCAGGCGCAGAACTGCGCGAGCTGCCACAGCGGCCTGCCCTTCACGGCCAGCGCCGACGCGACGCAGCTGAAAAACGTCGGCACCCTCAAGCCATCGAGCGGCAAGCGCCTGGGCGGCGCCCTGCCGGGCATCGATGTGCCGACCCTGCGCGACGTGTGGGCCACCGGGCCCTTCCTGCACGACGGCTCGGCGCCGACGCTGGCGGACGCGGTGAAGGCGCACAACGGCACGACGCTGGACGCGGGCAACCTGGCGAATCTGACGGAGTACCTGCGGCAGATCGGCGGGGAGGAATAGACGGCCGGGATTTCTCGCCTCGCGACGGGAAGCAGTACAGTGAGGCGCATCGAATCCCCTCGATGCCCCCTCATGAAGCGCTCTCACACCCGGCCCGCATCACCGCGTCCTCGCCGCTGGACCGCCTGGCTCGCGGCAGCGGCCATGGCCCTCCTTGTCCCCTCCGTCGAAGCGTCGCCCTCGATGGGCTGCAACGGCTCGCTCGTCGGCAAGGGCGACTCGCCCGTGTCGCTGCTTCAGAAGTGCGGCGAGCCGATCTATCGGCAGAACGTCTGCGTGTCGATGTTGCAGCTGGGCTGGGTCGTGACGCCCTACCGTTCAGGGGGGCCTGCTGCGATTCTTGCGAATCAATGCGTCCCCATGGAGGAATGGACCTACGACCGGGGACAAGGCGCCTTCTTCGGGGTCGTTCGCATCTACAACGGCACGATCGAATCAGTGCGCGACGGCGACCGGAACCGCTGAGCGTCAGACCGCGTGCCCTGCCGCCTGACAAGCGCGGCTCTTCCGCGCGTCGTCAGGTCAGCGCGCGTCGATCGCGAACCTCCAGGCTTGAATCGACTCGATCAGTCTTGGCGTTGCTGTCGCCGGGCTTGATCCTGAACCAGATGGAATACATCGCCGGCAAGAACACCAGCGTCAGGACCGTCCCGGCGAAGGTGCCGCCGATCAGCGTGTACGCGAGCGCGCCCCAGAACACCGAATGGGTCAGCGGAATGAATGCAAGGATCGCCGCGAGTGCGGTCAGGATCACGGGCCGCGCGCGCTGAACGGTCGCCTCGACCACCGCGTGGAACGGGTCCAGCCCCTCCTGCTCGTTGTGGTGGATCTGCCCCAGCAAAATCAGCGTGTTGCGCATCAGGATCCCCGACAGCGCGATGAGTCCGACCAGCGCATTGATGCCGAAGGCCTGCTGGAAGATGAGCAAGGTCGGCACCACGCCGATCAACCCCAGCGGGCTCGTGAGGAACACCATGACCATCGCCGACATCGAGCGCACCTGGAGGATGATGATGAGCAGCGTGGCCGCCAGCATGATCGGGAACAGCGGCAACATCGCTGCGGTCGCCTTCTCCGATTCCTCGATGGAGCCGGCCTGGACGATGCGGTAGCCCGCAGGCAGCTTCTCGATGATCGGCTGAAGCTGCTTCGTGATCGCGTTCGACACGTCCGGTGGCTGCATGCCGTCGGCAATGTCGCCCTGCACGGTGATGGTGGGCACGCGATCGCGTCGCCGCATGACCGGCTCTTCCATGCGCACCTCGACCTCACCGACCTGTGACAGGGGAATGCGTTGTCCGCCGGCGCCGGCGAGCGTGAAGTCCGCGATCCGACCCGGATCGAGACGCGTGTCGCCCGCCGAACGGGCCACCACCTGCACGGTGCGGATGTCTTCGCGCACGGTGGTCACGGGCGCGCCGCTCAAGAGGAACTGCAGTTGTTGCGCCACGGCGTTGGAGCTCAGTCCCACGGCCTGCAGACGGTCCTGATTCAAGGTGAAGTGCAGCGTGGGCGTGCGGGTGCCCCAGTCGGTGCTGACGGTGCGCATCATCGGGCTCGCATCCATCACCTGGCGCACGTCGGCCGCGATCCTCCGCAGTTCGTTCGCATCCGGCCCCGTGACACGGTAGGCCACCGGGAACGGCGAGTACGGGCCGAACACCAGTTGGGTCACCCGCAGCCGGGCCTCGGGCGCCAGGCCCTGCGTGATGGCCTCGCGCAGCCGCAGCTTCAGGGCATCGCGCTCGTCCTGGCTGGCGGTGCGGATGACGATCTTGGCGAAGGACGGGTCCGGCAGTTCCGGGCCCATGGCGAAGAAGAAGCGCGGTGCGCCCTGGCCGATGTAGGACGTGACGATCTGCGCCTCGGCTTGCCTGGACAGCCAGGCTTCGACCTTCGCCGCTGCGTCGCTGGTCTGCGTGATGGCCGTGCCATAGGGCATCTGCACTTCGACCAGCACTTCGGGCCGGTCGGAGATCGGGAAGAACTGCTTCTTGACCACGCCCATGCCGAGGATGGACAGGACGAACAGGGCGATGACGGCGCCCGCGACCAGCCACTTGCGTGCGATCACGCGCTCGAGCACGCGACGCAGCCGGTTGTAGCGCGGCGTGTCGTAGATCGCGGCATGGCCGCCTTCGATCTTCTTGAAGTTCGGCAGCAGCTTCACGCCCAGGTAGGGGGTGAACACCACCGCAACGACCCAGGAGGCGATCAGCGCGATGCCAACGATCCAGAACATGTTGCTCGTGTACTCGCCCGCGGTCGACGGTGCAAAGCCGTTGGGCATGAAGCCGACGGCGGTCACCAGCGTGCCCGAGAGCATCGGCGCGGCCGTGTGGCTCCATGCATAGGCCGATGCAGCGACGTGGCTGTAGCCTTCTTCGATCTTCACCACCATCATCTCGATGGCGATGATGGCGTCGTCCACCAGCAGGCCCAGCGCCAGGATCAGCGAGCCGAGCGTGATGCGGTCGAAGTTCTTGCCGGTGGCGGCCATGACCACGAAGACCACGGCCAGCGTGAGCGGCACGGCCGCGGCGACCACCAATCCCGCGCGCCAGCCCATGCTCAGGAAGCTCACCAGCATCACGACCAGCAAGGCCGCGAAGAACTTCATCATGAATTCGTCGACCGACGCGGCGATGTTCACGGACTGGTCAGTGACCTTGGTCAGGCTCAGGCCCAACGGCAGCTCGGCATTGATGGCAAGGGCTTCCGCGTCCAGCGATTGGCCCAGATCGAGCCCGTTCCAGCCCTCTTTCATCACGACACCGATCAGCAGGGCCGGTTCGCCGCCGTTGCGGATCATGAAGGTGCTCGGGTCTTCATAACCGCGCTTGACCGTGGCGACGTCTGACAGCTTCAGGGTGCGGCCTTGTGCGACCACCGGCGTGTCGCGGATCTTCTGCAGGGTGTCGAAGGCGCCGTCCAGGCGAATGAAGACCTGCGGTCCCTTGGTCTCCACCGACCCGGCCGGGCTCAGCGCATTCTGGGCATGGAGCGCGGCGAACACCTGCTGCGGGCCAATGCCCAGCGTCGCCAGGCGGTCGTGCGCGAACTCGACGTAGATCCGCTCTGGCTGCTCGCCGGCAATGTTCACCTTCTTCACGCCCGGCACGTGCAGCAGCCGCTGGCGCAGCGTTTCCGCATCGCGCACCAGCAGGCGCTGCGGCTCGCCCTTGGCCTTGAGCGCGAACAGGGCGAAGGTGACGTCGGCGTACTCGTCGTTGACC
Source organism: Variovorax cryoconiti (assembly GCF_051216395.1). Classification (NCBI taxonomy): domain Bacteria; kingdom Pseudomonadati; phylum Pseudomonadota; class Betaproteobacteria; order Burkholderiales; family Comamonadaceae; genus Variovorax; species Variovorax cryoconiti. The sequence goes on along the minus strand of NZ_JBPJZI010000001.1, from coordinate 453,084 downwards.
ATCGGGCCGATCACGCCCGCCGGCAGATTGCCCGCTTCGTCGCCGACCTTCTTGCGTGCCTGGTAGAACTCGTCCTGCACCTTCGCGGGGGGCGTGCTGTCCTGCAAGGTCAGCGTGGTGAACGCGAGGCCGGGCCGGGTGTAGGTTTCAGCGCGGTCGTAGTAGCGCAGTTCCTGCAGGCGCTTCTCGAGCTTCTCGGCGACCTGGTCCTGCATCTCCTGCGCCGTCGCGCCGGGCCACGCGGTGATGACGGTCATCACCTTGATCGTGAAGGCGGGGTCTTCCGCGCGCCCCAGCTTGAAGAACGCGACCAGGCCCGCCAATGTGATCAGGCAGATCAGGAACAGGGTGATGGCACGCTCGCGGACCGCGAGCGCCGACAGATTGAAACGGCCCTCGCTCATGGACGGGCTCCGCCGCCCGCGGGCGACGCGACCGCGCCGGCAACGCGCACCTCTTCACCCTCGCGCAGCAGGTGCGCGCCGAGCGCGACCACGCGGTCGCCCTGCTGGAGCTGGCCCGTGACCTGGGCACGGTCGTCTTCCAGCGACTCCACCGTCACCGGCTGCCAGTGCACCTTGGCCGGCTCGCCGGTGATGACCCAGACGCCCGGCGCCTTGCCGGCGTCGAACAGGGCCCCGATGGGCACCTGCACCCCGTTCTTCGCGACGACCTTGCCGTCCCCGACGTGGACCGTCACCGTGGCGCCCAGCGGCGCATGGGCCAGCGCCCCTTCGAGCACATAGCGCGCCTCGAAGGTGCGGGTCAAGCGGTCGGCCGTATCCGACAGCTGGCGGAGCTTGACGGGGACCGCAGCGCCTTCCGTGCCGAACAGCGTGGCCTGGCCCACCGAGCCGATGGCCGGGCGCAGCGTTTCGGGCAACTGCACCACCGCCTCCCGGCGCCCGGATTGCGCCACGCGCACCACGACCTGACCGGCATTCACGACCTGGCCCGGCTCGACCAGCGTTTCGAGGACCGTGCCGTCGACATCGGCGACCAGGTCCGAATAGCGGTTGGCGTTGCGAGCGACCTCGGACTGCGCTTCGGCCGCGCTCAACTGGGCCTGGGCCGCATCCGCAGCCGCCTTGATCTGGTCGTAGGCCGAGGCCGAGATGGCGCCCGTTCCGCGCAGGTCGCGGTAACGGAGTTCTTCGTCGCTCGCCTGCTTGGCACGCGCACGGGCCGCGGCCACGGCCTCCTGCTGCGCCCGCGATGCCAGCTTCAGATCGACCGGGTCGATGCGCAGGAGCAGTTGCCCGCGCTTGACGGTCTGCCCCGCGTCAACCCGGCGCTCCAGCACCTTGCCGGCGACGCGAAAGCCCAGGTCGCTCTGGACGCGCGCGGCGACGGTGCCGCTGAACGAGCGCGACGTCGAGCCGGCCGGCTGCACCGTGGCGGCGCGCACGAGCGGCGTGAGGGTGCGTGCCTCGGGCGGCGTCTTCTCGCCGCAGGCGGCCAACGCAAACGGCAGGGCGCAGAGGACTGCGGAAGTAACCAAGCGGCGCGGCAGCATGAGAGTCCCATTGACGAATCGATCAGGACTCAAATTCTGCAACCAGTGACTATTTTAGTCAATGGTCACACAGATTTTTCGATCTCAGGGCGACAGGCTGCGCAGCACCAATCCAGACAGGAGTGCAGGCGCCTCGTCGGTGTGATCAAAGCTGTGACGCAACAACAGGGGGTTGATGTAGGGATGCATGACCAGGTAGATGGCCGCCGCGGCCTCGTCGATGGGCGTCTTGCGCTCAAACTCCCCCGAATCCCGCCCTTGCTGCAGCACCTCCAGGATCAGTTGCCGAACGAATTCCTCGTGCGCGATGGCGGACCGCCAGCGCTCGGTGGCGGCCGATATCGCGATCTCATAGAGCTTGCGATCCTGGAAGAACAAGCGAAGGCTCGCCTCGACGATCGCCTTGAACATGCGGCGCAGCTTTTCCGGCGGACGATCGACGGCGCTCACTGCGGCCACCACCTCGGCCTCGATCTCTCGCAGGCAATTGCTGCAGATCATTTCGCCGATGGCCTGCTTGGACTCGAAGAACTTGTAGATGTAGGCCTTCGAGAAACCAATGGTCTTGGCCAGGTCCGAGACGGTGGTCTTTTCATAGCCGTACTGGCTGAAATGCTCGGTCGCGGCGACCACGATCTGGTCTCTCACGTCATGGTCGGCCGGGCCGCGTGGCGAGACCGGGGAGGTGATGGCTGTGCTCATAGTCAGAGCTTAGCGTCACTTGCATGTTTGAACAAACAGTGACCATATCGTATACTGGTCACAATCCGTCAACGCGCACCGCCCAGAAGAACACCATGCTCACACGCACTTCACTCACGCTGGTCGCCGCCGCCTGCCTTCTCGCCGGCTGCGCCGTGGGCCCCGACTATGTTCACCCCGAAACCTCGCTGCCGCACAAGTTTCTCGGCCAGCGTGCCGTCGACGCGCGGGCGACCGTCGCCAACGCCGATCTGGCGGTATGGTGGGAAGGGTTTGGCGACGCCCAGTTGGCAAGCTACGTCGAACTCGCGTTGACGCAGAACCTCGATCTTGCGCAGGCTTCCGCCCGCGTCGCCCAGGCCCGGGCAGGCCTCGGTGCCGCGAACGCGGCGCTGCTGCCTTCGGGCAACGTCAGCGGACAGGCGGCGCGGGCCTACCAATCCATCGAGACGCCGCTGGGCCAGGTGCTGAACGCGCAGCCCAATTTCGACCGCTACGGCAACGCCTATGAGGCGAACCTCGGCGCGAGTTGGGAGCTGGACCTCTTCGGCGGCCTGCGTCGCGGGCGAGAAGCTGCGCTGGCCGACTACCAGGCGTCCGAAGCGGGCGCAGCCGCCACGCGCCTGACGGTCGCGGCGCAGACCGCCGACATCTACATCACCCTGCGCGGCCTGCAAGCCCGCCTGGACGTCGCGCGCCGGCAAGTGAGCACGCAGCAGGACCTGGTGTCCAAGGTCGACCTGCTCTATGGCAAGGGGCTGGCCGCCGAACTTCAATTGCGGCAGGCCGAGGGCGCGCTCGCGCAGGTCCGCGCGTCCGTGCCGGTGCTCGAAGCCGGCCTGGACGCCGCGATGAATGCCCTGGACGTGATGCTGGGCACAGCGCCCGGCGCGCATCGCGCGGAACTGGAACAGGCCGGCGCCATGCCCGTCGCGCCCCGCATCGATGGCGCCGGGTCGCCCGGCGATCTGCTGCGCCGCCGACCCGACCTGATCGCGGCGGAACGGCGCCTGGCCGCGTCGAACGCACGCATCGGCGTGGCCATGGCCGAGTACTACCCGAAGTTCTCCCTGGGCGGAATGGTCGGCAGCGCCACCTCGGTGTCCAGCGGCAACCTCTTCAGCAGCGGCGCAAGCCAGGGCGCGGGCATGCTCGGCCTGCGCTGGCGCCTGTTCGACTTCGGCCGCATCGACGCGCAGATCGAGGCCGCCAAGGGGCAGGACGCGGAAATGCTCGCCGCCTACCGGCTGGCCGCGCTGCGCGCCACCGAAGACGTGGAGAACGCGTTCTCCGCACTGGTCAAGCGCGAAGCGCAGACCGCCCTGCTGACGCAGGGCGAGGTGTCGCTCGGCCGCGCGAGGGGCGCATCGTTTGCGGCGTACCAGAAGGGTGTTGTCAGTCTGATCGAGGTTCTGCAGGCGGATGAGAGCCTGCTGCGCGTGGGCGATGCGAGGGTGCAGGCACAGACGGAATCGGCACGCGCAGCGGTCGGTGCCTTCAAGGCGCTGGGCGGCGGCTGGCAAGCGGAGCCCGTCGAGGCGGTGGCCATCCGCTCGCATTGAGATTTCCGGAAACGACCCGGTGACTAGATTCCAGCAACCACGCCCTGCGCGCGTTGCTCAAAGAATCAGCAGCGCCCGAAAGTCATTCACGTTGGTGTGCGTCGGCCCGGTGACCAGCAGATCGCCGAGGGCGTCGAAGTAGCCGTAGGCGTCGTTGCGGTCGAGATGGTCGGCAAGCTTGCGGCCCTGGGCGGTGGCGCGCGCCAGCGTGTCGGGCGTGACGAAGGCGCCGGCGTTGTCTTCCACGCCGTCGATGCCGTCGGTGTCGGCCGCGAGCGCCCACACGTCGGCCCGGCCGGCCAGCGCACCGGCCAGGCCCAGGCAGAACTCGCCGGCGCGGCCGCCGCGGCCCTTGGCCTGGCCGGGCTGGCGCGGGCGGATCGTCACCGTGGTCTCGCCGCCCGACAGGATCACGCAGGGCTTCGCGAAGGGCGCGCCCCGCAGCGCGACCGCGCGGGCCAGCGCGCCATGCACCTTGCCGACCTCGCGCGACTCGCCTTCCATCTCGTCGCTCAGGATGTGCGCGTCGATGCCCGCCGCACGCGCGGCCGCGGCGGCGGCTTCGAGCGATTGCTGCGGCGTGGCGATGAGGTGCGTGGTATGGCCCTGGAACACGGCGTCGGATGGCTTCGGCGTTTCGAGTGCGCCGCGCTCCAGCTGCGCGCGCACGGCCGGCGGCACCGCGATGCCGTAGCGGTCGAGGATGGCCATCGCGTCGGCGCAGGTGGTCGCGTCAGGCACCGTGGGACCGCTCGCGATGACAGCCGGGTCGTCGCCCGGCACGTCGCTGATGGTGAGCGTGACCACCTGCGCCGGCGCGCAGGCCGCAGCCAATCGTCCACCCTTGATGCGCGACAGGTGCTTGCGCACGCAGTTCATCTCGCCGATGTGCGCGCCGCTCTCGAGCAACTGCTTGTTGATGCGCTGCTTGTCCTCGAGCGTGAGCCCCTCGGCCGGCAAGGTGAGCAATGCCGAACCGCCGCCGGAGATGAGGCACAGCACCAGGTCGTCCGCCGTGAGCCCTTCGGCGAGCGCCAGGATGCGCTCGGCGGCCTTCAGCCCGGCCGTGTCGGGCACGGGGTGCGCGGCCTCGACGATCTCGATGCGCGACGCGAGTCCCTCCGGTCGCGGCGGGATGTGGCCATAGCGCGTGACGACCAGCCCCGACAGCGGCGCCTCGGCCGGCCACAGCGCTTCGAGCGCCTGTGCCATCGAGCCGCCCGCCTTGCCGGCGCCCAGCACCAGCGTGCGGCCCCTGGGCGGCGTCGGCAGACACGGGGCCATGCCGGTCAGCGGCAAGGCGCGCGCGACCGCGACGCCATACAAGTGCGCGAGGAATTCGCGCGGGGACGTGCGTGCATCAGGCACGCCGGAAGAAGGGTTCGGTGCGATCATTTGCGTTGTCTCCACGCTCTATTCTGTCTGCTCGCGCCATGACCACCCTGCTCATCCGCAACGCGACCTGCGTCGCCACCTTCGACGACGCGCGCACCGAGTGGCGCGATGCGTCGGTCTTCGTGCGCGAGAACCGCATTGAGGCGATCGGGCCGGCGGCTGACCTGCCACAGACGGCCGATGAGGTGATCGACGCGCGTGGCCACCTCGTCGTGCCGGGGCTGATCAACACGCACCACCACATGGTTCAGTCGCTGACCCGCGCGATCCCCGCGGTACAGGACGCGGAGCTGTTCTCGTGGCTGCGTGGCCTGTACCCGATCTGGGCCGGTCTCACGCCGGAGATGGTGCATGTGTCGACGCAAGTCGCCATGGCCGAGCTGCTGCTGTCGGGCTGCACCACGAGCAGCGACCACCTCTACATCTACCCCAACGGCGTTCGGCTGGACGACAGCATCGACGCGGCGCGCGAGATCGGCATGCGCTTCGTGGCGACGCGCGGCAGCATGAGTGTCGGCGCCTCGCAGGGCGGCCTGCCGCCCGACCGCGTGGTGGAGCGCGAAGACACCATCCTGTCCGACACGCAGCGCCTGATCGAGACGCACCACGACGCCACGCACGGTGCGATGGTCAACGTGGCGGTGGCGCCCTGCTCGCCCTTCAGCGTGAGCCGCGACCTGATGCGCGAATCGGCGCTGCTGGCCCGCTCGTTCAAGGGCCAAGGCGTGCGCCTCCACACCCACCTGGCCGAGAACGACCACGACATCGCCTACAGCCGCGAGAAGTTCAACTGCACGCCCACCGAGTACGCGCAGGACCTGGGCTGGCTCGGCCACGACGTGTGGCACGCGCACTGCGTGAAGCTCGACGCCGAAGGCATCGCGCTGTTCGCGAAGACGAAGACCGGCGTGGCGCATTGCCCGTGCAGCAACATGCGGCTGGCCTCGGGCATCGCACCGATCCGCCGCATGCTCGACGCGGGCGTGCCGGTCGGCCTGGGTGTGGACGGCAGTGCCAGCAACGACGGCGCGCACATGGTCAACGAGGCGCGCCAGGCACTGCTGCTGGCGCGCGTGGGCCGGTCACTCGAACCCTTCGGCTGCGACCATGGCCCGTCGGAGATGACGGCGCGCGATGCGCTGGCCATCGCCACGCGCGGCGGTGCCGCGGTGCTGGGCCGCGCCGACATCGGCCACCTGGCGCCGGGCCTGTGCGCCGACCTCGCAGTGTTCGACCTGAACACCGTCGCCTTCGCGGGGGGCGCGGTGCACGACCCGGTCGCGAGCCTGCTGCTGTGCGCCAGCCCGCAGGCGGCCTATACCGTGGTCAACGGGCGGGTGGTGGTGCGGGAGGGGCAGGTGGCAACCGTCGACCTGGGGCCGCTGGTGGAGCGGCACAACAGGCTGGCGCGCGAGCTCGCTGCGGGTTGATCTTCCGCCTGAGCGCCGGGCACTGGGCGTCGTAGCGGGCGCATGCCGGCGCGGTGCACTGCTTCGTTCGTGTCCCCCGCCTTCGGCTCCTCCTTGACCTCACTGCGCAGTACACCCCACCGGCCTGCGCCTGGACGCGGCCGTGGTGATCGCGTTGAACGACATGGCGTGCCCAAGGCCGAGGGTGATGGGTAGCCCCTGCAGCGAAATAAAGGAGGAGCCGCAGGCGGGGGACATTCGCGGAAGGGGCTGCCCGTCGCCCTCGAGCCCGCCACGAACATTCATGACTTCTTAGGCAACACGACAACGCACAGAGCGTCGACCAAAGCCTATTGCGTCTTCGCCCCCGCCTCGAACCAGCGCCCGATCAACGCCCGCTCCGCATCCGTGATGCCGGTCGCGTTGTTCATCGGCATGATCTTCGTCACCACCACCTGCTGATAGACGGCCTGCGCATGCGCCGCCACCTGGTCGGACGTGTCGAGGCGCACGTTCTTCATCTGCACCGCTGCGCCATGGCACATGTAGCAGCGCTGCTCCAGCACCTTCTGCACATCGCCGAACGCGACCTTCGGTATCACCGCACCCGGCGCCGGTGCCGCCACGGGTTCGGGCTTCATCCAGACGATGGTGAGGCCGAGCACGGCGATGCCGACCATCGCGTAGGGCAGCGGATTCTTCGCGTTGCCCAGCTTGAAGCGATGCCGCACCACGAAGAACTGACGGATGGCCGCGCCGCCGAGCATGATCAGCAGCAGCACGATCCAGTTGTAGGGGTGTGTGTACGTGAAGCTGTAGTGGTTGCTCAGCATCGCGAACAGCACCGGCAGCGTGAAGTAGGTGTTGTGCACGCTGCGCTGTTTGCCGCGCTGGCCGTGGACCGGGTTGATCGGCTTGCCCTGGCGCATCAACGCCACGTTCTCGCGCTGGCCAGGAATGATCCAGAAGAACACGTTGCCGCTCATGGTCGTGGCCATCATCGCGCCGACCAGCAGGAAGGCGGCGCGACCGGCGAACCAGTGGCAGGCCAGCCAGGCCGCGAAGGCGACGAAGACGGCGACCAGCACGCCGACGATCGCATCACCGTGCTTGCGGCGGCCGAAGATCTGGCAGATGCCGTCGTAGACGATCCAGAACACGACGAAGAAGGCCAGCGCCACCGAGATGGCGGCGCCCGGCTGCCAGTCCATCTTGGACTTGTCGATCAGGTAGGTGCTCGCGTTCCACAGGTACGACATCGTGAACAACGCGAAGCCGGTGATCCAGGTGGTGTAGCTCTCCCAGTACGACCAGTGCAGGTGGTCGGGCAGCTTCTTGGGCGCCAGGCCGTACTTCTGCATGTTGTAGAAGCCGCCGCCGTGCACCGCCCACTGTTCGCCGCTGACGCCCTTGTCGAGCGACTCGGCGTCCTGCGGTTTCTCGAGGCTGTTGTCCAGCATCACGAAGTAGAAGGAAGCACCGATCCAGGCAACGGCGGTGATGACGTGGACCCAGCGCAGCAGCAGGTTGGCCCAGTCGAGGTAGTAGCTTTCCATGCTCAACCTTGTCGGCGCGTGGGGGCGCCTTGTCGTTTTGGCCTGCTCACCACCGCGGGCGCTGTAAGCAGAAGAAGAGCCGCGAACGCAGGTCCTGCAAAGGACCTGGCTCCGCTGCGGCATGGAGTTGTGAACCGAAGTGTATGCACTTTTTCGGCCGTGAGGCCGCCATCGTCAGTCGCTGTCGATCGATTGCAACAACTGTGCCGCCACCGCGACGGCGATCACCTCCGGCTCCTTGCCACCGATGCCGGGCACGCCGATCGGGCAGGTGATGCGGGCCAGCTCCGCCTGCGAAAAGCCGCGCGCCTCCAGCCGGTGGCGGAAGGTCGCCCACTTGGTCTTGCTGCCGATCAGGCCGACGTAGGGCAGGTCGCCCTGCAGGCGCAGCCGCTGCAGGCAGGCGATGACGATGTCGAGGTCTTCGGCATGGCTGAAGCTCATGATCAGCACGCGTGAGCCGGGCGCCAGGCCGTTGACGGCCGATTGCACCGGTTCGGAATGCTCGGTCTCGACCTGCGCCGGCACGGTGGACGGGAACACGCCTTCGCGGCTGTCGATCCAGCGCACGGCGAAGGGCAGCGTCACGAGCAGCCGCGCCAGCGCCGCACCGACGTGACCGCCGCCGAACAGCGCCACCGGCTTCAGGTGCGCGCCGAGTTCGTCGCGCAGCGCGGGCGCATTCCCGGCGTCGACGCGACGGAAGCGCAGGAACACCACGCCGCCGCAGCACTGGCCCAGGCTCGGCCCCAACGGGTAGCGGCGGATGCCGTCGATGGGCTCCCCGCCACCGAGCCAGGCACGCGCTTCCCGCACCGCCTGGAATTCGAGCTGGCCGCCGCCGATGGTGCCGGTCAGCGCGTCGGGCCAGACAGCCATCCAGGTGCCGGCCTCGCGCGGTACCGAGCCCTTGGTCGCCTCGACGCGCACCAGCACCCCCGGGCCAAGGCCGAGCCGATGCAACAGGTCGTCGAGGGCAGGATTCATGCCGTGGATTGTCCCGCGGGATGACGCCCCGTTACGGGGCCCGGCTGTATGCACGGTATAACCCCGGCGATGATTTGCAGCCTCTCACCGCGTCGTTTCGCCCTCGCCGGCGCCCTGTTCGCCACCCTGTGGCTCGCCGGCTGCGGCAGCAGCCCGAGGGCGCCCATCACCCAGCCGGTGCCCGGCCAGCTCAGCGGCGCGACGCCGGAGCCCGGGCCGGCCACCCGCACCGTGCCGCGCGCATCCACCGCGGCCAACCCGCGCGACTACCGCAAGGACGCGGCCCGCCACATCTACGACGCCAACAAGGAGCGCATCTACGGCGGCAAGCTGCCGGCACTGCTCTATGCGGTCGGCACGCTGCAGGTCAACCTGGACGCCCACGGCAAGGTGTTGTCGATGCACTGGATGCGTGCGCCGAAGCACGCGCCGGAAGTCATCGCGGAGATCGAGCGCACGGTGTTGGAAGCCTCGCCCTTTCCGGCCGCCGCGCAGCTCGGCCGCGTGACCTGGACCGACACCTGGCTGTGGGACAAGGGCGGTCACTTCCAGTTGGACACTTTGACCGAAGGCCAGTTGTAGGCCTCAGGAGCCTCGGTAGGTCGAGTAGCTCCACGGGCTCACCAGCAGCGGCACGTGGTAATGCTGGTCGGTGTGGGCCACGCCGAAATCGAGCGAGACCTTGTCGAGGAAGTTGGGCTCGGGCAGTTGCACGCCGCGCGCCTTGAAATAGGCGGCCACCTCGAAGGTCAGGCGGTAGGTGCCGACGCGGATGGTGTGGTTGTCGTAGAGCGGGCCGTCGCTGCGGCCGTCGGCGTTGAGGGTGAAACGCTTCACCAGCGTCGCGCTGTCGCCCTGCGTGGTGTACAGCGCCACAGCCATGCCCACGGCGGGCGCGCCGTGCATCGTGTCGAGTACGTGGGTGCTCAGGCCCATGGGTTGCTCCTTCGGTCTCCGGCACGCCGGCGGTTCATTTGGTGAACAAAAGTGTATACAGTTATTGGCTTTGGGTCTATCATCAATCCATGGAGCCCTCCCCCACCGGCGCAATCGTCGACGCCCTGACCAAGGCCATCGTCGAGCACCGCCTGCAGCCGGGCAGCAAGCTGGCCGAACAGAAGCTGGCCGATCACTTCGGTGTGTCGCGCACGCTGGTGAGGCAAGCTTTGTTCCAGCTCTCGCAGAACCGGCTGATCCGGCTCGAGCCGGCGCGCGGCGCCTTCGTGGCGGCACCGGCGGTCGACGAAGCCCGGCAGGTCTTCGCGGTGCGGCGCATGCTCGAAGCCGAGATGACGCGCGCCTTCGTGCGCGAGGTGACGCCGGCGCGCATCAAGGCGCTGCGCGAGCACGTGGCCAACGAGAAGGCGGCGGTCGCCGCCGGCGTCGGCGCCCGGGGCAACGAACTGCTCGGCGATTTCCACGTCCGCATGGCCGAGCTGATGGGCAACGCGGTGCTGGCGCAGATGCTGGGCGAGCTGGTCTCGCGCTGCGCGCTGATCACGCTGATGTACCAGCGGCCGGTGGCGGCCCAGCATTCCAACGAAGAACACGCCGACATCGTGAAAGCGCTGGCGGCCCGAGACGAAGAACGGGCCGTGCGCCTGATGACCGAACACCTGGAACACGTCGAGGCCAGCCTGACCTTCGACAGCCGGGTGCCGACCAACGACATCTCACTTGCGCTGTCCTGAACGCGGCGTCACCCCCATGAGCGATACCGTCCCCACCCCCTACCCCCGCGACCTCGTCGGCTACGGCCGCCACGCGCCCCACGCCCAGTGGCCGGGGCAGGCGAAGATCGCCGTGCAATTCGTCCTCAACTACGAAGAAGGCGGCGAGAACAACCCGCTGCACGGCGACCCGACCTCCGAGACCTTCCTGTCGGAACTCATCACGGCGCAGGCCTACGAGAACCGCCACATGACGATGGAGTCGATGTACGAGTACGGCTCGCGCGTCGGCGTCTGGCGCATCCTCAAGGAATTCGAATCGCGCGGCCTGCCGCTCACGGTCTTCGGCGTCGGCATGGCGCTGCAGCGCTACCCGGAACTGGTCGAGACCTTTTTGAAGAACGGCTACGAGATCGCCAACCACGGCCTGCGCTGGATCCACTACCAGAACTTGGCCGTAGCCACCGAGAAGCGCCATCTCGACCTGGCCACGCACGTCATCCGCGACATGACCGGCGGCCAGTGGCCGCTGGGCTGGTACACCGGCCGCGACAGCCCCAACACCCGCCGGCTGGTGGTCGACCAGGGCAGCTACGACTACGACAGCGACTACTACGGCGACGACCTGCCCTTCTGGATGCAGGTCGAGAAGAGCGACGGCAGCATCGCCCCGCACCTGGTGGTGCCCTATTCGCTCGACTGCAACGACATGCGCTTCGTGCAGACGCAGGGCTTCAACACCGGCGACCACTTCTTCACCTACCTGCGCGACAGCTTCGACGCCCTCTATGCCGAAGGCGAAGAAGCGCCGAAGATGATGAGCATCGGCATGCACTGCCGCCTGCTGGGCAAGCCCGGCCGCATCGGCGCGCTGCGCCGCTTCCTCGACCATGTGCAGAGCCACGAACGCGTGTGGGTCTGCCGCCGCATCGACATCGCCCGGCACTGGAAGCAGGTGCACCCGTTCCGGCCCGTCGCAGGAGAATGACATGCCGCTGAGCATCGACCAACTCAACGCTGCCTCGCCCACCGAGGCGATCGCCCTGCTCGACGGCGTGTACGAGCACTCACCGTGGATCGCCGAAGAGGCGCTGGCCGCGCGGCCCTTCCGATCGCTGCAACACCTCAAGCACGCCATGGCGCGCGTCGTCAACGACGCCGATGCCGACGCGCAGCTGGGCCTGATCCGCGCCCACCCTGAGCTCGCCGGCAAGGCGATGACGGCGAACACGCTGACGGCCGAATCCACCAACGAGCAGCGCAAGGCCGGGCTGACCGACTGCACACCCGAGGAGCTCGAGACGATCCGCCAGCTCAACGCCGCCTACGGCGCGAAGTTCGGCTTCCCCTTCATCCTCGCCGTGCGCGGGCCGCGCGGCACCGGCCTGCAGAAGCAGGAGATCATCGAGACCTTCGAGCGCCGCGTGGACAACCATGCCGACTTCGAGCGTGCCGAGTCGCTGCGCAACATCCACCGCATCGCCGAGATCCGCCTGAACGACAAGTTCGGCGTGACGCCCGCGCTGGGCAACGACGTGTGGGACTGGCACGAGCAGCTGGCGGTGCACAGCGACCCGGGCTTCAAGGAAAAGGGCCAGCTCACCGTCACCTACCTGACCGACGCGCACCGCGCCTGCGCCGCGCAGATCGCCGCGCTGATGCGCGAGGTGGGCTTCGACACGGTCGAGATCGATGCCGTGGGCAACGTGGTCGGCCGCTACGAAGCGTCCGTTCCCGGCGCGCGCGCACTGCTCACCGGCTCGCACTACGACACCGTGCGCAACGGCGGCAAGTACGACGGGCGGCTGGGCATCTTCGTGCCCATCGCCTGCGTGCGCGAGCTGGTGCGCCAAGGCCGCCGACTGCCCTTCGGCTTCGAGGTGGTCGCCTTCGCCGAAGAGGAAGGCCAGCGCTACAAGGCGACCTTCCTCGGCTCGGGCGCACTCATCGGCCACTTCAACCCCGACTGGCTGACGCAGAAGGACGCGCATGGCATGACGATGCGCGAGGCCATGCAGCACGCCGGCCTGCGCGAGCAGGACATCCCCGCCATCCAGCGCGACCCGGCACGCTACCTCGGCTTCGTCGAGGTGCACATCGAACAGGGCCCGGTGCTCAACGAGCTCGAACTGCCGCTGGGCATCGTCACCTCCATCAACGGCGGCGTGCGCTACGTGTGCGAGGTGATCGGCATGGCGAGCCACGCCGGTACGACGCCGATGGACCGCCGGCGCGACGCCGCCGCGGCCGTCGCCGAGCTGATGGTCTACGCCGAACAGCGTGCCGCGCAGGACGGCGACTCGGTCGCCACCGTCGGCATGCTCGAGGTGCCCGCCGGCTCCATCAACGTGGTGCCGGGCCGCTGCAAGTTCAGCCTCGACATGCGCGCCCCCAACAACGCCCAGCGCGACGCCATGGTGGCCGACGTGCTCGCGACGCTCGACGCGATCGTGCAGCGCCGCGGCCTGCGCCAGACGCGCGAACTCGCCATGCAGGCCTCGGCCGCGCCGAGCGCGCCCGACTGGCAGCAGCGCTGGGAGCGCGCGGTCGACGCGCTGGGCGTGCCGCTTTTCCGCATGCCCAGCGGCGCCGGCCACGACGCGATGAAGCTGCACGAGGTGATGCCGCAGGCCATGCTCTTCGTGCGCGGCCTGAACGCCGGCATCAGCCACAACCCGCTCGAATCGAGCACCAACGACGACATCGACCTGGCGGTGAACGCTTTTCAGCGCCTGCTCGACGACCTCGCCAAAGAACAGAACCCCGCCACACCATGACCGACTACGCCAAGCTCGACGCCTGGATCGACGCCCACTTCGACGAGGAAGTGACCTTCCTGCAGCAGCTCGTCCGCGTGCCCACCGACACGCCGCCGGGCAACAACGCGCCGCACGCCGATCGCACCGCCGAACTGCTCGAAAACTTCGGGTTCACTGCCGAAAAGCACCCGGTGCCGGCGCAGCAGGTGAAGGACTACGGCCTCGAATCCCTCACCAACCTGATCGTGCGCCGCGCCTATGGCCCCGGCCGCACGGTGGCGTTGAACGCGCACGGCGACGTCGTGCCGCCGGGCGACGGCTGGACACACGACCCGTACGGCGGCGAGATCGACGGCGGCGCGCTGTACGGCCGCGCGGCCGCGGTCAGCAAGAGCGACTTCGCAAGCTTCACCTTCGCCCTGCGCGCGCTCGAAGCGGTCGCCAAGCCGATAAAGGGCGCGGTCGAACTCCACTTCACCTACGACGAGGAATTCGGTGGCCTGCTCGGCCCGGGCTGGCTGCTGAGCCAGGGGCTGACGAAGCCCGACCTGATGATCGCCGCAGGCTTCAGCTACGAGGTCGTGACCGCCCACAACGGTTGCCTGCAGATGGAGGTGACGGTGCACGGCAAGATGGCGCACGCCGCCATCCCGGCCACCGGCATCGACGCGCTGCAGGGCGCGGTGCACATCCTGAATGCGCTGTATGCGCAGAACGCGCTGTACAAGAACGTGAGCTCCGAGGTCGAGGGCATCACGCACCCCTACCTCAACGTCGGCCGCATCGAAGGCGGCACCAACACCAACGTCGTGCCGGGCAAGGTCGTGTTCAAGCTCGATCGCCGCATGATCCCGGAAGAGAACCCGGCCGAAGTCGAGGCGACGATCCGCCGCGTGATCACCGAGGCGGCAACGGAATGCGCTGGCGTCACGGTGGACATCAAGCGCCTGCTGCTGGCCAACGCGATGCGCCCGCTAGAAGGCAACAAGCCGCTGGTCGATGCGCTCCAGAAGCACGGCGAGGCGGTGTTCGGCGAGCCGATTCCTGCCATGGGAACTCCGCTCTACACCGACGTTCGCCTGTACGGCGAAGCCGGCATCCCCGGCGTGATCTACGGCGCCGGCCCGCGCACCGTGCTCGAGTCGCATGCCAAGCGCAGCGACGAACGCGTGGTGCTGGGAGACCTCCGACGCGCCACCAAAGTCATCGCGCGGACGCTGGCCGACCTGCTGACCTGACCGAGACGCGCGCCTAAGCCACCGGCGCCACGCCGGCCAGCAAGTCCCTGAACGCCGCGGCCGCCGGCGACAGCGAGTTCCCTGGCGCACGCAGCAGCACCAGCGTGCGTGCCAGTTGGGGCCGCCCGATGGGCCGCACCTCCAGCCCATGCCATTGCGCCAGCGGCCGCAGCGCCATCGTGACCACCGCGATGCCCAGCCCTTCGCGCGCCAGGCCGACCGTGGTCCAGGGCAAGGCGATCTCGAAGACGTAGTCGAGCGTGATGCCGCGCTCGGCCAGCTTGTCGTCGAGCAGGCGGCGCACCGGGTTGCCCGGCAGGTAGCCGATGATCGATTCGCGCGCCAGCTGTGACCATTCGAGCGATCGCTTCGCGCTCAGCGCGTGCCCCGGCGGCAGCACCGCGACGAACTGGTCGGTGAACAGCGGCGTGACGACCAGGTCGGTGCGCGCATCGGTCTGGGTCGCGATGCCGAGGTCGGCGGCACCGCTGCGCACCAGCGCGTGCACCTCGTGCTCCGGCACGTCGTGCAGCACCACACGCACGCCGGGATGCGTCTCCCGAAAGCTGCGGATCACCGGCGGCAGCAGGAGGGCGCACTGGGCATTGGGCGCCGCCACGTCGATGCGGCCGCGTGCGAATACCGCGAAGTCGTGCGCGCTTCCCAGCAGCTGGTCCCAGTCGGCCACCAGACGGCGTGCGGCCGGCAACAGCGCCGTGCCGGCCTCGGTCGGTCGGCAGGCCCGCGTGTGCCGGTCGAAGAGCCGCGTGCCGAGCATCTTCTCGAGCTTGCCGAGCGCGGCGCTGAGCGACGACTGCGACATGCCGAGGTGCTCGGCCGCCCGCGTGAAGTGCCCGCTTTCGGCCACTGCCACGAAGACGCGAAGCTCGGCCAATGAAGGTTTCATCGGAAATCCTGATTGATTTATCGGATTATCCGTCTTTATCGATACAGCGCAATTGCCTATTCTTCCGGTTTCCCGGCCGTGGCCCGCGCCGCCTGCTCGCCCTTCCTCGCCCCTTCAAGGAGCTTTCGATGCGTTCTCCCGCTTCCTCCAGCGTCCATCCCGTCGACCAGAAGCTGCCGCTCGGCAAGCTCACGGCGCTCGGCCTGCAGCACGTGCTGGTGATGTATGCGGGGGCGGTCGCGGTGCCGCTGATCGTGGGCCGCGCGCTCAAGCTGAGCCCGAGCGAGGTCGCGTTGCTCATTTCGGCCGACCTGTTCTGCTGCGGCATCGCCACCCTGATCCAGTCGCTCGGCGCCACGCAGTGGTTCGGCATCAAGCTGCCGGTGATGATGGGCGTGACCTTCGCGTCGGTCGCGCCGATGGTGGCCATCGCCAATGCCAACCCGGGGGTGGCCGGCGCGCAACTGCTCTTCGGCTCGATCATCGGGGCCGGCGTGATCTCGATCCTCATCGCGCCGGTGGTGAGCAGGCTGCTGCGCTTCTTCCCGCCGGTGGTGACGGGCACGATCATCGCGGTCATCGGCATCAGCCTGATGCGCGTGGGCATCAACTGGATCTTCGGCAACCCCTTCGGCCCGACCGCACCAGCCATCGTCGACCCGGCCTACGCCAAGTGGCTGGCCGACGTCACCTCGCCCGGCAGCGCCATCCCGCCGGTACCCAAGGGCTTCGCCATTTTGCCGACCGTGCCCAACCCCAAGTACGCCGACCTCACCGGCTTCGGCGTGGCCGCGCTGGTGCTGGTGTCGATCCTGCTGATCGTGAAGTACGCCAAGGGCTTCATCGCCAACATCTCGGTGCTGCTGGGCATCGCGATCGGCGGCGTGGTCGCCACGGCGATGGGCATCATGACCTACGAGAAGGTCGGCAAGGCACCGTGGTTCGACGTGGTGCTGCCCTTCCACTTCGGCATGCCGCAGTTCGACCCGATCCTCATCCTCACCATGACGCTGATCATGATCGTGGTGATGATCGAGTCGACCGGCATGTTCCTGGCGCTGGGCGAGATGACCGAACGCAAGATCGACCAGAAGGACCTGGCCAAGGGCCTGCGCACCGACGGCCTGGGCACGCTCATCGGCGGCATCTTCAATACCTTCCCCTACACCAGCTTCTCGCAGAACGTCGGGCTGGTGGCCGTCACCGGCATCAAGAGCCGCTACGTGTGCGTGGCCGGCGGCGTGATCCTGGTGGTGCTGGGCCTGCTGCCCAAGATGGCGGCGCTGATCGAGTCGCTGCCCACCGTGGTGCTGGGCGGTGCAGGCCTCGTGATGTTCGGCATGGTGGCCGCCACCGGCATCCGCATCCTGTCGGGCGTGGATTTCAAGACCAACCGGCACAACCCGATGATCGTCGCCGTGTCGATCGGCGTCGGCATGATTCCGCTCATCGCTCCCAACTTCAAGCAGTGGATGCCGCACGGGCTGCACTCGCTGATCGAGTCGGGCATTTTGCTGGCCTCGATCACGGCGGTGCTGCTGAACCTGTTCCTGAACGGCGCGAAGCATGACGAGGCCGCGATCATCGCCGCAGCCAAGCAGGCAGAGGCCCACTGACACGCAGTCGCTTGCAGGCGCGGGACTTTCCCGTAGCCCAAAGCGCCACTCGATGGCACATTGCTTGCATACAAGACGATGCTTTTCTTGTATTCAACAATATCCGGGAGTGTCAAAAATCATGGCTCGCTTTGCGAAATCTCTCTTCGGGCAGGTTGTCATTGCCCTCGTGCTCGGCGTCGTTCTCGGGCTTGCAGCCCCCGACTTCGCCGCCAAGCTGAAGCCCCTGGGCGACGGCTTCATCAAGCTGATCAAGATGATCATTCCGGTGCTGGTGTTCTGCGTCGTGGTGCATGGCATCGCCGGCGCGGGCGACCTCAAGCGTGTCGGGCGGGTCGGCATCAAGGCCCTGATCTACTTCGAGGTGCTGACGACCATCGCCCTGGCGCTGGGCCTGGTCCTGGCCTTCGTCTTCAAGCCGGGTGTGGGCATGAACGTCGATCCGAAGCTGCTCGACGCCTCCGCGATGGGCGCCTACGCGTCGAACGCCGACAAGCTCACCAGCGGTGGCACGGTCGAGTTCCTCATGAAGCTCATTCCCAACACGGTGGTCCAGGCCTTCGCCACCGGCGACGTGCTGCAGGTGCTGCTCTTCGCCGTGCTCTTCGGTTGCGCCCTGGCGTTGCTGGGCGACCTCGGCAAGCCCGTGGCCGTGGTGGTCGACGCCATGTCGCTGGTGCTCTTCAAGATCATGGGCATCATCATCAAGCTCGCCCCGCTCGGCGTGCTGGGTGCCATTGCCTTCACCGTCGGCAAGTACGGCATCGGGTCGCTCAAGCAACTCGGCATGCTGGTGGCGCTGTACTACGCGTCGGTGCTGATCTTCGTTTTCGGCGTGCTGGGGCTGGTCATGCGTCTGTCGGGCTTCAGCCTGATCAAGCTGCTGCGCTACCTGCGCGAGGAACTCGCCATCGTTTTCGCGACCACTTCCTCGGACAGCGTGCTGCCGCAGATCATGGCCAAGCTCCGCCGCATGGGTGTGCGCGACTCCACGGTGGGTCTTGTCATCCCGACGGGCTACTCGTTCAACCTCGACGCGTTTTCCATCTACATCACGCTGGCGGCCGTGTTCATCGCGCAGGCCACCAACACGCCGATTTCGATGTCCGACCTGCTGACCATCCTCGCGATCGCACTGGTCACGTCGAAGGGCGCGCACGGCGTGCCGGGTTCGGCCATCGTGGTGCTGGCGGCCACGCTGCACGCCATCCCGGCGATTCCGGCCATCGGGCTGGTGCTGGTGCTGTCGGTCGACTGGTTCATGGGCATCGCCCGCGCGCTCGGCAACCTGATCGGCAATTGCGTCGCGACCGTGGCCATCGCCGCCTGGGAAGGCGACATCGACCGTGAACGCGCGCACGCGGTGCTCGACGGCCGGCAGGTGCCTGACGATGCCGACGCGATTCCCTCGGCCGCACACGCAGCGCATTGACCGGCCTGGCGCGCTCCCGGCCCACGATCACACGCGCCGCGCGCTGACGCGGCAGCTTCGCTCCATGCGAAGCGCCAGGGCCCGCCTCGGCTACAGTCGAGGCGCCCATGATCTCTCCCCAACTCCAGCGCGGCTTCTTCCTCTTTCTGCTGGCGGCCGTCACCGTCGCCTTCTTCTGGATCCTGCTGCCCTTCGCGGGCGCGGTGCTGTGGGGCGTGGCCCTGGCCATCCTCTTCAACCCGCTCTACAAGCGGCTGCTGGCGAAGATGGGCAAGCAGCGGCGCACGTTGGCGGCGCTCGCGACCCTCGCGATCTGCCTGGTGATCGTCTTCCTGCCGCTGTCGATGATCGCCGCGTCGCTGGTGCAGGACGTGGCGACGATCACTCAGCGCATCCGCACGGGCGAACTCAACTTCGTCAATTACTTCCAGCAGGTGGTCGGCGCACTGCCCCGGCCGCTGCTGAACCTGCTGGACCGCTTCGGGCTGGGCAACATGGAAGCCCTGTTGTCGAAGCTGTCCACCACGGCGGCGCAGGGCTCGCAGATGATCGCCCAGCAGGCATTGAGCATCGGCCAGAACACCTTCGATTTTGTGGTGAGCTTCTTCGTGATGCTCTACCTGCTGTTTTTCCTGCTGCGCGACGGTGCCGACCTGTCCAAGACCATCCGCGAAGCGCTGCCGCTGGCCCGTCCGCACACCCACTACCTGCTCAACAAGTTCACCACCGTGATCCGTGCGACGGTCAAGGGCAACGTGGTGGTCGCCGGGGTGCAGGGCACCATCGGCGGGATCGCCCTGGCGGTGCTCGGCGTGCAAGGTGCGCTGCTGTGGGGGGTGGTGATGGCCTTCCTGTCGCTGCTGCCCGCCGTGGGTGCGGCGCTCATCTGGGCTCCGGTCGCCATCTATTTCCTGGCCACGGGAGCGATCGCCAAGGGCCTGGGCCTGATCTTCGTCGGCGTCTTCGTGATCGGCCTGATCGACAACATCCTGCGCCCGCTTCTGGTCGGCAAGGACACCCAGATGCCCGACTACGTCGTGCTGATCTCGACCATCGGCGGCATGGCGCTTTTCGGCATCAACGGCTTCGTGATCGGGCCGGTGGTCGCTGCGCTGTTCATGGCCGTGTGGAGCCTGTTCGCCACCTCGAACGAAACCGCCGATGCCGCCAATGCCGACGACGGGCGAGACAACGTCCCGCCGTTGTAACGCGCGCCGATCGCACAGCCACCCTCGGGGGTTCCCCCTGCAGAGGGACACGGCTTTGGGGTAGCCTCTCCCTCTGTTTTTGCGACATCGAACGGAGAGCCCCATGGCCACCAAACTTTCCCCCGCCGAAGAAGCGCTGCGCGAAGCCGCACGCGAATACCACCGCAGCCCCGTCCGCGGCAAGATTTCCGTCACGCCGACCAAACCGCTGCTGAACCAGCGCGACCTGTCGCTGGCCTATTCGCCCGGCGTGGCCTACCCCTGCCTCGACATCCAGGCCGACCCGAGCCTGGCGGCCGAGTTCACCGCGCGCGGCAACCTGGTCGGCGTGGTCACCAACGGCACCGCGGTGCTGGGCCTGGGCAACATCGGCCCGCTGGCCGCCAAGCCGGTGATGGAGGGCAAGGGCGGCCTCTTCAAGAAGTTCGCCGGCATCGACGTGTTCGACATCGAGCTGGCCGAGAACGACCCCGACAAGCTGGTCGACATCATCGCGGCGCTCGAGCCCACGCTGGGCGGCATCAACCTCGAGGACATCAAGGCGCCCGAGTGCTTCTACATCGAGAAGAAGCTGCGCGAGCGCATGAACATTCCGGTGTTCCATGACGACCAGCACGGCACCGCCATCATCTCGGCCGCTGCGCTGATCAACGGCCTGGAACTGGTGAACAAGAAGATCGGGGACGTGAAGATCGCGGTGTCGGGCGCGGGCGCCGCCGCCATCGCCTGCCTCGACGTGATGGTCGGCCTGGGCGCCAAGCCGGCCAACATCTTCGCGGTCGACTCCAAGGGACTGATCTACATGGGCCGCCCGGGCGGCTTCGACGAATCGAAGTCGCGCTACGCGCAGAAGGACACCGGCGACCGCACCCTGGCCGACGTGATGAAGGACGCCGACGTCTTCCTCGGCTGCTCGGCGCCCGGCGTGGTCACGCAGGACATGGTCAAGAGCATGGGCACGCAGCCCATCCTGCTGGCGCTGGCCAACCCCGAGCCGGAGATCCGCCCCGAGCTGGCCAAGGAAGTGCGGCCCGACTGCATCATCGCGACGGGCCGTTCGGACTACCCGAACCAGGTCAACAACGTGCTGTGCTTCCCGTACATCTTCCGTGGCGCGCTCGACTGCGGTGCCAGCAAGATCACCGAGGAGATGAAGCTGGCCTGCGTGCGCGAGATCGCCGAACTGACCAAGGCCGACATCAGCGAAGAAGTGGCCACGGCGTACGCCGGTCAGGAACTGTCCTTCGGCCCCGACTACATCATCCCCAAGCCCTTCGACTCGCGGCTGATCCTTCGCATCGCGCCCGCGGTGGCCAAGGCAGCCGCCGCCTCCGGCGTGGCCGCACGTCCGATCGAGGACATGGAAGCCTACCGGCAGCACCTCACCCGCTTCGTCTACCAGACCGGCATGTTCATGCGCCCGGTCTTCGGCGCGGCCAAGCTGGCGACCAAGAAGCGCGTGGCCTACGCCGAAGGCGAGGACGACCGCGCGCTGCGCGCCGCCCAGCTGGCGGTCGACGAAGGCCTGGCGCGCCCGATCCTCATCGGGCGGCCGTCGGTGATCGAGGCCCGCATCAAGAAGGCCGGGCTGCACCTGCGGCTGGAAGTCGATGCCGACGTGGTCGACCCCGAGAACGACGCCCGCTTCCGCCAGTACTGGGAGGCGTACCACAAGCTGATGGGCCGGCGCGGCATCACGCCGGAGGCCTCGAAGGCGATGGTGCGCCGCTCCAACACCACCATTGCCGCGCTGATGGTGCATCTGGGCGACGCCGACGCGATGCTGTGCGGGTTGGTCGGGCGCTTCGACAGCCACCTGAAGATCCTCAACCAATTGCTGGGTGTGAAGCGCGGTGCGCCGGGCTTCGCGACGATGAACGCGCTGACGCTGGAGAAGTACACCCTCTTCATCGCCGACACCAGCGTGCACGAGGACCCGACGGCCGAGCAGCTGGCGCACATCGCGCTCATGGCCTCCGAGGAAGTGCGCCGCTTCGGTCTGCCGCCCAAGGTCGCCTTCCTGTCGCATTCGAACTTCGGCACCTCCGAGCGCGGTTCCGCCCGCAAGATGCGCATCGCGCGCGACCTGTTCGGCAAGCTGGCGCCCGACGTCGAATGCGACGGCGAGATGCAGGGCGACGCCGCACTGTCCGAAGACATCCGCCACCAGTCGCTGCCCACCAGTACGCTGACCGGCGAAGCGAACCTGCTGATCTGCCCGAACCTCGACGCCGCGAACATCCTCTTCAACGTGCTGAAGATGACCGGTGGCAACGGCATCACCGTGGGTCCGATCCTGCTCGGCGCTTCGGCGGCGGCACACATCCTCACGCCGTCGGCTACCGTGCGCCGGGTGCTGAACATGACGGCACTGGCCGTGGCCCAGGCCGCCATCCAGAAATAGGGCATTCCGGCCATTCACGCCCCGGTACGGTGCGCCGTCCGGGGCGTTTTCATTGGCGCGCCGTTACCGCACCTGTTTGGGACAGGATGGAGGTTCGCACCAATGGCGTGCGGGCACCGATATTGCTTGAATCGGTGACATTCCATTGCAAGAGACTCCGTTCATGAACAAGCGCCACCTGCTCCAGTCCTTCCTCGCCGCCTCGGCGCTCGCCTTCGGCATCCCTGCCGCGCACGCCCAGACGCCGATCAAGTTCCAGCTCGACTGGCGCTTCGAAGGTCCCGCCGCCCTCTTCACACACCCGGCCGCCAAGGGCTACTTCAAGGCCGCGGGCCTCGACGTGGCGGTCGACGCCGGCAACGGCTCGGGCGGCACGGTCACGCGCGTGGCTTCAGGCGCCTACGAGATGGGCTTCGCCGACCTGGCCGCGTTGATGGAATTCCACGCCAACAACCCCGACGCGCCCAACAAGCCGGTCGCGGTGATGATGGTCTACAACAACACACCGGCCTCGGTCATGGCGCTCAAGAAGAGCGGCATCACCAAGCCGGCCGATCTCGCGGGCAAGAAGCTGGGCGCCCCGGTGTTCGACGCTGGCCGCCGCGCCTTCCCGATCTTCGCCAAGGCCAACAACATCGGCGCCGTCCAGTGGACCGCGATGGACCCCACGCTGCGCGAAACCATGCTGATGCGCGGCGACATCGACGCCATCACCGGCTTCACCTTCACCTCGCTGCTCAACCTCGAAGCGCGCGGCGCCAAGGCGTCGGACGTGGTGGTGCTGCCCTACCCCGACTACGGCGTGAAGCTCTACGGCAACGTGATCATCGCGTCGCCCAAGCTCATCAAGGAGAACCCGGAAGCGGTGAAGAAATTCCTCTCGGCCTTCGCCAAGGGCGCGAAGGAAGTCATCGCCAACCCAGCCGTGGCGATCGAGTCGGTGAAGGCGCGCGACGGCATCATCGATTCCAAGCTCGAGACGCGCCGCCTGCAGCTGGCCATCGACACCGTGATCAACAGCCCCGACGCCAAGTCCGAAGGCTTCGGCAATGTGAACGCCGGCCGCCTGTCACTGATGGCCTCGCAGGTGTCGGACGCGTTCAACACCAAGTCGCGCGTGAACCCCGAGGCCGTATGGAACGGCTCGATGCTGCCGAGCGCCGCCGAGCTCAACATCCTGAAGAAGTGATGGGCGATACCGCCGGCGCTGTCGCCGCTTCCGCGCCCTTCGTCGATTTTCAGGACGTCTGGCTCGCCTACAACGAAGAGCTGCTGCGCGCCAACCACTTCGCGGTCGAGGCGATCGACCTGAAGGTCAGGCGCGGCGAATTCATCGCCATCGTCGGCCCGTCGGGCTGCGGCAAGTCGACCTTCATGAAGCTCACGACCGGGCTGAAGATGCCGTCGATGGGCAAGATCCGCATCGACGGCGCGCCCGTCACCGGCCCGCTGAAGATCTCGGGCATGGCCTTCCAGGCGCCGTCGCTGCTGCCCTGGCGCACCACGGTCGACAACGTGCTGCTGCCGCTGGAGATCGTCGAGCCTTACCGCTCGAACTTCAAGGCCAAGCGCCGCGAATACGTCGAGCGCGCACGCAAGCTGCTGCAGAAGGTCGGGCTCGCGGGCTACGAAGACAAGTTCCCCTGGCAGCTCTCGGGCGGCATGCAGCAACGCGCGAGCATCTGCCGCGCGCTCATCCACGAGCCGAAAATGCTGCTGCTCGACGAGCCCTTCGGCGCGCTCGACGCGTTCACGCGCGAGGAGCTGTGGTGCATCCTGCGCGACCTCTGGACCGAGCAGCAGTTCAACGTGATCCTGGTCACGCACGACCTGCGTGAAAGCGTGTTCCTCGCCGACACGGTCTACGTGATGAGCAAGTCGCCCGGCCGCTTCGTGGTCAAGCGCGAGATCGAACTGCCACGCCCGCGCGAGCTGGAGGTGACCTACACCAAGGAGTTCACCGACATCGTTCTCGAACTGCGCGGCCACATCGGCGCCATCCGGAACACAGGCATCAGCCAGGCGCAAACGGCGGCCGCAGGAGCCGCCTCATGATGAAGAACAGCCAACAGATCGAGCGCTGGTCGCCCTGGTTCCTGCTGATCGCCGTGCTCTTGCTGTGGGAAATCGTCTGCCGCGGCTTCGGTGTGTCGGACTTCATCTTCCCGAGCCCGTCGCGCATCTGGGAGCAGTTCTGGGAGTTCAAGACCATCATCGCGGGCCATGCCTGGCGCACCTTCTGGGTGACGATGGCGGGTTTCGGCCTGGCGATCGTGGTGGGCGTGCTGCTGGGCTTCGTCATCGGCAGCTCGCGGCTCGCGTACGCGGCCATGTACCCGCTCATGACCGCCTTCAACGCGCTGCCCAAGGCGGCCTTCGTGCCGATCCTGGTGGTGTGGTTCGGCATCGGCGTCGGCCCGGCCATCCTCACGGCCTTCCTGATCAGCTTCTTCCCGATCATGGTGAACATCGCGACCGGCCTGGCCACGCTCGAACCCGAGCTGGAAGACGTGCTCCGCGTGCTGGGCGCCAAGCGCTGGGACGTGCTGATGAAGATCGGCCTGCCGCGCTCCATGCCCTACTTCTTCGCATCGCTCAAGGTCGCGATCACGCTGGCCTTCGTCGGCACCACGGTGAGCGAGATGACCGCCGCGAACGAAGGCATCGGCTACCTGCTCATCTCGGCCGGCTCAGCCATGCAGATGGGCCTGGCCTTCGCCGGCCTGATGGTGGTGGGCGCGATGGCGATGGGCATGTACGAGCTGTTCAGCATCATCGAAAAGCGCACCACCGGCTGGGCGCACCGGGGTTCGCAGGGCGAATAGGCGCGGCCTGGTCGCACGTGATGGCGGCGATGGTTACAGTGCGGGCTCCCGCCGTGACCATCGCTCCATGCCACTGACCCAGATCCAAGCCCGCCGTCGACTCATCGTCGTCATCCTTTTGTGCGTCGCCCTCGGTGGCGCGGCCTTGCGCCACCTGTCGGCACCCGGCAGCACGCAGCGCGATGTCGGCACGCTGCTGATGCTGCTGTGGATCCCGATCATCGGCAACATCATTGCCTGGCTGGTCAACCGCATGCGCGCCGCGCGCGCCCTGAAGAAAGCGGCAGCTGATATGGCAACGGCACCGACTCCGCCGCTGCGCGAAGACATGCCCTTCGCGCCCCATGTCTGGGTCGAGCTGACCCTGCGCCCCGCTGGCGTTCCGGCCGAGGACCTCCCGATCGCCGAGGGCCTGCACCACTGCGCGCTGGTGATCGGCAACGAAGGCTTCTCGGTGCGCTGGCAGGTCGGGCCGGGTCGGTCATTCCGGCGCGGCACGCTGCAGACGCTGCCGGTGGAATTCATGGCGCCCGAAGCGGCGCTGCCGCGCCTGAAGCCGGGGCTCGCGTTTCGCCTGCTCGTCGGCGAGGCCTTCATCGGCGACGGGCAGGTGCTGCGGCTCAGTACGCCTTGAAGTTCGCCGCGACGCGCTGGTTCAGGAAGTCACCGGCCGTGATCGGCGGGTGCGTCTTGCCGGGGCTTTCGATGATGGCGTCGCGGTTGGCCTGCGCGAAGAAGGCGATGCTGTAGCGCGGGCCCATGTACTCGCCCGGCAGCGGGTTCTTCACGCGGTGGAAGTTGCTCGGCAGCTGGTCGTCGCTCCAGCGCATCAGCATGTCGCCGATGTTGCAGGTGATGGCGTCGCCGTCGGGCGGAATGGGCGTCCATTCCTGCGCGTCCATCTCCTTGCCCG
This sequence comes from Variovorax cryoconiti, assembly GCF_051216395.1. Classification (NCBI taxonomy): domain Bacteria; kingdom Pseudomonadati; phylum Pseudomonadota; class Betaproteobacteria; order Burkholderiales; family Comamonadaceae; genus Variovorax; species Variovorax cryoconiti. The sequence goes on along the minus strand of NZ_JBPJZI010000001.1, from coordinate 426,985 downwards.
GACAGACCTCGAGGCCGCCCTGGCCCTGGCGCTGGTACAGCAGCGTGAGGCAGTCGAAGTCGGTGTGGGCACCGGCACGCCACAGGTCGAGCTTGTCCTGCACGTCGGCCGGGATCGCGTAGTAGTGCAGCAGGCGCAGCGTGCTCTGGTAGCTCGGCTGGCCCTGGTCGTGCGCACGGGTGAAGAACGCGTCGTCGAAGCCGAGCTTGTAGGCGAAGCACGAGAGCACACGCATGGCGATCTCCCAGCTCTGGCGCTCGAAGCCCAGCATCTTCTCGACGAAGCCCGGAAGTTCCTGCTCGGTGGGGAAGAGGTCACCCATGTGCGGGCGGGTGATCTGGTAGCTCTCCTTCTGGTCGGGCGTGCCGGTGGACGGCCGCACCTGGGCGCGGCTTTCCCAGCCGGCGTTGAGCGCCTTCTTCAGCGGGTACTGGCGCTTGACGCTCTCGGGCAGTGCGAAGAAGCGCTCGGCCATGTCGAAGGCGCCGCGGATCTCGCCGAGGTCGATGCCATGGTTGACGAGCTGGAAGAAGCCGACGTCGATCGCGGCCTCCCAGAGCTGGTCGGCGATCTCGACCTTGCGGGCCTCGAAGTCGGACAGGTCGATGCGGCGGATCTCGCGCGTTGTGTTGAGGGAGCCCATCGCGCCCATGCGCGTTTCTCTCTGGAGCTCGGTGAGGTCGTAGCCGACGGGGGTCGTTGCAGCGGTCATGTCTTGGTCCTGAAAGTTGAAAACTTCAAGAGCAATTTCCTGCCAACCCCTGAAGGTCTTCTCGCAAACGCGACTGGCTGGTGAACGCTTCTACTCTCGGGTCCGGATGATGCCGCGTCAGGGCCGCGCTGGCAAAGACTTCCGCTTTGACCCTCTGGCGCAGTCGAACTTGCCTGGGGCGGCGATGCTGCGCCGTGGTGCACGCCGGGCCTTGCCGCCTGCGCATCGAATGGCACGGATCATGCAAATGCCAACGCAGAGTAGAAGCGTTCAGCGGCTCGCCCGCCCGGAAATTGCTCGTTCATCGCAGTTCTCCCAAAGGAAGCATTCCATGCAACGCCGTTCCCTCCTCCGCGCCGCCGGCGCGAGCACGCTCGTCGCCGCCACGCCCTTCGTCCGCGCCCAGGGCTCGCTCAAGCCCTTCAAGTTCAACCTCGGCTGGAAGGTCGAGGCCTCGGGCGCCGGCTTTCTGCTCGCGCACCAGCGCGGCTACTACAAGGACGCGGGTCTCGACGTGGCCATCGACACCGGCAACGGCTCGACGGCGGCCATCAGCCTGGTGGCGAGCGGCGCCTACGACGTGGCGTCGGCCGACCTGTCGTCGATGATCGAGTTCAACGTCGCCAACCCGCAGGCCGCGCTCAAGGCGGTCGCGATCCAGTACGACCTGAACCCGAACTCGATCATCGTGCGCAAGGACGGCGCCATCAAGAAGCCGGCCGACCTGGCGGGCAAGACCATCCTGGGCCAGCCCTTCAATGCGTCGCGCAAACTGTTCCCGGTATTCGCCAAGGCGCAGGGCTTCGACCCCTCGGGCGTGAAGTGGGAGAACGTGTCGCCCGATATCGGCGACACGCGCTTCGTCAAGGGCGACTTCGACGCCTCGGCCTACTTCTATTTCACCGGCCTGCTCAACCTCAAGGCGCGCGGCATGGGCCCCGAGCACCTCACCGTGTTCCGCTTCTCCGACTTCGGCATGAAGTCGTACGGCAACGGCCTGGTCGCCAACGCGAAGAGCATGGAGCAGGCCGACGCGATGCGCGCCTTCGTGAAGGCCACCACGCGCGGCTGGATCGAGTGCATTGCCGACCCGAAGGCTGGCGGCGCGGCCGTGAAAACGCGCGAGCCGCTGGCCAACCAGGAGATCGAGACCGAGCGGCTGCAGCTCATCGTCGACGGCACCATGAAGACCGCCGACGTGCGCACCAACGGCTGGGGTGCCGCCACCCCCGCACGCCTGCAGGCCACGATCGACGAGACGGTGGCGGCCTTCGGCCTGAAGAGCACGCCGACCGTGGCCGACTTCTTCGCCGACAAGTTCCTGCCGTCGGCGGCCGACCGCCAGCTGAAGGCCTGAAGCGGCGACGCGTCATGAGCATCCCGGTCATCGACCTGCGCGACGCGCTGGTGCCCGGCGGTCCGCGCACTGCCGAGGTGGCGCGCGAATTCCGCTCGGCGGCCATGGCGTCCGGCTTCTTCTACGTACGCCACCACGGCATCGACGCGGCGATGGTCGAGCGCCAGTTCGACATCACGCGGCGGCTGATGGCGCTGCCGATCGAGCGGCGCGAGGCGCTGTCGATCCGGCATTCGCCGATCATGCGGGGCTACGAAGGCCTGGGCGCGCAGACGCTCGACGCCGCGATGAAGCCCGACCTCAAGGAGAGCTTCTACTGCGGCATGGACTGGCCGGCCGACCACCCCTACGCGAAGGCCGGCTACCAGACCTACGGCCCGAGCCAGTGGCCGGCCGAGCTGCCCGACGTGCGCGCGCATTGCGAGGCCTACATCGACGCGATGAACGTCCTGTCGCTGCGCCTCATGCAACTGATGGCGCTGTCGCTGGACCTGCCCGAGGACTACTTCGACGCGGCCTGCCACGACCCGATGGTCACGTTGCGCATGGTGCGCTACCCGGCGCATCCCGAGGGCGCGGACGAGCGCACCTTCGGCGCCGGCGCCCACACCGACTGGGGCGCAGTCACCATCCTCGCGCAGGATGCGCACGGCGGCCTGGAGGTGCAGATGCCCGACGGCGGCTGGGTCGCAGCCACGCCAATGGAAGGCACCTTTGTCGTGAACCTCGGCGATATGATCCCGCGCTGGACCAACGGGCTGTACCACTCCAACCCGCACCGGGTGCGCAACACCTTCTCGGGCGGCGCCGCGCGCTATTCCATTCCCTTCTTCTACGAGCCCGAGTACCTCGCGCGCATCGTGCCCGTGCCCGGCACCGTGCCCGCCGGCGAAGCGCCGCGCTACACGCCCTGCACGGCCGGCGAGCATCTGCAGGAGATGTATCGCAAGACCTACGGCCTGCAGAAGCAAGCGGTGGCGGAAGGCGCGGCATGACGCTGTGGTTCAACCTGCTGTGCCGCGACGTCCAGGCGCAGATGGCCTTCTATGCGCGGCTGCTCGGCTGGCCGGAGGCCGTGCACAGCCGCTCGCCCATCTACCGCGCGCTGGAGCACGAGGGCGTGCAGTTCGGCTTCAACGCGGCACCGGCCTATGCGCTGCTCGGCCTGGCGGACCGCGCACCCGACACCGCGGCCATGCCGCCGGTGACGGCGTACGCGACCTTCATGCTCGACACGCCCGAAGCGGTCGATGCTGCGGTGCGCAGCGCCACGGCAGCCGGCGGCCGGGTGTTGAAGGCGCCGTACGCGACCTATTACGGCCAGTGGCAGGCCGTGCTGAGCGACCCGGAGCAGCACGTGTTCCGCGTGAGCGCGGCGTCGCTGCCACCCGGCATGGCGCCGGCGCCGCCGCCAGTCTGAGGGCTTAAGCCCAGCCGGTCTCGATCTCGGTCGTGGTCTCGGTCATCAGCTTGTGGATCGGGCACTTGGCGGCCACACGCAGCAGTTCGGCGCGCTGGGTGTCGTCGAGCATGCCCGTCACGCGCAGCGAGGTCTTGAGGCGGTAGATGCCCTTGCGCTCCTCGCTGTCGTCGCGGTCGACCAGCACCTCGATGTCCTCGACGGGCATGTTCTTGCGCTGGGCATAGAGCATCACCGTGAGCGCCTTGCACGCTGCGAGCGAGGCGTCGTACAGGTCGTGCGGCGTGGCGGCGCCTTGCCCGTCGGGCTGCGTCACGTCGGTGGCGAAGGCCTCGTTGCGGATGCGCACCGTGTGGCGGGTGCCTGCCGTGCCGTCACGGCGGACTGAAATGCTCATGGGGTCTCCTGATGAATAGATGTCGAGAAGATGCTCAGCCCGCGCCACCGTAGCGCTCGGTGCGGATGCGCCCGGCGGGTACGGCCCCGTCGAGCAGGCCGGTAGCGACCGCTTCGACGAAGCGGTTGGCACCACAGACAAAGACATGGGCGGGCACATGGCCCCAGACGCCCAGCAGCCGCTGCAGCGCCGCGCTGTCGAGCCGCTGCACGAGGTCGCCCGGCCGGTGGGCCGTGTCGCGCGTCGTGACCGCCACGAAGCGCAGCAGCGGCGCGCGCGCCTGCAGCGTGATCAGCTCGTCGCGAAACGCCAATTCGTCCCAGGTGCGCGCGGACACCACCAGCAGCAAGGGCACGTCGGCACCGGACACATGCCAGTCCCGCACCATCGCCATCAGCGGCGCCACGCCCGAGCCGCCACCCACCAGCAACAGCGGGCCGCCATCAGCCGGGCGCCAGACGAAATGCCCGCCCAGCGGGCCGCGCACCTCGAGGTGGTCGCCGGCCGCCACCACCTCGTGGAAGAAGGGCGACACCTCGCCGTCCTCGAGCTTCTCGACGATGAGTTCGATCGGCATCGCACCCGGCGCGGAAGCGATGGAATAGCTGCGCTGCGCGGCATAGCCGTCGGGCGCGGTGAGTCGCACCACCAGATGCTGGCCGGCCAGCCCGGGGTCTAACGACGCGCGCAGGAACACGCTGACGATGCGCGGCGTGAGCACCGCGACGCGCTCGACCACCGCGTCGTGCCACGGCGAGGAAGCGGGCGACGAAGGGGGCGACGGCGGCGCGCCGCTCACGGGTCGTCCGAGTAGCGCTGCTGCTTCCACGGGTCACCGCGCAGGTGATAGCCCCGCAGCTCCCAGAACCCGGCCTCGTCGCGCGCCGTGAAGCGCAGGCCCTTGATCCACTTGGCGCTTTTCCAGAAGTACAGGTGCGGCACCAGCAGCCGCGCCGGGCCGCCGTGCTCTGCGGCGAGCGGCGCGCCGTTGAAGCGGGTGGCGACCATCGCGCGGCCGTTGAGCAGATCGGCGGCGGGCACGTTGGTGTCGTAGTCGTCGTGCGAGAGGGCGAGCGTGTAGGCGCTGGGCGCCGCCACGCCGGCTGCCGCGAGCAGGTCGTCGATGGTGACGCCTTCCCAGGTCGTGTCGAACTTCGACCAGGTGGTGACGCAGTGGATGTCGCCCTGCCACACGGTGCGCGGCAGGGCCTCGAACTCGTCCCAGGTCCAACTGGCCAATGGCCTCGGCCCGTCGCTGAGCGTGAAGCGCCAGGTGGCGAGGTCGACGCGCGGCGTCGGCCCCTTGGACAGAACGGGAAAATCGTCGGTCTCGAACTGCCCCGGCGGCAGGCGGCTCGCGAAAGCAGCGCTCGGGCGTCGTCCGGTGAAGCCTCGGGTGGCCATGGTCGAACTCCTTGATGGGAGAACCATGGTAGCGCCGCACGGCGGCAGGCGCTGCGCCTCCAAAGTAGCAGTCGGCCCACATCCGACACCTGGCAGCAGGTTCATATTGGCATGTGTCCTGCATGTACCGATCCGAGCCATGAAATCCAAGAACACCCTCCCCCACCCCATCGAAGTCACCCTGGACGAACGCGACGGCCGCTATCTGCGCAAGGCCATCCTCTGGTCGCATGCCGGCGGGCGGCGCGGCAACCGGCCCTTCGGGGCCGTCATCGTCTCCGCCGAGGGCGAGGTGCTGGCCGAGGGCTACTGCAACAGCGCCGAGACCGGCGACGTCACCGGCCACGCCGAAGTCACCGCCATCCGCGCGCTGGCCGCCAAACGCCCGGGCCGGGAGGTGATGGCCGGCGCTACCCTCTACTCGTCGGCTGAGCCCTGCGTGATGTGCGCAGGCGCGATCTTCTGGGCCAACATCGGCCGCGTGGTGTTCGGCATCGACGCCGAACGCCTGCGCCTGTTCCGCGGCGGCCATAGCGACCAGCGCGATGCCGAGCTGTCCTGCCGCGACGTGTTCGCCACCTCGCCACACCCGATCGACTGCATCGGGCCCGCGCTGATCGGCGAAGCGAGCGCGGCGCACGAAGGCGCCTGGAAAGATTGAGCTTGCGCCGCCGATAGACTCCCCGCATGCCCTGGCACGCCCGACTCGCGCTCGACTACAGCGCCGAACAACAACGCAGCGTCGCACGTTTCCGTCACGACGGCCCGCTGCGCATCCTCCAGAGCCTCTACCCCGAAGGCGACGCGGTCTGCCACAACGTGCTGGTGCACCCGCCCGGCGGCCTGGTCGGCGGTGACACGCTGGACATCGCCATCACCGGCGCGGCCGGCAGCCACGGCCTCATCACCACACCGGGTGCGACGCGCTTCTACCGCTCCGAAGGCGAGGCCGCAGTGCAGCGCACCCAGATCACGCTGGCAGCCGATGCACGCCTGGAATGGCTGCCGCTCGAAGCGCTCTGCTACAGCGGCTGCAAGGCCGAGAATCGCCTGCGGATGGAACTCGCGCCCGGTGCCGAACTGATGGGCTGGGACGTGACCGCTCTCGGCCTGCCCAACGCCGGCCTGCCCTTCGAACGCGGCGGCCTGCTGCAGCACATCGAGGTGCCGGGCGTGTGGCTCGAACGCGGCCGCATCGACGCTGCCGACCGCCGCCTGCTGCAAAGCCCGATCGGCCTGGCGGGCCAGCGCTGCCTCGCGTCGCTCTTCTTCGTGGCTGGCGCGCCGATCTCGAAGGCACGGCGCGCGTCGCTGCTCGACAGCGCGCGGGCACTGGCCGATGTGCATCCGCTGGCGATGAGCGCGGGCGCCACCGCGCCACATGCCGAAGTGGTCGTGCTGCGCGTGCTCGCGCCGGTGGTCGAACCCGCGATGCAGCTGCTGCGGCAGGTGTGGCAGGCCTGGCGCGCCGAGCTGTGGCAGTTGCGCAGCGCGGCGCCGCGCATCTGGTCGATGTAGCGCAGGCCTGCGACGACGCGCCGGGCGAGCCCTGCGCCGACAGCGTGGACACGCGCAACGGCTCACAGTGGCTCGGCCGATGACTGCTGTCCACACCGACATTCCCGCCCGCCTCGACCGCCTCCCGTGGTCGCGCTGGCACTGGCGCGTGGTGATCGCATTGGGCGTGGCGTGGGTGCTCGACGGGCTGGAGGTCACGCTGGTCGGCTCGCTCGGCGGTGTGCTCGAACGCGATGACACGCTCGGTCTGAGCGCCGCGCAGATCGGCGGTGCGGGCTCGCTCTACATCGGCGGTGCGGTCGTCGGCGCGCTGGTGTTCGGCCGCCTGGCTGACCGGTGGGGGCGCAAGAAGTTGTTCCTCATCACGCTGGCGGTCTACACCGTCGCCAGCTTCGCGACCGCCTTCTCCCCGGGCTTCCTCTTCTTCGCGTTCTGCCGCTTCATGACCGGCGTAGGCATAGGCGGCGAATACGCGGCCATCAACTCGGCCATCGACGAGCTCATACCCGCGCGGGTGCGTGGTCGCGTCAACCTGGCGATCAACGGCAGCTTCTGGGTCGGCGCTGCGCTGGGCGCCGGCATGAGCCTGGTGCTGCTCGACCCGCGCGTGCTAGGCCCCGTGTGGGGCTGGCGCGCCGGCTTCGCGCTGGGCGCGCTGCTCGCGGTCGCGATCCTGCTGGTGCGCCGCGACGTGCCCGAAAGCCCGCGCTGGCTCATCGCGCACGGCCGCGCCGACGAGGCCAACGCGATCATGGAACGCATCGAGGCCGAGGTGGCGGCGCAGCACGGGCCGCTGGCGCCGGTGACCGAGCGCCTGGGCTTCGTGCGCCAAGCAGCGCCGTCGATGCGGCAGGTGGCACAGGTGCTGCTCCGGCGCTACCGGCAGCGCAGCGCGGTCGCCCTGGCGCTGATGGTGTCGCAGGCCTTCTTCTACAACGCCATCTTCTTCACCTACGCGCTGGTGCTGACGCGCTTCCATGGCGTGCCCGCGGGCCGCGTGGCGCTGTACATCTTTCCCTTCGCGCTCGGCAATGTGCTCGGGCCGCTGCTGCTGGGCCCGCTGTTCGACCGGATCGGGCGGCGCCGGATGATCGCGGTCACGTACACGCTGTCGGGCGTCGGCCTGGCGCTGACCGGTGCAGCCTTCATGGCCGGCTGGTTGACCGCGCTGACGCAGGCGTTGTGCTGGTCGGCCGTGTTCTTCCTCGCCTCGGCCGCCGCAAGTTCGGCCTACCTGACGGTGAGCGAGGTGTTCCCGCTGGAGATGCGTGCGCTGGCGATCTCGCTGTTCTACGCGGTAGGCACGGGGGCCGGCGGTTTCGTGGCGCCCTGGCTCTTCGGCGTCCTGATCGACACCGGCAGCCGCGGCGCGGTCGCCGTGGGCTATGGCATCGGCGCGGCGCTGGTGATCGGGGCCGGGCTGATCGCGCTGCGTTGGGGCGTGAATGCGGAGCGGCGATCGCTGGAAGACATTGCGCCGCCACTGGGAAGCATCGGCAACGTCGACCGTTCGTAGCTCAGTGCGCCGCGCGGCGTCGTGCGTCGGCCAGCGCCCAGGCGAAGATGCCCAGCCCGGCCACCCCCAGCAGCGCACCGACCCAGCCGGTCGAGGTCCAGCCCAGGCCCGCGCTGATGGCCAGGCCACCCAGCCAGGCGCCGAGCGCGTTGGCCATGTTGAAAGCCGAATGGTTGAGCGCCGCGGCGAGCGTCTGTGCCTCGCCCGCCACGTCCATCAGGCGGATCTGCAGGGCCGGCCCGATGGCGACGACGGTGCCGATCAGGAAGGTGGCGATGGCCGCCGTGACCACATGCTGCGCCGCGAAGACGAACAGCACCAGCACCGCCACCGACCACACCAGGAGGCCGCCGATGGTGCGCATGAGCGACTTGTCGGCCAGTCGGGCGCCGACCAGGTTGCCCGCCACCATGCCGAGGCCGAACAGCGCGAGCACGAAAGGCACATGGCCCACCGACAGCCCGGCGACTTCGGTGAGCGTCGGCTTGATGTAGCTGAACACCGCGAACATGCCACCGAAGCCGATCGCGCCGATGCCGAGCGTGAGCCAGACCTGCGGGCGGCGTAGCGCATCGAGTTCGCGCAGCGGGCTGGCGCCCGCCGTGGCCGGCATGTCGGGCACGCCGCGCCGCAGCAGCGCCATGGCGAGCAGCGCGATCAGGCCGACGAAGACGAAGGCCGCGCGCCAGCCGAAATGCTGGCCCAACCAGGCCGCGATGGGCACACCGACGAGCGTGGCGCCGGTGAGCCCGAGCATCACCAGGCCGACCGCCCGCGCCCGCTGCCCGGCCGGCGCCAGCGTGGCGGCCACCAGCGCCGCGACACCGAAGTAGGTACCGTGCGGCAGCCCCGTGAGAAAGCGCAGCAGGTTGAGCGACAGGTAGCCCGGTGCCAGGGCCGACGCGAAGTTGCCCAGCGCGTAGATGCCCATCAGCGCGATGAGCAGCGCGCGGCGGTTCCAGCCGGCGGCCAGCACGGCAAGGACCGGCGCGCCGATGACCACGCCCAGCGCGTAGGCACTGATGACATGGCCGGCCTGGGGAATGCTCACGCCGATGTCCCGGGCGACTTCGGGCAGCAGGCCCATGATCACGAATTCACCGGTGCCGATGGAGAAGCCACCGACACCGAGCGCCAGCACGGCGCGCAGCAGGGTGCGGTCGGCGTCGGGCGCACGCACGGAAGAAGACGCATCGGCGTCACGTTCGGAAGACAAGGAGGAGGTGGTCATGGCAGAGCGGGCGTGCGAGCAGGCCGAGCGCGTGAACCACGCCCGACGACCAGGGGTTAACCCTTGGTCATCGGACCATAGCACGCAGGCTGCGCCACTGCAGGCGGCGGGCCATGCCGTTCAGATCGCGACAAGTTGCCGTACGCCGTTGGCTTCCATGTCCTTGCCCAGGCCACGCGCGATGACCTCGCCGCGCTCCATCACGAGGTAGTCGTCGGCCAGTTCCTGCGCGAAGTCGTAGTACTGCTCGCACAGCACGATCGCCATGTCGCCGCGGTCGGCCAGCATGCGGATGACACGGCCGATGTCCTTGATGATCGACGGCTGGATGCCCTCGGTCGGCTCGTCGAGGATCAGCAGCTTGGGTTGGGGCGCCAGCGCGCGGGCGATGGCCAGCTGCTGCTGCTGCCCGCCCGAGAGGTCACCACCGCGGCGGTTGATCATCTGCTTCAAGACCGGGAACAGTTCGAACAGCTCGGCCGGGATCGGCGTGCTGCCGCTCTTGTAGGCCAGGCCCATGCGCAGGTTCTCCTCCACGGTGAGCCGCGCGAAGATCTCCCGGCCCTGCGGCACGAAGCCCATGCCGGCGCGCGCGCGTTCGTAGGGTGTCTTCTTCTGGATGGCCACGCCGTCGAATTCAATGCTGCCGCTCTTGATCGGCACCAGGCCCATCAGCGACTTGAGCAGCGTGGTCTTGCCGACACCGTTGCGGCCGAGCAGCACGGTCACCTTGCCGAGCGTGGCGGTGAAGCTCACGTCGCGCAGGATGTGGGAGCCGCCGTAGTACTGGTGGATGTTTTTGACTGTGAGCATTTCTTTGGTCCTTGGTCAGCTTGGATTTTGCGTCCCATGGGTGCGCGCCAGGCAGGCGGTGCGGGCCAGCCGACCCCGGCGCGCCGGCCCTTCGGGCTGCCTTGCGGCGCTTGCCGGAGAGAGATGCACAACCGCTGTGTCCACGTCGGTGGGCGGTAGGCCTGCGGGCGGCTGTCCGGCTGCGGCGAGCACCGCAGCGAAAGGCGGATCAAGGCCGCGCGTGTTTGAGCGAAGCGAGTTTGCGCGGACCCCGCCTTTCGTGAGGAGCAGCAGCGAAGTCCGAAGGACCGCAGTCGTCTGCCGCCCGCAGGCCTACCGCCCGCCGACGTCCCACGTACAAAGAAAACCTCAGCGCCCAAGATAAACCTCGATCACCCGCTCGTCCGCCTGCACTTCATCCAGCGTGCCTTGCGCCAGAACAGAACCGTCGCACAGCACTGTCACGATCTCAGAGATGGTGCGAATGAAGCTCATGTCATGCTCCACCACCATCAGCGAATGCTTGCCCTTGAGCGTCAGGAAGAGTTCGGCGGTGCGCGCTGTCTCTTCATCCGTCATGCCCGCCACAGGCTCGTCGAGCAGCAGCAGCTTCGGATCCTGCATCAGCAGCATGCCGATCTCCAGCCACTGCTTCTGGCCGTGACTCAGGTTGCCCGCCATGCGCGACACGCTGTCAGCCAGGTGGATGGTCTCGATGATCTCGGCCAGCCGATCGCTCTGCGTCGAATCGAGCTTGAACAGCATCGAGCGCTTCACGCCCTTGTCGGTCTTCAGCGCGAGCTCGAGGTTCTCGAACACCGTGAGCTGCTCGAACACCGTCGGCTTCTGGAACTTGCGGCCGATACCGAGCTGGGCGATGTCCGCTTCCTTGTGGCGCAGCAGGTCGATGGTGCTGCCGAAGAACACGGTGCCGCTGTCGGGCCGCGTCTTGCCGGTGATGATGTCCATCATCGTGGTCTTGCCGGCGCCGTTCGGGCCGATGATGCAGCGCAGCTCGCCGGGCGCGATGTCCAGGCTCAGCTTGTTGATCGCCTTGAAGCCGTCGAAGCTCACGCACACGTCCTCGAGGTAAAGGATGCGGCCGTGCGTCACGTCGACCTCGCCCGGTGTCGCGTGCCGGCCGAAGCCTGCGGCGCGGCCACCGGATTCGGTCTCGGCGGTGTAGGCGTAGCCGGCCGCCTTGGCGGCGCGCTCGGCGCCGGCTTCCATCAGATCGGGCGTCATGCGCGGGCTCCCTTCGGCTCGACAGCGATGGGTGGCAAGGCGCTCGGCTCCACGCCTTCCGATGCAGCCAGCGCGCGCTGGGCTTCCAGGCGCCCGTCGCTCAATGTGCTCTTGTCCTTCGACCGCCACTTGCGCACCAGCCCGACGATGCCGTTCGGCAGGAACAGCGTGACCGCGATGAACAGCGCGCCGAGGAAGTACAGCCAGTACTCGGGGTAGGCCACGGTCAGCCAGCTCTTCGCACCGTTGACGATGAAGGCGCCGATGATCGGGCCGATGAGCGTCGCGCGCCCGCCGACCGCGGCCCACACGGCGATCTCGATCGAGTTGGCCGCGCTCATCTCGCCGGGGTTGATGATGCCCACCTGCGGCACGTACAGCGCGCCGGCGACGCCGCACATGATGGCCGAGATGACCCAGATCGTGAGCTTGTACGGCAGCGGGTTGTAGCCCGAGAACATCACGCGCGTCTCCGCATCGCGGATGGCCTGCAGCACGCGGCCGAACTTGCTGCCGATGAGCCACTTGCTGAACAGGAAAAACCCGAGCAGCGTGAGCCCGGTCATCACGAACAGCGTCATGCGCATCTCCTGCGTGGCGATCGGGATGCCCAGGATGCGCTTGAAGTCGGTGAAGCCGTTGTTGCCGCCGAAGCCTGTCTCGTTGCGGAAGAACAGCAGCATCGCCGCGAAGGTCATGGCCTGCGTGATGATCGAGAAGTACACGCCCTTGATGCGCGATCGGAATGCGAAGAAGCCGAACACGAAGGCGATCAGGCCGGGCACCGCGACGATCAGGACGAGCGTCATCACGAAGCTGTCACTGAAGGTCCAGTGCCAGGGCAGCGTCTTCCAGTCGAGGAACACCATGAAGTCCGGCAGGTCGCTCTTGTAGTTGCCGTCGCGGCCGATCTGGCGCATGAGGTACATGCCCATCATGTAGCCGCCCAGCGCGAAGAACATGCCGTGGCCCAGCGACAGGATGCCGGTGTAGCCCCAGATCAGGTCCATGGCCAGCGCGCAGATGGCGTAGCACATGATCTTGCCGACCAGCGCCACCGCATAGTCGCTCATGTAGAACATGCTCTCGCGCGGCACCAGCAGGTTGAGCATCGGTGCGACGGCGCACACCACGATCAGTGCCACGAAGAACACGGTCCAGCCCTTGCCGCTCAGCAGCGGGCCTTTCGAAGGTAGTACGACTCTGCTCATGCTTCCGCGCTCCGGCCCTTCATGGCGAAGATGCCCTGTGGACGTTTCTGAATGAAGATGATGATGAAGACCAGCACCGCGATCTTCGCGAGCACCGCGCCGGCCCAGCCTTCGATGAACTTGTTCAGGATGCCCAGGCCCATGGCTGCGTAGACGGTACCGGCGAGCTGGCCGACGCCGCCCATCACCACCACCATGAACGAATCGACGATGTAGCTCTGGCCGAGGTCGGGGCCGACGTTGCCGATCTGGCTCAGCGCGCAGCCCGCGAGACCGGCGATGCCGGAGCCGAGTGCGAAGGCGTAGGTGTCGATGCGGGCGGTGTTCACGCCCATGCACGAGGCGATCGGTCGGTTCTGCGTCACGCCGCGCACGAACAGGCCGAGCCGCGTGCGGCCGATGAGCCAGCCCATCGCGAGCAGCACCAGCACCGCGAAGATGATGATGCAGATGCGGTTCCATGGCAGCGTCACGTTGCTCAGCATGGTGAAGCCGCCGCTCATCCAGCCGGGGTTCTCCACGCCGACGTTCTGCGCACCGAAGAGCGAGCGCACCATCTGCTGAAGCATCAGGCTGATGCCCCAGGTGGCCAGCAGCGTCTCGAGCGGCCGGCCATACAGGAAGCGGATCACGCCGCGCTCCAGCACCGCGCCGACCAGCGCCGAGGCCAGGAACGACACCGGGATGGCGGCGACCAGGTAGAGGCCGAACATCGATTCCGGGACGTAGCGCTGGAAGAGGCCCTGCATCACGTAGGTCGCGTAAGCGCCGATCATCATCAGCTCGCCGTGCGCCATGTTGATCACGCCCATCAGCCCGTAAGTGATGGCCAGGCCCAGCGCTGCCAGCAGCAGCACCGAGCCCAGGCTGATGCCGCTGAAGACCGCGTTGATGCGGTCCCCCCAGACCAGCGCGCCGTCGATGCGGTCGATGGAAGCCACGATGGCGCTCTTCACGCCCGCATCGGTCTCGTCGGCCAGGCGCTGGTTCAGCAGCAGCTTGATGTCGGGGCTCTTGCGCTCGGCCAACGCCTTGGCGGCGTCGATGCGCTTGGCGGCATCGGCGCTGTTGAGCATCGATGCGGCACGCACCAATTCGAGTTGCGCCTTGATCGACGGATTCGTTTCGGCCGCCAGCGCCTTCTCTACAGCTGGCAGGCGCGATTCGCTCGGCTCCTTCAGCAGGCCCTGCGCCGCCTCGGCACGGACCTTCTCGTCGGGGCTGGTGAGCTGCAGCACGGCCTGCGCGGCGTCGAAGGCGCCGCGCATCAGGTTGTTGTTGACGACATCCTCGGCGTCGTCGGGCACCTTCGCTTCGGCGCCGGTGACCGGGTCGTAGCCCTTGTCGTCCTTGATGACGAAGACCTTGTCCGCGGTGTACTTGACCGCGTCGTCGGCCATCGCCTGGATGAAGGCTGCGGTCTTCTCGTCGGCGGTGAGCACCGCCTTGTCGAGCGCGGCGATGCGTGCCTCGGTGTCGCCCGAGGCGATCGCCCTGGCCTCGTCGGCCGTCAGCGCGTGGGCGGACATGGCCGCGAGAAGCGCGAACGCCGCCGCGCAGGAATGGATGAAGCGCATGGGTGGTCGCACGGCGTCTCTCTGATGTGGGAACACCGCGGAACCGGCTTCGCCGGGCCGCAGGTGTTGCCCCCGGTAGGGGGTGGGAGGAGGCGACACGAAGTGCGCCGCATCCTGGGGGCGAGCAAAACCAGTTACATCGACTTGCCGGCGGGCTGGTCGGGCTTTTTGTCGTTGCCTTCGATGTACGGGCTCCACGGCTTGGCCTTGACCGGGCCCGGCGTCTTCCACACCACGTTGAACTGGCCGTCGGCCTTGATCTCGCCGATGAACACGCTCTTGTGCAGGTGGTGGTTCTTCTCGTCCATCTTCGAGACGATGCCCGACGGTGCGTTGAAGGTCTGGCCGGCCATCGCGGCGATCACCTTGTCGGTGTCGGTCGACTTGGCCTTCTCGACGGCCTGCTTCCACATGTGGATGCCGATCCAGGTGGCTTCCATCGGGTCGTTGGTCAGCGGCTTGTCCATGTGGCCGGGGATCTTCTTGGCCTTGGCGTAGTCGCTCCATTGCTTGATGAAGGCGGTGTTGGTCGGGTTCTTGATCGACATGAAGTAGTTCCATGCGGCCAGGTGACCCACCAGCGGCTTGGTGTCCACGCCGCGCAGCTCTTCTTCGCCCACCGAGAAGGCGACGACCGGCACGTCCTTGGCCTTCAGGCCGGCGTTTCCGAGTTCCTTGTAGAAGGGCACGTTGGAGTCACCGTTGATGGTGGACACCACGGCGGTCTTGCCGCCGGCCGAGAACTTCTTGACGTCGGCGACGATGGTCTGGTAGTCGCTGTGGCCGAAGGGCGTGTACTTCTCGTCGATGTCCGATTCCTTCACGCCCTTGCTCTTGAGGTAGGCGCGCAGGATCTTGTTGGTGGTGCGCGGGTACACGTAGTCGGTGCCCAGCAGCACCCAGCGCTTGGCGCCGCCGCCTTCCTTGCTCATCAGGTAGTCGACGGCCGGAATGGCCTGCTGGTTGGGCGCTGCGCCCGTGTAGAACACGTTCTTCGACAGCTCTTCACCTTCGTACTGCACCGGGTAGAACAGCAGGCCGTTCATCTCCTCGACCACCGGCAGCACCGACTTGCGCGACACCGAGGTCCAGCAGCCGAAGATGACCGAGACCTTGTCCTGGCCGAGCAGCTGCTTGGTCTTCTCGGCGAACAGCGGCCAGTTGGAGGCCGGGTCGACGATCACGGGCTCGAGCTGCTTGCCCATCACGCCGCCCTTCTTGTTGATGTCCTCGATGGCCATCAGCACCGTGTCCTTCAACACGGTTTCCGAGATGGCCATGGTGCCGGACAGCGAGTGCAGCACGCCGACCTTGATGGTGTCGGCGGCGAATGCCGGCGCAGCGGAGATGCTGGCCAGCGCGACGGCGGCGGTGAGCGCCTTGAGGGTGAAACGACGTTGCATGGTGACTCCTTCTCCTGTGTGGTTCGACTGGGACCGTTGCGTGCATCGGGGCGATGTGCAGCGATGGAGCGAAGTCTCTTCGGCAGGGAGGAAGTCACAAATACGCCGGGTGGCGTACGGCCTTGCAGGCCATCGTCGGCCGCCGTCCCGCGGTGCAAACGTCCGGCGAACCGATAAGCCACAGCGCGTGGCGGAGGTCGGGGCCGCTGGGCGCCTCGATCAGATCGATGCCCCAGACGTCGGCTAAAAGGTCGCTCTCGGCAACTCTTTGTCGCCGAAGACGACATGCGATTTCGCATCGTCCGGAATGGGTGGCAACGATTCATTCCATGCCGCCCAGGATTGCCTGAGTTCCGCCAGGCGCGCTGGAAAGAGGCCCTTCAGGTTGGAGCGCTCCCGGGCATCCTTCGACAGATCGAACAGGTACTCATGGCCGTCGACCCGCAGGTACTTCCACGACCCGCGAATGACCGCCGCCTGGCCGCGGTGTTTCATCCGCCAGAAGAGATCCCGCTGGATAGGCTTCGCGTTTTTCTGCAGTGCCTCCAGAAGACTGATCCCGTCGAGCGGGTAGGCAGGATCTTCGGCGACACCTGCCGCATCCAACATCGTCGCGGTCCAGTCCATCGTCATATTTGGCTGGTCGGAGATCTGCCCAGGCGCGATGCATCGCGGCCAGCGCGCAATGAGAGGCACGCGGATGCCTCCCTCCAACAGATCCATCTTCTGGCCCACAAACGGCCAATTGTTGGAATAGCGCTCGCCGCCGTTGTCGCTGGTGAATATCAGAAAAGTGTCCTCGTCCGCACCGGTCCTGCGCAGCGCCTCCAGGACCCAACCGATGCCCTCGTCCATGTGATGAATCATCTCTTGGTAGGTTCGAATGGAGCCCCCATCGGTGTGCTTCCCCACCCCGGCGATCCGTTGAGATTCCGCCCTGTCGTCCCTCGTGAGCCACGGCCAGTGCGGTGCGCTGTAATGAAGACTGAGCAGGAACGGCGTATCAGGCGATTGCTTCTCGATGTACGCGACGGCATTGCGACTCAGGATGTCCGTGAGATATCCGTCTTCGACGACGGGATCGTCGTTGCGCCAAAGGTCGGGAATACCGCGCGGATTGCAGTGCGCAAAGTAGTCGTTGCCGCCCGCGTGAAACCCATAGAACTCTTCGTAGCCAGACAGGTTCGGCGAAAAGTGGGGCGGGTATCCCAGATGCCATTTGCCAATCAGTGCGGTCGCATAGCCGCTCTCTTTCAACAGCGACGCCAGCGTGGGGTGCGATGGTGGCAGGCCAAGCACCTTGTCGTCCGCAATCGTGGGGATGGGCTCTTCTGCGCCGCCTCGAAGCCGGTACTGCCAGCGGCCGGTCGCGAGCGCAAAACGCGTGGGAGAGCAGACGGCAGAGTTGGCGTAGCCGTTGGTGAACCGCATGCCTTCGGCCGCCATTCGATCCAAGTTCGGGGAGATGTCGGCCGGGTGCCCGTCCGCGTCGCGGGCGCCCGTGCAACCGAGATCTGCATACCCCAGATCGTCCGCAAGAATGAAAATGAAGTTGGGTCGTCGAATCGGCTTCATCGCTGCACAGGCACCGTCTACTTCAAGCTGATGTTGGCTTGCTTTGCGACGGCATCGAACTTGGCGATGCTGTTCTTGGCGAATGCGTCGGCTTCGGCAGGGCTGAGAGTCGACGGCACCTGTCCGGCGGCTTCCAGGGCCGCTTTCACTTCCGGCGTCTTCATGGCCTCGGCAATGGCCTTGTTGAGTTTCATGATGATTGCGGCATCGGTGCGCGCGGGAACCGCCGCGATGAAGAACTGCGTCGCTTCATAACCCTTCAAGCCGGCTTCGCTCATGGTCGGTACATCGGGCAGCGATGCCAGCCGGAACGGCGTGGTGACGGCGTAGGCCTTCAACTTGCCGGCATTGATCTGCGCGAGAACGGGCGTCACCCCCAACATGCCGAGCGACACCTGCCCACCCACGACATCGGTCACAGCCTGGCCACCGCCCTTGTAGGGGACATGAATCATCTCGGTGCCGGCCATGGTGTTGAAGAGTTCGCCGGCCAGATGTTGGCCTGTACCGGTACCTGAACTGGCATAGCTCCAATCCTGGGGGTTTTTCTTCATGGCGCCGATCAGGTCCTGCAGATTCGAGCGCGCGTTGGCGGCCGCGCCGACGAGCACGATCGGCCCTTGCGAGATCAGGGAAACGGCAGACAGTTCGCGGCCCAAAGTGGGTTGTTTCTCCGCATGAATGATCGGGCCAGGAACGGTGATCAGCCAGTACCCATCGTTGGCAGCGCGGGCGGCGTACTGCAGCGCAATGGCGCCCGAGGCACCGGCGCGGTTGTCGATCACGATGGATTGCCCGATGCGGTCTGAAACGGCTTTTGCAACGGAACGTGTGATGACATCCACGGAGCCACCGGGGACATAGCCAACGATCCAGGTGATGGGCTTCGCGTTGGGCCAGGCGCCGGGGTCGCCTGCGGCGAGCACGGTCGCGGGCAAACACATCACGGCGGCAGCGGCCATAAGCACACGGCGAGAGAGGGAAGAGAACGGTGTGGACATTCGAGACTCCAAAAGGAAGAGGGATGAAAAGACGACGGCGTTCAGTCGGGCTTGCCCGGCGGCGTGTTCGGAAACTGCTGGCAGCTCTTGTTGAAGGCCTGCACCATGCGCAGGACGGGGCCGAGCACCCAGGTGTTGAAGACCAGCACGTCGGTCTCTTCCTTGGGGTCGCGCGTGAGATTGAAGAGGTAGGGCGACTCGAGCTTGCCCTTGCCTTCGTTCACCTCGGGCTCCCAATAGAAGTGCAGCTTCCAGTCGCGCCACTTCACCGCGCGCAGGTCGTTCTTGATGTAGAAAAGAAAGCCTTCGCGCGCCGACTTCTCCGCGTCGCCGAACAGGAAGGCACGCTGGTCCACGCCATCGATGGGCCGGTCGTTCGGCAGCGGCGCGCCGGCCACGGCCGCCAGGGTGGTGAAGAGGTCGGTCACATGCACCAGTTCGTTGCTGATGCGGCCCGGTTCGATCCGCCCCGGCCAGCGCGCAATGAAGGGCACGCGCAGGCTGCCTTCCATCGCCGTGTGGTATGTGCCGCGCCACGGGCCGGCGGTGCCGCGGTACGGTGCGCGGAACTCCGGGCCGTTGTCGCTGCAGAAGATGAGGAGCGTGTCGTCGGCGATGCCCAGGCGCTCGACCTCGTCGACGATCTGGCCCACGCGGTGGTCCATCTCGACCATCGAGTCCGCGAAGTCGCCGGCGCCGGTGCGCCCCGCGAAGTCCGGATGCGGCAGCGTTGGGAAATGCAGGTGCACCAGCGGCAGGTACAGGAAGAAGGGCTTGCGCGCCGCGTGGTGGCGCTGCATGAAGGCCTGCGAGTGCTCGACCAGCTCGGCGTCGATGCCGCGGCGGCTGTCGAGGTCGTAGACCTTCACGATCTCCGACGGCTCGCCGCGACGACCCCGCATGATGTGCGGGATGTCGGCCACCGACGGATCGAAGCCGACGGTCGAGGTGAACTGGCTCTCGTCGGTCGTGCGGGGGATGCCGTACCACTCGTCGAAGCCACGGTCCGACGGGTAGCGGCCCTCGATATCGCCGAGGTGCCACTTGCCGAAGTGCGCCGTGGCATAGCCCTGCGCCGACAGCAGTTCGGCCAGCGTCCGCTCCCATCGCGTGAGGCCCTGCGGCAGGCCCGGCGGCACCGACTGCAGGCAACCGGTGCGGATCGGATGCCGCCCGCTCATCAGCGCGGAGCGGGTCGGCACGCAGTCGCTCTCGACGTTGAAGTTCTGCAGCAGCAGGCCTTGACGGGCGAGTGCGTCGATGCGCGGCGTGGGTGCGCCGCGCAGGGCGCCGCCGCCGTAGCAGCCGAGCTCGCCCCAGCCGAGGTTGTCGGCGACGATCAGGACGATATTGGGTGGATTCACGGTCGGTTCTCGTTGAAGCTGGTGATGGCTTCAATCTAGCCAGACCGATGCCAGATGCCATTCCCTTTGATAGAGAGTCCGATAACCCACGGGAATGCCCCGCGGTGCACCGCGCGCCGGCTTCGGTACCGGTCAGCGTGCGGCGGGGGCAGCAGCCGGCAGGCGGTCCGCCAGAAGCAGATCGCGAAAGGCCGTCATCAGCGGCGACCACGTGGCCTGTGGCCGTGTGAGCAGCACCAGCGTGCGCCGCAATTCGAGCATCGGCAAGGGCAGCGCTTCGACGCGGCCACGCCAGGCGCGCAGGACCGAGGCCGGCACCAGGCCCACCAGGTCGGTGCTGGCGATCAGGCCCATCGCGGCCTCCGACATGTAGTCGGCCTCGAGCGTGACGCGCGGTTCCGGCGCGCCGGCCTGCTCGAAGATCTGCATCACCAGGCGGCGCGCAGCGCTCTGGCGGCTCGGCATGGACCAGGCGCAATCGGTCAGATCAAACAGCGTCAGCGCGGCCCGTCGCGCCAGCGGGTGGTCGGCGCGAGCAGCCACGCGAACCGTGTCCTCGCTCAGGGCCAACTGATCGCAGCTGAAGGAGATGCCCGGATAGGACGGCACGACGGCCACATCGAGTTCGGCCTTCTCCACCGCCTGGTTGAGCGCATCGGACTTGCCAATGACCATCGTCAGGCGCAGGCCCGGCCGGTGGCGCACCATGTCCGCGAGCACGCGCACCGCGGGCCCGTCGCTGGCCGCGTTGGTCAGGCCAACGCGCAGCAGACCCGCATGCTGCGCCCGTAGTTCGGACGCAGACCGCATCAGCTCGAGGTGCCCGGTGTCGAAGCGGCGCGCCGATTCGAGGAAGAGCTGACCCTCGGCGGTGAGGCGAGCGCCGTGCGCGCCGCGCTCGAACAGGGCCACGCCGACCGCATCCTCCAGCCGCCGGATTGCCTTCGAAACCGCGGGCTGCGTCACGCCCACGGCCTCGGCCGCACGGCCGACATGGCCCTGGCGGGCCACTTCGAGAAAGTAGGCGATGTCAGCCGGGGAGAAGCTCATGCGTCCTGGAACTGCTTCGACACGAAAGCCCAGATCAGCTTCGAAGCATCGGGCCCCGCCGGGTCGCTGAAGGCCTGCCGCAGGGTGCCGCCGCTCCAGGCATGCCCCAGCCCTGCGACCTCGCACAGCCGCACCCGGGTGCGGCCGTCGCGCGTGTAGTCGGTGATGCGCATCGGCCGGCGCTGGCCGCGCTGCAGCGTGCGCGGCACGCCCGGCCGTGCGCCGGTGGCGGTCGCCCACACCGCGGCCGTGTCGGTGGCATTGCCCGCCGTGACCACCACATCGGCATCGCCATGCAGCACCAGCAACGGCGGAAGGCTCGCGCCCACCGCGGCCGCGCCCATGGCCTTGCCGACGGCCGTCACCGGCACCACTGGCGTGCGCCTGCCGCGCATGGCACCCAGCGCCGTCGCCGACGATTGCGCGGCGCCCGGTGCCACGCCCGAGTGCATCGCCACGGCCTTGAAGCGCCCGGGAAAGTGCGTGGCCATCAACACCGCCATGCTGGCGCCGGCCGAGAGCCCGGCGACGGCGATGCGGTCGCGGTCCACCGGGTGGAACAGACAGACCTGGTCGACCGCGGCCATCAGCGTGGCCGCTTCGGCACGGGCCTTGCCGGTGCGGGTGTCGTACCAGTTCCAGCAGCCGTGCGGGTTCACCATGCGGTCCTGCTCGGGGTAGAGCACGAGGAAGCGCTCGCGCGTGGCCAGGCGGTTCATCCGGCTGCTGGCAGCGAGGTCGCGGCCGGTCTGGCCGCAACCATGCAGCATCACCAGCAGCGGCAGCTTCTCGCCGGGCGCGAGAGCCAGGCCCGGGGGCCGGTAGAGGTGATAGCGCCGTGCCCCGGCCGGGCCGACGGCCATGCCCGACAGCCAGTCGCCCGGCCCCGGTGGCGGCTTGTTCTGCTGGACGTTCGCCTGCTGCAACTGCGCCGCGACACGCTTGCCGGCGCCGAACGTGACCTTGGTCAGCGCCCGCAGGTTGCGCGCGTAGGCACGCGTCAGCGCGGAGGTGGTGGAGCGGCGGACCATGGGCGCACGGTAGCAGCTTCCGCGCCGCGCGTGGCCATGGGCTCAGTAGCGCTCGGGGACGTACATCTCCGCCGGGACCGGCTGGCGCAGATAGTCGGGGTTGCGCACGCGCGCCGGCAGGTCGACCGGCGCGTGCGCCACCTCGTGATAGGGCAACTGGTCGAGCAGGTGCGCGATGCAGTTCAGGCGTGCCTTCTTCTTGTCGACCGCCTGCACCACCCACCAGGGCGCCTCGGGGATGTGGGTGCGCTCGAGCATGGTTTCCTTCGCCTTGGTGTATTCCTCCCAGCGGCGGCGGCTTTCCAGGTCCATCGGGCTGAGCTTCCACTGCTTGAGCGGATCGTGGATGCGGCCGAGGAAGCGCAGGTGCTGCTCGTCGTCGGTGATGGAGAACCAGTACTTGATGAGCTTGATGCCCGAACGCACCAGCATCTTCTCGAACTCCGGCACGCTGCGGAAGAACTCCTCGTACTCTTCATCGGAGCAGAAGCCCATCACCCGCTCGACGCCGGCGCGGTTGTACCAGCTGCGGTCGAACAGCACCATCTCGCCCGCGGCCGGCAGGTGCGAGATGTAGCGCTGGAAATACCACTGGGTGCGCTCGCGATCGTTCGGTGCCGGCAACGCGGCCACGCGGGCCACGCGCGGGTTCAGCCGCTGGGTGATGCGCTTGATGACGCCGCCCTTGCCCGCCGCGTCGCGGCCTTCGAAGAGGATCACGACCTTCTGCTTGCTGTGCTGCACCCAGTCCTGCAGCTTGACCAGTTCGCCCTGCAGGCGGAACAGCTCACGGAAATAGGCGGCGCGGGCAGCCTTGTCGACCCCGACCGGCGCGCCTTCGTCGTCGACGTTGCGGTCCTCGATTTCCAGTTCGAGTTCTTCGTCGTAGCTGTCGACCAGGTCGCGCGCAATGCGCCGCATCAGTTCGTCGTGGTCGGGGTGGGCGTTCGGCAGCGTCATGGTGAGGGGGCTCGAAATGGTGGGAGCGATGCTGCCGCCGTCGGATGACGGCGGCGTGACAAGACCATGACGTTGACACACGGCTGTCATGTGGCTGAGCAAGCATCGGCCGCTCCTCCCTGTACGACAGACGCTTCCGCTTGCCCACCATGACCACGCCCGCCCCCGCCCAGGACGATGCGGGCCTGATCTGCGGCTACCTGTTCGACCGTGCCGAGGCCGGCGCGGCGCGCGCGGTCGACCCCGACGCCGCGGCCCGCTGGCTGGCCGACACGAACGCGGCCGACGGCTTCCTGTGGTTGCACTTCAACCTGAGCCATGCCCAGGCCGAACGCTGGCTGAAGCGCCACGCGAACCTGTCCGACGCCTTCTACGAGACGCTCAAGGACGGCTCGCACTCCACCCGCATCGAGCGCGACGAGGACGCGCTCATCGCCGTGGTCAACGACGTGCACTTCGACTTCGGCTTCGAGCCCTCGGACATCGCCACCCTGTGGATCAGCGTCGGCCCGCGGCTCGTGGTGACCGCGCGCACGCAGCCGCTGCGCAGCGTCGATGCGCTGCGTACGGCGGTGCGGCATGGCGAGTCGCCGCGCTCCAGCGTCGCGCTGCTCGAGCAGCTGATGCGCACCCAGGCCGACGGCCTGGTCGGCATCGTGCGCGGCGTGACCACCCGCATCGACCACGTCGAGGACGAGCTGCTGAGCGGCCGGCTCGACAACAAGCGCGCCCGGCTCGGCGTGCTGCGCCGGCTGCTGGTGCGGCTGCAGCGGCTGCTGGCGCCGGAGCCGGCGGCGCTGTTCCGCCTGTTGCAGCACCCGCCCGCCTGGATGGCCGAGGACGACGTGCAGGAACTGCGCGGCGCCACCGAGGAATTTTCGGTCGTGCTGCGCGACATGCAGGGCCTGCAGGAGCGCATCAAGCTGCTGCAGGAAGAGATCGCCGCGAGCGTGAACGAGGACAACAACCGCAGCCTGTTCGTGCTGACCGTGGTGACCGTGCTGGCCCTGCCGATCAACATCCTGGCCGGCCTGTTCGGCATGAACGTCGGCGGCATCCCGCTGGCCGAGGACAAGCACGGCTTCTGGATCGTGGTCGCCATCATCGGCGGCTTCACCGCCATCGCGGCCTGGGTGGCACGCCGCCGCAAGGACCGATAGCTGCGCAGGGTTGTCGCCTGGGCGGCCGGCGCCCCGCGAGGCGAGCACTTAAAATCGGCGCGTGCCTTCCATCCTCAATGCCGACCTGCACTGCCATTCCGTGGTCTCCGACGGCACGCTCACGCCCGAGGCGCTGGCCGAACGCGCGGCGGCCAACGGCGTCGAGTTGTGGGCGCTCACCGACCACGACGAGGTCGGCGGCCAGCACCGCGCCATGGCCGCGGCCAAGGCCCACGGCATGCGCTACCTCACCGGCTGCGAGATCTCCGTGACCTTCGCCGGCGAGACGGTGCACATCGTCGGCCTGGGCTTCGACCCGGACGACGCCGGCATGCGGGCCGGCCTGCAGGCCACGCGCGGCGGTCGCGGTGCACGGGCGCAGGAGATGTCAGCCGGCCTGGCCCGGGTCGGCATCCCCGGCGCCTACGAAGGCGCCCTCACGTTCGTCGGCAACCCGGAACTGATCTCGCGCACCCACTTCGCGCGCTTCCTGGTCGAGAGCGGCGTCTGCCGCGACACCTCGGAGGTGTTCCGCAAGTACCTGACCGAAGGCAAGCCGGGCTATGTGCCGCACCGCTGGGCCACGCTGAAGGATGCGGTGCACTGGATCACTGCCGGCGGCGGCATCGCCGTGGTGGCGCACCCCGGCCGCTACAACTTCACGGCCAACGAAGAGCACGCGCTCTTCATCGAATTCCAGGCGCACGGCGGCCGTGCGATCGAGGTCGTGACCGGCAGCCACAGCCCCGCCGAATATGTGGAGTACGCCGAGAAGGCGCTGGAATACGGCTTCGCCGCGTCGCGCGGCAGTGATTTCCACA
The DNA here is from genome assembly GCF_051216395.1 of Variovorax cryoconiti. Lineage (NCBI taxonomy): Bacteria > Pseudomonadati > Pseudomonadota > Betaproteobacteria > Burkholderiales > Comamonadaceae > Variovorax > Variovorax cryoconiti. Next base: position 402,240 of record NZ_JBPJZI010000001.1, on the reverse strand, counting down.
GCCCCGACGAGAGCCATGTCGACCTGGGCAAGCTGCCCTGGCTGCCGGGCAGCCTGACACCGGTCTGGGAACTGCTCGAAGACCGCATCCAGTGAGCGCCGAGCGAGCAGGCGCGCGCGACCGCGAATCGGAACGCATCCTGGCCGGCATCGGGCTGGTGGTGCTGGCGGTCGCCTGCTTCTCGACGCTCGACACCGCCACCAAGATTTCCGTGACCACGGTGCCGATCCTGATGGGCGTGTGGTTCCGTTACGCCTTTCAGGCCGTGGCCACCTCGCTGGTGCTGCTGCCGCGCCACGGCACGGCGCTGCTTCGCACCGCCCACCCCCGCTATCACGCACTGCGCGGCGCGCTGCTGCTGGTGACCAGCATCTTTGCCTTCTTCAGCCTGCGCTACATGCCGCTGGCCGAGTTCACGTCGATCGTGCTGATCGCACCCCTGGCCGTGACCTTGCTGGCCGCCACCGTGCTCAAGGAGCAGGTGTCGCCGCTGCGTTGGGCGCTGGTGGCCGGGGGCTTCGCCGGCACGCTGGTGATCCTTCGCCCCGGGGGCGGCGCCTTCAGCTGGGCGATGCTGCTGCCCTTCGGGCTGGTGGTGACAAACGCCTGGTTCCAGGTGCTCACCAGCAAGCTGGCGCAGACCGAGAATCCGCTGACGATGCACTTCTACACCGGCTGGGCCGGCACCCTGCTGGCCTCGGTGGCGTTGCCTTTCGTGTGGCAGAGCCTGCCGTCGTGGCAGTGGTGGGCGCTGCTGTGCCTCATGGGCCTGATGGGCACCGTGGGCCACTTCATGCTCATCCTGGCCTTCCAGCGCGCGCCGGCCTCCACGCTGACGCCCTACCTTTATGCCCAGATCGCCTTCGCCATGCTGGGCGGCTGGCTCATGTTCGCGCAGGTGCCCGATGTCGTGTCGCTGGTTGGCATGGGCATGATCGCCGCCTGCGGCGCGGCCGGCGCCTGGCTGACGGTGCGCGAGCGCCGTGTCCCCATCGAACCCGCGGAAGGCTGACACCATGGCTCAATATTTCGAAGTTCATCCCGAGAACCCCCAGCAGCGGCTGCTCAAGCAGGCCGTGGCGCTGCTCGAGCGCGGCGAAGTCGTCGCCGTGCCGACCGACTCCAGCTACGCGCTGGCCTGCCACCTGGACGACAAGGACGCGGTCGACCGGCTGCGCCGCATCCGGCAGGTCGACGACAAGCACCACCTGACGCTGCTGTGCCGCGACCTGAGCGAGCTGGCCAACTACGCCAAGGTCGACAACAAGCAGTACCGGCTGCTGAAGGCGGCGACGCCGGGGCCGTACACCTTCCTGCTGGAAGCCACCAAGGAAGTGCCACGCCGGGTGAGTCACCCGCAGCGCAAGACCATCGGCCTGCGCGTGCCCGACCACAAGGTGCTGTCCGAGCTGCTGGCGCTGCATGGCGCGCCGCTCCTGGCGACCACGTTGATCCCGCCCGGCGAAACGCAGCCGCTGAACGACGCGCAGGAGATCCGGGCGCGCTTCGAGAAGCTGATCGGCGCCGTGATCGACGCCGGCGCCTGCGCGTCGGAGCCGACCACCGTGGTCGACCTCACGCCTTTGGGCGAAGGCGGCGACCCCGTGGTGGTGCGGCTCGGGCGCGGCCCGGTGTCCCTGCTCGGTCTTTGACGCCGCGGCCGGCAGGAGCCGTCTGACACAATGTGCAATATTTTCGCGGCCCGCCTCGCTTGCGATTGCCTTTCGTCCGCCCCCTGCCTGCCATGACTCCGCCCTCTCCCACCCGCTTTCTCACCGGCATCACGACCAGCGGCACGCCGCACCTGGGCAACTACGTGGGTTCGGTGCGTCACTCGGTGCGCTTCAGCCGCCGCGCCGACGTGCAGAGCTTCTATTTCCTGGCGGACTACCACGCGCTGATCAAGGTCGACGACCCGGTGCGCATCCAGCGCTCGACGCTGGAGATCGCGGCCAGCTGGCTGGCCTGCGGGCTCGACCCGGAGCGGGTCACGTTCTACCGCCAGTCGGACATCCCCGAGATCCCCGAACTCACCTGGTTCCTGACCTGTGTCACCGGCAAGGGCATCCTCAACCGCGCGCACGCCTACAAGGCCTCGGTCGACAAGAACGTGGCCAAGGGCGAGGACCCGGACGCCGATGTGAGCGCCGGCCTCTTCATGTACCCGGTGCTCATGGGCGCAGACATCCTGATGTTCAACGCGCACAAGGTGCCGGTGGGCCGCGACCAGGTGCAGCACATCGAGATGGCGCGCGACATGGCGCAGCGCTTCAACCACCTGTACGGCGAGCACTTCACCCTGCCCGAGGCCGAGATCGACGACGCGGTGGCCACGCTGCCCGGCCTCGACGGCCGCAAGATGAGCAAGAGCTACGACAACACGATCCCGCTCTTCACGCCACGCGCCCAGTTGCAAAAGCTGATCGGCAGCATCGTGACCGACTCGCGCGCCCCCGGCGAGCCGAAGGAGACCGAGGGCTCCGCACTCTTCCAGATCTACCAGGCCTTCGCCGACGCGGAGGAAACCGCCGCGCTGCGCAAGGCCTACGCCGAAGGCATCGCCTGGGGCGACGCCAAGCAACGCGTGTTCGAGCGCATCGACCGGGAAATCGCTCCGATGCGCGCGCACTACGAAGCGTTGATCAACGATCCGGCGCAGATCGAGCGCATCCTGATCGCGGGCGCCGAGAAGGCACGGGCGCTGTCGCAGCCCTTCATCGGCCGGCTGCGCCACGCCGTCGGCTTGCGCCGGCTCGAGGCGCCCGCCGCCGCAACCACGCGCAAGGCCGCCAAAGTGGCCCGCCCCAGCTTCAAGCAATACCGCGAAAGCGACGGCCAGTTCTACTTCAAGCTGCTCGACGCCCAGGGCGAACTGCTGCTGCAGAGCCGCGCTTTCTCGACGCCGCAGGAGGCCGGCCGTGCCATCGGGCGCCTCCAGCAGGAAGGCGGTGCCGGACTGGCGGCCCTCGCCGAACAGCTCGAACCCGCCGACAATGACGGGATGCGTGCCGCGGCGGAGGCCCTGGAGGTGCTGGCGGCACAGTCACTGGCCGCCAGCGGCGGTTAAGGAACAGAATCAGGCATGGCCGGCATCTGCCGGCCGAGCGTTCACTCAGAAAGCAGACCATGAGCATTTACGTCATCGACGATCACCCCCTGATGCGCGACGCCATCGTGATGGTGCTGCGGCGCCTGCGGCCCGCGGAGAACATCGTCGAACTGGAGCGGCTGGACAAGCTCACCAGCGCCGTCAAGCAGCATGGGGCGCCCGATCTCTTTTGCCTCGATCTGAAGCTCCCCGACACCACGGGCTGCTCCGGCGTCATCGCGGTCAAGCAGATCTATCCGGACGTGCCGATCGCCGTGTACTCGGCCTCGCCAGCGGCCGACATGGAAGAGGCCTGCATCGAAGCCGGCGCCGACACCTACATCGAGAAGTCGGCCAGTTCGGCCGAACTCACCGCCGTGCTGCGCGGGCTGCTCATGGCCGACAGCGATGTCGAGGAGCCGGTGGCAGCCGCCAACAGCGGCAAGCTGTCCAAGCGCCAGACCCAGCTCATCGCCATGCTCGACAAGGGCATGAGCAACCGCGACATCGCAACCGAGCTCGAGATCAGCGAGCACACCGTCAAGGTGCACCTGTGGCGCCTGTTCCGTCGACTGGGCGTCAAGAGCCGCACGCAGGCGTTGCACCACGCGCGCAACCACGGCCTGCTCTCGTCTTCAGGGTCGATGTGATCTTGAGGTGATCGGGGCTTGACGCCACCCGCCACGGGCAGCGGCGTCAGCCCACTGCGCCGGAGATGCGGGTCTGCGCCTGCGACTCGTCGGCATCGTTGAGCGCCACGCGGAACACGCTGCCGCGCCCCAGGCGCGAGCGCACGCTCACCGGATGGCCCAAGGCGTGCGACAGGCGCGCCACGATGGCCAGGCCCAGGCCGAAGCCGTCCGACGTGCCGGCATGGTCGGCCACCTTGTAGAACTCCAGGAACACGTCGCGCAGGTGTTCGCGGGCGATGCCGATGCCGGTGTCCCACACCTCCACGCGCAGCCCGTCCTTGGTCTGCCGCGACGCGAGCAGGATGCCGCCCTCCACCGTGTACTTGATGGCGTTGGCCAGCAGGTTGCCGATCATGCGGCGCACCCGAATCGGGTCGGTGAGCACGGTGCCGCGGCTGATGTGCACCCGAAAGCGCAGGCCCTTGGCCTCGGCCACCGGCCGGTATTGCAGCTCCAGGTCATGCAGCAGCTGGGCCACGTCGACCCGCTCGATGTGCAGCCGGACCTGGCCCGAATCGATGCGCGCCAGGTCGAAGAGCGAGTCGAACAGCGCGTTCACCGCATGCGTGGCGCGAACGATCTTCGGCGCGATCTCCTGGACCAGTTCCGGCTCGTTGCGCAGCCAGTCCGCATACAGCGACAGCGCCAGCACCGGCTGGCGCATGTCATGCGCGGCGCTCGCCAGGAAGCGGTTCTTCATGGCGACGGCCGACACGGCGGCTTGCCGCTGCTGGGTCAGGGAATTGATCAGGATGTGGTTGTGGAACAGCAGCTCGAAGCTGTTGCGCGCCGTCTCATGGATGCGGCGACCGGCCCGCAGCAGCAGCCACCAGTGCAGCACCGGCAGCATCAGGAAGCCGTAGTGGAAATGCGGGCGCTGGAAGTTGAGTTCGACCACGCGGAAGGCCACGGCCGCCATCATGGTGATGAAGAGCACGTTGACGTAGCGCCGCAGCAGCGGCGGATAGAGCGCCAGGCCGTTGAGCGGGAAGGTGGCGACACCGGCCACGATGAGCCAGCTCATGAACTGGTTGACCAGCGGCGTGCGCTCGAAAAAGATCAGGATCGACAGGCCCCAGGCGAAGGCACTGGTGCCCCACAGGAAGCGGTAGCGGTCGACGAATTCCTGCTGCGAGGCCGAGTCCTTGTCGGCGTAGTCGCGCACGTAGAGCCGTTCGCCCCAGACACGGCAGCCAGTGGCGGCAATGCCGATCGCGAGCCAGACGAAGAGCTGCCAGCGTGGCACATGGCCCCAGCTCAGGCCGATCATGGCCGGCATGAGCGCCGCGGCCAGCAGGTAGGAGCCCCGTGCCGCACGCATCAGGCTGCGGATCAGTTCCCCGCGCACCCACGGTTCGGCTTCGTCCGCCGTCGCGGGGGCCGGCGTCAAACTCGCAAACGACGAGTTGCCGAGACCCACGAACGACGAATTACCCTTCATGGCTCAAAACCTCTGTCAACTGACCCCTTTTGGAACGGCCCCTCCGAAGGGCGTTGGCTTGGCCGCGATTCTAGGGGCAGCCTTGCACCCGCCGACCCGAGTGTTGTGCCGACCCAACCCCGGCCGGCGACCGCGTCGGTCGGCGTCGGCAGGTGCACCTCGCCCTGGACTTCACGTTTCGTCCAGACAAAAAAATAGCCCCTGAACGGGGCTATCTTGGAGGAGAGGGAGGGATTCGAACCCTCGGTACGTTTCCGTACGCCTGATTTCGAGTCAGGTACATTCGACCACTCTGCCACCTCTCCGGTGTCTGTCGAGCCTTCGATTCTAGCAGCAGAATTCGGCGACCCGGGCGCGAAGCGTCTCAGGCGCGCAACGTGTCGAGGCCGCCAAGGTAGGGGCGTAGTGCTACAGGCACACGGATCGAACCGTCCTCGTTCTGGTGGTTCTCCAGCACGGCGACGAGCGCCCGGCCCACGGCCAGGCCGGAGCCGTTGAGCGTGTGCACCAGCTCGTTCTTGCCCTGCGCATTCTTGAAGCGCGCCTGCAGCCGGCGCGCCTGGAACGCCTCGCAGTTCGAGACCGAGCTGATCTCGCGGTAGGTGTTCTGAGCCGGCAGCCACACCTCCAGGTCGTAGGTCTTGCTCGAGCCGAAACCCATGTCGCCGGTGCACAGCAGCACCACGCGGTACGGCAGCTCCAGCGCCTGGAGCACCGCCTCGGCGTGCGTGGTCATGGCTTCGAGCGCTTCGTAGCTTTTCTCGGGGTGCGTGATCTGCACCATCTCGACCTTGTCGAACTGGTGCTGGCGGATCATGCCGCGCGTGTCGCGGCCGGCGCTGCCGGCTTCGGAGCGAAAGCACGGCGAATGCGCGGTGAGCTTCATCGGCAGTTGCGATTCGGCCACCACCTCGTCGCGCACGAAGTTGGTCAGCGGCACCTCGCTGGTCGGGATCAGGTAGAGCGCCTGGTTGTCGGGCACCGGCTCGCCGTCCTGGCCGCCCTTCTTCGCGGCGAACAGGTCGCCCTCGAACTTCGGCAACTGACCGGTGCCGCGCATCGAGTCGGCATTGACGATGTAGGGCACGTAGCACTCGGTGTAGCCGTGGCGCTCGGTCTGCGTGTCGATCATGAACTGCGCCAGCGCGCGGTGCAGACGGGCGATCGGGCCCTTCAGCACGCTGAAGCGCGAACCGGCGAGCTTGGCGCCCATCTCGAAGTCCAGACCCAGCGGCGCGCCGAGGTCGACGTGGTCCTTGGGTGTGAAGGCCAGCGGCGTGGCGTCGGCACCGACGCCGCCTTGCGGGCTCCAGCGGCGCACTTCGACGTTGCCGCTCTCGTCCTCGCCCACCGGCACGCTCTCGTGCGGCAGGTTGGGCACGGCCAGCAGCAGGGCCTGTAGTTCGGGCTGGATGGCCTCGAGCCGTGCGGACTGCGATTCCTGCTCGGCCTTGAGCGCATTGACCTCGGTCATCAGCGCATCGATCGGCTCGCCCTTGGCCTTCAGCGGGCCGATCTGCTTGTTGAGCATGTTGCGCCGGGCCTGCAGCTCCTCGGTGCGGACCTGCAGCGTCTTGCGCTCGGCCTCCAGCGCCGTGAAGGCATGGACGTTGAGGTAAGGCTGGTTTTTCTTGCGCGTTTCGAGGCGGGCCACGGCCGAGGCCAGGTCCTTGCGCAGCATGGTGATATCGAGCATCGGGCGATTTTAGGTGGGCGCCGCGAACCCACTGTGTGCTCAGGCCAGCGTGGCCGGGTCGACGTTCGCGCCGCAGACGATGAGGCAGACCTTCTCCCCTGCGCGCGGCACGTAGGCGCCCGTCTGGAGTGCCGCCAGCGGCAGCGCAGCCGCCGGTTCGACGGCCAGCTTCATCTCTTTCCAGAGCCAGACCTGCGCCGCGCGGATCGCGTCGTCGGACAGCAGCAGGGCATCGCGCACCTCGCGCTGCGTGATGGCCCAGGCGTGCTCGCCGATGCGCTTGGCGCCCAGCGAATCCGCGGCCACGCCGCCGACCTCGACATCCACCGGTGCGCCGGCTTCCCGGGCGCGGAACAGCGTCGGCGCACGCTCGGGCTCGAGCGCCACCACGCGGCTGCGCGGGCCGAACCAGGCCGCCAGGCCACCGATCAGCCCGCCGCCGCCCACGCTCACCAGCACCGAATCGGGCAGGCCGCCCTGCGCCTCGATCTCGCGGCCGAGCGTGCCGGCACCGGCCACCACCTCGGGCTGGTCGTAGGCGTGGGTCAGCAGCGCGCCGCTCTCACGCTGGCGCGCCAGGCAGGCCGCGAGCGCATCGGCATAGGCCTCGCCGACCACCGTGACCTCGGCGCCCAGCGCGCGCAGCCGTGCCCGCTTGGCCTCGGGCGACACGCCGGGCAGGAAGACCTCGCAGCGCACACCGAGCGCACGTGCCGCGGCGGCTGTGGCGATCCCGGCGTTGCCACCCGACGCCACCACCACACCCGCGGCCGGGATGTCGTGGGCCAGCAGCCGATTCATCATCCCGCGCGCCTTGAAGCTGCCGGCGATCTGCAGGTGCTCGAGCTTGAGCCAGACCTCGACGCCCTCTGCCGTCGACAGGCCGAAGGCGTCGGGCGAGAGCTTCCACAGCGGCGTCTCGCGCAGGTAGGCGCCGCGGTGTGCGGCCAGGCGTTGGGCGGCGCGCTCGATGTCGGCACGCCAGTCGATGTCGTTCAGATTCAAGAGATGTGTCCGGGTGCGGGCATGTGGTCGAGCTTCAGGCCCTTGGGCAGCGGGAACTTCAGTGTTTCCTCGATGCCGTCCATCTTGCGGACCGACACCGCGCCGAGCGCCTTCACGCGGTCGATCACCTCGCGCACCAGCACCTCGGGCGCCGAGGCGCCGGCGGTGAGTCCGACGCGCGTCTTGCCCTCGAACCACTCGGGCTTGAGTTCATCGGCCGAATCGACCATGTAGCTTTCGGTGCCCAGGCGCTGCGCCAGTTCGCGAAGGCGGTTGCTGTTCGAGCTGGTCGGGCTGCCAACCACGATCACGATGTCGACCTGCGGGCTCATGATCTTCACCGCGTCCTGGCGGTTCTGCGTGGCGTAGCAGATGTCCTGCTGCTTGGGCTCGCGCACCTTCGGGAAGCGCGCGCGCACGGCGGCGGCGATCTCGGCCGCGTCGTCGACCGACAGCGTGGTCTGCGTCACGACGGCGAGCTTGTCGGTCTGGCCCGGCTGCACGGTGGCCACGTCCGCGACGTCTTCCACCAGGTGGATGCCGCTCGACAGCTGGCCCATCGTGCCCTCGACCTCGGGATGGCCCTTGTGGCCGATCATGATGAATTCGTAGCCCTCTTTCGCGAGCTTGGCGACCTCGACGTGCACCTTGGTCACCAGCGGGCAGGTGGCGTCGAACACGTCGAAGCCGCGCGCATGCGCCTCGGCCTCGATCGCCTTGCTCACGCCGTGCGCGCTGAAGACCAGCGTCGAGCCCGGCGGCACGTCGGCCAGGTCCTCGATGAAGATCGCGCCCTTGGCCTTGAGCTCGTTCACCACGTAGGTGTTGTGCACGATCTCGTGGCGCACGTAGATCGGTGCGCCGAACTTGGCGATGGCGCGCTCGACGATCTCGATGGCGCGGTCCACGCCCGCGCAGAAGCCGCGCGGCTCGGCGAGCAGGATTTCCTTTTCCATCGGGCCGGTCACAGCACGCCGATCAGCCGCACTTCGAAGGTGACGGGCTGGCCGGCCAGCGGGTGGTTGAAGTCGAACTGCACCGCGGTGTCGCTCGACGCAATCACGGCACCGGCGTAGCTTCCCATGCCGTCGGGCGTGGGGAACTCCACCACGTCGCCGACGGCGTAGCGCTCGTCGGGGTCACCCATCTTGGCCAACAGGGTGCGTGCGACCCACTGCTGCATCTCGGGATTGCGGTCGCCAAAGGCTTCGCCCGCGGGCAGGTCGAAGGTGGTGTGCGCGCCCTCTTCCAGGCCCATCAGCCGCTGCTCGACGGCCGGCGACAGCTCGCCGGTGCCCAGCGACAGCGTCGCCGGCTTGTCGGCGAAGGTGTTGATGATGTCGCCCGCGGGCCCGGCCAGCCGGTAGTGCAGCGTGAGAAAAGAGCCAGCGGTGACGACGGCGTGGGTGGTGGGCGAAGACAAGGTGAGATCGGCCGCGAAGGCCCCGGTACACTGAATCCGCCATTTTAGGGAGTGGGGCCCAAGCCCCTGCGGCACCATGTCTTTCAAGGATCTGCCGGCAGAAGCCAGACCGCGCGAGAAGCTGCTCGCCCGCGGGGCCGGCGCATTGGGCGACGCCGAACTGCTCGCCCTGCTGCTGCGCACCGGCATGGCCGGCAAGAACGTGCTGCAGCTGGCGCAGGAACTGCTCGACACCTTCGGCGGCATTGCCGGCCTGCTGCAGACCGGCGTCGACGACCTGCGTCAGGTCAAGGGCCTCGGCGGGCCGGCCAAGCGGGCCGAGCTCACCGCCGTGCTCGAATTGGCGCGGCGCGCCATGGCCGAGCGGCTGCGCGAACGCACCGTGTTCGATTCGCCCGCCGCGGTGAGCCACTACCTGCAACTGCACATCGCGTCCCGGCCCCACGAGGTGTTCGCGGCGCTCTTTCTCGATGCGCAGCATCGGCTCATCGCGATGGAGGAGCTGTTTCGCGGCACGCTCAGCCAGACCAGCGTGTACCCGCGCGAAGTCGTGGTCCGCGCCCTGCACCACCACGCCGCCGCGGTGATCCTCGCCCACAACCACCCGAGCGGCGGCGTCGAGCCCTCGCGCGCCGACGAGGCGCTCACGCAGACGCTCAAGGCCGCGCTCGCACTGGTCGACGTGCGGGTGCTCGACCACATCGTCGTGGCGCGCGGCCAGACGCTGTCGATGGCGGAGCGCGGCCTGGTCTGACTTGCCTTGCTATGCTGAGCCCATGCCACGCCGTTCCGACACGCTCAAGAGCCTCGCCGACCTCGGCGCCGTCCAGCGCACGCTGACCGAGCAGCGCGCGCGCGAAGCCGACGCAGCGGCGGCTCGCGCGGCCGCCGAGAAGAAGCGGCAGGCGGAGCAGAACCTCTTCGCCCGGGCCATCGGCGCCACGCAACCGCTCAGCAAGCGCAGTGCCGCCGTGCCGCTGGCGCCGGAGCCACCGGCACCGATCCCGGTGCAGCACCAGCTGGACGAGCAGCGCGTGCTGCGCGAATCGCTGTCCGACGAGTTCGATGTCACCACCCTGCTCGACGTCGACGACGCCATGAGCTTCCGCCGCCCCGGCATCGGCACCGACGTGACGCGCAAGCTGCGCGCCGGCGAATGGACGATCCAGAAGCAGGTCGACCTGCACGGCCTGCGCAGCGACGAGGCCCGTGAGGCGCTGGGCGCCTTCATCCGCGGCGCGCACAAGCAGGGCGTGCGCTGCGTGCGCGTGGTGCACGGCAAGGGCCTGGGGTCGCCGGGCAAGCAGCCCGTGCTCAAGACCAAGACGCAGCGCTGGCTGATCCAGAAGAACGAGGTGCTCGCCTTCGTGCAGGCCAAGCCGGCCGAAGGCGGGGCCGGGGCGCTGGTGGTGCTGCTGGCACCGGTCAAGCGCTGAGGGCTCAAGCCGCCTGCAGTTCCGCTGGCGTCTTGTACTTCTGCACCTCGGAGAAGCGCTTGACCAGATAGTCGCCGGATTTCACTGGCGCATGTCGCGACGGGTTGTCCGCGGATTGGAACTGCGGCAGGCACGCGACCGGCGTCGCGTAGTCCAGGTTGAAGAAGGTCGGGATCGAGAAGCGCTCCCGGCCCGTCCGATTGGCCACGCGGTGCGGGTTCGACACGTAGATGTCGTTGGTCCAGACCTTGACCATGTCACCCAGGTTGATGACCAGCGTGTCCTCGATGTAGGGCGCGCCCACCCATTCGCCGCTGCGCGTGCGCAACTCGAGCCCGCCGATCGGGTCTTGCGCAAGAATCGTCAGCATGCCGTAGTCGGTGTGCGCCGCGGCACCGAGTTCGAGCGCCGTGGGGCTCGACTGCGGCGGGTAGTGGAAGAGCCGCGACTGCACCATCGGCTTCTGGCACCACTGCAGGAAGAAGTCTTCGGGTTGCTCGAGCGCCGTCGCGAAGATGCGCAGCAGGTTCTTGCCCAGCGCGACCGTGTAGCCGAAGTACGTCTCGGCAGCCTCCTTCAACCAAGGCTTGTCCGCAGGCCAGCGATTGGGACCATGCAGCGGCAATCCGGCCTGGACGTCGGGGTCCGTCACCGGCAAGTCCACGCCGAGCTCGTAGCTTTCCTTCAGGTCGGGCTTGTGACCCGGATGCTGCGTCACGCCATAGGGCATGAAGCCGCGACGGAAGCGCTCGTCGATCTTGTCCTTCAGGCGCTCTTCCATCGACAGGCTGAAGTAGCGGCGCGTCGCATCGAATACCGCATCGACCGCGGCACGCGGAATGCCGTGGTTGCGAACGTAGAGAAAGCCGGTGTTCGTACACGCCGCCTTGAACTGCGCGACCAGCGGCTCGATCGGTCCGCCGGCAAGCCAGTCACCCAGATCGAGAATAGGCATTTCGGTGGCGGATGCGCGGCGCGGGACGGCGACCTGCGGGTCAATGGTGGTTTCGGTCGAGGACATGGGGTCTCCTTGGTGAGGTGAGCAGGGATGATTCGGCGTCGCAGTTCGGCTCAGGAGCCCCGCGAAAGGTCGGTGAAGGCGTCCGTCCAGAAGATGACCCGGCGCGCGATGAACTTCATCAGGCTGTGCAGCACCAGCCCGATGAGCGACAGCACGACCAGGATGGCGAACATGCCGGCGGCATCCATCGAGAAGTTGCGCTGCAGGATGAGGTAGCCCAGGCCGGCCTGCGCGCCGACGAATTCGCCGACGATGGCGCCGATCACGGCCAGCACGATGCCGATGTCCAGCCCCGCGAACACATAGGGCAAGGCCTGCGGCAGGCGCACCATCCGGAACACATGCCAGGGCGATGCGGTGAAGGCCTTCATCAGCTCGATCTGGTCGCGCGGCGCCGACCGCAGGCCGACAATGGTGTTGGCCAGTACCGGGAAGAACACGATGGTCGCGGTGATGACCACCTTCGACGTCGTGTCGAAGCCGAACCACAGCACGAAGAGCGGCGCCACCGCCACCTTGGGCACCGTCTGGAAGGCGACCACGTACGGGTACAGCACGGCTTCGAGCAGGGCGCTCTGGCCGATCAATGCGCCCAGCACCAGGCCGAAGATCGCGCCGAAGGCGAAGCCCGCGAGGATCTCGTAGAGCGTCACGCCCAGGTGCTTGACGATCTCGCCCGACTGGAACAGTTCGACCAGCGCGCGCGCCACCGCCCACGGGCCGGGAAAGATGAGCGGCGACACCTCCAGCAGGAGGACGGCGAAATGCCAGACCGCCATGACCAGCACGAAGAACCCGAGCATCAGCAAGCGCCGGCGCGTGGGCGAGAGGCCGGTCGGTTCGGGCGGCGCCTTCGTTGTTGCTGTTGAAACCAATTTCCCTTCGCCCTCCAGAGAGTCCACGGGGGCATGGATGGGTAAGGCGCTGCTGTTCATCAATCGAGCCCTCCGGCCGCATTCAGGTTGGCGCGGATGCCCGACACATAGGTGCCGAAGCGGTCCGTGTTGATCATGTCGAGCGAGCGCGGATGCGGCAGATCGACATCGATGATCTGCGTCACGCGGCCGGGGCGCGGCGACATCACGACCACGCGGTCGCCGAGAAACACCGCCTCGGGAATGCTGTGCGTCACCAGCATGATGGTGGCGCCGGTGCGCTCCTTCAGCTTGTGAAGTTCGAGGTTCATGGTCTCGCGCGTCATGGCGTCGAGCGCACCGAAGGGCTCGTCCATCAGCAGCAGCATCGGGTCGTTGACGAAAGCGCGCGCGATGCCGACGCGCTGCTGCATGCCGCCCGACAGCTCGCCGGGGTACTTCGTCGCGAAGTTCTCCAGACCGACCAATGTCAGGTAGTGCATCGCGCGTTCGGTGGCGACCTTGATGTCGCGGCCCTGGATCTGCGCCGGCACCAGTACGTTCTGCAGCACGGTGCGCCACGGCAGCAGCACCGGCGCCTGGAACACGACACCGATGTCGCGGCTCGGCCCGCTGACGGTTTTTCCGCCGAGCGCCACCGTGCCGCTGGTCGCGCGCTCCAGGCCGGCCAGGATGCGCAACAGCGTGCTCTTTCCGCAGCCACTCGGCCCGACCACGGTCACGAACTCGCCCTTGCGCACATCGAATTCGACGTCACGCAAGGCAATCACATCGCCGCCGTCTTTCGAGCGAAACACCTTCTGCAATCGGTGAAAGCCGAAGGCTGGCGCCTCCACCTGCTGGGGGGTCAGTGGCATGTTCATGCTTGCTCCAGTTCCTGGAATTCCTTCTTGATGGTCTCGATGAAGACCGCCGCGATCGGGCTCGGCGTGCGGCCCTCGCAGGTACAGATGGTCATGCGCTGGTGCTTCACGCGCGAGTCCTTGATGGGCACATAGCGAAAGCCGGGCATGTTCGCGCTGTCGCCCGGGCGGGCGTTGACCAGCGTGATCGCCATGCCGGTCTCGGCCACCGAGCGCATCATTTCGTACGAATTGGTGACCAGCACCTGGCGCGGCTGGATGCGTGCCTTGGCGAACATCTCGTCCTGGTCCCGCTTGGCGCTGATGGTCTCGTCGGGCATCGCCAGACCGTAAGCGGCGCAGTCGGTCAGCTTGACCGTATCGAGCTGCGCCAACGGATGGTGGTTGGCCACCATCACGCAGGTTTCCAGCGTGCGCTCATAGACATGCTTCACGCGCAAAGAAGGCGGCGGGTTGAAAGTCACGGCCACGTCGAGTTCGTCGCGGCCGACCAGTTCGAGGAGCTTCGTTGTCGGCGCGACCTCGACCTGGTAGGTGACACCGGGATAGCGGTCGTTGAAGCGGCTCAGGATGCCCGGGATCACCTCGCGCACGAAGGTCTCGACGACGCCCAGGCGAACGTGGCCCTTGCGCAGTCCCTTGAGGGCCTCGATCTCGGATCGCACCCGATCAAGCTCGTGATCGACATGCCGCGTATGGCGCATCAACAGTTCACCCGCCGCGGTGAGCCGCAGCACCGTGCGGCCCGGGCCACGCTCCAGCAGGGGTGCGCCGAGCTCTTCTTCGAGCAAGGCAATCTGCCGGCTGATCGCAGAGGCCGCCACGAACAGTCGCTCGGCTGCGGCGCGGATCGAGCCGGCGCGCACGACCTCCGCGAAGTAGCGCAGCGAGACGGCGGTGATCATCAGGCCGCCAGTGCGGGCGCGTCGCCCCAGGGCGCGGCGTCGCGGTCGTAGGCATCGATGGCGGCCAGCGCGGCATCGCGCTGCGCAGCCGGCATGAACGCCGCGATGAAGCTGTTGCGCGCCAGAGCCACGAGTTCTTCGCGACGCAGGCCCAAGGCGGCCTGGCAGGCAATGTAGTTGTCGTTGACGTAGCCGCCGAAGAACGAGGGATCGTCGGAGTTGACGGTGACGCAGAGCCCGGCATCCATCAGCTTCTTCAACGGATGCGCGGCCATCGACGGCACGACCTTGAGCTTGAGGTTGGAGAGCGGGCACACGGTCAGCGGAACCTGCCGCTGTGCCAGCAATTGCAGCAACGCCGGATCGTCGAGGCTCGAATTGCCGTGGTCGATGCGCTGCACGTCGAGCAGCTCGATCGCCTCGCGGACATAGGCGGCAGGGCCTTCTTCCCCGGCATGTGCCACCACCTTGAAGCCGCGCTCGCGGGCTCGGCGGAAGAATTCGACGAACTTCGAGGGCGGGTTGCCGACTTCGGCGCCACCCAGTCCGAAGCCGAGCAGCCGGTCGGCCCAGGGCATGGCCGCGTCGAGCAAGGCCAGTGCCTCTTCCTCGCTGCGATGCCGCTGGGCCAAGAGGATGAGGCCGCTGGTGATGCCGTGTTCGCGCTGGGCCGCGTCCATGGCGGCGAAGGTGCCTTCGAGCACCGTGCCCAGCGCCACGCCACGCGCGGTGTGGCCTTGCGGGCCCAGGAAGAGCTCGGCGTGCAGCACGTGGTCGGCATGTGCGCGCATCAGGTACTCGCGCGTCACGTCCTGGAAATCGGCCGCATGCACCAGCACGCGGCAGCCGTCGTAGTACAGGTCGAGAAAGGACTGCAGGTTGCGGAAACTGTAGGCCTCGCGTAGCTCGGCCTCCGTCTTCCAGGCGATCGTCACGTTGTTGCGCTTCGCCAGCGCGATGAACAGCGCTGGCTCGATGGAGCCTTCGATGTGCATGTGCAGCTCGGCCTTCGGCAGGCCGGCAATGAACTGCGCTGGCGTCATACGCCAGCGCAGGCCTTGGCGGCGTCGATGACGGCCTTGTGGTCGAAGCGGTTGATGGCTTCGACAAAGCCCGGCTTGTTGATCAGCAGCGACTCGGGCGCGACGGTGCGCTTGATGGTGCCGTCCTTGAGCATGAAATCCTGCATGCGACCATAGGCGGCGGGGTCCATCGCACCGATGCGCTTGCCGCCGTTCATCTCGAAGGCGCCTTTCATGGACTGCAGCTGCGCGTCGAGCAGGCGCATGTCCCAGCTGACCAGCGTGGCCTCGTCGGCGCCCGTGGGCTTGGTGCTGGGGTAGTTCTTCCAGTGCAGCTTCAATGCGCACATCGGGTTGGTCTGGACGAACAGCGTCGCCTTGGCGGCGCCGCGCGAGATCGCTTCGACCATGGCCGGATCAGCATCGATGGTCTTCTGCAGCGTGCCGAAGGTGAAGTCGGGCAGCGCGCGCCAGGCCGGGTCGAACAGCACACGCATCCTGGTGCCCGCATTCTGGAAGCCGGCGAGTGCCGAGCCCCAGAACATCAGCGCCTGCACGCGGTCGCTCTTGAGCGCTTCGAGGGCGGGCGCACCGGCGCCGGTCGCGATGATCTGCACGTCGGTGTCGGGGTTGATGCCGTTCGAACGCAAGTAGCCCTTGAGCAGCGGCACGCCGCCGGTGCCGAGGCTGAAAATCCCGATCTTCTTGCCCTTGAGGTCGGCCACGGTCTTGATCGGGCCGTCCTGCATCACGCCCATGCCCCAGTCGATGACGCCATTGCCCATGAGGCCGCGCACAGCGACGTTGTTCTCGGTGTTGGCCTGGATCAGGCCGGTCGAGTTGAGCTGCGCGAAGTCGACCGCGCCGCCCACCATCTGCTGGATGCCCTGCAACGACCCGCCCACGGTGATGACCTTGACGTCATAGCCCTCGTCACGCCAATAACCCAGGACGATCGGCAAGGTCAGCCACGGGTAGGTGACGTTGAGCACCTGCGTACCCACTGCAATCGTCACAGTTTTGAGCGGCTTGGCTGGCGCCTGCGCAGAAGCGTGGAAGGCGAGGACGGTGGCCAGGCAGAGGAATGCCAAAGCGCGAAACCTTGAGAACCCTGATAGGAGGCGTGAGGACATGTGCGGTGATCCGTGGGCTTGGAGATGATCGGGAGCGGCAAAGTTAGCAGGCACCGAATGATTCCTAAAACACTCGTTTCAGCGGTCTATGTGCACATTTTTAGAACATAAGACGCCTGCGATGCCGCAGGTGCAAGGCGCATGCCCGGCCCGGCGCCACGACGCGCGCACGTTGTTCCAAGCCCAACGAAAAAAGCCCGCCACCTTGCGGTAGCGGGCTTTTTTCCTGATGCCGGCAAGCCGGCGCAGCGATTACAGCGCGTTGGTACGGGTCGCGTTGCGTGCATCGGCGCGAACCGCAGCACGGTCGATCTGGCTGCCACCGACCGACAGCACGCCAGCCGAAGCGACTTCACCGTAGACGTTGCCTTGGCGTGCGGTCTGCACGGCCTGGTTGCGCACCGTGGCGCGGTCGGCGCTGGCCGTCAGCGCGGGGGTCACACCGGCGAACGACGCTTCCGAAAACACGTCACCAGCACGGGCCGTGGCGCGGGCTTGGGCAGCGACTTCAGCGCGGCTGGCGACCGAGTTCACGGTCAGCACGCCGTCATACGTTTCGGCTTGGGCGCCCACGGCGGCCAGGAGGGACAGGGTAGCTGCGGCGATGATCTTCGAGGTCTTCATTTCGTTTCTTTCAATAGGTTGGATGATTTCGAACCGGTATCGGGGGCACCGCCTTCGTGACGGCCACCGCTCGGTGCCTAGCTCACCCAGACCAGCGTCTTCAACTTGTTGTGTTCGCTGCTCTGTTGGATGAATTGTGCGCCGGCATCTAGGTGAAAACCCTCGCCAAAACGAACCACGCTATTCACGGAACTGAAACAATCGCAGGCCGTTTGCCTACAAACCAGCCTATTCACCCAGAGAAAAGGTGCCGCGGGTCAGCATCCGGCCCGCTCGGGCGAGCACCCGGGGCTCGCCGCCGCCGCGGTAGGCCCGCTGTCCGTTGACGAAGACATGCCCGATGCCCACGCTCACCCCATGCGGCTGGTCGTAGGTCGCGGTGTCGGACACCGTCTCGGGGTCGAACACCACCACGTCGGCCATCGCGCCCACGCGCAGCAGGCCCCGGTCCGCGATGCGCAGGTTGCGCGCGGTCATCCCGGTCATCTTGTGGATCGCCTGTTCCAGCGTGAACAGCCGACGGCCGCGCCAGTAGCGCGCCAGCACCCGCGGGAAGGCGCCCCACAGGCGCGGATGCGGATGGCGGTCGTGCGGCAGGCCGTCGCTGCCGATCATGGTGAGCGGGTGTGCGATCACGCGCTCGACGTCGTCCTCGTGCATCTGGAAGTAGCAGGCGCCACCGGGCTTGAGCCGAACGCAGGCGTCCTGCTCGCTCACGCCCCACTCGCGCGCGATGTCCGAGAGCAGGCGACCCGTCATCTGCGGGTGCGGGTCGGACCAGGTCAGCAGCACGTCGATCACGCCGTCGACCAGGTCCTCGCGCAACACGGTGGAGCCGGCCACATAGGGGTAGACGTCCATCGAGATCTTCTGCCGCCGCGCCAGCGCCTCGATCAGCGGCAGCGTCTCTTGCGTGCGGCCCCAGTTGGCCGGGCCGGCGCACTTGTGGTGCGAGATCACCAGCGGCACGCCGGCCGAGAACGCGGTGTCGCCGGCCTCGTGCATCGCCTCGATGATCTGCTGCATCTCGCTGCGCAGGTGGGTCGCGTACACGCCGCCATGCCGCGCGACCACGCGCGCGAGCGCCGTGACCTCTTCGGCGGGCGCCGCCATCGCCTCTTCGTAGAACAGGCCCGACGACAGGCCATGCGCGCCCTCGGCCATGCAGTCGTCGAGCAGCGCAGCCATGCGCGCCAGCTGCGCCTCGTCGGCCGGCCGGTCGAGCGCCTCCATGGCCGCGAAGCGCAGCGTGGTGTGGCCGACCAGCGCGGCGACATTGAGCGCTGGCTGGCTCGCGGCGACTGCTGCGCGGTATTCGGCCATGGTCGCGTACTGGAAGGAATCGCTGCCCAGCAGCGTGAGCGGCGGTTTCGACTGCGCCGTCCGGTACGGCGCCAGCGAGATGCCGCAGTTGCCGGTCACCACCGTCGTGATGCCCTGCGACACCTTGGGCAGGCACAGCGGGTCGCGCAGCACGATCGCATCGTCGTGGGTGTGGGCGTCGATGAAGCCCGGTGCAATCACCTGGCCAGTGCAATCGATCACCTCGACATCGGACAAGGCCAGGTCCCGGGGCAGCCGCGTGCGCAGGCCTTCGCCCAGCGCGACGATGCGGTCGCCCCGCAACAGGACGTCGCCCGGCCAGCCGGGCCCGCCCGAACCATCGACCACGAGGCCCGCTTCCAGCAAGACCGCCTGTGTCATGGGGCGCCCCCGTCCCCGTCCGCGCGGCCGTTGACGCCCCCACCGTCCCAGCTCTGCAAAGGGAATTTCGTCGCGTCGATGCCGTGCCGCTGGAACGCTTCCCGCGCGCGCTGCAGGCGCTGCATGGCCGGCTCGCCGCAGCGTTGCGCCACCAGCACGGTGAGGATCTCGATCACCGTGAGATGGGTCAGGTAGGCGTCGATGCCCACGTGCATCACGGCATCGTCGGGCACCGACAGCGCGATCAGGAAATCGGCCTTCGCCGCCAGCGGTGTGCCGGGCCGCGTGATGGCGATCACCTGCGAGCCCTGGGCCCGCGCGATGTCGACCGCGTCGAGCAGCGAGGGCATGCCGCCCACGTGCGTGATGGCGATCACCACGCCGCCGGGTCGCTGCGCTGCGCCAGCGACCTGCTGCAAGTGGTAGTCGGCCCAGGCATTGGCCGAAATGCCGAGACGGAACAGCCGCGCCTGCAGGTCGCTGGCCATGAACCAGGACGTGGCGCCCGCGCCGTACAGGTCGACGTGCGGCGCCGCCACGATGGCGGCCACCGCGCGGTCGAGCACGGCCATGTCGAGCTGGTTGCGCACGCCCGCCACCGACGCGGCGGCGCTGCGCGCGATCTTCGACACCACCTCGTCGGCCGCGTCCTCGATGTTCACGCGGCGGTGCAGCGGCGAACCGCCGAGCGCGAGCTCCTGCGCCAGCGCCAGCTTGAATTCGCGCAGGCCCGCGAAGCCCAGGTCGCGGCAGGTGCGCATGATGGTCGGCACCGAACTGCGCGAGCGCTCGGCCAGGAACTCGAAGCTTTCCTCGAGCACGCGGTCGGGGTCCTCGAGGATCAGGTCGAGGATCGCGCGCCGCGTCGCGGGTGCCTTCGCACGGATCTCGGCGACTTTTTGAAGCAGGGAGGGCGTCATCGCGTCTCGATCAGAAGTGCATGGCGACGGCGTCGCTCACGCGGTAGTCCTGCTCGACCACCGGCATCCAGTGCCACTTGTCGAAGGTGGTGCACGGGTGCGAGATGCCGAAGCCGACGCGCTCGCCGACCACCGGCGCCTGCGCCTCTTCGCTCGCATCCCAGCGCAGGTAGCCGTGCTGGTCGTTGAGCGCGCTGATGTGCCAGCCCGGCGGCACGGCGGTGGTCGCGGTCGCACCGCGAGCGGCACGCGCGATCGGCACCGGCATCGACAGGTCGAAGGAGATGTCGCGCTTGCCCATTGCGACGATCGCCAGGCCCGGCTCGGGGCGCGACTGCACCGTCGCCCAGATTTCCATCGCGGCGCGCAGGCTCTCGCCCAAGGCGCAGCCCAGGCGCGCATCGATCGGCACCTGGAAGCGCTGGTAGGTACCGTGGTCGTGCGTGACGTAGCAGCCCGAGCGCAGCAGCCCGCGCACCGGCTTGCCGATCGCGGGCGTGAGGCGGGCCGACACGAGGTCGTAGATGGCGGAGCCGCCGGCCGACACCAGCACCTCGTCGCACTCGAACCAGCCGTTCGCGACCGCCTCGCGGGCGACGGCGTCGACACGGTCCATCAGCGAGTCGGTGTAGGCGCGGTCGGCCGCGCTGTCGGCGGTGGCGCCCTGCCCTTCATAGCATTCGATGCCGACCAGCCGCACCGCGGGGCTGGCATGCGCGGCGCGCGCCACCTCGATCGCCTGCGCATGCGTGCGAACGCCGGTGCGCGCGCCGCCGACGCCGATCTCCAGCATCACCTCGAAGGGCACGCTGTCGGCATGGCGCGCGGCCCAGTCGTCGATCAGCGCGAGCTGCGCCAGCGAGTCGATGAGAAAGACGATGCGCAGGCCGTCATGGGTGCGCAGGAGCCGCTGGATGCCGCCCAGATCCTCGTCGCTCACCACCTGGTTGGCGATGAGCGTGCGGCGTGCACCGGCGGCCACGCCGACCGCGAGCTGCGTCACCGTGGCGAAGGTGATGCCCCAGGCGCCGGCGTCGAGCTGGCGGCGGAACAGCTGCGGCGACATGGTGGTCTTGCCGTGCGGTGCGAAGTCGACGCCCCATGCACGCACGCGCTCCTGCATCCACGCCACGTTGTGTTCCAGCGCCTCGCGCTTGAGCACCGCGAGCGGCAGCGGCAGGTCGCCGGCCAGCACGTTCCAGCCGGCCTGGCCGACCTCGCTGCGGCGGCGCGGCGCCTGCGTGCGCGGGTAGCCCTTGTGGCCGCTGCCGAGCAGCGGGTCGAGAAAGTCGGAAGTCTGGGTGTCGGTCATGGGCATGGTCAGGCGATGGCGATGGCGGTCGAAAGCAGTTCCTTGCGGATGCAGGCGCTATGGTGCCCGGGGGCGATCTCGTCGAGCGGGGGCACGGCCTGCGCGCACGCATCGATCGCATGCGGGCAGCGCGTGCGGAACACGCAGCCCGAAGGCGGCGCGATGGGGCTGGGGATGTCGCCCTGCAGCGCGACATGCGTGGTCGGCACGAGCGGGTCGGGCTTCGGGCTGGCGGCCAGCAGCGCCTGCGTGTACGGGTGCGACGGCCGCGCGAAGAGTTCTTCCGTGGTCGCGACCTCCATCACCTTGCCGAGGTACAGCACTACCACGCGGTCGCACAGGTACTCGACCACGTCGAGGTCGTGCGAGATGAAGAGCATCGTCAGGCCGAGGCGCTCGCGCAGGTCCGCCAGCAGGTTGATCACCTGCGACTGGATCGACACGTCGAGCGCCGACAGCGGCTCGTCCGCCACGATGAACTCGGGCTCGACCGCGAGCGCGCGCGCCACGCCGATGCGCTGGCGCTGGCCCCCGGAGAACTCGTGCGGGAACCGGGTCGCATGCTCGGGCCGCAGGCCCACGGTCTCGAGCAGTTCGGCGATGCGCCTGTCGCGCGCCGCGGCGCCCTTGTGCAGGCCGTGGGTCGACAGCGCCTCGCCGAGGATCGCGCTGATGCGCATCTTCGGGTTCAGGCTCGCGTACGGGTCCTGGAAGATGATCTGCAGCTTGCTGCGCAGCTTGCGCATCTGCTCGCCCGACAGCTTGCCGATGTCGTCGCCGCGGTAGCGGACTTCGCCGTCGGTGCAGTCGAGCAGGCGCAGCACGGTGCGGCCGATGGTGCTTTTGCCGGAACCCGATTCGCCGACCAGGCCCAGCGTCTCGCCGGGCTGGATCGTGAAGGACACGTCGTCGACGGCGCGCACCGGGCGGTCGCCCTTGCCGAAGTATTTCTTGAGTCGGCGGACTTCGATGAGAGGGACGGTGGACATGGGAGCGTGGGGGCGTTGTTCTTGTCGTCGGGCTCAGGCGGCCTGCGGGCGTCGGTCGGCAACGGCGGGCACGCGGATGCAGCGCGCCTCGCGATCGGCCTGGGTCGCGATCAGCGGCGGCATCGCCTCGCGGCAGGCGGGCAGCGCCTGGTCGCAGCGCGGCTCGAAGGCACAGCCCGGTGGCGGTGCCAGCGGGCTCGACACCTGGCCGCGAATGGCGAACAGGCGCCTGGGCCGCGGCTGGCCGCGCACATGGGCCTTGCCCGGCAGGCAGGCCAAGAGGCCCTGCGTGTACGGATGCTCGGGCGTGGCGAACAACGGCCGCACCGGTGCGCGCTCGACCACACGGCCCGCGTAGAGCACCACCACATCGTCCGCATGGTGCGCGACCACGCCGAGGTTGTGCGTGATGAACAGGATGCTCATCCCGGTCTCGGTCTGCAGTCGGCGCATCAACGCGAGGATCTGCGCCTGGATCGTGACGTCGAGCGCGGTGGTGGGCTCGTCGGCGATGAGAAGCGTCGGGTCGCAGGCCATGGCCAGCGCGATCATCACGCGCTGGCGCATGCCGCCCGAGAGCTGGTGCGGGTACTCGTGCAGGCGCTGCGCGGCCGCGGGAATCTCGACCAGGTCGAGCATGCGCTTGGCATGCGCGAGGGCCGCCGCGCGGTCGAGCCCCTTGTGCAGGCGCACGCTCTCGGCGATCTGCTCGCCGATCTTGAAGACCGGGTTCAGGCTGGTCATTGGCTCCTGGAAGATCATCGACAGCTGGTTGCCACGCAGCGAACGCATCTCGCGTTCGCCGATGCCCAGCAGGTCGACCGTCTTGCCTTCGCGCGTGACGAAGTCGGCCCGGCCGCTGACCTGCGCGTTCGCGGTTTTGGGCAAGAGGCGCATCAGCGTGAGGCTGGTGACCGACTTGCCCGAGCCCGACTCGCCCACCAGCGCCGTCGTCTTGCCGGGCTGGATCGAGAAGCTCACGTCGGCGACCGAGCGCACCAGGCCGTCCTCGGTGGGGAAGAAGGTGCTCAGGTGGCTGACCGTGAGACGTGGGGTGGTGGTCATGTCAGTGTCTCCACCGCCGAGGGGTCGGGGCGTTCGGGTTGCGGACGTTCTGGGTGCGTGCACAGGACACCGGGTACTCCCCTCCGCTCATGTCCCCCGCCTTCGGCTCCTCCTTTACTTCGCTGCGGGGAGCACCCGGCATCCTGCGCACGAGGGCAGGTTGGGTTGTGCTGTCGACCCACCACCGTGACGGATCGCGTCGATGGCGTGCTCTGCGCAGCGAAATCAAGGAGGAGGCCGCGGGCCGGGGGACATTCGCGGAGCAGAGTACGCCGTCGGCGCGAGCCCGCCCCGGACCATGGCCAACCTGACGAGCGAGGCGGCTGAGCGCATCCATCCTAGGCCGCCTTCTTGAGCTTGGGGTCGAGCAGGTCGCGCACGCCATCGCCCAGCAGTTGCAGCGACAGCGCGGTGAAGATGATCGCCAGCCCCGGGAACAGCACCACCCAGAAGGCCTGGTTGGCGTACTGCTGGCTGCCCGCGACCATCGTGCCCCAGGTCGGGATCTCCGGCGGCACGCCGACGCCGAGGAAGGACAGGCCGGCCTCGGCCAGGATCGCATAGGCGAAGATGAACGACACCTGCACCAGGATCGGCGACATCAGGTTCGGCAGGATGTGGCGCCACAGGATGCGCGAGGTGCGCACGCCCAGCGCCCGCACCGCCTCGACGAACAGCAGCTCGCGCACCACCAGCGTGGACGCCCGCACCACGCGTGCGACGCGCGGCGTGTAGACCAGCACCAGCGCCAGCACCGTGTTGCCGAGCGACGGCCCGAGGATCGCGACCAGCGCGATCGCCAGCAGGATGTCGGGGAAGGCCATCATCGCGTCGACCACGCGCATCAGCGGCGTGTCGAGCCGGCGGAAGAAGCCGGCCATCAGGCCGAGCACGGTGCCGGCCACCACGGCGCCGATCGCGGTGAGTGCGGCGATCGACAGCGAGTAGCGCGCGCCATAGACGATGCGTGCGTACATGTCGCGGCCGAGCTCGTCGGTGCCCATGAGGTGCTCGGCGCCCGGTGCCTTCAGCCGCTGCAGCACGGCGGTGTCGTTGGGGTCGGCCGAGGCGAACAGCGGTGCGCCGATGGCCGCCACCACGATCACCAGCAGCACCAGCGCGGACAGCATCACGATGCGGCGGTGCATCAGCTGGCGAAGCATTCTTGGCATGTGCATGGTCGGCGCCTTCAGAGCTTAACGCGTGGATCGACCACCGCGTAGAGCAGGTCGATGGAGAAGTTGATGAGCACGTAGATCGCCGCGATCACGAGCAGCGCGCCCTGGATCACGGGGTAGTCGCGGCGCAGCACCGCATTGACCACCAGGTTGCCGACGCCGGGCAGGCCGAACACCGTCTCGGTGATGACCGCGCCGCCGATCATCAGCGCGATGGTCAGGCCCAGCACCGTGACGATCGGCACCAGCGCATTGCGCAGCGCATGCTTGAGCACGACCACGCTTTCCGACAGGCCCTTGGAACGCGCGGTGCGCACGTAGTCCTCGCCCAGCACGTCGAGCATCGAGGCGCGGGTGAAGCGGATGATCAGCGCCGAATTGAGCAGGCCCAGCACGGTCGCCGGCAGCACCAGCGCATGCAGACGCTCGGCCAGCGGCGCCCCGGGCGCGCCGTAGCCCGACACCGGGAACCAGCCGAAGGACACGGCGAAGATCTGGATGAGCACCAGCCCCAGCCAGAAGCTCGGGATGCTGGCGCCGAGCATCGCGATGCCGGTGAAGAGCTGGTCGACCGCACGGCCTCGGAACACCGCCGACACGATGCCGCACGGCAGGCCGATCAGCGCGGCGATGCCCACCGCCATCAGTGCGAGCAGCGTGGTCGGCTCGGCGCGTTCCCACAGGGCCTGGGTCACCGGGCGCTGCAGGAAGATCGACGTGCCCAGGTTGCCCTGCAGCACCTCGCGCAGCCAGTAGCCGAACTGCACCGGCAGCGGCTTGTCGAGGCCGTATTCCTTCTGCACGCGTGCGATGTCCGCGGCCGTGGCCTGGTCGCCCAGCAGCACCGAGATCGGGTCGCCCGACGCCGCGCGCGTGAGGATGAACACCAGCACCGCGACGATGGCGAGCACGACGAGCATGCCGAAGGCACGCGAGGCGATGTAGCGCAGCATGGGGGCAGGCTTACTTGATCTTCGCGTTCCAGAAGAACGGCCAGGTCGCGGGCTGGTAGTTGTCCAGGGCCGGGCTCTTGGCCGACAGGCCGTTGAACTTGCCCACGTTCACGTAGGGCACTTCGTCGTACACCACCTGCTGCACCTTGCCCCACAGCGCGCCGCGCTTGGCCGGGTCGCTCTCGACGTTGAAGGCCTGCAGCGCCGCCTTCTTGGCAGGCGTGTCCCACCAGCCCGGCGCGCCGTCACCGAGCTGCGGCGGCGACAGCATCGGCTCGGGGAACTGGCCCGAATGCGTGACGTAGACGTCCCACAGCTTCGAGTCGTTGCGGCGCTGCACCAGCGTCGCCCAGTCGACCACGTTCAGTTCGACCTTGAAGCCGGCGCGCTTGAGCTGCTCGGCCATCAGCAGCGACATGTTGTAGTGGAAGTCGTACTGGCGGCTGGTCAGCACGCGGATCGGCTCGCCCTTGTAGCCGGCCTTGGCCGCGGCCTCCTTGGCCTTCGGCGCGTTGCGCTGGTTGTACAGATCGCTGCCCGCCGTCGAATAGAAGGGCGAGCCCTTCGGAAAATGGTTGGCCTCGGCCG
This sequence comes from Variovorax cryoconiti, assembly GCF_051216395.1. Classification (NCBI taxonomy): domain Bacteria; kingdom Pseudomonadati; phylum Pseudomonadota; class Betaproteobacteria; order Burkholderiales; family Comamonadaceae; genus Variovorax; species Variovorax cryoconiti. The sequence continues at coordinate 376,307 of NZ_JBPJZI010000001.1, read as the reverse complement.
TGAAGAAGCGCGTGTCGCCGAAGCCGGCGGCCAGCATCTCGCCCTCGCCCATCGCGGTCTGGATCGCCTGGCGCACGGCCTGGCTGGCGGCCACGCCTTCCTTGGTGTTGAACACGATGTAGGGGAAGCCGAAGGACGGCGTAAGGATCGGCACCGTCTTGCCGCCGGACTTCTCCAGCCGCGGCAGGGCTTCCACCGGCAGCAGGTCCGCGAAGTCGTACTGGCCGGCCAAGGCGCCTTCGACGCGGGTGCTGGCGTTGGGCACCGGCACGAAGCGCAGCTCCTCGATCGCGGCCTCGCGCTTGCCGCCGTAGCCACTCGCGGGTTCCTTGCGCGATGCGTACTTGTCGAAGCGCGTGAGCAGCACGTACTGGTCGGGGCGGCGCTCCTTGAACTTGTAGGGGCCGGTGCCGACGAAGTCCTTCAGCGGCTGCGCGATCGACTCCTTCGCCATGATCGCGGCCATGCCGCTGGGCAGCGCCAGTTGCGACAGCAGCGGCGCATAGGGTGCCTTCAAGACGATCTCGACCGCGAGCGGGCCCTTGGCCTGCAGGCTCGCGATTTCCTTGCCCACGGCCTTGCCGCGCGGCGACTGTTCCATCCAGCGCTGCAGGCTCGCCACCACGTCGTCGGCGGTCAGCTCGCGGCCGCTGTGCAGCATCACGCCCTTGCGCAGCGCGATGGCGTAGGTCTTGCCGTCCGCCGAGATCTTGGGCATGGCTTCGGCCAGCATCGGCACCACGTTCCACTTGGCGTCGAAGGTGTAGAGCGTCTCGTAGACGTGCTGCATGATGGTTCCGACCAGGTCGGCCGTGGACGCCATCGGGTCGAGCGTCTGGGGCTCGGCGACCATCGCCAGCGTGGCGAAGTTGCGCGGGGCCTGGGCCTGGGCCGGCGCCACGGCGCACAGCGCGGCCACGAGGGAGGCACCCAGCACGACGCGTCGGCGCAGCGCGGGAAGGTGGACAGAGGCACGGTCGATCATGGGGAGCTCCTTCAGGGCGTCGGACGGAGAGATTGAAATTTACTTTCTCTTTTCATCGACTCTGAAGCATCAAGCGTGCCAAATCATCCGTAATTACCCGCTATTCCTCGGCGTCACTGAAATATACTTTCAGAACATCCCGGCTGAGGCCTTGGCCGATGCCTTTTTCGTCCCTGCCACTGGAGCCCGCATGCCCCTCGAATACCTCGGTGCCGAACCCACCACCTCCGACCGCCAGCCGCGCCCCTTCTCGCCGGCCGTGCGCGCGGGCGATTTCATCTATGTGTCGGGCCAGGTCCCGGCCGATGCCAACGGCGAGATCGTCGTCGGCGGCATTGAAGCGCAGACGCGCCAGGTGATGGAGAACCTCAAGGCCGTGCTGGCGATGGCCGGCGCCACGCTCGACGACGTGTGCAAGAGCACCGTCTGGCTGCAGGACGCGCGCGACTTCGGTGCGTTCAACCGCATCTACATGGGCTATTTCGGTGCCGGCAAGCCCGCGCGCTCGACCACCGAGGCGCGGCTGATGGTCGACGCAAAGGTCGAGATCGACGTGGTGGCCTACAAGCCGAAGAACTGAAGAGCGCGGGTGCGCCACGGCACCTGCGTTACAGCACCTTCTTGACGATCTGGCGGTCGTTCACCATCCAGTCGGCCGTCTTGAAGAACGAATCGCGCAGGCGCGCACGCAGCGCTTCGTCGACACCGGTCTCACCCATCGCCTGGTCCATGCAGGCCAGCCACTGGTCGCGTTCGGCGAGGCCGATGGTGTGGCCGCCGATGCTCTGCGGCAGATGGCGCGCGCGCAGCATCGGGTGGCCGAAGCGGTCGGTGTAGTGCTGCGGGCCGCCGAGCCAGCCGCACAGGAACCAGAAGAGCCGCTGGCGCGCGTTGTCGAGCGTGTTGCCGTGCACCGCGCGCAGGCGTGCGTACGCCGGCTCGAGGTCCATCAGGTCATAGAAGCGGTCGACCAGCGCCTGCACGGCGGGCTCGCCGCCGATCCATTCGAAGGGGCTGTCGACGGGTGGCTTGTCTTGGATCTGCATGACGGCCATTGTCGGCGCAGCGCCTTCAAGGCGGCTGGAAGCCGGCATCGCGCAGCGCCGCCTGCCCGGCGCCATCGCACAACGCGTCCGCGAAGCGCTGCGCGGCCGGCGGTGCGTCGCCGCACACCGTCAGGCCATAGGCGGCGCCGACGTTGAAGCGCGGATCGATCTCGACCTGGCGCAGGCCCGGCCGCTCGGCCACCGCGATCACGGCATTGGTGCGGTACGTGATGAAGATGTCGGCCGCGCCGCTGGCCACCAGACGTCCGTAGACGTTGCCCTCGCCTGCCGGCTTGGGCACGCCGGGCGCGCCGGTGAGGCGCAGGGCCTTGGCCGCCAGCGCGCCGGCCGGTGCGGCACCGCACTGCTCGAAGCGCTGGAAGCACTCGACGGCGTAGTCGCCCGACGGGTCGGACCCCGGCGTCGAGGTACCAAGGCGCACGGCCGGATCGAGCATGGCCTGCACCAGCGTCTCGGGCGTCACGGCCAGGCCCGGCCGCACCAGGGCGCAGAGCGCGTTGCGGGCAAAGACGTGGGTCGGCCCGTACCCGTGCGCGTCGCTCAAGGCCTGTGGATGCGCGAGGTTGGCCGACGCGAACACGTCGGCCCGCTCGCCGCCGGCGATGCGCTCGCGCAGCAGGCCGGAGGCGCCGAAGACGAAGTCGATGCGAAGGCCAGGGGCTTCGGCCTCGAAGGCTCGCGCCGCCTGCGTGAACGGCGCGCGCAGGCTGCCGGCGGCGAACACGGTGATCGCGCCCGCCGCGGGCTGCATCACTTGGCGTTCGGGAAGAACAGCTGCTCGCCGCCGATCTTGTAGCTCGCGATGGTGGACTGCCCGGCCGGCGACGTCACCCAGTCGACGAACTTCTGCGCGTCGGTGCTGTTGAGGTTGGGGAATTTGGTCGGGCTCACCACCATCACGCCGTACTGGTTGAAGAGCCGCTTGTCGCCCTCGACCACCACCGCCAGGTCGGCCCGGTTCTTGAAGCTCAGCCAGGTGCCGCGGTCGGCCAGCACGTAGCTGCCGTTCGACGCCGCGATGTTCAGCGCCGGGCCCATGCCGCAGCCGCATTCCTTGTAGCCGCCGCCCTTCCTGTCGTTGGGCACCGGCTGTACAGCGTCGGCCACGCCGGTCTGCGTCCAGAGGCGGCGCTCGGCGGCATCGGTGCCGCTCTTGTCGCCGCGCGAGACGAAGGGGCCGTTCGCGGCCGCGATCTTCTTGAGCGCCGCGACGATGTCGTTGCCCTTCACGCCCGCCGGATCGTTCTTCGGCCCGATCAGCACGAAGTCGTTGTACATGACGGGCAGCCGCTGGGCCGCGAAGCCTTCGGCGACGAACTTCTCCTCGGCCGCGGTGTCGTGCACGAAGAGCACGTCGGCATCGCCGCGCCGGGCCATGTCGATGGCCTGGCCGGTGCCCACGGCCACGACCTTGGTGTCGACGCCGGTCGCCTGCTTGAAGGCCGGCAGCAGATGCGAGAACAGGCCCGACTGCTCGGTCGACGTGGTCGAGGCCATGGTGAGGGTGCCGGCCTGGGCCGCGGCACCGAAAGAGACGAAGGACACGAACGCCACGGCGGCAGCCACGGGGCGCAGCGCGCGCTGGAGGAATTTCAAGGTCATGCGAGTTCTCCTTTGACGAACAGGTGGGCCTCTTCCGGCAGGGGCCCGTGAAAGAAATCGTGCACGGGCAGGTCGGCCACCACGCGCCCTTGCTCGAGGTAGACGACGCGCGTGGCGAGCCGCTTGACCTGCCCGAGGTTGTGGCTGGCGAAGACCAGCGTGCGGCCGGCGGCGGCCTCGGCGATGAGCGCCTCGACCTCGCGCTTGGCGGTGGGGTCGAGGCTGGCCGTCGGCTCGTCGAGCAGCAGCACGTCCGGGTGCAGCGCCCAGGCACGCGCGAGCGCGAGCCGCTGCTGCTGGCCGCCCGACAGCGTGCGTGCGTTGCGCGCAGCGAGGTCGCTCATGCCGACGCGACCGAGGGCCTCGTGCGCCCCCTGGCGCGCCGCGCGCCAGCCACCGCCGCGCAGCCACAGCGCGAGCGCCACATTGGTCGCCACGCTCGCGCGCAGCATGTGCGGCCGCTGGAACAGCATCGCCTGGCGCGAACGCGGCGCGCGCCGCAGCATCGCGCCCGAGGCATGCGGCACCAGGCCGTGCAGCAGGCGCAGCAGCGTGCTCTTGCCGCTGCCGTTAGCGCCGATCAGGGCGACGCGCTCGCCCTGGCCGATCGACAGCGTCGCGCCGCGCAACGCCAGCACATGGCCGAAGCGCACCTCGACGTCGTGCAAGGCGAAGAGCGTTTCGCCCGGCCGCATCTCGCTCATGCGATTTGCCCCCCGCGCATCGCCTCGGCCACGCCGCCGTCGGCGCGTTCGCGCCAGCCGCGCAGCGCAGCGATGGCGAGGTTGAGCACCAGCACCACCAGCAGCAGCACGATGCCCAGCGCCACCGCCAGCGGCAGGTCGCCCTTGCTGGTCTCCAGCGCGATGGCCGTGGTCATGACGCGGGTGAAGCCGTCGATGTTGCCGCCCACCACCATCACCGCGCCCACCTCCGACACGGCGCGGCCGAAGGCGGCGATCAGCACGGTGATCAGCGCGTAGCGTTCGTCGGCGGCGATCAGCAGCGAACGCAGCAGTGGCCTGGCGCCGAGCGAGCGCAGCTGCTCGCCGTGCCCGCGGTCGGCGTCTTCGATGACCTGGCGCGTGAGCGCGGTGACCATCGGCAGCACCAGCACCGTCTGCGCCAGCACCATGGCCTTGAACGAGAAGAGCCATCCCAGGAAGCCGAGCGGCCCCGAGCGCGACAGCAGCAGGTAGATGACCAGGCCCACCACCACCGACGGCAGCGCGAGGAAGGTGTTGAGCACCGCCAGCACGACGGCGCGCCCCTTGAAGCGCACCACGGCGAGCCACGCGCCCAGCAGCAGGCCGAAGCCGCAGGCGAGCACGCAGGCGCTCGCGCTGACGGCCAGCGAGCGGCCGACGATGGCGAGCAACACCGGATCGGCGGACGCGATCAGGTGCGCAGCGGCGGTGACGCTGTCGGTGAATGTGTTCATCGTGGTGCGGGGCGAGTATCGGATTGCGCAACCGCCAACCTATGCACGCCTTTGCATAGGTGGATGCGCATAATCGCGCCGCAGAACGACACGCCCTCCTCTCTTCTCTTCCCTCGTGCACGCCATCGAACTTTCCTACGCCATCGCGCCGCGCCGCAGCGGCCGCGCCATGGTGCGCAACCCGTTGATGACGCTGCTGCAGGCCGTGCGCGACCACGGCTCGATCTCGGCGGCGGCGCGCGCGGTCGGCCTGTCGTACCGCCATGTGTGGGGCGAGCTCAAGCGCTGGGAAGAGACGCTGGGCCACGCGCTGGTGATGAGCGAGCAGGGCCAGCGCGCGCACCTCTCGGCGTTCGGCGACAAGCTGCTGTGGGCGGAGCGCCAGGCGCAGGCGCGGCTGGCCCCGCAGATCGAGGCGCTGCACGCCGAGCTCGAACGCGCCTTCGCGGTCGCCTTCGATCCGCGCACGCATGTGCTGAGCCTGCAGGCCAGCCACGACGACGCGCTGACCCTGCTGCGCACCCAGGCCGCCGGCGCGCGGCTGCAGCTCGACATCCAGTTCACCGGCAGCGTGGACGCCATCCGCGCGCTCAACCAGGGCCGCTGCGTGATGGCGGGCTTCCACACGCTGGAGCAGCCGCCGCGCGGCTCGCTGGCGCAGCGCACCTACCAGCCGCTGCTCAAGCCGGGGCAGCACAAGCTGATCGGCTTCGCGCGGCGAACGCAGGGGCTGATCGTGACCGCCGGCAACCCGCTGGCGCTGCGCACGCTGGGCGACGTGGTGCAGCGCCGCGCCCGCTACGTGAACCGCGCCATCGGTACCGGCACGCGCCTGCTGTTCGACGAATTGCTGGCCGGCGCGTCGCTGTCGGCCGAAGACGTGGAGGGCCACGACCGCATCGAGCCCTCGCATGCGGCCGTCGCGCATGCGGTGGCCTCGGGCGAAGCGGAAGCGGGCCTCGGCCTCGAATCAGCCGCGCGCGAAGCGGGCCTGGGCTTCGTGCCGCTGGTTCAGGAGCGCTACCACCTCGCCTGCCTGAAGGACGCGCTGAAGCAACCGGCCCTCAAGGCACTGCTGACCGTGTTGCGTGGTGCGCAGTGGCAGCACCAGCTGGGCACGCTGCCGGGCTACGAGAGCGTGGCGAGCGGCGAGGTGCAGTCGCTGAGCGCGCTGCTGCCGTGGTGGACCTTCAAGGACCGCAAGCCCGCCGCGTGAGGCGCGGCGGACTCACGCCTATTCCGCGGCTTGCCGCAGCGTCGCGACCACCGGCCGGCGCAGCACCTCGCGCAGCCCCCACCAGCCCGCTGCCAGCGCCAGCACCGCGCCGGCCAGCGCGCCCGCGACCGGCACCCACAGCGATGCCGTCCAGGTGAAGTCGAACACGTAGCGCGCCAGTCCCCAGCCGATGGCCGACGCGGCGATGCTCGCCAGGAAGCCCGCCAGCAGGCCGACGCCCACCAGCTCGGCGCGCTGCACCTGCCGCAGCAGCGACGCACGCGCGCCGACCGCACGCATCACCGCGAACTCGCGGGCACGCTCCTCGCGCGTGGCCGTGACCGCCGCGAACAGCACCACCAGGCCAGCCGCCAGCGTGAAGCCGAACAGGAACTCCACCGCGCGGATCACCTGGTCGAGCACCCGCTGCACCTGGCCGATGGTCGCGCTCATGTCGACGTTGGTCACGTTCGGGTAGGCGCGCACCAGCGCGTTGTCGAAGCCCTTGGTCTCGGGTGCGCGGAAGGCGCCCATGTAGGTCACCGGCACGTCGGGCAACTCCGCCACCGTGTACATCACGAAGAAGTTGGCGTGCAGCGAACCCCAATCGACCTTGCGCAGCGAGGTGATGCGCGCGTCGTTCTGGATGCCGCCGATGTCGAAGCGCAGCGTGTCGCCGAGCTTGAGGCCCAGTGTCTCTGCCAGGCCGTCTTCCACGCTCACCTCGCCCGGTGCGTCGACCTTCCACGCGCCCGCAACGATGCCGTTGTGCGGCGGTGCCTCTGCGCTGTTGCTCAGGTTGAACTCGCGGTCGACCAGGCGCTTGGCGCGGTCGTCGGCGTAGTCGTCGGGCGAGACGGGCTTGTCGTTGATGGCGACCAGGCGGCCGCGGATCATGGGGTACCAGTCGAACTTCTGCACACCGCCATCGCGCAGCGACTTCTGGAAGGCCTGGCTCTGGTCGGGCATCACGTTGATGACGAAGCGGTTGGGCGCATCGGGCGGCGTCGCGCGGCGCCAGCTCGACACCAGGTCGGTGCGCAACAGCACCAGCAGCACCAGGGCCAGCAGGCCGACCGCCAGCGCGCTGACCTGCACCACCGCGTACACCGGCCGCGCCGAGATCTGCCGCGTGGCCAGCACCAGCCAGCGCGGCGCCGTCGTCTCGTTGACGCTGCGGCGCAGCACCTTCACCGCGACCCAGCTCAGCGACGCGAACACCGCCACCGCGCCGGCGAAACCGCCGACCGCGATCAGCCCCAGCTTCAGATCGCTGCTGGCCGCCAGCAGCATCGCCACGAAGCCCAGCGCACCGATGCCCAGCACCGCGAGCGACGCCGGCTTGAGCCCACCGACATCGCGGCGGATCACGCGCAGCGGCGGCACGCGCGCTAGCTGCAGCACGGGTGGCAGACCGAAGGTGAACAGCAGCACCAGCCCCATGCCCAGCCCGAAGGCCACCGGCCACAGCGTGGGCGCCGGCAGCGCCGTTTCGACCAGGCCGGCCAGCAGCAGCACGAAGGCGTAGTGCACGCCGAAGCCGATCGCCACGCCCAGCCCGCTCGCCACCAGCCCGACGATGAAGAACTCGAAGGCGTAGGCGCCGGCGATGGTGCGCTGGCTCTGGCCCAGCACGCGCAGCATGGCGCAATCGTCGAGGTGGCTGGCCGCGAAGCCGCGCGCCGCCAGCGCCACCGCCACGGCGCTCAGCAGCGCCGCGAGCAGCGCCACCAAGTTGAGGAATTTCTCGGCGCGGTCGAGCGTCTGGCGCATCTCCGGCCGGCCGCTCTCGAAGGATTCGAGCCGCGCGCCGCGCAGCTCGCCCCGCTTGAGCGAGGCATCGGCCCAGTCGCTGAAGTTCTTCACCGCCCGCTCGTTGCCGGCCACGGCGAAGCGGTAGTTGACCCGGCTGGCCGGCTGCACGAGCCCGGTGCGCGCCACGTCGGCCTGGTTGAGCATCACGCGCGGCGAGAAGCTCGCGAAGCCGCCGCCCCGGTCCGGCTCCAGCGTGATCACGCGCGACACGCGCAGCCCGGTGTCGCCCAGCAGCAGCGTGTCGCCGACCTTCAGGCCCAGCGATTCGAGCAGCGACGCATCGACCCAGGTCTCGCCCGGCGCCGGCACGTCGCGCGTGGCCTGGCCGGGGCCGTCGGCCATCGTCGCGACCTGCACGCTGCCGCGCAGCGGGTAGCCGGCGGTCACCGCCTTCAGCGACACCAGCTTGCTCGCCCCGCCCTGCGCGTCGGAGGCGCGGGCCATGGTCGGGAAGCCGTAGGTCGACGTGGTCTCCAGGCCCAGCGACCGAGCCCGCTCGACGAAGGCCGGCGGCGTCGGGTTGTCGCTGGCCAGCACCGCGTCGCCCCCCAGCAATTGCCGCGCATCGCGCTGCAGCCCACCCTTGAGCCGATCGGCGAAGAAGCCGACGGCCGTGAGCGCGGCCACCGCGAGCAGCACGGCGACGATGAGAAGCCGCAGCTCGCCGGCACGCAGATCGCGCCAGAGGGTGCGCCAACCGAGGCGGAGGGAGGAAGTCATGGGGTGGACGATAGCTGAGGCGGGGTAGGCGGCTATCTCATGGGGGGAAGACAGGGTCGTCGCGGCCCTCAGCTTTTCGCCGCCTATTTACTCGTAGTGGCTCCACATGCGAAGGACGCGCACAGTGCGCTCCTTCTTGAAGACTTCATAGACGAGCCGGTGCTGGATGTTGATCCGCCGGGAGTAGGTGCCGTCGAGGTCACCCACCAACTTTTCGTAGGGCGGCGGGTTCTGGAAAGGGTCGACCGCCAGAACGTCGAGGAGCGCCTGGGCTTTACCCTTCAAACCGACCGATGCAAGCTTGCCGGCGTCCTTGACCGCATGCTTTGCATAAACGACGCTCCACATCACCAATCGAGCTTCTTCGCGCTCTTGCCCAAGGGCTCCACCCGGCCTTCCTGGATGGACTCCCGCATGCCGGGGACCGACAGCAGATACAAGGTCTCCTGAATCGACTGCCAGTCATCTGCGGACACCAGCACCGCGCTGCTGCGTTTGCCGGAGATCAGGATGGGCTGATGCGACTCGTGGGCCTGATCAATCAACCGATACAGGCTGGCGCGGGCTTCACTGGCGGTAATGGGGGGGGTCATGGTCACTCCGAAAACCAAAGCGTACGTAAAACCGCACGTTACGTCAATGCCCAAAAATGCTCGTCGACCGGTTCTGGCGCCCCTGCCGGCCAGGCGGGCGCAGTAGAAATAGGCGGACCCGCCCTCAAACAGATTGCCCCGGCGCGCTTGCACGCTTGACCGCAAGTAAGGCACATTTGATCGCGACAGGAGTGCCGCTTTTTGCGGACCTTTAGTACCGCGCAAACACAAATCATGACGCCCAACGCGGTCTGCATGCGGCTTCCCAGTCAGTCAACGGTGCGTTGTTATGCAAACACGTACTGTGTTATGCAGCAATCCTGTCTGCATATAACCAAGTTAGGCGCCGAGAACATGCACTAAGGAGTCAGACTATGTTGCGATGGTTGACCGAGAACTACAAGAAGATACTGGCTGTCGTAGGTGGCGTGGGCGCGATAGTTCCATTGCTTAGCTTGGCCTTGTCCGCATATCAGTTTGTCAGGATTGAAGATCAAAAACTCAAACAGCAGAGATTCGAGAACTACCATGCGCTCATTGCAAGATTTGGTACGCAAGCCCCTTCATCTACAGTCGCTGTTAGCACGATGTATGAGTTGAAGAACTATCCCGAGTACTGCGAAGTCTCTTTGTTGATCGTAGAGTTCTATCAGGAGTACTGGAAATCTGACAAGTTGTCTCGAGACGGATTGCTGCTAGTAAGACCTTATCTTGAGCTGCAATGCAGCGACAGGCAACCAAGGGTGAGGAAGTGAACGCGCCGGCGCCTAACCCTTCCTTCAAGCGGACTGGCCTACGGCCAGCCGCTTAAGTCAAACGTTAGGCCGCTCATCTTCTGCATATGAAACTACTTCAAGTTAGGCATGCACACCCACTGGAACGGGAGTACGAAGCTTGGATCGTCAGTGGGATTGAAAGCTACTTGACCTCTGTTGGTTATCGGTACTCAATTTGGGCGGTGTCGCCAGAAATTGAGGCGAAATGGCCAGCAGACGAGATCCTAATCACGGCAGGCAAGCTCGTGGGGCTGCAATTTAAGCAAGCGAAGCTTGCTACTGGCAGGCTCGCGCCGGACCGCCTCAAATGGACACTCCATAAACCTAAAGGGCAGTTTGAACTTATTCAGGCTAGTCCAGAGATCTTCTATTGCCTTCCTACATTCGTTGACAGGGCATCTAGGTCAAAAGCGCTTGACCACTGCATGTTCTGGCGCCCCAACGAGGCAACCAACTACAACGTCTGGTACGACAATCCGGCCGCACACACCCCCTACAAGAAAGTGCGCGACGCCATGCGATGGGGACACTTCTTCGAGTCCCTTCTCTATTGCGAAGTTGGTAAGCGTGTTGAGGACGCTGCGTCTGCGCAGCGGGAGATTGCTGCAATTTATTCAAAGGTTCGCGAACAGCTGCACACGAAGCACTCACGAAACGAGGAACGTTCAGAGCGGACGCAGGAAGCAGAGCCCGGTACCCAAGATCTTGGCTTCTATCTGCTTTATGTGAGCCTTTAGGCTTATGTTCACCAGATCAGGCACCATATTCAGTTGGAACACAGTACCTTCGCCCCCCAGCGTAGTCTCACAGTTGAAGTGCAACACCCTGCCTTCGCGCCCTAGCCTAACTGGTCGTTCAAGGGACAATAATGCTTCGCGTCATTGCCCCTCAACTTTGGCGTTAGCCTTCTCGATCGGAGAATGACATGGGCAAACACGAAGAACCAACACCTCAACACTGGAACTACTTTCTCGCCCTTGAGGATGATGTCGTCCGGTTGTCTCGCTATATCGAGTTCACAAAGGACAATTTCGGTTCATACTCTCTTGAGCTTGCTAAAATCCTTTCATCCGCGGCCTCTGAGGTTGATGTCGTTGCAAAGCAGCTATGCACAAAGCTCACTGGCACGACCCAGGCAGACAATATTTCCAAGTATCAAGCAATTATTCAGCCGGCCTATCCGGCACTCACGGGCGCTTTGATCCTGATCCCAAGATTTGGCCTTGTGCTTCAACCGTGGGAACAATGGGCTAACGGCGCCAAGCCTTTCTGGTGGGCTGCATATAACGACGTCAAACATCGTCGTCACACTAATTTCTCCGATGCGTCCTTGAAGAACGCATTAAATGCTGTCGCTGGCCTTTTTGTCCTGCTGCTCTTCTTCTATCGAGACGAAAGTCAGAATGCCCGTCTCAATCCCGATCCAGTTCTCTTTCAAGCGGGCGCACCTTTCCAAATTGACTATCCCGCGTTCGGTAGAAAAGCGACCTTCTATCAACTCCCCGGATATGTGCCAGAAGGCTAACCCGGCGCTCAACCCCGGTCGCTTCGCTCTCTGGAGGCTGGGCGATAAAGCCGCGCAGCGCCGGTCAGCTCTACGTTAAGCAACTACGGGAGAGCGAAGTGGAGGTGACAAGATACAGAGAAATTCTCGGTGAGCTAGAAATTTTCATTGAACTTGGGAAACAAGTTTCCTTGCACTTGGTGGGCATTGAGCCTGAACACCACCATTGCTCATACGCCGATCCCATCTTCACAAAGCTCTTGTGTCATGCAATCAGCCTTCATAGGCTCTCGCCACAACTCGATCAATCGCAAGGACAACAGTTGTGGGACATGCCCTCTGCATGCGCTGTTGCAAGGTGCATCATCGAGGCTCATGACGTCCTCGAATACATTGCTCTTGCCAACATTTCAGAAGAGGAACGCTCCTTCCGCCTTCTCGTATGGAAGCTCCATGACCAACAGAGACGATCAAGCATGCTCAACTCAATTAATTCCCATGATCCGAGAGCTCGCGATATCCACAATAAAGCCGATGAACTCCAAAAGGAAGCCGAACAGCATCCCTGGTTTCCGAACATCAATCTTGGGTATCAAAAGCGAATCCGTAGCGGTGATGCTCCGTCCTACCTGCTGTCACAAAGGGAATTGAACAAGGCCAACGGCGTAAACCATGACTACCATGTTGCCGCAACCATGATGCTTTCCCAGTACGTTCATACATTGCCAATGGCCGTTCATCAACTACTTGAATTTAAAGCTGGCACCCCGGAAGCGTTGCATCTAAGCTCAATGCCAGTTCAATACAGTCTTGCATTTTTGGCGCGAACCATCACGCGAATGGCAGAGGTCTTTCCCCAGGGCAACGTCGAAATTACTGAACAGCAATCTGATGTTTTTAGCCGCTGGCTTTCTGTTTCAGAGAAGGGTGTAACGTCAGCATCTTGGATGGAGGCTAAATAGTGCACCACTGCCTAACTGGTCGTTCAAGCGGACGGCAACAAGGGCCATGCCTTCGGCATTCTCATGGCCCTTGTTGGTGCCCTACGCAACTTCGGTGCTCCAGCGCCGCTTACCTTGGGCGTTTGATGTCGTAGCGAGATCTCACAGCATGATCGAAATCGCACCGTTCTCCAGTACCTTTCAAGCCGATGTCATCGACGTCATTCTTCCCATTCAGCGGGAAGAGTTCGGGTTCCCCTCCGCTATCGAGAACCAACCCGACCTGTTGGACATCCCAAACTTCTATCAGTCTGGCGCTGGCGGATTCTGGATCGCGCTCGACGGTGGACGCGTCGTAGGAACCATCGCACTGCGCGATATCGGGAATCTCAATGGCGCCCTGCGAAAAATGTTCGTCAGAGCCACGCATCGGGGCAAGGAATACTCGGTCGCCGGCCAGCTTCTGGGGCATCTCGTCGATGCATCGAAAGGCAGGTTGTCCAACATCTTTCTCGGGACGACAGAACGCTATCTCGCAGCGCATCGGTTCTACGAGAAGAACGGCTTCACCCGCATACCGGAGAGCGCACTGCCTGCGACGTTCCCACGAGTTGCAGCGTCAACACGGTTCTACCAACTGAAAGTACCCGAATGATGCTTGCCCTTCTTCGATGGCCGCTCTTGCAGCAGAAGAGACGGTTGTCGGGAACGCTTCGTGATCGGCGGCAACCGGACTGAAGCCGAGTTCGAGTGCCTGGCGACTCCATTCAACGCAGCACTGTCAGACCCGGCACTCCTGCTTCCGCGCGCCCAATCACCCGCGCGTCCCCAAACCCCTCACGCCGGAACGTCTCCCGCACCGAATCGACAGCCTCAGCAGCGCAACTCACCAACAGCCCCCCCGAAGTCTGCGGATCGCTCAACAGACTCTTCGCCGTCTCCGGCAATCCTTCAGCCAGCTCGACATCGGCCCCATACCCCGCCCAGTTCCGCCCCGAAGCCCCGGTCACGAATCCTTCGGCGACCATCGCTTCCACGCCGTCCAACAACGGCACCTTCGACCACTCGATCACGGCGGTCAGCCCCGCACCGCGCGCCAGTTCCAGCGCATGGCCGGCCAGGCCGAAGCCGGTGACATCGGTCAGGGCGTGTACGCCGTCGAGCTGCGCCAGCGCGATGCCGGGGGTGTTGAGCTTCGTGGTGGTGTCGATCAGTTGCCGGTAGCCGGCCTCGCTCAGTTGTTCCTTTTTCAGCGCGGCCGACAGCACGCCGACGCCGAGGGGCTTGCCGAGGATGAGCACGTCGCCGGCCTTCGCGCCCGCGTTGCGGCGCACGCGGTCGGGGTGCACCAGGCCCATCACGACGAGGCCGTAGATGGGTTCGACGGAGTCGATGGTGTGGCCGCCCGCGATGGGAATGCCGGCGGCGCGGCACACGTCCTGGCCGCCGCGCACGATGTCGCCGATGACTTCGATGGGTAGCTGGTTGATGGGCATCGCGACCAGGGCCAGCGCCATGATGGGCTTGCCGCCCATGGCGTACACATCACTGATGGCGTTGGTGGCGGCGATGCGGCCGAACTCGTAGGGGTCGTCCACGATCGGCATGAAGAAGTCGGTGGTGGCGATGAGCGCCTGGCTGTCGTTCAACCGGTAGACGGCCGCGTCGTCGGCGGTCTCGATGCCGACCATCAGCTCGGGCGGGATGAGGCCGTTACCTCCAATTCCGCTGTTCTTCAGGATCTCCGACAGCACGCCGGGCGCGATCTTGCAGCCGCAGCCGCCACCGTGCGAAAAACTGGTGAGGCGCAGCGGCGCGAGCGGGTTCATGGGCGTGGGGTTCATGCGGTGGATTATCGAAGTCATCGCGCCATAGCGCCGGTTTCTACAATGGCGCCCTTCCTTGTCCGCACGCCTCCGAGGCACACCCCCATGAAAACGATCCTCCGACTGACGCTCGCGTTGTCCCTTTCCTTCGCCGCGCTCGGCGCCTCCGCACAGGGCAAGGTGTTGCGCGTGTCGGCCATCCCCGACGAGGCGCCGACCGAGCTGCAGCGCAAGTTCGCGCCGCTGGGCGAGTACCTGAAGAAGGAAACCGGCATGGACGTGCAGTTCACGCCCGTGACCGACTACGCCGCCGTGGTCGAGGGCCTGGCGACGAACAAGATCGACCTGGCCTGGCTGGGCGGCTTCACCTACGTGCAGGCGCGCATCCGCACCACCGGCGGCGCGGTGCCGATCGTGCAGCGGGCCGAAGACGAGGTGTTCACCAGCAAGTTCATCGTGCCGATCGACAGCACCGCCAAGACGCTGGCCGACCTGAAGGGCAAGACCTTCGCCTTCGGCGCGCCCTCCTCCACCTCGGGCAGCCTGATGCCGCGCTACTTCCTGATGCAGGCGGGCATCGACCCCGAGAAGGACTTCAAGACGGTCGCGTTCTCGGGTGCGCACGATGCCACCGTGGCCTTCGTGGCCGCATCGCGCGCCGAAGCGGGCGTGCTCAACGCGTCGGTGTGGGACAAGCTGGTCGAGTCGAAGAACCCCAACGCCGCCAAGGTGCGCGTGCTGGCGACCACGCCGACCTACTACGACTACAACTGGACGGTGCGCCCCGGCATGGACCCGGCCCTGCAGAAGAAGCTGACCGACGCCTTCCTCAAGCTCGACCCGGCCAACCCGGCGGACAAGGAAATCATGGCGCTGCAGCGCGCGAGCAAGTTCATCCCGACCAAGTCGTCGAACTACGACGGCATCGAGACGGCGGGCAAGTCGGCCGGCCTCATCAAGTAATCCGCGGATGAGCTTCTCGCTGGCCGCCGTCGGCCTGGTGCACCCCAACGGGCACCGCGCGCTGCAGGGCGTGATACTGGCGGCGCGCGCGGGCGAACGGCTCGCGGTCATCGGGCCGTCGGGCGCCGGCAAGACGACGCTGCTGCGCGTGCTCGGCGCCGCACTGCGGCCGAGCGAGGGCACGGCGACGCTGCTCGACACGGCACCGTGGCAGCTCGGCGGCCCTGCGCTGCGCAAGCTGCGCGCACAGATCGGCACGGTGCACCAGAGCCCGCCGATCGCGCCGCGGCTGCGCGTGGTGACGGCCGTGCTGTCGGGGCGGCTCGGCGAATGGTCGGCGCTGCGGGCGCTGTCGTCGCTGCTGCATCCGTCGGACATCGCGGGCGCGCACGCCGCGTTGTCGCGCGTCGCGATGGAAGACCGCCTGTTCGACCGCTGCGACCGCCTCTCGGGCGGGCAGCTGCAGCGCGTGGGTATTGCGCGCGCGCTGTACCAACGGCCGCGCCTGCTGCTGGCCGACGAGCCGGTGTCGGCGCTCGACCCGACGCTGGCCGACGCCACGCTGCAGCAGCTGGTGGCGCAGAGCGAATCGACCGGTGCGACGCTGGTGGCCTCGCTGCACGCGGTCGACCTGGCGTTGCGCTGGTTTCCGCGCATCGTCGGCATGCGTGACGGGCAGGTGATGTTCGACGCGCCGGTGGGCGAGGTCACGCCTCAGATGCTGACGGCGCTGTATGCGAGCGAAGGCGCGCTGCCGATGCAGGGCGCGGCGGATGCATTGCCCGTGCGCGCCGCCGCGGCGGCGGTGCCGCGGCCGGACTGCCTGTGAGCCCCACGAGCGCCCCCCTGCGCGACCCGGCCGCGCGGCGCCGCCTGGTCGGCGGGCTGGCGGCGCTGGTCATCGCCTGGCCGATGCTGAGGCTGGCCGAGTTCAACCCGGCGGCGCTGTTCGCATCGGGCAACCTGCAGGTCATCGGCGGCTTTCTCGGTGCCTTCCTGCCGCCCGCGACGGCGCCGGAATTCCTCGCGCTGCTGCTCAAGGCCACGCTCGAAACGCTGGCCATGGCCACGGCCGGCACGGCGCTCGCCTTCGTCATCGGCGCGCCGCTGGCCTTCGTCACGACGCGGGCGCTGTCGGTGTCGCGCATCGGCCCGGGGCCGGGCCGCGTGCGGGCGGGCGTGGTGCGGCAGGCCGCGCGCAGCGTGCTGATGGTGCTGCGCGCCATCCCCGAGATCGTGTGGGCGCTGATCTTCGTGCGCGCGCTGGGCCTCGGCCCCGCCGCGGGCGTGCTGGCGCTGGCCATCACCTACGGCGGCATGCTGGGCAAGGTGTACGCCGAGGTGCTGGAGTCGACGGACACGCGCCCCTCGCGCGCGCTGCTCGAAGCGGGCAGCAGCCGGTTCGCCGCGCTCTGCTACGGGCTGCTGCCGAACTGTGCGCAAGAGCTTGTCTCGTACACCGTGTACCGCTGGGAATGCGCGGTGCGCGCATCGGTGGTGATGGGCTTCGTCGGCGCCGGCGGGCTGGGCCAGTTGATGGACCAGTCGATGAAGATGCTCAACGGCGGCGAGGCCAGCAGCATCCTCTTGGTGTTCCTGTCGCTGGTGCTGCTGGCGGATGCGCTGAGCAATGCGCTGAGAAAGTTGCTCGCATGAACGCCATGCCTGCAGTGCCACCACCCTGCCTGCGTTGCTGGGCCGTGCTCGGCGGCGTGCTCGCGGCCGTCGTCGCGAGCTTCACCTACCTCGCCATCGACTACCGCGCGCTGTTCACGCGCGAGTCGTTGGGCTTCATGGGCACCTTCATCGCCGAGTTCTTCCCGCCCGACCTGTCGGCCGGCTTCGTCGCCAAGACGGCTTGGGGCGCCTTGCAGACACTGGCCGTCTCCGCGCTCGGCTCACTGCTGGCTGCGGCGGCCGGCGCGGTGCTGGCGCTGCCGGCATCGGGCCGCGGCGGTGTCGTGGCGCGGCAGGCGTCGCGCTTCGTGCTGAACCTGCTGCGCAGCGTGCCCGAGCTGGTCTGGGCCGCGCTGATGGTGCTGGCCGCGGGCATCGGCCCCTTCGCGGGGGCGCTGGCCTTGTCGCTGCACACCACGGGCGTGCTGGGCCGGCTCTTCGCCGAGAGCCTGGAGAACGCACCGCGCGAGCCCGAACAGGCGCTGCGGCACAGCGGGTCGGGCGCGGTCGCGGCCTTTGCCTACGGCAGCCTGCCGCTGGTGCTGCCGCAGTGGCTGGCCTACACGCTCTACCGTTGGGAAATGAACATCCGCATGGCAGCGGTGCTGGGCTTCGTCGGTGGCGGCGGGCTGGGCCAGCTGCTGTACTTTCATCTGTCGATCTTCCAGCAGCCGCAGGCCATGACAGTGCTGATCGCCATGTTCGCGCTCGTCATGCTCGTCGACTTCGCCAGCGGCCGGCTGCGGCGCACACTGGGGCCTGCCTATGCCTGAAGACAACAACAACCATCGCCGCCAGCCGACCCGCGTCACCGACCGGCACGACTTCGACACCATCATTGACGCGCGCTCGCCGGCCGAGTTCGCGCTCGACCACATCCCCGGCGCCGTCAACTGCCCGGTGCTCGACGACGAGGAGCGCCGCATCGTCGGCACCCTCTACAAACAGACCGGCGCCTTCGAGGCCCGCCGCGTGGGCGGTGCGATGGTCGCGGCCAACCTCGCGCGCCACCTGCGCGAGCAGTGGGCCGACAAGCCCGCCGACTGGCGGCCGATGGTCTATTGCTGGCGCGGCGGGCTGCGCAGCGGCTCGATGGTCAACTGGATGCGCCTGGTCGGCTGGGACGCCCGCCAGCTCGCGAGCGGCTACAAGGCCTTTCGCCATCATGTGCTGGAGATCATCGAGACGGTCGTGCCACGGCTGCAGCTGAAGGTGATCTGCGGCGCCACGGGCAGCGCCAAGACGCGGGTGCTCGAAGCGCTGGCCGCGCGCGGCGAGCAGGTGCTCGACCTGGAACATTGCGCGAGCCACAAGGGCTCGCTGCTGGGTGGCCTGCCCGGCGTGGCGCAGCCCTCGCAGAAGCGCTTCGAGACGCTGATCGCGACCGTGCTCGAAAACCTCGACCTGTCGCGCCCGCTGTACATCGAAGGCGAGAGCGCGCGCATCGGCCGCATCGCGCTGCCGGTGCCGCTGGTGACGCGCATGCGCGCGGCGCACTGCATCGAGGTCGAGGCGACGCCCGAGGCGCGGCTCGCCTTCCTGCTGCGCGACTACGCCTACCTGGCCG
The DNA here is from genome assembly GCF_051216395.1 of Variovorax cryoconiti. NCBI lineage: Bacteria > Pseudomonadati > Pseudomonadota > Betaproteobacteria > Burkholderiales > Comamonadaceae > Variovorax > Variovorax cryoconiti. Next base: position 357,614 of record NZ_JBPJZI010000001.1, on the reverse strand, counting down.
ACGACCGACACGCGCTGGCCGAGACGCTGGGCCGGCTCAAGGAAATGCAGGGAAAGGAAACCGTGCAGCGCTGGCAGGCCTGGGCCGAGGCCGGCGACCTGCCGCCGCTGTTCGCCGAGCTGATGGCGCTGCACTACGACCCGCACTACGAACGGTCACAGGCGCGGCACTTCGCGGCCTGGCCGGAGCGCGATCGGGTGGCGGCGCAGGATCTGACGGCCGAGGGGATCGATGCGGTGGCGGAGGCGATTCGGGGATTGCCGGCGCTGGCTTGACGATAGGCACCGCTTGCTGCCCGGACAACATCATGCGATGTGTTCGAACCGATCACCCTCAAAAAGTAGACATTTTTTTATGCCGATGGAAAAATGTAGATACTTTTTTTGATCTGTAGACATTTTCCAAGGCCCGTCTGCCTCCACCATGACCGTCGCAACCACTCGGGTGTTCCTGGGATACGAAGGCCTCATCCGTCGATTCAACCTGCGCGTCCCTGCGCTGCAGCGCATCTTCGCGACCACAGAGCGCACGGTGGAAAAGCACACGCACACGCCGGACGGAAGCGAGCTGATCGAGTTGCCGCGTCAGCGCCTGACCGACGTTGACTCATTGGTCGGCCAGCTGACGTTTGCACTCAAGAGAGAGTCTTTGAACCTCACGGTTCTCGGCGCCCTTTTCGAGCGAGAGGAAGCGCTGGGCGCCGTGCAGGCATGGCTCGACGACAAGCCGAGCTCTCGCTACTCGCGCACCGCCGGGCACCTGGCAACGTGGCTCAGTGGCCACCAGTTCAAGTACACCCTCCCGCCCGGCAGTCCGCGAGTCCCCCTGCTTGCCGAGGCGGAGTTCGTCACCGGTCCAGGCGTGCCGGACCCCAAGTTCGGCGTCATCAACAACGTCCTGGGAGGGCTGTCGTTCAGCCCCCTGGTGCGGCGTACACCCAAGTTGACGGCCCTGCTCGAAGAAGACCTTGCCGAGAAGGTCAAGCTGGCCATGCGCAGCATCGAGCCCGAACTGCTTGCACGAGCGGTCGACTACCTCTACCTGTCCGAAACCCGCTCGACCTACAACATCGAGAACGAAATCCCGGACAACCACCGTGCGGCCCGGTTCCGGAAATTACTGGAATCAGCAGGTGAGCCTGGCGCCCTGAATGAAGAGCAGCTGTGCAACTGGCAAAACCAGATCGTCAGCGCGCTGGCCGCGGAGTATCAGTACCGACCCACACAGAACTGGCTGTCCCGTGCCGGGCGGCTGCGCAACATCGCGGACTTCATCCCGCCGCCTGCGGACTTGGTCGACCCGATGATGGCGGACATCGCGGCGGTCGCAGCAGCTGGGTCGACCGGGTCGCTCGACCCTGTCCTGGCCGCCGCCTGCGCTTCGTTCGGGCTGGTGTACGTGCACCCGTTCCTGGACGGGAACGGCCGGCTGCATCGCTTCTTGCTGCACCACGTGCTCCGGCAGTCCGGCTTCACGCCGGCCGGCGTCGTGCTGCCTTTGTCGTCCCGCATGCTCAGCCAACTGGAGCGCTACGCCACGCTGCTCAAAAGCTACTCCCGCCCGCGCACGGAGTTGCTGGCGTACATGCTCGACAGCGAGAGCGGCACCATCGTGGTCAAGTCGGCTCAGCCACGGTGGCTCTACGCCTACTTCGATGCGACCGAGGTCTGCGAATTCATCCTGGAGTGCTGCAAGCTCTGCGTTGAAGAGGACCTCCTGTCAGAGGTGGTCTATCTGCGCGCGCACGACGAGACCGTCAAGGCGCTCGAATCCTGGTTGGACATGCGGCAGTCCCAGCTGAACACGCTCATCGACGTCATCGTGCAGGGCAACGGCAGGTTGTCCCATCGCAAGCGCAAATTGGCCGATGGGCTCTCCGCCGAGCAGTTGGCCAGGGTGGAGGCGACTGTCAACGAACACTTTGCGGCGTACATCGACGGGCAGGCTTGAGTAGATGCTTTTCCGATCAGAGCCGTCTTCGTAGATGAATTTTTAGAAGCGCAGACGTTTTTCCAAAGGCCCGGGGCATCGCTGGATGCTCTTCACGTTCAGCGCGGCGCGTCACCCTTGCGGAACTCGGCGGTCAGTTCGTCGAGCCTGGCCTTGAGCGCCGGGTCGAGCTTGTACTCGGCCGCGGCCAGCGTGGCGTCGAGCTGATCGGGCCGGCTGGCGCCCAGCAGCGGTGCGGTGATCAGCGGGTTGGCCATCACCCAGGCCACGGCCAGCGTGGCAAGCGGCACGCCGGCTTCTTCGGCCACCGCATGCAGGCGCTGCACGGCGTCGAAGCTGCGCTCGTTCCAGTAGCGGTCCTGGTACATCGCGCCGGCGGTGCCGAGCGTGAAGCGGGTGTTTTCTTCGGGCTTGGCACCCGGCTTGTATTTGCCGGTCAGCAGGCCGCCCGCGAGCGGGTTGTAGGGGATCACGCCCAGGCCCTCTTCGCCGACCAGCGGCAGCAGCTCGCGCTCGATCTCGCGGAACAGCAGGCTGTAGCGCGGCTGCACCGACACGAAGCGCGTGAGCCGCAGGAAGTCGGCGCGGCCCAGCGCGCGCGCCAGCCGGTAGGCCAGGAAGTTCGACACGCCGACATAGCGCGCGCGGCCCGACTTGACGATGGTGTCCATCGCCTCGATGGCTTCGTCGAGTGGCGTCTCGCGGTCGTCGCTGTGCAGCTGGTACAGGTCGACATGGTCGAGCTGCAGGCGCTTGAGCGACGCGTCGATGGCGGCGAGCAGGTGCTTGCGCGACGCGCCCTGGTCCCAGGCGTTCGGGCCCATCTTGCCGACCGCCTTGGTCGCGACGATGAAGTCGCCACGGCGGCTCGCGCCCTGCGCCTTCAGCCAGCGGCCGACGATCTCTTCGGTGCGGCCGGCCGTCTCGAGCCCGCCGCCCAGCGGGTACACGTCGGCGATGTCGAGGAAGTTGATGCCACCGTCGGTGGCCTTGTTCAGGATGGCATGCGAGACCGACTCCTCGGTCTGCAGGCCGAAGGTCATGGTGCCGAGCGCAAGGCGCGACACGGTGAGGCCGGTGCGGCCGAGGCGGGTGGTGGGGATGCTCATGCGAAGGCCCTTGGGTTGACGGTGTGCAACCAGTTTAGGCAATCCATCCCAGCTGTGCGCGCGCCGGGCGCGGCACCCTCACTTCTTGGTCGACGGAATGGCCTCGGAGGCCTTCTGGTTGGTGTTGGGCGGCGCCGTCGCCGTGGTGGCCGGCGAATGCGCGCCAGCGGCTTCGATCGGCTTCGGGTCGACCGGCGGCGCGTAAGCGAAGGGGCCGGGGTCGGTGCAGGCCGGCGTGGCCGTGGGCGACGGAACGGGCTTGCCGGCAGCAGCCGCGCTGGTACGGTACTTGGCGGCCACGCGGTCCTGCGCCTGGCACAGCTTGAGGCTGTCCACCTGTGCGGCCCAGGCGGTCTTGGCGGCTGTTTCGGCGGCCTTGGCCTTGGCTTCGGGGGTCGGGTTCGGTGCGGGCAGCTTGGCGAACGCCGCCGGCGCGGCCAGAGCCAGGGCCAGCGCGGCCGGGGCGAAGGTGTTCATCGAGAAAGTCATGAGGGGGTTCCTTCGACCGGCACGCTGCGCGCCGGTGTCGTGCGGGCGTCGGCCGAGCGCTGCGCCGGGATCTTGCCGTCGACGATGTCGTCGTACCAGAGCTCGTGGTGCTCCTTGGCCCAGGTCTCGTCGACGTAGCCGGTGCGCATCGCCTTGTAGGCGCCCGACATGCCCAGCGTGCCGATGTAGATGTGGCCCATGATCATCGCCATCATGCAGAGCGTGGCGACGGCGTGGATCATGTGCGCGATCTGCATCTCGCCGCGCGTGTAGACGAAGCCCGGCAGCAGCTTGTCGAGAAAGAGGCCCGAGCCGATGACGAAGGTGCCGAGGAACAGCACGCCGCCCCAGAACACGGCCTTCTCGCCGGCGTTGAAGCGGTGCGAGGGCACCTCCTTGCCGCCGAACAGGCCGCCAGCGTGGCGCAGCCATTGCAGGTCGGCCATGGTCGGCCAGTTGCTGCGGATGAAGGTGACGATCATGAAGATCGTCGTCACCACGAACAGCGGGCCGACGAAGTTGTGGATGGTCTTCAGCGCATAGGTGAGGTAGCCGAAGATCGCGCCGCCGAGGATCGGCAGCAGAAAGAACTTGCCGAAGGCCATCACAATGCCGGAGATGGCCAGCGTGACGAACGCGATGGCATTCGACCAGTGCGTCGCGCGCTCGAAGGGTGTGAAGCGCTCGATCTTGCGGCCCGTTTCGGCGCCATGCAGCCCGATGGTGCCGCGCGCGAAGTAGAAGATGGCCAGGGCCAGCAGTGTGACGAAGAGCAGCGCCGCGCCATAGGGAATGATCCAGTTGTTGCGCACCTGCCGCCAGGCCTCGCCCGCGTTGGTGTAGCGCGAGCCGGGGTACTGCACGAAGGGCTGGATCAGGTTGCCGGCCTCGGGCGCTTCGCTCTTGGGCAGGCTGCTGTAGCCGGTCGTGCCCTGCCCCACCTGGCGCCACATCGGCGCATTGTTGCCCGGCTGCACCTTGGCGCGCTCGCCGTTGCTCTGCTTCAGGTAATTGGGGTCGGCGCTGGCCTCGGGCTTCACGTCGAAGATGTTCTGGCTGCGGATGCCGCCGTTGGCGGGCGCGGCCGCAGGTGCCGCGGCGGCAGGTGCGGCGGCCGGCGCCTCGGTCACGGTGCCGCTCACGGAAGCGCCGGCAGGCTGCGCCGCAGTCACACCCGCGCCGAGCGCCATTGCCAGTAACAGGGAAGCTGTCGTCAGCACGTGTCTCATGCGGCCTCGCTCAGTTCTCTTTGTTGTATTCGTTCTGGCCCAGCATCCGGGTCTTGATCTGCTGTTCCCAGGCGGTCTTGTCGCCGACCTTCCAGCCGGGGGCCGTGAAGACCGTGCCGGTGTCGGCCTTCTCGCCGGTGCCACTCCAGGGCACGGCATCGAACTTGACGCCCTGGGCATTGGTCTGCGGCTTCTCGCCGCAAGCCGCGAGCAACGCGCAGCCGCTCAGCGCGATCGCAACGGCGCCGGCGCGGCTCATTGCTTCACCCCGTTGGTCGGCGTGCCCGCCTGCTGCGAACCGTAGGCCGTGCCCCAGCCCCACACCTCGGCACCCTTGCCACGATGCAGCACGCGGGTGCGGAAGATGTCGGCCACCACGTCGCCGTCGCCGGCCAGCAGGGCCTTGGTCGAGCACATCTCGGCACAGGCCGGCAGCTTGCCTTCGGCCAGGCGGTTGCGGCCGTACTTCTCGAACTCGGCTTCGGAGCCGTTGGCCTCGGGGCCGCCGGCGCAGAAGGTGCACTTGTCCATCTTGCCGCGGGCGCCGAAGGTGCCCTGCGTCGGGAACTGCGGCGCGCCGAAGGGGCAGGCGTAGGAGCAGTAGCCGCAGCCGATGCAGACGTCCTTGTCGTGCAGCACCACGCCCTCTTCGGTGCGGTAGAAGCACTGCACCGGGCAGACCGCCATGCACGGCGCGTCGGAGCAGTGCATGCAGGCCACCGAGATCGACTTCTCGCCCGGCACCCCGTCGTTGAGCGTGACCACGCGGCGGCGGTTCACGCCCCACGGCACCTCGTTCTCGTTCTTGCAGGCCGTCACGCAGCCGTTGCACTCGATGCAACGCTCGGCGTCGCAGACAAATTTCATTCGTGCCATGACCGGTCCTTATGCCTTTTCGACGTTGCAGATCGTCGTTTTCGTTTCTTGCATCATCGTCACGCTGTCGTAGCCGTACGTGGTGCCGGTGTTGATCGCCTCGCCGCGCACCACGGGGTGCGCACCGGCCGGGTAGTAGGGCAGCATGTCCACGCCCTGCCAGTGGCCGGAGAAGTGGAAGGGCATGAAGACGGTGTCGGGCCCGACGCGCTCGGTCACCTGGGCCTGCACGTTGAGCTTTGCGCCCGTGGGCGTGTGCACCCAGGCACGCGCGCCGTTGACGATGCCCTTCTCTGCCGCGACCTTGGGATTGATCTCGATGAACATCTCCTGCTGCAGTTCGGCCAGCCAGGGGTTCGACCGCGTCTCTTCGCCGCCACCTTCGTACTCGACCAGGCGACCGGAGGTGAGCACCAGCGGGAACTTGTCGGCCACCTTGTCGGCGATGTTCTTCTGCTGGATCGACTTGTACAGCGTGGGCAGCCGCCAGAACGCCATCTTGTCGTCGTGGGTCGGGTACTTGACCATCAGGTCCGGCCGGTTGCCGTAGAGCGGCTCGCGGTGCTGCGGGATCGGGTCGGGGAAGTTCCAGACGATCGCGCGGGCCTTGGCGTTGCCAAAGGGATGGCAGCCGTGGTTCTTCATGAACACGCGGATCATCCCGCCCGAGTTGTCGGTCTTCCAGTTCTTGCCCTCGGCGGCCTTCTTCTCGGGCTCGGTGAGTTCGTCCCACCAGCCGAGCTTCTTGAGCAGCAGGTGGTCGAGTTCGGGGTAGCCGGTGGTGATGTCGGCGCCCAGCGAATGCGAGCCGTCTTCGGCCAGCAGGTTCTGCCCGTCGCGCTCCACGCCGAAGTTCGCGCGGAAGTTGCCGCCGCCGTCCATCACGTGCTTGCTGGTGTCGTACAGGTTGGGCGAGCCCGGGTGCTTGAGTTCGGGCGTGCCGTAGCAGGGCCACGGCAGGCCGAAGTAGTCGCCCGACAGGTCGTAGCCGTTGACCTTGTCCTTGACCGACCCCTTGACCTTGAGCGTGCGCACATCGAAGGCCGCCATGTTGCGCATGTGCGCCTGCAGGCGTTCCGGGCTCTGGCCGGTGTAGCCGGCGGCCCAGCAGCTCTTATTGATCTCGCGCAGGATGTCTTCGGGCACCGGCTCGTCCATGCCGTGGACCTTCTGCATCTTGTAGTTCTTGCTCAGTTCCTTGCCGAAGCCGAAGCGGTCGGCGAACTGCTGCATGATCATGTGGTCGCTGCGGCTTTCCCACAGCGGCTCGATCACCTTCTCGCGCCACTGGATCGAGCGGTTCGACGCGGTGACCGAACCGCTGGTCTCGAACTGCGTGCAGGCCGGCAGCAGGTAGACGGCGCGGTTCGGGTTCAGGTCGCCGGCCGCACCGGGCATGGCCGCCATCGCCGCCGTGGCCGACGGGTACGGGTCGACCACTACCAGCAGGTCGAGCTTGTCCATCGCCTTCTTCATCTCCAGACCCCGGGTCTGCGAGTTCGGCGAATGGCCCCAGTACACGACGCCGCGCAGGTTGGAATCCTGGTCGATCAGCTCGTTCTTTTCCAGCACGCCGTCGATCCAGCGCGACAGCGTGATGCCGGGCTTGGTCATCATCGCGGGCGATGCGAAGCGGCCCTTGAGCCAGTCGTAGTCCACGCCCCAGGCATTGGCGAAATGCCGCCACGACCCGTCCACCAGCCCGTAGTACGAAGGCAGCGAATCGGGGTTCGGGCCGACGTCGGTCGCGCCCTGCACGTTGTCGTGGCCGCGGAAGATGTTGGTGCCGCCGCCCGACTTGCCGACGTTGCCCAGCGCCAGTTGCAGGATGCAGGAGGCGCGAACGATCGCGTTGCCGATGGTGTGCTGCGTCTGGCCCATGCACCACACGATGGTGCCCGGGCGGTTTTCGTTGAGCCAGGTCGCGACCTTCAGGACCTGCGCTTCCTTCACGCCGCAGGCCTCTTCGACCTTGTCCGGCGTCCACTTGGTCATGACCTCTTCGCGGACCTTCTCCATGCCGAAGACGCGGTCGTGGAGGTACTTCTTGTCTTCCCAGCCGTTCTTGAAGATGTGGTGCAGCACGCCGAAGAGGAAGGCGATGTCCGAGCCCGAACGGATGCGCACGTATTCGTCGGACTTGGCCGCGGTGCGGGTGTAGCGCGGGTCGACCACGATCACCTTGCAGCCGTTTTCCTTGGCGTGCAGCAGGTGCAGCATGCTCACCGGATGCGCCTCGGCCGCGTTGGAGCCGATGTACAGCGCCACCTTGGCGCCGCGCATGTCGTTGTACGAATTGGTCATGGCGCCGTAGCCCCATGTGTTGGCCACGCCCGCGACGGTGGTCGAGTGGCAGATGCGCGCCTGGTGGTCGCAGTTGTTGCTGCCGAAGAAGCTGACGAACTTGCGCAGCAGGTAGGCCTGCTCGTTGCTGTGCTTGGACGAGCCGATCCAGTAGACCGAATCCGGGCCGCTGGCCTGGCGCAGGTCCTTGATCTTGGCGGCGATCTCGTCGAGCGCCGTGTCCCAGCTGATGCGCTCGTACTTGCCGTTGACCAGCTTCATCGGGTAGCGCAGGCGGTATTCGCCGTGGCCGTGCTCGCGCAGGGCAGCGCCCTTGGCGCAGTGCGCGCCGAGGTTGATGGGCGAATCGAACACCGCCTCCTGGCGCACCCAGACGCCGTTCTCGACGACGGCGTCGGCCGCGCAGCCGACCGAGCAGTGCGAGCAGATCGTGCGCTTGACTTCGATCTTGCCCTTGCCGACGGCCGTGGGGCGGCTCGCGTCGGCGGCGTTCGCCTTGCGGATCAGCGTGAGCTGCGTGGCGGCCAGGCCGACGCCGACGCCCAGGCCCGAGCGGCGCAGGAAGGCGCGGCGGTCCATCGTCGGCAGGGCGTTCGACAGGCCGCGCCGCAGGCTGTGGATGAAGGGAGATGCGCCCGCCGACGTGGCGGAGGCCTGGCCGGCACGCACGGCACCGGAGTTTTTCTTGGTCAACAACATGGTGGTGCGGTCCTCAGGCCGAAGCGCTCTTGTAGTAGCGCTTGACGTGTTCGCTGAGCGAGTAGCCGCCCCCGTTGTCGGGTGCCGGCGGCAGCGTCGGCGCGGCCTCGGCGGCCACGGGTGACGAGGCGATCTGCGGCAAGGTGGTCACCACGGCGGCGACCGCGCCCACGGCGGCGGCCCCTGCGAAAAATCGGCGGCGCGAGCCCGGCGTGGGCTGCTTCGGTTGGCTGTCCTGCATCAAAACTCCAGGAGTGGCTGGCGAGAACCAGATATGAACTCAATTACATACGTCTGGATACTAGTCGAGACCCTGAAGCCCCAGCGCACCAGTGCGTCATTTCAGGCGTCGAGCATCTCGAAGCCCTGGGCCTCGACGTCGACGAACGCCTGGGTGAAACCGGCCAGCGCCGCGTACAGACGGGCCTTCGGATGCTGCGCCACCGCGTCGCACAGGGCGGGCAGCCAGGGCTGCACATGCGTGGTGAAAAACGCACGCTGCCGGGTGAGATTGGCCACCGCCACATCGTCGCCGGCGATCAGGTAGCGCATCACCTCGAACAGGCAGGCGACGTGGTCTTCGGTTTCGTAGACGCCCTCTTCCCGCGCCAGGCCCAGCGCGTCGAGGTCGTTGCGCAACTGCGCCACCGGCTTGTCGTTCAGGAAACCGCTCAGGTAATGAGAACCGAAGAGGTACACCTCGGGCTTGCCCATGCCGCCGAAGAGCGCGTCGTACTCGGCATGCGCCGCCGCGGCGTCCATGCCGCGTGCCACGCCGACCAGCGCGCGCCACGGCTCTTCGAGAAAGGCACCCGACGCGGGCGCCTCGGTGACGGCGACCTGCAGCGCGTCGAGCAGCGCCGCGTCCGGCGCGGCGTACCAGAGGCGTGCGAGCAGCCCGTAGAGCTCGGCACGGGCGATCTCTTCGTCGAGGGCCGAGGAAACGGGGAGGCTGTCGTCGTTCATAGCGGGGTGATCTTTTGTTCGTTCGATGCGCTGTAGAGGTCGATGACCCGGCAGTCGCTGCACATCTTCAGGCGCTCCAGCGCCTCGCCCTGAAACATCGCATGGCCAGCCAGCTTGCCGAGCATCGCCTCGATGGCCTTCACGGTGCCGAAGGGCTTGCTGCAGCGGATGCAGGCCCACGGCTGGGCCTCGTTCAGCACCACGGGCTGGCGGCGCTCGGGGGCGGCGAGCAGGCGCGGCACGAGCTGGATCGCGTTCTCGGGGCAGGTGCTTTCGCAGAGGCCGCACTGCACGCAGTTCTTCTCGACGAAGCGCAGCTGCGGCGCGTTCTGGTTGTCCTGCAAGGCGCTGGCCGGGCAGGCGCTGACGCAGGCCAGGCACAGCGTGCAGGTGGCCTTGTCGACGGTGATCGCGCCGAAGGGCGAGCCTGCTGGCAACGGGATCGCGAGCGCAAGCGGTGCATCACCGTCGCGCGCCTGCAGCGCCGGGGCGGTATCCATGAAATGGTCGAGCGTCATCTCCAGCGTGCTGCGCTTGTCGGCACTCACAGCGAAGCGGGCCGGCTGCGCAGGCACCTGCTGCCGCGTCTGGCCGAGCGCGGCCAACGCGGCATCGAGTGTGGCCGGGGTGCGTGCCTCGATCAACTGGAAGTGCGTGCCGGCATAGCCCAGCCCGCGCAGCAGCGCCTGGGCGATGTCCATCTGCCGCTTCAGCGCCGCGAGGTAGTCCGGTGCTTCCTCGCCGGTCGACAGCACCACGACCTGCGTGGCGCCGAAGGCGACCGCGCTCAGCCACAGGTCGATGCCGGTACTCGCCGCATGCCACAGGGCGACCGGGATCACCCGGGCCGGCACGCCGTCTGCCTTGCCGAGCTGCGCCTGCCGGCCGAGCTGCTCGACCAGCGCCTGGCCGGCCTCCTGGCTGTGCAGCAGCAGCGCCGGCTCGCGCCCGCCGGCCTTGGCGTAGGTCGCGAGCAAGGTGCGCAGCTTGAGGCCTTGGTCGGGCGCACGCGGGTAGGTGTAGCCCAGCGCGCCGGTCGGGCAGACCGTGGTGCAGGCGCCGCAACCCACGCACAGGTTGGGGTTGACGACGATGCGCTGGCGTTCCTTGTCGCTCGAGATGGCATGCGCCGAGCAGACCTCGACGCAGGCATTGCAGCCGATCTGTTCGTTGCGGCTGTGGGCGCAGAGCTTCTGCTTGTAGTCGAAGAACTTCGGCTTCTCGAATTCGCCCACCATCTCGCGCAGGCGCAGCAGCGTCTGCAGCGCATCGGCGGTGCCGAGCCCGCCCGGCAGCCGGAAGTAGCCTTGCGGCGGCGCGTGCCAGTCGACCAGCGGCGCAGCGCCCAGGTCGAGCACCAGGTCGAAGGCGGCATCGAGCGTTTCCGGGGCGCGGCCGAAGCGGATGGCGCCGGCCACGGTGCAGGCGCGCTCGCAGTCGCGGTGCGACGTGCACTTCGCCTCGTCGATCTGGTAGTCGAGCCCGATGGCCTGTTCCGGGCAGGCGGTGACGCAGGCGTTGCAGCGGGTGCACAGGTCGAGGTCGATCGCGTTACTGCGCGTCCATTGCAGCTTGAACGCGCCGAGCCAGCCGGTGAAGGCCTCGACCCGGCCGGCCACCACCGGCCAGCGCCGCTCCTGCATGCCGCCGACCGCGCCAGGGCCCTGCGACAGGATGGTGACATCCAGCGTGTCGGCCACCAGCGCGGCGGCCTGCTCGGCCTGGTCGAGCGGGCCGACGATCAGCAGCCGGCCCTGGCTGGCGTAGCTCACGGTCGCGACCGGGTCGGGCTCGGGCAACGCGGCGGCGGCGAGCAGCGCGGCGATCTTCGGCATCGCCTGCTTCGCGTCGCGGCTCCAGCCGCCGGTCTCGCGGATGTTGACGAAGTGGATAGGCGAGGTGGCGTCGGGCGTCTGCTCGGCCAGCTCGCCGAAGAGGCGGCGTTCCTGGGTGCAGGCGACGATCACGTCGTCGCCCGACTGGATCGCGCGCTGGAAGGCGCTCGCCTCGCGGCGGCACAGCGCGGAATGAAGGGGCAGCGTCTCAGCCAGCGCGGCGCCGAGCGTCTTCGGCGCGAGCGGCATCGTCTGGTTGCAATCGCAGATCAGCGTTTGGGTCATCGGTCGGTTGGCTGGCAGGTTGCACATCGGCAACCAGCGGGCTGGGAAGGGTCCCGGAAGGCTCGGACTGTGCCACGGCGGGCGGGGCATCGTCCTGCGGGGTTACTCCGGGCATTGGCGAGGCCGCCTCGTCCTGCGCTTCGGCGGCTTCGGGCTCCTCGTCGAACAGCTTGAGGAACTTCGCGCTCGCCATCTGGCGCAGCACGCTCTCGGGCAGCGGCGATGGGATCGAGTAGTCGTCGATGTAGATGTCCATCCGGTCCATCACGTTGAAGTGCGGGTCGGCGAAGAGCTTCTTGAAGGCGGCGTTCTTGACCTCGGGCGCCACGCCCTTCGCCATGAAAGGCTTGAAGTCGGAGTCGATGGTGAGTTCGGCGGTGTCAGCCAGCGTGGGCGGCGGCGGTGCGCCCGGCTCGCTGGGCGCGACGGGCGACACCACAGCCACGGGCGCTTCCGGCAAGACCGGCGACACCGCATCGGCCACGGCCTCGGCCGGCGCGACCGCCAGCGCCTCGCTGTCGCGCGCCTGCTGCTTGCGCCGCGACCAGCGGTCGAAAAAGCCTTCAGACATCGCCGGCACCGCGCCCGCGCTTCTTCTCGGTGGACACGCTCGCCACGTTGCCGAAGCGGTCGGTCAGCGGGCGGAAGCTCTCGGGCCGCTTGCGCTTCTTGGGCTCGATCACGTAGTGCTCGGCGGCGAAGGCGCGCACCCACTCGACGACCTCCGGCGGCGCCGGCACCTGCTCGACCGTCTCCTGCGCATCGAGCCAGCGGCCGGCTTCGTTGTAGCTCAGGCTCACCACCACCGGCACGGGGATCGGCTCTTGCGCCAGGCGCGGCGCTTCCTCCATGCGCCACAGCACGAACCAGCACGGGGCCGGCGTGGTCACGTTGAGGTGGTAGCCCTCGGCATCGTCACGAAAGAGCTCGGCCTTGAAGCCGGGGTGCAGCCAGCGCTGCGCGCCGTCGTGGTCATGCAGCAGCCGCGGCGCGGTACCGAAGGCGGGTTCGTCGGGCACCACGCTGTCGAGGATCCAGCGCCAGGGCTGCCAGTGGGCAGACGGGCCCTGGACGCGCTCGCGCCGCATGACGACGGCCACGTCGAGCGCGGGGCGCGGGGCGGGCGAAGAAGATTCGGCGGTCGACATGAGCGGGACGATAGCCGATGTGTGAACGACTGCCCAAAGCCTGCACGCCATAGGGCCAAAGCCGCGAGATGGAGGGATTCCCCCGTTCTGTTCGAACTTTGGTTCTCGTCGCCTCGCGCCTACATTGGCTGCACGGCGCCAGAGGCGGCGGGGCGGCGTCGCCGTCCTGCCGGGCGCCCGCACCCAAGAAGACTCGAGGACCACCACATGCCGAAACTGATCGTCATCAACCAGCGAGGGCTGACCAAGCTGATACCCCTGCACATCGGCCAGACCACCGTCGGGCGCGGCTCGCTCAACAGCATCGTGATCGATGCGGAAAGCGTCAGCCGGCACCATGCGGTGCTCTCGCGCGACGGCGGCACGGTGAAGCTGCACGACCTCGGCAGCCGCAACGGCACCTACGTGAACGACGTTCGGGTACGCGTGCGGCGCCTGCGCCACGGCGACACCATCACGATGGGCGACTGCGTACTGCGCTTTTTGAATGACAAGCCACTGCACGAGCCGAGCGCCCCGCTCGACCTGGATTCCCTGACCGCCGAATTCCACAGCGCCTACAGCGCAGCCCAGCCTGCACCGCCCGGCTGGGACGCCCACCCCTGAGCATCAGGCCGACGCGGCGCCGGCGGCATACAGCACCGCCCGCGGCGCCCGGCACAACCCCCACAGGCGCAGCCCGGCCAGTTCGGCCACATGCACGCCCATCGCGGTCGGCGCGGAGATCGTGGCCAGCGCGGCGATGCCGACGCGCGTGCACTTGCGCACCAGTTCGTGGCTGCCACGGCTCGACAGCACGACGAAGCCCGGCTCGCCCAGGCGATCCATCCGGGCCAGCGTGCCGATCAGCTTGTCGAGCGCGTTGTGGCGACCGACGTCTTCCAGCACCGCGACCAGTTCGCCCTCCAGCGTGGCCCAGCCGGCCGCATGGATGGCGCCCGCCTCGGCGTTGAGGCGCTGCCAGGCCGGCAGCGCGTCGATGGCGCGCAGCACGGTCGGCAGGTCGACACGTGCCATCCAGTCATGGGCCGGCAACGGTTCCGATTGCAGCTCCAGGCCGGCGAAGCTCTCGACACCGCACACACCGCAGCCGGTGCGGCCCGCCAGACTCCGGCGACGGCCCTTGAGCCGCTCGAAGCTGCGGGTGGAGATCTCGAGCTGCACCTCGATCGCGTCGACGCCTGTCGGCAGGCCGGCTTCAGCGGCAGCGACCGTCTTCACCTCGATGCCACGGCAGTCGGCCGCGGCATCGAGGATGCCTTCGCTCAGCGCGAAGCCGAGCGCGAAGGCCTCGATGTCCTGCGGCGTCGCCATCATCACCGCGTGCGAGATGCCGTTGAAGACCAGCGCCACCGGCACCTCGGCCGCCAGCACGTCGTGGCGTGCCGTGCCATCGGCATCGGCCGTGCCGCCGAAGACTTGCACCGTGCGGTGGGACAGCGGCGGCAGCACGGGGCGTATCTCGGCGTTCATCGTGCTGCCTCCGTCGGCGGCAGCGCGGCCACCAGCGCACGTCCCGGCGCTTCGAGGTGCACCACCCAGCGGTCGTCCAGCTGCACCACGCGCACCCAGCCCGGCCCCCGCACGCCCGCGAGCGTGGCGTCGCCCATCAACGTGAGCTGGCGCATCAGCACGCTCGCACCCTGCCCCAACTGCTTGCCCAGCCGCGGCAGCGACACGCCGCCTTCGCGCGGCGCGTCGGCCAGCGCGCGCAGGATGGATTCAGAAAGCGGGTCGAGGTCGGTGCCGATGCCGGGGGTGGTCATGCCCACACCTTAGCCGATGGCGTAGGCGCTGGCCTCGTGGTCGGCCTTCACCGGAATCGGCGCGGTGTGCGGCGTGAGGATCACGGGAATCGACTTCGAGGCCGGCGTGCCCGCATTGAGCGCGACCGAATCCAGCGGCACCAGCGGATTGGTCTCGGGGTAGTAGGCGGCGAGGTTGCCGCGCGGGATGTCGTAGGCCACCAATTTGAAGCGATCGGCACGACGCACCTGATTGCCGTCGCCGGCGTCTTCCCACACGGTCTGGATGTCGACCCAGTCGCCGTCCTTCATGCCCAGCGCGCGGATGTCGGCTTCGTGGATGAACACCACGCGGCGCTGGCCGAACACGCCGCGGTAGCGGTCGTCGTGGCCGTAGATGGTGGTGTTGTACTGGTCGTGCGAGCGCGTCGTGAGCAGCGTGAAGACCACCGTGTCGCCCTTGCCCGCGAAGCGCGCGCGGGCACGGTGTGACGGGGTGTCGCGCGGCACCCCGTGCGCTACGAAGTTCGCCTTCTTCGTCGGGGTGGCCCACACCCGCTCGCTCGCGGTGTTGCGCAGGCGGAAGCCGCCGGGCACGGCCACGCGCAGGTTGAAGTCCTTGAAGTCGGCGAACACCGCTTCGATCTTGTCGCGGATGCGGGCGTAGTCCTCGACCAGCCAGAGCCACGGCGTGCTGCTGCTGTTCCGGCCGAATTCACCGAGGGTGGCCGCCGCCAGCCGCGCCACGATGGCCGGCTCCGACAGCAGGTGCTCCGACGCCGGCGGGTTGATGCCGGTGGAGATGTGCACCATGCTCATGGAGTCTTCCACCGTCACGCCCTGCGCGCCGCCGGCCTGGATATCAATCTCGGTGCGGCCCAGGCACGGCAGGATCAGCGCCTCGCGCCCGTGCACCACGTGGCTGCGGTTGAGCTTGGTCGTGACATGCACTGTGAGGTCGCAGCGGCGCAGCGCCTTCCAGGTCTCGTAGGTGTCGGGCGTGGCCGCCGCGAAGTTGCCGCCCAGCGCGAAGAAGACCTTGCCCTTGCCGTCGCGCATGGCGGCGATCGACTCGACCGTGTCCCAGCCGTGCGCGCGCGGTGGCTCGAAGCCGAAGACCTCGCCCAGTTTGTCGAGCAGCGCGGCCGGCGGCTTCTCCCAGATGCCCATCGTGCGGTCGCCCTGCACGTTGCTGTGGCCGCGAACCGGGCACGGGCCGGCGCCGGGCCGGCCGATGTTGCCGCGCATCATCAGCAGGTTGACCAGCATCTGGATCGTGCCCACCGAGTTCTGGTGCTGCGTGATGCCCATGCCCCAGCAGAAGATCGCGCTCTTGGCGGCGCCGTAGATGTCGGCGGCCGCACGGATCTGCGCCTCGGAAAGGCCCGACTCTTCTTCGAGCACGGCCCAGGTCTCGCCACGCAGGCGCTCGGCCACGTCGCTGAAGCCGGTGGTGTGCTCGCTGATGAAGTCGAGGTCGAGCAGCGACTCGCCCGCGTCCTGGCGGTCGATCAGGTGCTTCATCATCCCGGCGACGACGGCCATGTCGCCACCCACGCGCAGCTGGAAGTAGTGCGTGCTGATGGCCGTCGAGGTGAGCGTCGCCATCTCGAACTTGTCCTGCGGATCGGCGAAGCGCTCCAGGCCACGTTCGCGCAGCGGGTTGAAGCTGACGATCTTCGCGCCGCGCTTGTGGGCCGCGCGCAGCTCGCCCAGCATGCGCGGGTGGTTGGTGCCGGGGTTCTGGCCGAAGATGAAGATGGCGTCGGTCTTCTCGAAGTCCTCGAGCGTGACCGTGCCCTTGCCCACACCGATCTGTGGGCGCATGCCGCTGCCGCTCGGCTCGTGGCACATGTTCGAGCAGTCGGGGAAGTTGTTGGTGCCGTACTCGCGCACGAACAGCTGGTACAGGAAGGCCGCCTCGTTGCTGGCGCGGCCCGAGGTGTAGAAGATCGCCTGGTTCGGGTCGGGCAGCGCGTTCAGGTGCCGGGCGACCAGCGCGAAGGCATCGTCCCATTCGATCGGCAGGTACTTGTCGCTGGCCGCGTCGTAGACCATCGGGTGCGTCAGGCGGCCCTGGTCTTCGAGCCAGAAGTCGCTCTGCTGCGCGAGCTGGGCCACGGTGTACGTCGCGAACAGCTCGGGCCCGGCGCGGCGCGCGGTCGCTTCGGCCGCGACGGCCTTCACGCCGTTCTCGCAGAACTCGAAGGTCGACGCATGGTTGCGATCGGGCCAGGCACAGCCGGGGCAGTCGAAGCCATCGGGCTGGTTGGCCGAGAGCAGCGTCTTGGCGCCCTTCACCGGGATGTCCTGCCTGAGCAGCGCGTTCGTCACGCTGCGCAGGGCGCCCCAGCCGCCGGCCGGGCCCTTGTAGAACTCTATTTTCTGTTCGCTCATCGCGGTCTCCTGACGACTTCGGGCCGGCGCCCATGGGACGCCGGCCCTGAAAGGCTCATGGCCAGATGCTCTGCTGCAGCTTCAGTGAAAGAACTTGGCTGCGCTGATCAAGGTTTTGTACACGCCCCAGGCCAGCGGGATGCCGACGGCCGCCCATGCCAGCGCCACGACGAAGGTCGGCGTCCGGTCGGCCCGGCCCGAGCCGCTGCCCACTTCGGACGCGGCGGCCTTCTCGTGGGCGAGCTTCTTCTCGACGGCGAGTTCCGCGTCGCTCATGAAGTGCTTGTCGGCCACCGGGCGCACCAGCAGGTTGGCAATCAGGCCGATGACCAGCATGCCGACCAGGATGTACATGGTCTGGTTGTAGACCTGTTCGCGCGGCAGGCCCAGGCCCAACTGGTATTCGCGCATGTAGTTCACGACCACCGGCCCCAGGATGCCCGCGGT
Source organism: Variovorax cryoconiti (assembly GCF_051216395.1). Lineage (NCBI taxonomy): Bacteria > Pseudomonadati > Pseudomonadota > Betaproteobacteria > Burkholderiales > Comamonadaceae > Variovorax > Variovorax cryoconiti. The sequence continues at coordinate 340,135 of NZ_JBPJZI010000001.1, read as the reverse complement.
GGCCCAGGCGGTGAGCAGGCGGCCGTGGATGGCACCGACGAACTGCGTGCCGAACAGGTCAGCCAGGTAGGCCGGCACCGTCGCGAAGCCGCCGCCGTACATCGACAGGATGATGCAGACCGCGCCCACGAAGAGCAGCGTGTTGCCGGCCGCAGCCGACGACGGCAGGCTGGCGTAGAGCACGCCGCCCAGCAGGAAGAAGACCGTGTAGGTGAGCTTGCGGCCGAGCTTGTCCGACAGGCTGGCCCACACGAAGCGGCCGCCGATGTTGAAGAGCGACAGCAGCGCGGTGAAGCCGCCGGCCACCACGGCGATCGCCGCGAGCTGGGTCTTGTCGAGTTCGCCGAACTTCTTCGGCACGTCGATCAGGCCGCCGCCGAAGACTTCCTGCAGCATGGGCGAGGCCATGCCGATCACGCCGATGCCGGCCGACACGTTCATGCACAGCACGATCCACACGAGCCAGAACTGCGGGATGCCCCACACCTTCTTCACGTGCACGTGGCGCTGCGTGATCATGGCGTTGCTGGTCTGCGCCACCGGCGGCGTCCAGCCGGCGGGCTTCCAGCCGGTGGGCGGCACCCGGTAGCCGAGCGCGCCGGCCATCATGAAGACGAAGTAGACCAGCGCCATCACGACGAAGGTCTGCATCACGCCGGCGTCGGTCGGCGTGCCGAAGTACTTCATCAGCTCGACCGCCAGCGGCGAACCGATCATCGCGCCGCCGCCGAAGCCCATGATGGCCATGCCGGTGGCCATGCCGCGGCGGTCGGGGAACCACTTGATCAGGGTCGACACCGGCGAGATGTAGCCCAGGCCCAGCCCGATGCCGCCGATCACGCCCGAGCCGAGGATCATCATCCAGAACTGGTGGGTGTAGATGCCCAGCGCCGACAGCAGCATGCCGCCGCACCAGCACAGCGCGCTCACCACGCCGGCCTTGCGCGGGCCGGCCCGCTCAAGCCAGCCGCCCCAGATGGCGGCCGAGCAGCCGAGGAACACGAAGAACAGCGTGTACATCCAGCCCAGCGTCGCAACGCGCCAGTCGCAGCCGGTGGCGAACAACTCGGCGAAGAAGCTCATGTCCTTGCCGCAGGCCGTGCCCGTGCCGGCCGTCTGCAGCATTTTCGACAGCGGCAGCCAGAACACGGAGAAACCGTAGGCCATGCCGATGCACAGATGGATCGCGAGCGCGGCGGGTGGCACCACCCAGCGGTTGAACCCGGGGCCCGCAATGATGCGTTCCTTGTCCAGCCATCCGGCGGCACTGCCCCCCGCAGCAGCGGGGAATTGCCCGGGTGTCGCGACGGCTTCGTTGAAAGCCCCGGTAGATGGTCCAGCCATAGCACTCCTCGTTGGTTTTGTCCCTCGATCCGGTCAAGGTTTTGACCGTCGGGGCGCGGCGGAGTCTACGGTTGGTGACAAATTGCATCCAATTGGATCGAGACATGGCCCGATTCAATTTGGAAATGAATGCGAAAGGTTCTCAATGACGCACTGACAGCGCAGGCTGGCGCTCCATCGCCAGTGAGCGCGAATGGCCCGTGGGCCCGCTTTCGCCGGCCGCTCATGGCGCTCCGCTACCTTGCCGGTGAAAGCACAGAACCGTCACAAAGTTGTGACGACTGCCGTACGGTTTTTATGGACCGGCGAATGGTCATGGATCGCGACTCGTCGCCTGTAGAAATACAGCAAAAGTCGATAAATGCTCTGCTACGATCAACTTGGAATGTGTGGATTTTTCGGCTCGGCGTGAAGGATCTCGCCGCTCGCCGCTGACGGGGCGCAGCGTTGAACCTGAAGGCGGGCGGCTGCCAGCCGCGTGCTTCCAGCAACGCTATCACCTTGTCCAAATCGAGCCGGCACGTCTGTTTGTCTGTTGCGTGTGTCAAGGAGGCCGAAATGGCAGTCTCTTTCTCTACTCAAGCTGTGATATTCGGACACACCGACGGACTTTCCAATCCCACCAGCTTGCAGTTCGGCCCCGACGGCCGGCTTTATGTCGCCCAGCAGGACGGCCTCATCAGAATCTACGATGTCACCCAGCCGGTGCCCGGTCAGTGGTCGGCGGTCCAGGCGCAGACGCTCAGCCTCATCAAGAGCATCCCCAATCACGATGACGACGGGTCGCTCAACACCTCGATGACCGATCGGCAGGTCACCGGCATCGTGGTGGCGGGAAGCGCCGCCAATCCCGTGATCTACGTCACCTCGAGCGATCCGCGCATTGCCGAATCCGGCGATCTCAATCTTGACACCAACTCCGGAATTCTTTCCAAGCTGACCTGGAACGGCGCCAGCTGGAGCAAAGTCGACCTGATTCGCGGCCTGCCGCGCTCGGAGGAGAACCACTCGCCCAACGGCATGGTGCTGAGCGCCGACGGCACCAAGCTCTACCTGGCCCAGGGCGGCAACACCAACAACGGCGCGCCTTCGAGTTTCTTCTCCAACACGCCGGAATATGCGCTGACCGCTGCCGTGCTCGAGATCGACCTGGTGGCACTCGATGCCATTCCCAACAAGGTCTTCACCTACGCTCCCGGTGTTACCAGCACCTACAAATACGACCTGCCCACACTCGACGACCCGACGGTATCCAACAATGGCACAACGGGCAACGAGACTGCGGGCGGCCTGGATGTGGGCGGACCGTTCGGCGGCAATGACGGCCTCAATCAGGCGATCCTGCCGGCCGATGCGCCGCTGCGCATCTTCGCCACCGGCCTGCGCAACGCCTTCGATGTGGTTCTGACCGAGTCCGGCAAGCTCTTTACCGTCGACAACGGCAGCAACGGGGGTCTCGGCGGCGCGCCCATCCTCGATGCCAACGGCAAGCCGACCAACCAGTTCAACAATGGCGGCACCGGCAGTCTCGACTTTCTCTACCTGCTGGCCGACGGCAGCTACTACGGCCATCCGGATCCGACGCGTGGCAACCAGACCGGCTCCGTCCTGTCCTATGCCGACGGATCCCAACCGCAAGTCATTGCCACGATCCCCAATGCCGCAGCGGCTGTGCCGTCCGGCGTGCAGATCGCTCCGGGCTTCGTGATCGACCCTTCCAAGTTCACCGCCTCCGCCGCGCGGCTTGCCCAGGAGGGCCAGTTCACCGCCGGACAGCAATCGCTCGCGCAGTTCGGTGCCTCGACCAATGGCCTGATGGAGTACACCGCGACGAGCTTCAACGGCGAGATCAAGGGCGACCTGATCACCGCCTCGTTCGACGGCACGCTGAAGCTGATCCAGCTCGCGCCGGACGGCGTCACCGTGCAGGGCGTCACAACACTCGCGACACCCGGCGGCACGCCGCTCGACCTGGTCCAGGGGCCGGGTGGCTCGATCTGGGTCGCCCTGATCGGCGCCGACCAGATCCTGGCCCTGACACCGAGCGACCAGGCGCCTGTGAGCGATCCGGACATGGACGATGACGGCCTGCTCAATACCGTCGACCCGTTCCAGGCCGACGCCGCCAATGGCTTGAGCACGTTCCTGGGGAGCAACGCCAGCCTGAACTGGAACTTCCAGTTCGGCGCCGGCAACAGCGCGCCCGGCCCCGACGGGCTGTTCCTCGGCCTCACCGGCCACATGGCCAACGGCACACGCGATTTCGTGGCGCCTGTCGCCGAGGGGGGCCTCGATCTCACCAACGTGAAGATCGGCACCGCCGCCGGCGGTGGTCTCGTCGTGGTCGAGGACGTATCGACGGGGACGGCGAGCGGCAGCGCCAACACCGGCGAGTTCGTGTTCCAGACCGGCGTGGCGCTGGCGCCGAACGTACAGACATTCAATGTGAAGTGGACGGCGATCAATCCGTTCCCCGGGCTGCCCACAACGCCCACGGTGCGCGAGATCGGCGGCTTTATCGGCACCGGCGACCAGTCCAATTTCCTCAAGGTGGTGGCGGGGCCCAACGGCATGCTGTTCCAGCTCGAGAGCAACGGCGCCGTCATCGCCTCGCAGACCCTGAACGCGCCGGGCGTCGCGACAGCGCCTGCAAGCAGCAACCTGGTCTTTGAACTCCTGGTCAATCGCGCGACGTCGCAGGCCACGCCGTCGGTGACCTATACCGGCAGCAGCGGGCCGGTGAAGGTGACCGGCAATGCCATCCATCTCGCCGGCACCTCGATCCTGACCGCGATCGACGGCGACTACGCAGTGCAGGGCAAGGACAGCGGCCTCGCCGTCGGCCTGTGGTCGAGCAACACGGGTGAGGGCAGCCAGAACACCTTCCAGGCATCGTTCGACGACATCCTCATCACCTCGACGGGGCCGACCGGCCAGCTCGTCAAGGCGGTGAACGTGGGCGGCGGCCAGGTGACCGCGAGCAACGGCGTGGTGTTCCAGGCCGACGCCGGCCCGACCACCGGCGGTGCGGCAAGCCAGGTCTACGCCACGTCCATCGGCATCTCCGGCACGACCGACGATGCGCTGTATCAGAACGAGCGCTGGACGCAGGGCGGCAGCTACACCTATGAGGTGCCGGTGGCCAACGGCACGTACCAGGTCGACCTGCTGCTCGCCGAGATCTATACCGGCATCACCGGCCCCGGCCAGCGCGTGTTCGACATGTCGGTGGAGGGCCAGGCGCTGGCGGCGCTG